>NZ_JBMPOV010000007.1:0-397556 GCF_049340405.1 Undibacterium sp. Ji42W
TCACCGCCATCATCGCTTCCACAGTTGTTATGGGTAGCGCCTTTGCACAGACACCAGCCTCCGCATCTGCTACTGCTGCATCCAAACCAGCAACAGCCGCCGCAGCAGCGAGTGTAGCCAAATCTGCGCCAGCCGCGAAAGTGGTAGCAGCTTCTGCTTCAGCCAGTGCATCTACACCAGCAACACCGGTTGCAGAAACCAAGCCAGCAATGCACACAGGCGAAAAAGCTGCCAAGCATACCAAGCACACCAAGAAAGAAGCAAAAGCAGCAGGCGCATCTGCCGCAGACAGCGCAGCATCGAAATAAGTAATTGTAGTCAGATTGCATACCGGCAGCTAGACGCTGTCGGGCAATCAAGCAAAAACAGACAAATCGCTCACAGACATATTAAGGATTATTATCATGAACAAACTCATTACCGCCCTGATCGCTTCTACCGTTTTGATGGGTAGCGCATTTGCACAAACTCCTGCGACGACACCTGCAACTACACCAGCAAAAGCAACAGCAGCACCTGCAGTAGTGACAACGACAGCAGCAACTCCTGCTGTGACGACCACTACACCAGCAGGCAAGGCAGTGACGACAACCGTAACGACCACCACTGCGGCAATGCCAGTAGGTGAGACGAAGACTTCTGCCGTAGAAAAAACAGCAGAAAAACATGAAAAACACGTCAAGCACGTCGCTCATGAAAAGCATGCCAAGGCAAAGACTGAAGTGAAAACAGAAGTCAAGCCAGAAGTAAAAGCGGAAGTGAAAACTGATGCAGGCAAAGTTGCAACAGCAGGTAGCAGCAAAACAGCAACGCCAGCAGTGAAGTAAGCTTGCGGCGTAAGCCGTAACATGAGCAGCAAATTAAGTAGCAAATTAAGTAGCAAATGAAAAACGCGCCATGGTGAGATGTGGCGCGTTTTTTTGGTCATTGTGGTGCGCGTGGCGCATCCTACAGTAAGAGGTTTGCGCCTAGTTCATTCAAAGCGTATTTCCATGCGCTGCATGTGGCCCGCAGATCAGTAGGGTGCGTTGCAAGGTACCGAATGGGTCATCTGATGAAGATGGTCATCTGCGCAGGCAAAGGAACTTATTTTTTTGAGAGGCGTTGTAGCTGCTTTGTGTATACATCCATACAAGCAGTGCGTTACAACGCGCCCTACGGACTGACATTGAACGTGGAATATCTTTGAACAGGCGCACTGAATAAAAAAATCAGTATTGCCCGAATCGCCTGATCGCCTCGTCGACGCTTGATTTGAAATCCGTAGGTGAGGGATCACCGCCGCGGGTGCGGCCATACCGCGTGTTATCTAGTTTTGCAGGGAAACTGGCCTGCAGTTCTTTTAATGCAGGCAGGGCGCGTCTGTCGCCTATGTCGGCTAATGTGTCAATAATATAGACCTGCATTCCTGGCCTGCTGCGATGCAGTTTATCAATCAATGTATCGATGGCGCGATAGGATTTGGCATGTCTTAATGCCTCGATAGCGCTGAGCTGTACCAGCTTGTCACTGTCTTCCAGCAATCTCAGCAGGGTGTCAGTTTCAGCCTGGCTTTGTGGGCCTCTCAGTTCTGATAAGGCGCTGGCTGAAAAATTGCGTGCTCTTGATGATTTGTGTTTAAGTAAGTCATACAACGCTGGCCTCGCTTTTTCTGACTTCAATCCACCAAGAGCGAGACAGATGTGCACGATTTTTTCTGCATCTGCATCACGAAGCTGATCTACCAGGATAGGAATCCCGCGTTCGTCAGGTACTTCAAACAGATAGCCTGTCACCGAGTTGAAATTGTCTCCTTGGGTAGTTGTCAGGGATTTTTCCAGCGCCACCCAATTGCGTTCCATGGTTTTCAGTTCGCTTGCAAAGGCATACTGGCGAAATACCTTGTCTTCTGCAATCGGGTCTCTATCCATAAGATCAAATTCGCGCTTATATGCTCCAGTTTCGTAAGAACCTAGTATTACTTGTAGCAGATGACCTGGGCCACGGTACATGGCTTGCGGCGTGCCGTCTTCAATGAAATAAGAGAACAGAGGCGTGTGGTCCTGATCCTTGCAATCCAGGGCTACGTACATTTTCCCGTTAAACTGCAAAATCGGCAAAAAGTGTGCAGGCCAGCCTTCGCCCTCTTTCAAGCCGTTCTCTTTGTGAAAACGTTTGAAGAATTTGTATTCCTCTACGACCTTGTCTAAAGCTTGAAATTCATATGTGGGTGTGAAATCCACGATGCCATTGTGCCAGCGATACATTGCTCTCAAAATTGGGGGTAGCTTGCAAGGAAGTTGCTGTTCCAAAGTATCAATTTCCTGATCATCAAGTGGCGGTATGACCTGGATTTTGTTTTTGGAAAATTGAATATCAAGCCTGGAAAAAATATTGGGTAAGTCTGCATCCGCATCCGGCAACTTCACATCGACTCTTGGTTTGATATCAGGTGGATCAAAATTGATATCGATATTTTTTTCGCAGCCAAGCAGCAGGAATAGTGTTGCGATGCTTGAGACAACGATACGTAAGAATTGCATGGCTTAAAAATTGTAAGTGTTGGCTTGGCATGAAATTACCAGGCGCATTGCCTTATGGGTAGATCGTACACGGGAAAAATATTTTTATGGACTGTGAGGATTACATACGGCGCATTGAAATGCGCCCTACATCATTTTGAAAAGGCGTTTTCATACTTGTTGGACGCTCTGTGTGTTTGCCGCACCCTACAAACCCAGCCTATGCCCCCACCCGGTTACGCCCGGCCTGTTTGGCTTCATACAATTTCTGGTCAGCCTTGGCGATGAGCTCGGCGATGCTGAGCTGGTCACCCGGCACGGTGGCGGCCACGCCTATGCTGAGGGTGACGATGTTGCTGTCACTGACTTTGGTGGAGCTGTGCGGGATGGCCTGGTCGGTGATGGTGCGCAGCACGGAGGCGGCCTTGCTGATGGCGCTCTGCAGTTCGCATTCAGGCATGAGGCAGATGAATTCTTCGCCACCATAACGGGCGACGATGTCGTGCGGGCGGCGGAATCCGGCTTGCAGGCAGGCGGCCACGGCTTGCAGGCAGGTGTCACCCTGCAGGTGACCATAGGTGTCGTTGTATTGCTTGAAGCAGTCTATGTCTATCATCAGCACGGCCAGGGATTTGCCGTTGCGCTGGCAGTGCCGCCACTCTTTATCGATGGCCTGGTCAAAATTGCGGCGGTTGGCAAGACCTGTCAGCGGGTCGGTGAACACCAGTTGTTTTAGCAGGTCGCGTTGCAGTTTGAGGGTCACATGGGTGTGCACGCGGGCGCGCACCACGTCAGGGTTGACGGGTTTGCTGATGAAATCCATGCCACCGGCCATGAGGGCGCGTGATTCTTCATTGGCATCGTTTTGGGCGGTGACAAACAACACGGGGATGTCGGCGGTGAGCTCTTCCTGCTTGAGTTGGGTGCACACTTCAAGGCCATCCATGCCGGGCATGATGACGTCGAGAAGGATCAGATCGGGCGGGGTTTTCCTGCAAAAATCGAGGGCGCTTTGGCCGCTGGTAGCCATGAAGACTTCATGGTCTCTCGCAAAAATCTGGTTCAAGGCCTGGATGTTGATGACCTGGTCATCAACGATGAGTATGCGTGGCCGGTACGCTGCAAATTCGAGATTGTCCGTCAGGCTGGCCAGAGTTTTTGTGATAGGCATGGTTCTACATGGTGCTGGTGTTTATTACTGTGTTATTACTGTTTTTTTTGTTCTGCTACAGTGTCATGTCGCCAGCATAACATTTGTGCCGGCGAACGCAAACGGATTTTGCTGCATTGTAAAATTTACACGGTAATCTCTTCCAGCAGGTTCAGGGCAGTGGCAAAGTCCAGGTTCAGCATGGCATCCTGCATGGCCTGGCAACGCTCACCGGGCAGGTGCTGTTGCAGGCTGGCCTGCATTTCGTGGTAGCGGGTGCTGGCGCGCATGTTCTGGGTTTGCAGCAGGTTTTTTAATTCCTGCAGCTCGGCAGGCTTGATCGGGCTGGCGCTTGCCTCTGGTGCGGCCTTGTCGGCCATCTGTTCATTGAGCCAGTTCTGTACGCTGGAAATGGTCAGGTTCAGTTGTTGGTCGGCACTGCTGATCAGGTCAGGCACACGCTGCTGGTCTTGCTGGGCAATCGCATGCTCCAGCGCCAGCGCAGCGGCGGCGAAGTCCTTGGCGCCCAGGGTGCCTATGCTGCCGCGCATGGTGTGCAGGGTACGTACGGCGAGCTGCACGTCGTCTTGCCGCCACTGGCTGACAGCCTGGTCAAAGTCTTGCCTGGCATGGTTGATCATGTTTTGTATGACGCCCGACAGGGTCTTGATGAGTGCCGCATTGCCCTTGGCCAGGGCCATGATCTTGGCAGGATCAAACACGCCGCTGGCGGCTGGTGGCGTTGTCATGCCTGAGACGGGCAGTGCTTGTTGTGGTGCTTCTGTCTCTGCTTCTGTTGTTATCGTGGCAGGCGCTGTACTGGCAGGTGGCTTGTGTGATGGCATGGCCGCAGGTAATACAGGTGTAGCGGGGGATGCTGATTTGCCTGCGGCGGGCTGTTCTGGCAACAGGTAGTGCGCCAGCACGCCCAGCATCTGGTCTATATCTATGGGCTTGGAGATAACATCATTCATACCTGCGGCCAGGCAATGTTCGCGTTCTGCGGTCATGACACCGGCAGTCATTGCCAGGATGGGGATGGGCAGGGCCAGTTCCTTGCGCAGGATTTCGGTGGCGGTCCAACCATCCATGATGGGCATTTGCACGTCCATGAGGACGAGGTCAAACTGCTCTTCTGCGATCTTGAACATCTCTACTGCTTCACTGCCATTGTTGGCGACCTTGATGCGGGCCCCGGTTTGCTCGAGTATCTTGGTGGCGACGATCTGGTTGAAATAATTATCTTCTACCAGCAGTATGTGCTTGCCACTGAAACTGCCTGCGCCTGTCCTGGTGGGTGTGCTGCTATTGTTCATGGCTTGTTCATTATGCGGGTTTGCGGCAGCGGGCAGTGTCGCGGAAAGGTTTGTTGCACTATGGTGCAGTTGCAGGCTGGTCTCTTGCAGTACATCATACAGGCTGGAGCCGGTGACCGGTTTGAGCAACACGGCATCGGGCGCGCCTGGTTTGCCTTCCATCTGCAGGGCGCTACGGTCATAGGCGCTGCTCATCAAGATCAGGGGAATACGCTGGCTGGCCTGCATGTCCTTGATGGCGGCCAGGGTGCTCAGGCCATCCTTGCCCGGCATGTGCCAGTCGATCAGGATGGCGCAGTATTCATCTTCTGCCGCAGGTTGGTCGGCCAGGTGCTCGCGCACTTTTTGCAGGGCCTGCTCGCCGGTGCTGGCAGTATCGGCATGCCAGCCCCATGCTTCTATGGTCTTGGCGATATAGCTGCGGCTGGTGGCATTGTCATCGACGACCAGGATTTTCCTGGCCTGGTTGCTGCCTGCGCCAGTGCTGGCGCTCTCTGCATGATTGTCTTCGATGGCTGGTGCGGTTTGCATGGGCACGCTGACGATGAATTCTGTGCCCGTGCCTTCCTGGCTATTGACGCGGATATCGCCCCCCATCAGATCGACAAAGCGCTTCGAAATCGCCAACCCCAGGCCAGTGCCGCCAAAGCGGCGCGAAGTGGATGCATCGGCCTGCTCAAAGGCATTGAACAAGCGGCTGATCTGCTCTGCCGACATGCCTATGCCAGTGTCGCGGATGATGAACTGTATCATCAGGCTGTCTGCATCCTGCTCAGTGCCTTGTACCGGCTCAGCTTGTTGCACCAGCAGCGAGACTTCGCCATTGGCCGTAAACTTGATGGCATTGCCGATGATGTTGATGAGCACCTGTTGCAGGCGCAGGGCGTCGCCGATCAGTTCCTTGGGCACGTCAGTGTCGATGCCCATCGATAATTCCAGCTGCTTTTCACCGACATTGACCGACATCATGTTGGCCAGTGCGCTAAGCACATCCTTGAGATAAAAGCGGGTAGGCGACAATTCTATGCGGCCCGCTTCTATCTTCGAGATATCCAGAATGTCATTCAGTATGCCCAGCAAAGACTGGCCAGACGAGCGTATCATCTCCAGGTAATGGCGCTGGGTAGAACTGAGATCTGTCTTGCCCAGCAGATAGCTCATGCCCAGCACCGCATTCATCGGCGTGCGGATTTCATGGCTCATATTAGCGAGGAATTCTGACTTGGTGCGGCTGGCCATTTCGGCCTGGTCGCGCGCGCTGATCATCGAGGTTTCCAGTTGTTTCTGGCGGCTGATGTCAGTGGCAATACCCAAAAAACCGATGTTTTGCCGGTGTTCATCATAGATGCTGTTGATCACCAGGTTGACCGGGATATGCTGCCCCAGCTTGCTGACATACACCCATTGCTGGCTTTGCGCCAGGCCACGCCTGGCCTTGGCGACAAACACTTCAAAGCCCTCTACCGGGTAGCCCAGCTCGGCACTCAGCTCTGCACTGCGGGTGACGACTTCTTCCGGCAAGTGATAGATGGCAGGCGTTTTTTTGTCAACCAGCTCCTGTGCCTGGTATCCCAGCATGCGTTCTGCCCCTTTGCTGAACAGGGTGATGGTGCCATGCATGTCGGTAGCGATAATGGCAAATTCGCTGGCCGCCTCAATCACGCTGGCCAGCTTGGCCTGGGCCCGGTTTTCTTGTAACTGCGCCTGCTTGAGTAGCGTGATGTCGGTGGCAAAGGCATAGAAACCCTGCACCTGGCTGGCCACGATGTGGGGCGTATAGTAAGCCAGGGCATAACGCAGGGTGCCATCGGCGTCAGTGATGGAGCGCTCGAATATCCTGGGTTCACCTTGCAGTGCGGCTTGCATGTGAGGCGAATTTTGCGCATATATTTCTGGCCCGACCACATCGCGCATATGCATGCCGCGTATCTGCTCAGGCGTCAGGCCAAACCATTTATGGTAGGCGGCATTGGCAAAATGATTGTGCAGTGTCTGATCCCAGTAACCTATCATCGCGGGCATATGGTCTATGGTGGATTGCAGTGACTGTTTGCTCTTTTGCAGTTCTTCAGAAAACCGTTGCCTTTCGGCTTCCTTGAGCTGGTTTTCATTGCGTGCCGCCGCCATCAGCATCGGCGGCACCGAGGTAATCAGGATGGGTAGATACACAAATAATAACTGCCAGCGGGCTACGCCGCCGAGGGGCAGCACCTGGCCCAGGCTCAGCATCAGCCCCAGGCAGGTGATGGCCAGCACCGTCAGCAGATGCGATTCATCAAAATTGAGCCTGTGGGTAGCAAAGGTCAGTGCCACCAGGATGTACAGGAAAGGCAGTGGCAGATACAGCAGCGTGATTACCACCAGCACCAGGATCGGCAAGGCATAACGGGCAAAGCGTTCCCAGTTGATGCGGCTGGCCCAGGCAGGTGCTGCTTCCAGCCGCATCCTGCGTACCAGCGGGTAAATCAGGATCAGACCCAGCGAGGCCGACACATACCAGCCAGTGAAGATCAGTTCAAAGTCACCCAGGCCAACCCAGGCTGCCAGTGCTGCCGCCAGCGTGGCACTGCAGGCGCAGGGTAATAAAAAGCCTAGCAAGATCAGCTTCAACATATCGCTGCTTGAATGCTCAAACCCCTGTGCCAGCCCCGCATGCCGTATGGTATAGCTGACCAGCACCACTTCTACCGCATTGGCAAGGGTGAACAGGATAGCTACTGCCAGATTATTGCCCGTCAGCAGGTTGGCGGCCAGGCTGGCCAGCATGGTCAGCACCAGTATCTGCAATTGCCGGGTACGCCCCTGTCCGTGCATATAAGCCACTGCCAGTGCATTGGCAAACCACAGTATTGACACCTGGTTGTCGCCCCGCGTGAGCCACATGCCCGCCACCGCCAGCACAAAGAACCACAGGCAGGCCGGGAGCAATACCCTGGCGGCAGACATGGGATGCTGCTGGGCTGTCATCAAGCATGTTCTCCGGTTGTGGGCAGCGTAAAGCGGGATGGGATTGGTCTGGCTAAGTTTACCCGATTTTCTTGTGATAATTACAGCATAACTATGCAAGAATGTGGTTTATTGGTGCGGTAGCGGTTTTTGTACTGCGCCCACGCTCATCCCTATGGGGCGCAGCAGCTTGTCTGCCGTACTCATGCTGGGGCTGGATACTTCACGCTCTATGTCTTGTAAAGTCCGGGCAGACACCCCGCAAAGCCGCGCATAGTCAGCAATGGTCAGGCGCAGGCTCACACGTATTTTTCTGATGACAGCCGGAACCTGCATCGCCGGAACTGCCGCCAGCTCTGCAGCCAATGTGCGCTGCGCTTGTAATTCTTCTGCTGGAGACAGTGGTTTGAAACGCTTGTCCATAGACGCTTTTCCTTTGCTTGCAGGTCTAGTGGACTGTAATAGTGGAAAACGGACTGCCTGCCATGTGTGCGACGATCATGGCTGCGTTGCAAATACGCGCGATAGCCCCGCTATCGCTGTGTTCATGTGTTCCACCCTTGCCTTGCTCTGATGCGCCGGGCACATGTCATTCGCTCTCGATTCCATTGTGAGAGTCCACTAGCGGAGGCATTGAGGATCTTATATGCACATTATAGTATTATCATTGTTGAGCGCAAACGGCTTACTATGGCAGTGTGGTGTGTAAATGCCAGTGTTCTTGAAGAGGGGGGGGGCTGTCAGGAGCAGGGCAGCTAATTTCAATCATCAATTGCCTCTACACCCTGCCGCCGCAGTTGTTCTACATGATCCTTCATGGCCTTGAGCACTTCTGGCGGGTGCCCTTGCCAGTCTTTGACCTCGCCGACGACTTTCAATGCTTCGCGGCTGTGGTATGATTTTGTCGGATTGCCAGGGACTTTCTTGTCCGTCAGGTCAAGGATGATTTGCTTTGGGAAGTGAAGATTCCATGCGGCGCATGGCAATGCGCCCTACATCACGGCAATTGCAACCGCAGGAGCGGCTTTCGCTGCCAGCAGGTGTGCGGTAACAGTCATTCACGGCTAAAGCCCCTTCTGCGAGAGATGGGGCATCTGCTTGACAGGGTAAGATGTACTTGCCCCTCATAAGCAAGATAAGCCAATTAAGCCATATAAATCATATAAGCCACATAAGTCTGGCAAGCCACACTCAGGCCACCACCAGGCTGCGCCTGATGCCCTCGCGCATGCTTGTGGTCAGGCCATCGCGCGCACGGTATTCGCTGCGTTTGTTGGAAGGGCGCTCGGACAGTGGCACATCTTCGCTCGTCAGCGGCAACAGGTAATTGCCATTGGCTTGTGCGCAGGCACCGGCAGCCTGCCACAGACTGTCGTATTCTGCCTTGATGGTCTTGCTGAAACGGTAGCGCCAGGATTGGTAAATATGGTTTTTCTTGGCGATGCATTCTATGCCTGCACAGTGCAGTTCGCGTGCCAGACTGCGCAAGGCTTCAATCAGCAAGAGGCGCGGCTGTATGCCAAAGAGGCTCTTGGTACAGGCACGCATGGTCTCGCGCGCGTTCTGCTTGCAAGACTGCAGGCCGCCCACCCTTATCATCAACTCGTGGCCTTTACGGTCAAAAGAAAAACTCAGGCATTGTAGCAACTGGTTGCCCTGGAACAGACCCAGGCTCAAGCCACCTTCACGTTTGAAGGCGCAACTGCGGAACAGGCTGATGCGATAAACTTCCTGGTTCTTGCCCTCTAACGTGGCCAGGGTAAAGTCATTGCCCGTCAACATGTCCTGGGCGCGGTGCCGGCCAAACAACTGTGCAGATAAATGAAAATGATTGCGTAACAAACGCAGGCGCGACACGCAGCAAATCTGGCGGTCAAAGAAAGGGCGGTGTATGGCATCCAGCAGGGCAATATCGCCAGGTGTAGCCTTCTGCAAATAGGTCTGGTGCAGGAAATGGAACCAACGCAAGCTCACCTGCGGGCGCAAGCTGCTTCGCAACAGGAACAGAAATTTGCTCTTGAGGCTGCTGTTGTCATCTGCCAGGCGCACATGCAGGGCCCAGCGCAGGCTGCCCATCAAACTGCCAGACGCATGCAACTTCTTTGTATCAATGGCCTCCAGTACCCTGCCTGCAGTCCATAGTTCACGCCAGTTCAAAATATTCACAATCGCACCATTTGTTTCATACTGCAGGATAATGTAACCCAATGTATCAGATATGGGAATATATTAGCAAACTTAATTTTGTCGTCAATTTGTCATCACTTTGTCTGGAGTTAAAAGAAAATAACAAACACAAATAATTTCCACATGGAAATTATGTTGATTTTGGTAAATAAAAAAGCCGAAGTTAGCCGATTTTCAGGCAAGATATTTTGTTATGTAACGTTGTGTTGCAATTCACATCAATTTCTGTGTGGCCTATACATGCAGTTTTTGCATGCTAATGCCGCGACAGCTTGTTGTCATCGACTGAAAACGATTGTAAAAGTCGGATGCAATACCGCTGCCTGCCTATAGCCTGTGCATTACGCAGTCTTATTGCTGATAGGAAATATAAATTGTGAAGTACAAAATACTTTTTGCCAATACGAAGTAAAATGAAGGATGCAGGCATGTAGCACAATCGAGGTCTTAGCTAGGCATGATTGACATGAACGAACTTCCCGCAGGCAAAGCGACAATCATCAGGACGATGATCGTGGGGATATGCATTGTCATCATCCTCGCTTGCGTGCTGTACAGCATCTTCCTGCTGCCTTATTCAGGCAAGATAACTGACATCATTGTGGGCATCGTGCTAGGTTTTGCCGTACTTGCCTTGAAACTGATTGGGATAGAGCCTAAGGATGCCGGACGCGGTCACTAGCTTTAGCCATGCATGTCATCAATTGAAATTAAAGAACCCTGTAATGCAAATACCCAAAAGCAAAGACACGTTTGGCGCCATATGGCTCCTGACTATCTTGATGTGGCTGCCGCCAGTCTGGCAATATTTTTTCCAGACAGATTTCTTTTTCAAAAATATGCGCGGCCTGCAAAATTTTACAGTTTCTGCACCTATTTTATTGATCATACTGGCCTATGCTATTTTGCTTACGCTGCCAAAGACCAGAACCTGGAGCATGGTTCTCAGTGCAGGCGGCTCACTTTTTACCATGGGCTTGCTTATGCAGTACTATGAGATGTTGCAGCATACTGGCGGCCTGGTCGTGATGGTGATTGGAGGTGCCTTGTTGAATACCTACAGGCAGACAATAGACCAGAAAGCCTATGAGCTCGCCGCCGATAAGGCCATGAATATAGATGATGTCACTGAGCCTGCCCTTGGCAAGGCGCAGCAAAGCCGGGCTTGAGTCATGCGATGCGCATGGCACATTGCGCATGACACATCCTGCTGCGTGACTTTGAGTTGCATCATGATTCATCTCTTTGATCTCTTTAAAGAAGCTGCTCCAGCTCGACATTTCCCCCATCCATATCCGCGCCGCGTATACTGTTGCACATTGGCTGCGCATTGCTTCAAATAAAAGATAAATCATTTATCCAATACGCGCTCGCTAAAAAAAACGTACTTACCCAAATACATTTAAACAACATGCACAAAACCTGGTCCTGGCCTGACATCATCGCCGGTTTGTCGCTGGCTGGCCTGCTGCTGCCAGAAGCCGTTGCCTATTCCAGCATTGCCAACCTGCCGCCACAGGCAGGCATCGTTGCCGTGTTTGCCGGGCTGGTCTGTTATGGCCTGATAGGCAGTAGCCGTTTTGCCATCGTCGCAGCCACTTCTTCATCGGCTGCTGTGCTGGCATCTGCATCGGCGGCCATGGCCAATGGCGATGCGGGTTTGCGCATGCTGGTAGCTATGGGCATCGTCATCATGACCGGTGTATTTTTCATGCTCGCGGGCGTGGCAAGGCTGGGCAGTATTTCTGATTTTATTGCACGGCCTGTGCTGCGTGGTTTTGCCTTTGGCCTGTCTGGCGTCATCATCGTCAAGCAGTTTGCCCATGTGGTGGGTGCGCATGTGCATTACACTGACATGCCGCGCTTTATCTATAGTTTGTTGAGTCAGCTACAAAGCTGGAACTGGCTGTCACTGGCGGTGGGCGTAGTCGCGCTACTACTCTTGTTTATGCTGGCACGCATCCCCTCTATGCCAGTTGGCCTGATCGTGATTGTGCTGGGCATACTGGCCGGACAAAGGCTGGGTCTGGCGCAACATGGGGTAGAATTGGTGGGGCAGATAGACTTGCATCTGCAAGTGCCAAGCCTGCCTGACCTCACTTATGTACAGTGGTTGCGTATTGGTGAATTGAGCATTGCCATGCTGATGATACTGTATGCTGAATCCTATAGTTCCATCCGCAATTTTGCCATACGCCATGGCGATATCATCGCCCCCAACCGTGACTTGCTGGCGCTGGGTGCAGCCAATCTGTTGTCCGGCCTGTTTCAGGGGATGCCGGTGGGGGCGGGCTTTTCTGCGACTGCCGCCAATGAGAGCAATGGCGCGCGCAGCAAGGTCGCGGGCTGGTCGGCAGCAGCGGCCTTGTTCATCATCGTGCTGACGCTGTTGCCCGTCATCGCCTTGACACCATCGCCCGTGCTGGCAGCCATTGTCATCCATGCAGTCAGCCATTCGCTGCGGCCCTCTATGTTCTACCCGTATTTCAGCCTGCACCGCGACAGGTTCGTGGCAATTGCTGCCGTGGTCGCCGTACTCATGCTGGGCGTGCTGGATGGTTTGCTGGTCGCCATTGGTATCAGTTTGCTGATGTTATTACGTAGGCTGGCAGAATCCAGTGTGTCTGTGCTCGGTCGTTTGAATGGCGGCCATGATTTTGTCAACCTCGTCAACTATCCCGAAGCCAAGGTGATCCCCGGCGTGCTGGTCTTGCGGCCAGAGACCGGCCTGTTCTTTGCCAATGCTGAACGCGCCTTGACGCAAGCCAGGCAATACATCGCCGCCAGTGATGCCAAAGTCGTCGTCATCAGCCTCGAAGAATCACCTGACCTCGACAGCACCAGCATAGAAGCCATTGCCGACTTTTGCGCCACCTTGCATCTGCAGAAAAAACACCTGATGTTCGCCCGCCTCAAATCCAGCGCCCGCGTCGTGTTGGAAAGGGCCGCCATACCGCATCTGCACACAGGCAGCTTCAGCGAACTCAGCGTCGATGATGTCGTCACCATGGCGCGGGAAGTGTATGTGGAAAAAGATTGAAGAGATGCCAGGCCAGTAGGGTGCGCCATGCGCACCTTGTTCCATCTGGCATGTTATATCAATCGATATCAATTGATATCAATCACTACCTTGCCACTCGCCTTACCTGCTTCTACCAACTGATGTGCCTCCATCGCGGTGTGCAAATCAAATGCACGTTCATCCAGCCTCACTATAAGCTTGCCAGCATCAGCCAGCCTGCCAGCTTCACGCAGGATGTCGCCGTGGTGCTGGCGCTGCTGGCCGGTGATCAGGGGCAGCAGTGTGAACACGCCAGAGTAAGTCGCGGCCCTGAAAGACAGCGGTGCCAGCGCATGCGTGCCCCAGCCCAGGCAACTGACGACATGGCCGCCGTAAGTGCGCACCGCTGCAAACGAGCCATCCAGGGTAGCGCCGCCAACGGTGTCATACACGACATCAAAACCCGCGCCATCTGTATATTGCTGCACGTAGTCGGCCACGCTGTTGGCCAGGTAGTCAATCGCCGTTGCGCCATAGCTTTCTATGATGTCTTTTTGCGCGGCGCTGCCCGTGGCATACACATCGGCACCCAATGCCCTGGCCAGTTGCACAGCCATGTGACCAACACCGCCAGCGCCGCCGTGTATCAACACTTTTTGCCCAGGCTGCACCCTGGCGCGATCTACCAGGCCCTCCCATGCGGTGATAAAAATCAGGGGCAGGGCGGCCGCTTCACGCATGCTAAAGTTTGCTGCCTGATGTGCCAGCAAGCGCGCATCCACGGTAGCATACTGTGCCAGTGAACCGGGCACACCCGCGATGCCACCCGTCATGCCATATACAGCATCGCCAGGTGTAAAGCCGCTGACGCCAGCACCAACAGCTTCCACTACCCCTGCCATGTCTATGCCCAAAATGGCGGGCAGCACAGGTTTTGCGTGGGCGGCCTTGCCAGCGCGGATTTTGATATCCAGCGGATTAACACCGCTGGCATGGATGCGCACCAGCACTTCGCCTGTGCCAGCCTGAGGGCGGGCTATTTCGCGCATGACTAAAGGTGCGCCAAAGTTGTCCAGTACCAGTGCCTGCATAGTGTTGTTTACCATGATGATTTCTCCTGAAATGTAGAATGAAAGTAGTCTGTTTACAATCTGGACGGCGCCGCTTGACTTGACTTGACTTGTTTTGTCTTGCCTGGCCCCGCGTCTCCAGTGCAAAACAGTCTATTCCCGCACCCCTTGCAGATAAACGGGCCTGGCCGCAATGCAGTTTTCCGAAAAACTGCATAATGCGCAGGTTCCAGCGCGCAAGGCAGGCTGACGGCGGTGCTAGAA
Source organism: Undibacterium sp. Ji42W (assembly GCF_049340405.1). Lineage (NCBI taxonomy): Bacteria > Pseudomonadati > Pseudomonadota > Betaproteobacteria > Burkholderiales > Oxalobacteraceae > Undibacterium > Undibacterium sp. Ji42W. The sequence goes on from NZ_JBMPOV010000007.1 coordinate 14,436, forward strand.
TGCAGACATTGCGCTGGGGATAAAACACGGGAGTATGCAAATTGGACAAACTTGATGCATTAAAAGTGTTTTGCCGCGTGGTTGAACTCGGTGGCTTCAGCCGCGCTGCCGACATGCTGGGCATGTCCACTTCTTCTGTCACCAACCAGATCGCCTCACTGGAAAAACACTTCAACATCAAACTGCTGAACCGCAGCACGCGCAGCATGTCGCTGACCGATGAAGGGCGGCATTGTTATGAACAGGCTTTGCAGTTACTCGGTGATATGGGTGAGCTTGAGGCCAGCCTCATGCATTCCAACCAGGCACCAGCTGGCAGTATCCGCGTAGAGCTGCCCGCCATTATCAGCCGTCTCTACATTGCACCGGCCCTGCCGCGTTTTATCGCTGCCTACCCTGACATCAGCCTCAAGATCACCGTTGGCGACCGCAATATCGACATGGTGGAAGAGGGCGTCGATGTGGCCGTGCGCATAGGTGAGCTGCCCAGCTCCAACCTCATCGCCAAAAGCCTGTGCAAGACCAGCTACCTTTGTTGCGCAGCCCCGGCTTTCATTGACAGGCATGGTCAGCCACAACAACCGCAAGAACTGGCGCAATACCCCTGCCTGGGTTTCTTGCGCCCCAACTCGCGCCAGCTAAGAGCATGGCAGTTTCAAAAAGGTGGCGAAAAATTCTCACACCTGCCATCACCATTACTGGCGATGGACCATGTCGAATCCCTCATGGCAAGCGCCAAGGCAGGCGCAGGCATCATCCAGCACATGTCCATCTCATTGGCTGGCCCGTTGCGGGAGGGCTTGCTAGTACCCGTTTTGGCAGACTGGGCAGTGCCCGGCCCGGATGTCTCCGTGCTGTTCCAGCAAAAACACCACCGCGCCGCCAAGATCAAAGTGTTCGTGGAATTTCTGGAAGAAGTATTAAGGCCGTATTCTGTGTGAGCTACGTTGGATGAATCCAGATTGATAGCACCTGATGACATTGCCTGACGCCAGATCAAAGCCGTGACGCAGAGCGCATTGTAATGCGCCGCACGCGATTCCGGCATGTATGAGGCAATGTACATTGCCATAGACCGCCATGCACTATAATGGTAAAAAAACCATAGAAAGCATTCATGCAATTGCGCCACCTGTTACTACTCCTGTTATCCCTGTTCCTGTTTCCCCTCGCCAGCCAAGCACAAACAGAAGCATCCAAAGAACTCGTGCTCAATCAAGAGCAACTTGCCAAATACGGCCAGACCTATAAAACCGCAGAGGTCAAGCACCTGCGCCAGTTTCTCAATACCTATGCAGACCACCGCCAGGATGTCTCCCCCGCAGAGGAAAGAGCCGCCAGTGTTCTCGATGAGTTAAAGATAGACAAGAAAATCCTCAAGGGTAAATTCCTGGTCTATCTGTTTTCCAATTTCCTTGGCGGTGGCAAGGGCGTCTCCATCGTCTCGCAAGACCATCCAGAAATCAAACTCGATTTCTGGGTCTATAAAATCGAAGACAACGAGTGCGAAGTACGCGATTTGCTCGTGCAGGCAGACAAGCGCGACATCGAGGCATTCAAGATCGTCTATCGCAATTATTTGCATCACAAGACTTTGTATATGTGATGGCGATGGAAGATGTCTCACTGTACGTAGCGTTGCAACGCTACGTACAAGCTGGTAAAAAAAACAAATATCGCATGGAGCCAGTTAATGGGAGTTGATCTGCAAGTAGTCGTTGATATAGGCCTGAAAGAGCCATCCCATGCTTCGGTATTGGCTGCCTTGCAATCGAGCTACGAAGACATGTGCGAACTGTGGCATGATCACTATGAAGTGCCCGTTAACGCTGGTTTCAAGGCCTTGAATCTGGAAAAATTCAAAGAGGTTTATACCGCCAACTGGACAATGTCAGAATTCATCCCAAAGAAGAACTATACCGGTGACGACATACCGCAAGCGTACTTTTACTTGAATGGCCCCTACGGCTGGCGCGCAGAACTGTGTCAGGACGCCGTTATCTTTAACGACAGCACTCGCTGGGCTAGATTTTGCAATGATGATCAATGGAGGCAACTGATGATCGCAAGCGTCAGCCTGTTTGCCAGTGCGCTCTCTTCAAGCCGCGCCTGTTTTATTCCAGACAGCAGCTATTGTGGCTCGGAATGCGCTGATACTCTCTGGGAGAACGGCAATTTCAACGCCGTATATAACTGCTTGCAGAGCCAGGGACACAAGCTGCAAAAGCTTCAGCCTGCCGGGGCATCTTCACACATGGAATTTATTGCAGTGATGACCAGCTAAAATCCAGATACAGTTGCCAGCTCAAATGATATTACCCCTAGCTTGCAGTGCGCTTTGGTGCAAAGCTGGCACGTCTCTTGATTGAACCCGGCCCATTTTAGAAAGAGCAACCATGTTCTTCAATAAAAAGAAAGAATCACCCATAGGTTTGCTCAGCGAACCACGCGAGTTGCATTACATATTCGCCCACCAGGGCGTGCGTCAGACATGTATAGATAACCCCTTGCAGTTTTTTTCCATCATTGCGTCGGAAGAACAAAGAAAATACCTGGCCTGGATGTGGAATACCTGCGCCAAATATGCCAAAAAACCACCCAAGGACCTCAGAGTAGATGATGTCAAAGTCACGACTTGCCGCATCCAGAACTATCCAGCCGCGATACTCAAAATGCCACAAGCCAGGGCAGTGGCAGAAGCACACTATGTCGCCGCAGTGCTCATGTTCAACAGCGACAACGAACTGCCGCCAGAAAACGTAGGCGTGCGCTACTTCACACTAGAGTGCGGCATCAATATGGACGGTACGCTCAGGACAGTTTTTTGTGAATGGACAGACGATACGCATCGCAATTTTGGTGATGGACCACGGCCAGAACTTGAAGCATTCATGCAGGTAGTGGCTGACAGGCTGTCAGCCTAGGTAAGGAGGAGTCCTCGGCCTCGCGTGAGCGGGAGGGGTTTTTCGCTGATTTTCGTGAAGATATTATTATTTATCCGTAAAAAAATATCCAGAAGGTACAAATGTTGGAGAATGTAGTAGAAATCAAAATTCGTTTACGACGCCGTGTGATGGATTTGGAGAGGTACCTGGCTTTGTTTGAACTCATTGTTGGCGTATCAGAATTTAATATCAGCTATCCTGGAAATGAGGAAATGAGGAAATGAGGAAATGAGGAAATGACTGATCAAGTAGAATTTCTATGGCATCAAGCTATTGCACATCTGGGTTTTAATAAGGTTTGGAGCAGATAAAACTCAAATTGGGCAAGATGGGAAATTTTATTTTTCACACTTTGAGGATTTCGAGCAATGGTGATGTGAAGGTGCTATTGCCGTGACGTTAGATGAATTACAAAATTATTTGGAAAATTTTCTGATATACAGAATTCGATATCACTTCTTGACAGCCTTGTTGGTGGTGTTCCTTAGATCAGAATCGCCGTGATACATCAGTACTTGAAAAGATCGACAAGCGTTTAGAGAAATATCAGGCTTTGCTGAATAAGAAAGATTGAGAGAATGAACCTGACGATGGTAGCGACGTAGGTACCATTAGTGCAATCGTACTTGAAATCACTTACGCTGCCTGTTTCGCGTCACAATAAAGTAAATACCAATAACAGAAAAAATCGGGCCTATAACGCCAAAGACGAAATGTACAAATGCCAGTGCCAAGTGATTATCTTGAGCCAAGGCTAGCGCCGTTGGCATAGCGATGGTCAGGAATAGTCCTGCCAATAAATATTTGGCGCCTTTAATGGCACGCTCTGTCCATTGCTGCTGCAATTCATCTCTCCTGCAATAATTGGTTTATGTGATGCAATCCGCGCTGCTGTCTTTTATGCGCAGTTTTGCGCACACATTGTAATGTCGTAGATACGATTAGTGCAACGTAATCGTACGCATGATCAGCAGTAAATCTCTATACAGCTTGATTGTCATTCCTGATTGATGATACCGGACAAAGCTTCATCATGTTCACGTCGAAATAGATAAGTGGTGACCGTGGGGCTTGCTCGTTAGCTTTGGTTATTTACAGCATGACATGGGTTCGATTACGATACACTAATCGTATCTACGTGCTGGTGAATGTTTTAGACAAAAATATGAACGAAACAATGATTTATCTTGATGATCCGGCTTATTTTGGCATTTGGGGTAAAATTAAAATTGATCAAATCCCTATGTTCAGAACCTGGCTTTGCTCTGAGCATAACATTTCTAAATTGACTGCCCATCAGGCGTTTACGCAATATGTCAAGCATGGCGAACTGACACAGATTTATGTGGACTACGGCTGGCTGGAGATTCCACACCTTCTGAAAAATATGCCTGATTTTGTCGAGCCAGACACTTCAGTAGCAGCCGTTTCCACTATTAACCCATCGAGATCAGCAAAGTTTTGTAGCGAGCATTAAGTTTATTTTGGGTGTAAAAACTGCCCAGTGTGTACCGACGAGTTTATTCATCATGGCCGCCGGATTTTGAATCTCCCCCGTATCCCCTAGAAGAATTCTAAGCAATTAAAGAAATTGGCGGAATTGCATGCGAAATTCCATCGTGAAGAAAATGAGACCGCTATCGCGTACCTTTTTGGCACGAACATAGATAGTAATTCCTGGAGCCTGAACAACAATATCAGAGGATTGGAGTCAAAGATATTATCCTCAAAAATATTCTTCTTGAAATTACTATTTATACCGACGCTAACGCAAATAAAGGAGCAATAGAAAGAGTTATTCAAGTCTTGAATCTCCCAGATTCTGAGGAAATCTCGGTTTCTGTTTATCTTCCAAACGGTGATTACCCTGACTGGTTTTTCATGAATATGGAACAGTTTACTGGTTTCATTTTCAGATTTTTGAATTGGAGAAAAGCATTTAGTCTTGTGCTCAAGACTAACACTAGTGCTTATGTTTTTCTTCTTCCTGAAGAACGCTTAATGCTTTTCCAGCATGTAACTGAAGGAACTTGAACTCCATCAAAAACTCGGGCTGGAACTGACATTGACAATATCTGGAAAAATGAGACGTCACGACATCAGCTACTCACTCCGGCATCCCCAAATACAACTCCTCCACCCTGGCCCGCGCCCACGGTGTCTTGCGCAAAAACTTCAAACTGGATTTAATGCTGGGGTCGCTCTTGAAGCAGTTGATGTCTATCATCTGTCCCATTTGCTCCCAGCCATAATAAGCGACGAGTTGTTCGAGGATTTTTTCGAGGGTGATGCCGTTGAGGCTGCGGGGGGCTGGTGTGTTCATGCGGGTGCTCTCGTTGGTGCTCATGTTGGTGATCTTGTTCAGATTCACGTTGGTTCTTCGGTGATACGGATGATATCACCGGGGGTGCGCGGGTGGTATCAGGCGGGGCGGTACCAGCGTAGGCTGTAGGGCAATTGCCATGCAGGCACGCGGCCTGGGGCCTGGCGGTCTATCAGGAGCCAGGCTGAGGTGATCAGCATGAAGGGGAAGTGGGCGGGGCCGGCGGCGGTGGCGGCCAGCATCCAGGCCCAGCAGGTGCCGCCGCACCAGAAGGCGGCTTGCAGGCCATAGCGCAGGCTGTCGCGGTCGGCCTGCCAGCCAAAAGCGGCGAGGCGGGGGCGGCTGTGGCAGCGGTTCAGGCAGTATTGTTTGGCCGGGCTGATTTGCCATAGCAGGGCAAGTGCCAGCAACATGGCAAAGCACCAGCGCATGTCGCCGATGACGAGTCGCAGCACCAGTGAGGCCAGCATGATGAACGCACCAGCCAGGCTCCATATCAGTAAATAGGCGATGGCAAACAGCAGCAAGGCACGCAGGCGGCGGCGTGCGAGGCTGCGTTGCCACAGGTAAGTTATTTCTTGCGCGAGCAGGGGTGACATCATGGCCAGCAGCATCAGCAGCCAGTTGGCCATCATGCTAGTACTGGAATTGGTGTGCCAGACAAAGACCAGGCGATCGCCGATATTGGCCAGATAAGCCAGGTCTATGTTGGCAAGACTGCCGCAGTACTCTGGCACACGCACGCCAAATTGCAGCGCAGCCAGCCCGAGCCAGCCCACCATGCTGAGCAACAGCAAGGGGCGGGGACAGCTCAGCATGGCCGCGCGCAGGATGGCAAACAGCGTGGCAAACAGCATGGCTACAGGCTTTCGCGGAATACGCTCACGCGCTCTACCGTGATGTCGTGCTCAGGCTTGACGGTATTGCGCGCTACGAATTGCACTTGCAGGGTATCGCTGAGCTGGCTTTCATCGAGTTGCAGGTTATCGACGATGCTGGTGATTTCAAACACCTGGGTGATGCCTGCACCGCCATGCGGGCTGTCTGTCTTGCTGGCGTCGGATACGCCAAACAGTGACAGCACGCCAACCTTGTTCTCTGGGTGGTCTTTCGGATCGTCGCCACTGGGCACGTTCACGTACACATAGAAGACGGCAGCATCATTTTTGCCGCGTATGTTTTCCAGGTTCAAAAAAACGCGGTCTGGTTCTTTGGGCGTGGCGCTGAACAGTTTGACGCTCTCAAAGCTGTTATTGACCTTGTCTGTGCTGGCTTTATCCAGCGTCACGCTGGTGTGCGACACGCCACCGGCCAGTTTGATGCGATTGGGATTGGCCCCTAATAATTCTGTCGCCACCTGGCCTCCTGCAGATTTGATATCCAGAAAATTCACCATAGGCGCATCGCTCAAGAGACGCAAGCCTGTGAGCCTGACTTTTTTGCGCGTGCTGCCCGCCAGCGGGTCGCTGGTGTCCTGATAAGTGTAGTTCAATGGCGTGGCCGTGGTATCAAGCATTTGCGAGGCGGTGAAAGTGATGCCTTCACCATCGGGGTCAGGCACGATGAATTTACGGTCAGCCGGGCCTTTGAGCCAGCTATCCTGATCAGGGTCAAGATTTTGCGGATCACGCTTGCGCCAGACTTCCCACAGGCGGTCTATATTCGCATGGTGCAGCCAGAATATCGGGTCAAGCGCGGCGGTGGCAGGGATGGACATCAGGCCATAGGTCGTGCGGTCTTCTTCATGCTCTGGGTCAGCCAGGCCGCCGACCAGGCCATGCACGGTATTGTGCGGGTCAGATTCGAGATGGCCGTTAACGCCTTTGCCATGATTGAATTTAGTGTCTGGCCCGCCAAAACCAGAGTTGCCACCACTATCGCCTCCGATAAAGGCATGGTCTTTCAAGGCATTCAGCGAGACGTCTTCAGGTTCGACGATGAATTTGCCGTGGCCATCACCATAGCGGGCTTCGACAAACAAATGATTGGGCGAACCATCCGGCATGGTCTTTTGCAGGAAAGCCGGTGGTACAGAACGTGAATCAGGGTCAAAGTAATTCCAGTATGGCAGCGACCAGTCAGCGGGGCCACCGAGCTCGACCACGGCACTGCGCACGATGGCTTCAAACGATGCCAGATAACCACGATGCCAGGGCAAAAAATACCAGCTCTGATGCTGGCACTGGTCCCAGAATCTGGCCTTGTCACTGTCTGAGGGCAAGGCCTCGCCACTGCTGTAATAGCCATGGGCCGACCAGAGTACTTCATTAAAGCCATGCATGGCCGCCAGAAACCGCCAACTGGTGCGCGATGCCAGCGGCCTTTCCTGCATTTTGCCTACCGCCTTTGCATACCAGACCAGCGTATCGTTCCAGTCAGAACCCAGTGTTGAGACGTCCTTGCGTTCAAATGTCATACATCCTCCGTGTGATGGTCAGGTATGCAAAAAAAATTGCTATAAAATCTTGCAATATCATCTATTTATTGTCAATTGTTTATTTTGGCGAGAGACATGGATCGCCACTACAGCGCCGCTGCAAAATAGTCTCCCGCATTGGTGGTGCTGTCGTCGCAACGCTAATTGCGATAAACTGTCAGCGGCGCGATGGGTGAAATGCGTTGCTGACAGACACGGTTTCCCCCAGGGTAATGATAGTGACGGTGATGCTTCATATTGAAGGTAGCGGGTGCACAATGAATCCAGATCAAGCTTTGCCAGGTTTTCGTCTCGTTGGCGCGGGTACGACCTTTCAGTCGCGTGATGTATGCGACATGGTCTCTGAATCACAACTGTTTTCCGACCTTGAGTGGAAAGACATCGAAGCCCTGGCTACCTATCTGCAATGTTATGAAGTCTCGGCAGGTAGCATCATTTTCAGGGAGGGCGAATCCGGTTCCTACATGGGCTTCCTGGTCAAGGGCGAAATCGGGATACTCAAGACCGACCTCGACGGCACGCCGCATCGCATAGTATCGGTAGGCCACGGCAAGACCATCGGCGAGATGTCCATTATCGATGGCGAAAAGCGCTCAGCCACCTGCATCGCCTCACAAAACAGTATCCTTCTTCTGTTGACCAAGGACAACTACCAGCGCATCATCCGCGAAAAACCTGCGCTGGCCGTACAAATCCTGGCCCGGCTGGCCAAACTCATGAGCCAACGCCTGCGTAGTGTGAGTGGGCAACTGGTGGAGTTTTTGTGAGTGATTCTTGAGAGAAGGGCGGTTCCCCCTGGCGATACAGACTGGCTGCATGTTTGCTTGGCCGGTATCTTCTTGCCGCTATACTGCTGGCTGCTGAACAATCCACTCCATCCTGCCAATCCAGCTTGATGCGCTTATGAGTATCGTTGCCTGCTACGTACAGGTCACCCTTGAACAATTACAACTGATCAGGCAACAACCTGTGCTTTTGTGGCAAATGAAAAATGATGCGCGCTTTGCCAGGGCTGCCATGCTGGATGTAGATCAGGACTAGCAAGTAATGTCATGGCTCGCATCACCGAAAAAGCGGCTTGAGCAACAAGACAATGTCGCCCGCATGCATGTGCTTGACCGGGAAGAACGCGCTGCAAAAAAGACAGATAAGGACGCTTTTAAAAAAGCCGTCGGGCAAGAAATGCACAAGATGGGCAACAAGCCACAAGATACCGACGCCTTGCCTACCGACCCGCTGTTGAAAGGTATAGAAGGGCGTTGCGAGAAAACGCAGCGTGATACGGCGATCAATTTTGGCCTGGACGATCCGTGTGTTTATGCACCGGCAGAAGTCAAGGCAATTGCAGATGCCTTTGCGCTCACCAGGGAATCTGCGATCAAGGCACAATTCAACCGCGCCACGATGGCAAAATATGAAGTAGGCGGCATGTCCTGGAAAGAAGAAAAAGATAGTGTCTATGAAAAATTTCTTTTACCTTCATACCGCGCTGTCAGCCAGTTTTATCAGTCCGCCGCCAAGGCGCAGCATTATGTGCTGGTGATTTATAATTAAAAGGCTGTCGCGAAATTTGGATAAGCAAGCACTGTCATCAAAAAAACGTACTAAAGCAGAGTAACAAGTTGGCATAGCCTGAGCGTATGAGCATGTGTAGGGTGCGCCGTGCGCACCGTCTTTCTGATCAAAAACCTCAAGAGGTGTGTTGCTTCATTCACAGGAGTATATGCCTACGTTAAGAAATGGTGCGCATGGCGCACCCTACCCAACCCTAAACAATGTGGCAGCGTAGTCGTTAGGCGCAATTGTAATGTGCATGACGCACATGGTGCGATGCCCTGTAACCTTGCCTGGTTTTACGTGCATTCTGGTTAGATTTGTCCACTTTTTTTGTCGGTATCAAGATAGAGCAGGCGAAAAAAATCCATGGCAACACTGTAAATACCTGCGCAAAAATTACTACATTATCTGCACTGTTACCTAGCAAGAGTTTACCGATTTTGCAGAATATCACCCAGGGCAAAAAATTTGATACACCCAGAACCGGGGCGATGGCCAGCAAAAATGCGCCTAAAGCAGCAGACTTTGTTTTAAAAGCGCGGACCGCAGTGGGGACTATCATCAGCAATATGGGCGCCAGGAAAATCAAAGCTCCATTTACTCCGGCGATGGATGAGAATTGGAATGCCAGCCACCATGAGAAGCAAGCTGCCATGAGAAAAATGATCGGACCAAGAACTTGCATAAAATGTTAATCAGTCAGTAGGTTGCGGTGCAATGCACCTTATGTGCGTAGCACATACGGCAATGCGCGTTTGCCACGGCATGTAACACCAGCATAAGGCATAGTATAAAGTGCCCAACAAGAGGCATCGCATCTACCCATCACTCACTCTTTACTAATTCGCTTCAACCTCTGCCCCAAAATCGCCCAGACACAATCCTCGCCATCAACATTGCCGACTATAGCCCAGCCAGTGCCTATCTTTTCTACGGTGGTGACGCATTCCAGTTCTGCGCCCAGTTTTTTTGCCCAGTTCTCGGCGGCGCTTTTGCCTTTGAAGAGTTCCTTGCCTTCAAAAATGACGGTGGTGTCAAACACGGGGGCGGAGAATACGGTGTTCATATGGTGGGTTCCTGTGAGGCTTGTCTGGTGTGTAGCTGATATTGTAAATGGCGTGAATGATGGTGGTTATGCGTTCTGCCTCAACGAGCATACAACAGCACCAGTTCCAGGCTGTTTGAACCCGGCTTGCCCTGCTGGATGACTTCTGCGGCATCGTCATTCATGAAGTGAGTTTGCAGGATCAGGAAATAGGCCGTGTTGCTGATGCCATTGAGCTTGCCCTGGTTGCTGGCATAGTAGGGGAAGCGTTCAGGGTAACGCGTCCATTCCGCAGCGCGCCGGTAAGCCAGAGACAGTTTCTTGCCTGCGTCCGTTTGATATAAATTTTTCCCCAGTTGCATAAAAATTTCTGCCGTGATGGTGGCGGGGTGCAGGGTGTAATGGGTATAGCTGATACCGTTGATGCCTTTGTCGGGGCCGCCGCAATAATTATTGGTGTTGCTGCGGCAAATTTCCAGCGGCATGCTGCCATCATCTGCAACCTGGTTGGATAACAGGGTTTGCCAGCGCTGTTGCGCGCGTTCCAGTTGCTTGTTGTTGCCGGTATAGGCGGCAATGCTGGCGTCCATCAGTACGCCCCAATTGCCGTGATTGTTGGCCTTGTCAGCATGTGACAGTGGCAGCGCCACGTTTTGCAGCATGCTGATGAAGTCACTGTCATCCCAGGGGCTGGCATTGCGCACCCAACTGGCGGCGATCACCAATTGCGGGATATTGAAATTGAGTTCAGCCGCACCTTGGTCTTTTGATGCATGTGTCAGCGTCTTGCCCCAGGCATCAGCGATCTGCTGGGTGTGGCGCGCATAAACGATGTCGTGACTGAGCTGGTAGCAGAGGGCTGCACGATAAGCTACCCCCGCATCCGTGTTCAGGTATTTGCCGCTGGGATCATGGCTGACCCCGTCAGCGGTGTAATGGCGCGCCGGGCTGTAGTCAGCCACTGCATGGCTGGGTTGTGCCAATTCCTTATCGCAACGCTGGCGCAATGCGGCCCAGCGTGCGGGTTCTTGTCGTAAGGCGGCGAAGCGTTCTGCACTGAGCATCATGGGCTGTGCCGGTGTGACACTGGTCTGAGCATGGCAGGGGAGGGCGAACAAGGCCAGAACGAGACTGGGTATGAGGTGACCGGGATTATTTTTCATGACGACGATAAGCGAGCTGGACATGAGGCATGATACCGTGTCCGGGCAAGGCGAGGTGATAAAGAGGAAGTCCTGTGCATGGACAGCTATTGTTGCATCAAGCTGCTCGCCTGCTAATTACTCATCGTCATTCAAAAGTAACATGCGTTTTTTTCTCCAGCCAAATGTGCAGATTTGCACAGCCTGTTTGCCTTGTATTCGCAAAATAATGATTTACCATGATTGCTACCTGTACAGGTCTGCATCTGCCTAGCTCCCGCTTGCCCAGATGGAATACCAAAAACATCAGGAGACAAGAACGTCAACTGCTTTAATTTTTAGCTCATTTTTTGAGCCAGTGCACTTGCGTGCTGAGCTGGCGCGTACGCGTTCAACACCAAAACAAAGCCAGGGGTGCGGACGTATGCCTGTCCTGGTTGCCGGGTCTATGGGTAAACACTTTGCCAGGGTAATCATCGTTGTACAAGTGCAAAGTGATTGATGTGCAAAAAACTTGATCCGCAAGCTGCTTAACATCACGTAAATAAAATCACATAAATAAAATCGCATACATAAAATAACGGAGACATCAATGAACAAGATCAAGATTACCTTGCAGGCCATCATGCTGATGGCCTGCTCGATGCTGGCCAGCCTGACTGCACATGCAGTCACTGCCGGGCCAGGTAGCTGGAGTAGCCAACAGACCTGGGCGGCTGACGGCGTCAATGGCGGCAACCTGACAGGTTATTTCTACTGGCCAGCAGCGCAACCGGTGCTGGCAGGCAAACGCGCCCTGGTGCTGGTGCTGCACGGCTGCACACAGACCGCCTCCGGCGATGTGATAGACAAGACCAGCGACAAGGGGTTTAACTGGAAGGTGGTGGCTGAGCAATATGGTGCCGTTATCCTAGCACCAAATGCGACTGGCAATGTCTACAGCAACCATTGCTGGGACTATGCCAATACCACCCATACCCGCAGCGCGGCAGGGCATGATGCAATTTTGCTGGACCTGGTCAACCGCTTTGTCACTAATCCGCAATATGCGATTGACCCTAACCAGGTGTATGTCACTGGCTTGTCCTCTGGTGGTGGAGAGTCCATGGTGCTGGCTTGCCTGGCACCCGATGTATTTGCCGGTGTTGGCATCAATGCTGGCCCGCCACCAGGCACCACCACCTTGCAGATTGGGGCCGTACCCTCAGGCTATACTGCTGCCACGGCAGCCAGTAAATGCCAGGCCATGGCAGGCAGCAATGCAGCAAAATTTGCTACCCAGATTGCCGGTGCGGTGTGGGGCACCAGCGACTATACAGTGGCGCAAGCTTATGGCCCCATGGATGTAGCCGCCATGCGCCAGGTCTATGGTGGCAGTTTTACCCAAGGCAGCAGCGTGAGCATCGCTACTGGCGGCACCAATATCCCCTATACCGATGTCAACGGCAAAGTACGCACGCATGAGATCACCATCAGCGGCATGGGCCATGCATGGCCTGCGGGCAGTGGCGGCCAGAACAGTCATTATGTTGATAGCACCAAGATCAACTATCCGGTATTTTTGATGGATTTCTGGTTCAGGAATAATCTGCGCGCATCGACCGTGCCTGCACCTGTGATGAGCAGTTGCTCCAGCTCAGGCATCACTGCCACCAGCGCCACGATCAATGGTGCTGCTACAGCCAGTGGCAGCATCAGCAACTACACCGTCAATCTCAGCGGCCCCAGCACTGTCAACGATACCGCAGCAGGCAGCGGCGGCAGCTTTAGCAAAAGCTATAACCTCGCCAGCGGTTATTACACAGGCACAGTCATTGCCACCGACAATCTGGGTCAGGTATCCGCCAGTTGCACTATCCCGCAATTTCTGGTGGGTACTGCGCCAGCGATATCGGCACCAGGTGGTTTGAGCGCAGGCACTCCCACGGCCACCAGCGTAATGTTGAGCTGGAATACAGTCAGCGGCGCAACTGGCTATAACCTGTATAGCAATGGCACAAAAATCACAGCCTCACCACTCACTGCTACCAGTTACACCGTTACTGGCCTCACAGCCAGCACCAGTTATAGCTTTGCTGTTTCGGCTGTGGGCAGCAGTGGCGAAAGCGCATTGTCTGCCGCCATCAGCGTCGCCACCGCGTCAAGCTGGGTTTGCAGCGCAGTCACTGCCAGCAATTATGCCCACGTACAAGCAGGCAGGGCGCACGACAGTGGTGGTTATGCACTGGCCAATGGCTCCAACCAGAACATGGGGCTGGACAACCTGTTCTATACCAAAACACTGGCACAGACAGCTGCGGGCTATTACATCATTGGTCATTGCCCTTGAGCTTGTTCACTGAGATAGGCAATAGCAAGCAGGAGCAGACATGCCGGACGCGCATGTCTGCTCCTGCGCCATCAGCGCCAGTCTTTAATACGTACCCTGAATTTGATAAGGCGCAGTCAGCCATTCATAACCCGCTGGCGAGCTGCTTATATGGCCCAGACCAGGGAAAGATATGTGCGCACTGCCAACCAGATAGCCCTTGCTTGCCGCCAGTTGCAATAAATGCTGGCGCGAATTGACAGCAGCGGCTGCGTCAAAATCATACGCGATGGTGATCGTCGGATCTTTGAACTGGGCTGCACCGGCATGTATCACGTCACCCCACAGCAGCAAGCTCTTGCCCTGGCTGCTGATCAGGTATGCCGTATGCCCCGGCGTATGGCCGTAGGAGGAGATAGTGCTGACACCTGCGAACAACTCTTGTGCGCCGCTGAAAGTTTTCAAACGGCCAGCATCGGCATATGGGTTCACTGTCGCGCGTGACTGGGTAAATGTGAGTTGTTTTGCTGCTGGTGCGGCATTAGCCTGGGCTATGCTCAACCAATAGTTTGCGTCGTTATTATCGACATACACCTCTGCATTGGTGAACAGGCGTTTGCCGCCAGCGGAGAGGCCGCCAGAGTGCTCACCATGGATATGCGTGAGCAAGACCGCATCGACCTGCTCAGGCTGGTAACCGGCAGCGCGCAGATTGCGTATCAGCCTGTTGCTGCTGCCACTGCCATCGCTGGCAGCGCCAAACAACTCGCCCGCGCCCGTGTCAACCAGCAAGAGCTTGCTGCCAGTGTTGATCAGATAGGTATTGATCGACAGTTCAGCAGGCAGCTCTTCATGATGATGGGCGTAGGCTGCGCGCACATCCTCAGGCTTGCTCATGATCTCATCGACATGGCGGCTTGCAGTACCGTCTGACAACACTGTGACTTCAAAGCTGCCCAGCATCATGCGGTAAAAACCTGGAGCCTGGAATTTAGCCATGGGTACTGCTGGTTTCGCCGTTGTTTCGGCTTGTGCCTGGGTTTGCATCATCGACCACATGGCCAGCGCGCTGGCAAAGCTGCCCAGCATGATGGTGATAGCCTTAGTGATGAGGCGGAGTTTGGTTGCGGTATTGTTTTTCATGATATTTCTCTTGTCTTGTCTTGTCTTGTAGGGTTGGCGTTGATTTTTGTCGGTTTGTAGTCTGACCAGGGCTTCAGTATAGGCAAGAATTATGTTTAAATAGTATAGTAAAAAATAATTAAACCATGTAGTGCAGCTAATGAATTGGATTAACTGATGCGCGCCAGTGAATTTGCAGAATTCAAGGCCTTTGTGGCCATAGCCGAAAGGCAGAGCTTCGCCAGGGCGGCAGCTTTTCTGGAAGTCACACCGTCGGCACTGAGCCAGGTAATGCGGCAACTGGAGACCCGCGTCGGTGTGCGGCTCTTGCACCGCACTACACGCAGCGTCTCGCTGACCCAGGCTGGCCAGCAATTGCTCGACCATTTGCGGCCCGTGCTGGAAGGGCTGGAGAAAGCGATAGAAGCCATCAATGAATTTCGCGATACGCCTGCGGGCACAGTGCGCCTGACCTCGCCACGGGTCGCGACAGAATTGCTGCTCGCGCCCAGGCTGGCAGAATTCCACAAAACCTATCCGTATATCGTGCTGGACATCTCGGTAGAAGATAAAACCGTGGATTTGGCCAAGGGCCGTTACGATGCAGGCATACGCCAGGGGGAATTATTGGCGCAAGACATGATCGCCATCAGCATAGGCCCCGAGCGCCGCTTTGTTTGTGTCGCTGCAAAAAGCTATATCGCCAAAAACGGCATGCCACATACTCCGCGCGATTTGCAAAAGCATGAATGCATACGCATCAAGCGCCCCACGACCGAAGTGCATATCCCCTGGTCTTTCATGGACAAAGGGCAGGCACTGGAAATTGCCGTAACCGGCCACCTTATTGTCAATGATGCCAACCTCGCCCTGGCCGCCGCCCTGAATGGCGCTGGCATTGCCGCCCTGGCAGAAGACCATGTGCGCCCCTACCTGCAAAGCGGCCGCCTGCAAGAAGTACTACCTGATTTTGCAACCATACGCGCGGGTTTTTATCTGTATTACTCCAGCAAACGCCACATGACGACAGCCTTGCAGGCGCTGATTGCATTCTTGCGGGTGGGAGGTACCAAGTAGTGGAATAGCGCCATAAAAAATACCTGATCAAAGCCGTGATGTAGGGCGCACTGTAATCAGGCCCAGTCTCCGAATGCAGTAAACACGCAACATCCATGGCGAATAAACTTTCCTTCCTCAAACAAGTGTTGCTACAATTCGGCCATCGTAGCAATACCGCACATACACTTTATGTGATCAACACCCTCTCCAGGGAAAATTTGCCAGGTCAAAACAAGAAGCACAACAAGACCAGGTACAACATGGAATGTTCAGCGCGATGCCATTACTCAAACCTTGTGCAGGCCTTGCAGACCGGCTCTGTAGCGCATCACAAAAATACGATATAAAAATCTGAAACTCAGTTCAGCTTGTTTCCAACTAATTTCAGCTTGCTCATCATAGCGTGTAGCCGTATGGCGTGTGCCAGCGACACTGCACGCCTTAAAATAAAAAAAACATGAAAACCAATTATTACCTCGTTATCGACTTTGAAGCCACCTGCTGCGACCAGGGCAGTGTGCCCCGTGAACAAATGGAAATCATAGAATTCGGTGCAGTCATGGTCGACGCAACAAATTTTCAGATGCTCAGCCAGTTCCAGCGTTTTGTCCGGCCTGTCAGGCACCCCGTGCTGACGGGCTTTTGTACAGAGCTCACATCGATACAGCAACACGATGTGGATGGCGCGCCTTTGTTCAAGGATGTGGCCGCTCAATTCAAGAAATGGCTGCATCAATACCAGGGCTTTGTATTTTGCTCCTGGGGCGATTATGACCGCAAACAATTGCAGCAGGATTGCGCCTTTCATCGCGTTTCTCATCCTGTCGGTGCGCCGCACATCAACCTCAAGTCCTTGATGTCTGAACGCCTGAACCTGCGTAAAAAGCTGGGCCTGGGCCAGGCTCTGCGCCAGGCAGGCATGCAGTTTGAGGGTACTGCCCACCGTGGCATAGACGATGCGCGCAATATCGCGCGGCTGTTGCCTTTGCTGTTTGATGCCGGAGATCATTAAGCTGGCGTGACGATAAGAAGTGCAATTACCGTTCTGTAGAAGTGATTCAGAAAATTTCCTGCTTCTATACGCCACACATATCAGAAATTAACAAAAAACTATCCACTACCGTAAAATACCCGGCCTTGCATCCTGTAGCCACCATTTGACATAAATCTCATGTTCACGCGTTTCTTTTTAAATTTGTTCATACTCATTCTCCTGGCATTGAGTAGCTATGAGACCGTGACCGGCTTTTTCGAAAACCGTCACTTCAGCAAGTATGGAAAGGTCGCCGAGACTGAACAAATACGAAAGTATGCGCAGAGCGTTCACACACGAAAATCGCGCGGACATAGTCCTGATGTGACCATGACGAACGAAGCCATGATCAATTTCACGACGGTAGGCAATCAAAGAATCAGCGTCAATAAAAAACTACCAAAAGACATTCTGGAAAAATACCAAAAGCATGATCAGGTCGGTATAGAATATCTGAGTACTGTACCTGAAACAACACGCTGGGTAGGAGAGAAGCGCGACGTACGCGGCTCCTTTTATTTCTGGCTGGTGATGGTAGCGATTACCTATTTTTCCATGATAATGGGGAGCAGGAAAAGGAATTGATATTTTTGTGCTGCGATTGTTAGTTTGCGCTGGATTATGACCCGGCGTTTGCATCAAATTCTGACCCACTCGTTTTAATGTCTTTTAAGGGTTAGGTTGAGGCTAGTTTAGTCTTTTTTTCCTTTACGTGTTCGTTTGCTGGCTGAATTGACCCGGTCAGTTTGATCCACCTTCCACTTCCTGGCGAAGGCTGCCACCCGGTCATACGACCCTTCAAATCCCAATTCTTTCAGATCGAGATGAAGCTGTTTTAAGCTGCGTCGTTGCTTCCGATTTTTACCTGCTTCGGTTTTAAGCCAGCTTGAGAGCTGCAATGCGTATTTGTCGATAGCACTGGTTGTTTGTCGTTCCGCATAGGCTGGCTCTGTGACTTCAGAGCGCAGATAGCGTCGGACTGTGTTGCGAGAGATGCCAAGTCGTCTGGCGATCTCCCGTAATGGGATTTGGTCACGAATGTGCCAGCGTCGAATAATACCTAGTAATGCCACGTCAATCACTCCTGCTCCCTACTCATCAAGATAAGTAGGATTGTGTGCTAAACGTGGGTCAATTTTAGATGCAATTTATCCAGCAAAGTGGGTCAATTTTCAGTGCAAATCAACACCTCCATGACTGTTGGAATATTGATCATGTAGTCAGAGATCGGGAGACAACGTGTCTGCTTTAAAAAAATGAAGAAATGTTTTGATCATCAGGAAAACGACAATCCAGATACCAACGCTGCAAAAGTATCCAAAGTAATATCCAGTGTTATTGTAACGCCCAAAGAAATGGTCACCTGCCAAGAAAAATATAATCAGAACAAGGAAATTCAGTGCACCAATGACGGGAGAAAGTATTACTAAAAATATTCCCCGTACCAATGCTCCCTTTTTTAGATAATGCACACTGCCAGGTATCAGCACGCTTAAGACAGGCGCAAAAAATACCAAAAGCTGTAAAATTGTATTGCTAGCATTGTCAAACGAAATGATGCCTGCTTTCATCAGTAAATACACAGCTAGGGCTCATAAAAAAAGGCTTAAGCTTGACAGAGAAAATTTTAAGTTGTCAGTCAAAATACTGTCTTTTTCAAGTTAGTCATGAATCAGCTTATTGCCCGGCTTTGTCTGCACGATGGACAGCAACCCCTAACAAATTATTCTCACGCTGCCATCCATGAGGCGCGCTAAAACGGATAATACATACAGCACCATAGGCCAACAGAAACCCAAAGACCAGCATGTGCGTCACCACAAGAAAGACGCCATAGACTAGGGCAGCAAGGGCCAAGGCCTGCATGAATCTGTATGTATTCTCGTTTTTCAGCCACAGCAAGACCAGCAGAAGTAATGAAACTGAGATAGACGCAACAGCAAAACCAGGGTGAATGTGGAGGGTCATCAGCTCGCGTTCATTTAAATATGGCCAATGCACATCCACGAGCTGCCCGGTGATAAGCACCAGGGTAGTTAAAATGTGAACAGACAGGAAAGTCAATGCATTGCTGTGGTTGTTTTTCATAGGGAGATTTATTCTGAATATTTCGTGCTCGAATTGTAGCCAACTATTTTAGAGTGGCTCTCAACCGTTGCAGATTACTATACACTTGAATCCGGATGTTCAGAAAAGTGACGAAATAAGGCTGACTTATTTCCCATCTTCATCAGCACGATGGATGGGTTTGGCAAAAATACTGAAAACACCCTGAAACGCTAACGGCGCACTGTATTGGATTACTTGGCCTGCAACGAGCATCAGCGACAAATCTATACCAATCATAAAATGGTAGCTGATGTATGAACCGTAGATACTGGCTGCCAGCGCAATGCCAAATATAGGCTTGTATGTTTTTTCATTCTTGAGCAAGAGTAAACATAGTAAACTGGCTGAAAATAACAAATGGACCTGCACCAGTTCAGGGTGTAGCAACATGCGCCCAAATGCAGTTTTTTCAGAGAAGGACCAATGCACACCTATCAGCTGTCCGTTTGTCAGGAGCAGGACCTCTGCTGTATAAAATAATAGAAAAAAAACAGTGACTTTGTAATTGTTTTTCATGAAGAAAAATTATCCTGAAAGATAGTCATACCTATGAATTCCTGCGTGATTTTTATTTTTTTTTACTGGCATGTAGGATGTGACGCACGATCTCCGGTAAACGTTTAAAGCCAAAGGCGCATTTTATTTCAAACGCGAGAGCATATTATTTTTTGATCGAAAAATCATGCGCCGCTTTTAAAATAAGGTTCAAGGCGCACAAATGGCTCAAGATAAAGTCTGAAACCTGTTTCTTTCCTTGAGCTGCCTCTTGAATATTCACCGATCTTCAACTGCCCCAAAAATTCCATATACCTGCCGCGCTTGTCATCGACTGCACAGATGTTCTTGCAGCCTATGAGTTCAAGATACAATAAGGGTGTATCCTGGCCTGTGACAAAAACGCTGACGGTCACATCGCCATCCAGCGTCGAATCAATAAGCTGTATCGTCGCCACCGGTGTCGTGAAGGTGTAAGTGATGGTACGAAATTCATCTTCTTCAACTGCTGAAGCGAGGTCGAGAATATCAAGATAAGCCAGGCGCTGTTTACCTGCGGCAATGATGTCGGTGTTATTTGTCATGGAGGGTGCGGCCTGTACAAATCAGGAAAGATGTACATAGCTTAACATGGCATTTAAAAATTGCACGTTCGATACCAGATCACAATCATCAGGATTTCATTGCATGTTGACGCGCTTTACTTATGCAGTTGTGCTTGCCACGGGTTTGGTCAATACCCGCGCGGTAGGCAATCACCGCGTTTAAGGAGGCCCGTGAGTTTGCAAGGCATGGGTCATTGATATAAGTGCCTGTGATCACGCTGGTCGGGTGCGCCGTGCGCACCGCGTTTGATATGACGAGAAGATAAATTCCCCCGAAAAAACGGTGCGCACGGCGCACCCTACTGGTTGCAGAGGAGTTTCGACTTAATCACATTCTCGCAAGGCAGCCTCTACACATTTCAAGCGGTGGAGATCAAGTTCATAAATGTGCAGGGCTTCTTTGCCCGGTTTTCTCTTTTTGAAACTAGCTTCATGTTCAACGACGGTTAATTGCATTTTTCTTTTTGCATACGCCAGCTTGATCTTTGCTTTTTCTGGTTCTCCTGCCAGTAACAAGAGATAGGCATGGTTGGCTGCAGAAAGTTCATTATTGTTGCCTTTGCCGTAAAATTTCGCGACATCTTTGAGCGTGTTGAAGTTTGAGAACCAGCTTTCTGCGATGTGCAGGTGTTGCGCTACAAGTTGCAGGCTTGCCTTTAGCTCATCCGCATTTTCTGCCGGGTATACCTCTGAATGGTAGCTTGCCAGATTGATCCCTAATCTTCGGCCTACGATGAAACCAAAGCTCTTTTCAGCTGGGTCAGTTTGCCAATAAGTATGCATACCGGGGACACTCAGGCCAATTTCGACCCAGAAATTGCCACTACCATATCCAGATTGTTGCAAGTAAAAACCTTCTTCCCAAGACTCACGCTTACGCAAGAAGTATGCACCTGTCGTTTGCTGAAAATCCAGATTGGTGATCAAGGGTTTTAAATGCTTGGGTGCAGTTTTTGAAAATGCACCGTAGTCTCGCTTAACAGCCATATATCGTACTTTCAAAATTTGGTGATCCTGATCAATAGCGATCATTTCGTTTTTTCATCATGCTTAATTTGATCAGAAACAAATTCACAAAAATTGCCATACCTTCTGCTTTTTTGCCTTGGTGTCATGGAGGGTGACCAGAGTACCACAGGATATGAACCAATTTTTTCACTGATGTCTAAGCACCAGAACGAATCAGTCATGAAATTATCAGTAATAAAAATTAAATGCTCGGGAGCGGGTGGACCTTGCTCCAGCCAATGTTCATTCATACGTATAAAGCGATTTTTTTCCAGGATGTGTGCATCCGATGCGTAGTCTTCTCCCAGGCTGAGAAAAAAGCTGGCATAGCTTGCAGACAAACGTGCGAATGCAATCAATTCAGGTGGGATGCGAAAATCCAGACATGATTCTATATGCGTAATGCTGTTACTGGTGGGGACTGGATGACGTTCCCATTGTGGCACAAGAGCTGTGTCAAATTGCTGGATAAGTTCGTTCATGTGATGACGGATATTGTAGGCTATCGGTTATTTTTTTAGAACTCGGGGCCGCAGCCACAGCTTGCGAAAATCCATCCAGCCGCAGCGAGCGAGGGTCACGCCGCCGAGTTGCGGGCCATAGTCTATGCCGTGGCGGGTGTGGCGCATGGGTAGTATCCAGGCTTGTTCTACCATGCGGGCGAAGCAGGCTTCGATGAGGTCGGCACGTTTTTCCGCGCTTGCTTCAGCGGCGATTTTTGTACTGGCTTTTGCGAGCCAGTTTCGTTCTGCTACATCCGTCATCTGCTTGACCAGTGATTCTCCAGCCAGCCAGCTATAGAGACCAAATTCCATGTCGTTATCGAGCACGTCACCGGCGATGACGACATCAGCCCAGTCCCGCCAATGGTAAGGGCCAAATTCAGGGAAGGGCAGGATGTGGATGCTGACATCTGCACCGGCCTCGCGCAACCTGGCTGCGATGCAATGGGTCAGGGCGATATGGCTATCGAGTTCATAGGTCACCACGTCAAGGTGGGATGGTAATGCAGGTACTGTCGCCACTGTCTCTCGCGCTGGCAGATGGTGCCATTGTGGTAGCATGCCAAAGGCCATGGGGCGGGTTTCTTTCGCGGCCAGTTCAGCGGCAGCGGGACGCAGCCACGCGCCAATGGCAAGACGCGCTGCGGGAGTCGCAAATTCTGCCCGTGCCGGGTTCAGCATGACCAGGTCACAGCCTTGTTCCAGTGCGCGTATCTGCGACCAGCTATCATCAGCGGCGGGTACTTGATCAGGTGAAGCGTGCGCCAGATGCAGATCGACTTTAGGCAAGGGGCTGCCATGTGGCACGACCCACAGATCGATTTCATCCAGCAAGGCGCGTTCACGGAAGTAGCCATCAAATGCCGCCAGTGTGGCCCGGTGTTCATTATTGCGTATCAGGCGAAAAGGTCCTGCACCCATGGGCAGGCTGGCAAAATCTGTTCGTTTGTCATCATCCACTGGCATGATCACCGCGGCATGGTGAGCCAGCAAATTCAGCAGCAAATGGTCGGGCTTGTTGAGTTGCAGCTTCACGCTGCGCTCAGCCCCGCTGATGCCAGCCAGATGCGCAAACATGGCGCAGTAAGGGCCGACGGTATCACGGGCGCGTTGCAAGGAATAGGCCACATCCTCGGCGCGTACAGGACGGCCATCGTGGAATTGCAGGCCAGGCCGCAAGACAAATTCCCAGCTACGGCCATCGGCACTGGCATCCCATCGATGTGCCAGTGCCGGGATGATCTGTTCGCTTGCGCGGTCGTATTCGGTCAGGCCAGCGCAGATTTGCATGATGATGTGTTGCTCGGTGCGGCGGTTGATGTGAATGGCATCCAGTGCATGCAGCGGGCGGTAGAAGGGCATGCGCAAGCTACCGGCGCGGCCACCACCAAGATAACCAGGCAGCGATTGCTTGAGACGCTCACGTCCCGCACTGGGCAAGCCATCAAAGGCGGCTTCGAGTTTGCCGTCAGCCAGCAAGTGATGCAGTCGTTGCAGACGCAGGCTTTCATGGTCTTGCAACAGGTGCAGGCGTGAGCGATGGCCGCGCCCATTGCCTGGCTGCCAGTCTATCCAGCCTTGCTCCTGCATGCGTTTGAGCAGCAAACGGGCATTGCGTTCGCTACAGCACAAGGCGGCGGCAATCTGGGCCAAGTCGGGCGCTTGGGCGCTGGGATACCATTCGGCCAGGCGCTGGAAGTGATCAAGCAGGCGCATCTTTGTCCGGCAATAAAGGGGGAAGGAAATATCAGATTCTATCCGTTTTTGTGTTTCCGCCTTTGATATACGCTAGTGGGCATCGCTCAACTCTGCTTTTACATTCTTCATGTCCACTCCCTCGCTTTGGCAACACACCAACTTTCGCCGCTTATACGCATCGACCATCAGTTTTTCATTGGGGACCCAAATCTACCAGCTCGCCATGCCACTGATACTTTACCAATTGACGCAATCAGCCGGGGTCATGACGGGCATGCGTGCGGTTGAGCTGCTGCCCAATTTGCTGCTGGCGATGTTCATTGGTGTCTGGGTAGATCGCATAGACCGTGGCCGCTGGGCACGCTTTGCCATTGTCGGCATCGTCGTATTGACTGGTATGCAGGCGCTGCTGCTGGAGAACGGTGCGCGCGCACTGTCATTTTTCTTTATCACTGCCTTCCTGCTGATGACTCTGCATTATCTGTATGCCATCTGTCGCATGGGCATGTTGAAAGAAATGCTGCCAGAACAATTGCTGCTGCCTGCCACCGGACAATTGACGGTGCTCAATCAGGTGTTCAGCATCCTCGGTCCGGCGCTGGCTGGTGCCGTGATTTCCATACGCATGGACCTGGGCCTGTGGCTGCCCATGCTGGCCATGCTGCTGGCCGCCTGGTTGCTCAGGGACTTGCAACTGCCGGTGCGCAAACCGGATGCAGATGGCTTCTGGAATGAATGGCGCGATGGCTGGCGCGTGCTGGTCGCCAACAAGCCGCTGTGGCACCTGGCCTGGCTGGTGGTCATCATCAATGGCAGCGCAGGCGTGGTGGATGTACTCTTTTTATTCCGCGCCCGTGACCAGTTGCAACTGGGCGCAGCCGAAGTCGGCCTCATGTATGGCGTGGCAGGCATAGGCGGTGTTATCGGCGGCGTGGTTGCCAGCCGCCTGCGCCAGCGCTTTGGCCTGGGCCGCCTGCTGGCAGTGGAGCTGGGTGTAGAGGCGTGCTCCATGCTCTTGCTGGCCTGGGGCAACAGCATACCGTTGCTACTGCTGGCGTTAGCCATCAACAGTTTTTGCACCGTCATCGGCAATGTCTGCATCTGGGGCTACCGCCAGGAGAGTACAGACAGCCGTTACATAGGCAGGATATCCGGCCTTACTGGTTCGCTATTCAAACTGTTGATGCCGGTGAGCCTGGTGTTGTCTGGTGCGTTGGTGGGGGATTTGCCACTGGCGTGGATATTGAGTGCCTGTGCGGTGACGCATTTTTTACTGGTGGTAGGGACGCGGGTGTCGGCGGTGTATGGGGTGGAGTAAGGGGTGGAGTAGAGGGTGTCGGAGTGGTGTAGGGTGCGTTGAAACGCACCGTTTCTAAATTTTTGAATACACTTAAGAGCATCAAAAGCGGTGCGTTATAACGCCACTCGCTGAGGTTTTTACAGAAACAGAAAACACGAAAGTTGCACGACGTGAGTACTTAACGTTCCTTATTTTGATTCGGTGCGTAGGATGCGTTATAAGGCACCGTCTTTTGACTGAAGAAGTGACCAGATTCAGAATGCTGGTTTTTCGGCCAAGGGCCAATCGAGCTTATACCCATACCTGTTGAACGCGCGCCGGAGTTTTATCAAGGTTTTTCTTGGCATGTTGGAGCCAAGATTTATCTGTACTCTGCAGGATGTCATATCTGGAACTATGCCAATTCCCAATAACAGGTAGACCATATCCACATATCCCAGACTGCATGCCTCGGTTAATGCATAACTGGATACCATGCCACCGCAAGAGCTGAGTAGCTCAACAATTTCGATGTCGTTTTCCACGACAAACCAGTGCATGACCGTTTCGCCTGAATAGTTCTTGCAGTTTAATAATTCTGGCTCGCAGTTGATCATCTGCCGTACCGAATGCGGGGTGTAATAGACCGCTTCCATGAGGCGGTCGTAGCCATAATCTTTTCCCGGATGTCCTGCAATGTAGTTTGAGATCATTATTGGACTTATACTTGGTACCTGCATCTTTGGCAGTAAAGAGGGTGAGATCGTTGAATTCGAGGTTCAGAATCTCTAGCGCATCTTGTTGATTGATAATTTATATCAGATCGATTAAATTTTATTATAGGTGTGCCAATCAAGCTGTCAATGTTGGGGATTTCCCTATGAAGATGGCATTTCTGTACTTGCTTTGTCTGTGACATTTCCAGTATAGACCCATTTGACAACTGATAAAAACAGGATTATTCTACAAAAATGAAAACACTGAGCATACTCTTTTTTACCTCCGCCCTCCCGGCATGTCAGACGACATCCCGGGGCCGCTGATGTGTGCCCGTTGAAACTCTGATCAGATAGAATCAGAAAAAAAACAAAGGCCCACAAGGGCCTTTTTTGTTTTCCAGCACTTTGTTTCCGGTACTCTGTTTTTGCCCTTGATAACCAAAAACTCGGCACCACTTTAGTCAACACTTTGCAGTGTACCTTGAATCAATCACTCTCTCAATGAGGAGCCATATAACATGAAGTCAGCAGATGTAGAACGCGCGCGGGTCCACTGAAATAAGGGTGGTCGCATGGCCCCGCGGCGCTGTCACCAGGACAACCCCACGACCGCTCGCTATGTAGAAAGACCCATCATGACGAACAATGTCCCCCGTGCCGCTTCCAACAAGGCATCTGCTCACTCTGCGCGTAACAACTGGCGCAACTTTGGCATCATCGCGCACATCGACGCTGGCAAGACCACGCTGTCTGAACGCATCCTGTTTAAAACCGGCGAAATCCACCGCACAGGCGAAGTCCATGAAGGCAATGCAGCCATGGACCATATGGATCTGGAAAAAGAACGTGGCATCACCATCGGTGCAGCGGCGACCCGCTGCGTCTGGAACGGCCATGAATTCACGCTGATTGATACACCTGGCCATATTGACTTTGCGATAGAAGTTGAACGCTCTCTGCGCGTGCTTGATGGTGCCATCACTGTCTTGTCCGGCGTGGCTGGCGTGCAGCCGCAGACTGAGACTGTCTGGCACCAGGCTGAGAAACATGGCGTGCCCATGATCATCTTTGTCAACAAGATGGACCAGACCGGTGCAGACTTTGCCCGCGTGACAGAACAAGTGCGCAAGCACCTGGGCGCGCGCCCTGTGCCGCTGGCGATACCTGTTGGTGCTGGTGATGAGTTTGGTGGCGTCATCGATGTCTTGCAACAGCGTCTGCTGCAATGGGATGCCAAGGGCAATATGACGGTGATGGCTCTGCCCGCAGAACTGGAGGCGCAAGCACAGATAGCGTATGCCTATGCAGCCTCGGTCGCGGCAGAAGCGAATGACGCATTGACGGATGCCTATCTGGCGAAAGACACGCTGACCCATGCAGAAATTTTGCAAGGTTTGCGTACCCTGACGCTGGCCAGAAAAGCCACGCCCATGCTGGCCGGTTCTGCGTATAAAAACGCAGGCATAGAACCGCTGCTCGATGCGGTGATAACCTGGCTGCCTGCGCCTGACGACCGTGCTGCTCCCGTTGCGACATTGAACGGTGACAGCGTGACTGTGGCAACTGGTGATGCTGATCCTCTGGCGGCGCTAGTGTTCAAGGTCACGCATGATGAACATGGTTCGCTGGCGTTTGTACGTATTTATGGTGGCAGTTTGCATGAAGGTGAAACCATCTGGAACGCCAGCCTGGATAGTTCTGTGCGCATAGGCCGTCTGTATGTCGTGCATGCGGATGAACGTACCAGTACCACGCAGTCTGGCGCGGGCAGTATCATCGCCATCGCCAACCTGAAAGATGCGCTGACCGGGCAAACTTTGTCCAGCAAGGCGCAACCGTGGACGCTAGAAACCATCCATGCAGGTGAACCTGTGGTGGCGCTGGCAGTTGAGCTAGGCAGTGGCACTGACCGTGCAAAGATGCTGGCAGCGCTGGACAAGTTCCGTCGTGAAGATCCGTCTTTGCGTCTGGAAAACAATGTCGAGACTGGCGAAACCATTTTGTGGGGTATGGGTGAGTTGCATCTGGATGTGGTGCTGGAACGTGCCCGCCGTGAAGCTGCGGTGGACATACGTGTCGGCGCGCCGCATGTGGCTTACAAAGAAACAATGGGCTTGCCTATGGTCGAAGCAGAAGGCAAGCTGGACAAGCAAAACGGCGGCAAAGGCATGTATGCCCGCGCGGTCGTGCGGCTTGAGTTGCTGGATGAGGGCGATTTTGCCTTTGCCAATGTCGTCAAGGGCGGCGTGATACCAACAGCGTTTTTCCCGGCTGTTGAAAAAGGCGTACAGCAGGCCATGCAACAAGGCCCGCTGGGGCAAAAAGTGACAGGCGTTAAAGTCACTTTGCTTGATGGTGATTTTCATGCCGTTGACAGTAACGAAATGGCTTTCATCATTGCTGCCAAGGAAGCGGTGCTGACAGGCTTGCGCAAGGCCAACCCGGTTTTGCTTGAACCCGTCATGAAAGTCACCGTTGATGCCCCCGCCATTAACACCGGCGATGTCATCGGTGACTTGCAAAAACGCAACGGCCGTGTCTTGGGCATCACAGAAAACACAGGCCGTGTTGAAGTGGTGGCCGATGTGCCCCTGACCAGACTGTTCGGTCACACGAATGACCTGCGTTCTTTGTCACAGGGCAGGGCGTTTGCCAGTGCGGTGTATGCACGCCATGCCGCATGTGATGTGAATGAGGCGTCGTTTGTGTGAGTGGTATTGAATGTGGGTGATGGGTGAACCGAAATCTGGTTTGCCTGTTATCTGCAAGTTAGTATGAGAAAAGCCAGGGCGGGTGCTCTGGCTTTTCTCTTTGGTGCTGACCCATACATTGTTGATTCTTGTATTGTGTTCGACGTTAATTTAGACGACGATGTTGGTTCAACATCAGGATGCACATTCGTGCACAGACGTGAATCTACTCGGCTGGTGTTTCAGATACGCTCGTAGCGTGCCTTGGCTGTCGCTGCGTATATGATATTCGTGAACAACGAAAGCCCCTGGGCTCCAGCTTGCGCTGGAGCGACCTTAATATGGCGTGGGATGATAAAGCGAGTTACCAGCCAGGTGGAAATGTTGGTATGCCAGACAGGCAGGTAATCCTGACAACCTTCAATTCGTCATCTTGCGCAGACAGGAATCCATCGTATTAACACTCTTTGCTTTGATATGCTTTATCGGCTGTGATGAATATTTAGATTTGCTAACCCCCGCCCTTGATCGCCGCCGGGCTCACGTTTGTGCAGGCGGGCTATGGCATTATTGATACCCTGGCTTGAACGAGGAATTTCCTGAACATTCTCAATGCCCATGCCGGTGATGAATATCCGGATAATGTGCGTGCGCATGTACCAGAGGCAGGTGGCGGTGTGCATGCGCGTGGGGTTCTTTGCCGTCCCATGCAAATTCGTGGTCATGCTGGTGATGTTCGTCATGCACATGCGCGTGGGCGTGTTCCATGGTTTCGTGCTCATGTGCATGTTCATGGTGTTCCGTCAGGTGCAGCCAAATGCCTGCGCCCATCAGGGCGGCGGCCAGCCAGAATGGGGGGCTGGGTGTGTCGCCTGGCAATAGCAGAGAAATTGCTGCACCGACAAACGGGGCTGCCGAGAAGTAGGCACCTGTGCGGGCTGTACCCAGATGTCTGAGCGCCAGCACGAACATGACCAGGCTCAGGCCATAGCCACAAAACCCGACGATGCCTGTCGCCAGTATTGTCTGGCCTTCAGGAAAAGTATCTCCCATGGCCAGCGCTATCGTCACATTGACCGTGCCTGCGACCAGGCCTTTGATTCCGGCGATTTGCACGGCATCGCTGGCAGCTACTTTGCGGGTCAGGTTATTGTCTATCGCCCAGCAAAGGCAGGCTGCGGCTATGGCTATAGCGCCCCAGGGTACACCCAGGGCAGGTGCCTGCTCCCACGATAGCAAGATGCCCGCCGCGACGATGAGCAGCATGCCAATGAAGATGCGGCGGTCAAAGTTTTCTTTGAAAACAAACCAGGCTAGCAGCGCAGTCAATACACCTTCCAGATTGAGCAATAGTGATGCGGAGGAGGCCGGAGTCAGGCTCAGTCCCAGCATCAGCAAGACAGGGCCAGCAATGCCACCTGCAACGACTGCGCCACTCAGCCATGGCAAGTCTTGCCGCTTGAGGGGTGTGCTCTCGCGGCCGTTCTTGCGGGGCAGAATGGCGCGCAAGATATACCAGAGCAAGAGACCCAGGCCACTACCGAGGTACAGCATGCCCGCTACGCCGATGGGGCTGGAATGTACCAGCAGCAGTTTGGCAAACGGGGTGCTGGCACCAAACAGGGCTGCGGCCATCAGTGCATAAAAGACGCCTTTGTGCATATACTTTGCTCTGGTTTCATTAGTTTGATTGTTGCTAGCCTATTATGGCATGGCAGGCAGCCTGTGCGCGTTTGACCCGGGCAGGCATGCATGCCATGCATGCTCAGGCTCAGACTCAGATGCAAGTAAGCTTAAACACCATGCTTTGCAAACAATGCCTTTGCCAGCGACAATACGTCAGGTTGGCAGCTTGCTTTTTTTTAAGTTTGCATCGTGCCAATGTCTGCGGGCTTTGCCTGCAGGGGCAAGCCTGCTTCGCGCCAGGATTCTATCCCACCCGCGAGGAAGCGTGCATCAAATCCACGCGCCCGTAATGACAGGGCGGTTGATCTGCCTATGTCCAGTCCATGGACGCAATAAATCAATATGGGGTGTGACTGATTCAGCTCTTTACTCCAGTTGCCTACCTGTGAGGGGTCGCGCCATTGCGCGCCTGGCAGCATATCCTTGCCTTCCGCAAAAAATTGCGCCCTTCGCACATCGATGATTTGTGTTGCGGGTTCTACGTGCATGCTGGCAGCAACTTCAACTGCCCAGATAGCAGCGTCTGCGGCAACAGCCGCACCATAACGGCGATAGATGCTGTCCCAATTCAGATTCTGCATGAATGCATCCACATAAGCTGCCGCTTTGGCACCGAAGTCCATGTGATAGGCATGCTCATACATGTCCAGCGCGAGTATGAGGGTAGCACCAGCCAGTAATTGCGTATGGTCGCTTGCCCAGTGATTGATCAGACGGCCTTCGCGGGCAGACCAGGACAGTAAGGCCCAGCCCGAGGTTCCGCCCATGGCCTTGGCCAGCGCCGTAAATTCTGTCTGCCATTGTGCGACTGACCCAAAGTCACGCTCCAGCGCGCTCGATAAGCCACAGGAAGGTAAGACCCCATCACCACCCAGCACATCAAAATATAGCTCATGCAGGTAGGCGGAATTGGTGGCGATCAGTTCTTCCCGCTTCAGGCCATTGATGGTAAAGGCAGGTGTGGCCGCCCAATCCAGGCTGGTCAGTTGCTGGCGCAAGGCATTCAGTCGTTTGACCGCCCCGGTATAGTTGTTTTCATGGTGGCTGAAAATAAGCTTGCTGCTCAGGCCCTTGAGCAGGTCCAAATCGAGAGTAAGCGAACGTAATATCATTTCCATATTGCCACCTTTAAGTATGGGAGATGAGGGGATAAATCAATAAGCCAAGTACAGCCGCAGCAGCGACAAGTACAGGCTCCTGCAATTTCTTGAATTTCCATAGCAGCGCTATGCTCACCAGGGCAATCAAGGCAGTCGGGATATCGATGATAGAGCGTTTGGCAATCACGATCACAGACCCGGCAATCGCCCCTATGGCTGCCGCCGTGATGCCGTCAACAAAGGCCAGCACACCGGGGACTTTGCCGTATTTTTTGAAGTAAGGTGCAGGTATGACGGTGAACAGATAGCAGGGCAAGAATGTCGCCAGCGCTGCCACGCATGCCCCCGGTAAGCCCGCCACCAGATAACCGATAAATCCCACTGTGATCACGACCGGGCCAGGCGTGATCATGGCCACAGCCACAGCATCGACAAATTGTTTGTCAGTGAGCCAGTGATGTTCTGTTACGACGCCGCCATATAGAAACGGCACGATCGCCAGGCCAGAGCCAAACACGAAAGCACCCGCCTTGGCAAAGAAGATGCCTAACTGCGCCAGCAGTGATACATCCAGGTTGCCAAGCAAGCCCGTCACCAGCGGCAGGGTGGCGCCGACGGAGTTCACCGTGTTTTTGTTCAGGAATTTTGGTGGTGCACGCAGCAACCAGACCAACACACCAGCAGCAATAAACAGCCAGGCGATTTCTGATTCGGTGACGACCGTGACAGCAGCCAGGAGCAGGAAGATAGACCACAGCAGTTTGTCCTTGCCCACGCTTTTTTGTGTCAGCTTTTTGGTGCTCATGACGATGATGCCAATGACTGCGGCACCAACACCGTAGAAGACAGACTGCATCCACGGCAAGCCTCCAAAATGCATATACGCCCATCCCAGTGCCACTACCATGAAAAATGATGGCAACACAAAGGCGATGCCCACCAGCGTCGCCCCTAAGATCCGGTAATGCACGTAGCCCAGATAGATAGCAAGTTGCGCCGCCAGCGGGCCGGGGGCAAGCTGGGCCAGGGCCAGGCCTTCTTTATAATCAGCCTCACTGATCCAGCCGCGCTCGCCGACAAGGTCGCGGTGCATATAGCCTACCAGTGCCACCGGGCCACCAAAACCCAGCGTGCCCAGGCGCAAGAAATAGGCGATAAGTTGCCAGAGTGTGTAGCTGTTGCCGTTTGCCTCGCCCATGTCATGCTCCTGTTACAGTCCACCGGTTTTCTGGAAA
This sequence comes from Undibacterium sp. Ji42W, assembly GCF_049340405.1. Lineage (NCBI taxonomy): Bacteria > Pseudomonadati > Pseudomonadota > Betaproteobacteria > Burkholderiales > Oxalobacteraceae > Undibacterium > Undibacterium sp. Ji42W. Next base: position 46,534 of record NZ_JBMPOV010000007.1, read on the forward strand.
GAGGCCAGCAAACCATCAAATACAGCACTGGCTGCCTGCAAGAGTTGATCATCATCGGTAATCGCTGCGCGCATGCCTGCCAGCACGCTTTCTATTCCCACCGCTTCGGGTGGCTGCACGCCGCCTACATCCAGGTAATGCACCAGTGCACCGAGTTGTTGCAGGGCCGGCGTTTGTAGTGCAAAGCTTTCGATGAGTACTTCAACACTGACGCGATTGCCGGTGTGGCTAAAACGCGCACCATCAAAATCAAAACCCAGTGCATCGGCCGGGCAATCAGCAGGGCTGGCCAGCCATAAAATGACCGCATGGGCATCGATATGGCGGCGTATCAGCCAGGCGCAGGCCAGTCTGTCCACCCAGGGGCGGGCACGGGTTGCCCAGATACGTCCCTGGTAATCGCTCATCGCTAGCTGGCTGATCTGCGCCTGCACGGCATGCGGCTCGTCCGGGGATTGCAGACGGGCGATGCTGAGTTCCAGTTCCTGCAAGGTGATATCGGCCTGGCGTTGCGCTGCGCCGGGGAAAAAGTCTATCTCTGCCAAAGTGGCAAAGGCCTTGCGCAGCTTGCGGGCCTGCTTGATGCTGTCGGCCAGCGTGCCTGCGCTCAGGGCAGCAGCAGCCTGGGCCACTTCGGCCAGCAGGGCGGCATAGTCAGCATTGCGGTCAAACAGTGCCGCAAAATTCGCTACTTGCGGCTCTTCAACCTGTAACAGCATGGACGTGCCACCAGCCGACAAGACATCGGCAGCGATGGCCTCCATGCTGCTGCGGCATGGGCTGCTATCTGGCATTAGATACACGCCATCGCGCAAGACCACGGCACCAGAGGCTTTCAAGGCCCGCCACGCACGCATCCTGACGGTGGCGTTCTCTGTGGGCAGGCTGATAATCAGTAATATCCATTTCATTTGGTAGATTATTCTACATATTAGTAATTATTGCTACAAAATTTTAGTGCTTGCATGGGTGCCCATGAAAATATAAGTTTTGCAATCATGTGGGTGGTATCACAGCATACGCACCCAAAAGCAGCATTTTTGCTGAATAGTATGGTATAAAAATTGCTGGCCATAAATAATCACTTTGCATATCCGGAAGTATTTCACGCCATGCATGAATCCATTTCCCTCGCCCCTGCCAGCTTCTTGCCAGAATATGTAGAACTCTGCACTTGCCCGGAGTTGTACGCCCTGCTGGCGCAGGCTGCCGTGCCGGATGCAATCGAGCAGGCGGCGGCTTTTGGGCGCTGGTGGTATCACCCAGATAGTGATGGCATGGTGTTGTCCAATGTGACGGCAGGCATGCTGGGTGTGGTATCTGGCTGGCACGCGGGCTTGGAGCACGGCTTTGCCAAAGTACTCGCAGATGACATGGCGCAGGTAAATGCCACCCTGCGCAATGCGGCTGCCAGGTACGGGCAGATCGACTATGAATTTCGCATCTTCAATGAAGGCAGCGGCCTGCGCTGGTTGCGCCTGAGATCGGTGCCGCAAGCGCCTGCATCTGTTCTTTGTGAAGGCATACTGACCGATATCACTGCCGCCAGGCACGCCGCCATGCGCGAGCGCCTGGGCTTTGAATCGACCCGGCTATTTGTTGGTGCAGATTCAATAGGCGTGGCTGTCACCAAAGTTATACAACTGGTCTGTGAAAACCTGGGCTGGGAGTGGGGCGCTTATTGGACGGTCGCAAGCAATGCCTCAGGTGAGCGTCAACTGAGGTTGCAGGATTACTGGCATGCTCAGCAAGAGACCCTGCAACTGTTCACGCAAGAAAGCCAGGCCATGCAGGTGCGCCCCGGTACTGGCCTGGTCGGCCAGGTGTGGCAACAAGGCGAGCCGCGCTGGGTAGAGGACATGAACAGTGACGAAGATTTTTTGCGCAATAAGAGTGCGACACAGTGCCAGCTGCGCTCCGGCTACATCTTCCCGGTCGCCTACATCACCGATGAAGGTGAGCGCCACTGCCCCGGCGTGCTGGAATTCTACAGCCGCCTGACTCGCCAGAGCGAAGCGCAACTGCCCAGCTTGTCCGCCACCATAGGTGCACTGATTGCGCAAACCGCCCAAAGGCTGGAGCAACAAGAAACCATACGCCTGCTGGCACAAATCGATGGGTTGACTGAGCTCGCCAACCGCAGCCATTTTTACCAGATACTCGACAGCGCCTGCAAAAGAAGCGCCACCACCGACGCCGTATTTGGCCTGATCTTTATTGACCTGGACCGCTTCAAACCTGTCAATGATGCCTTTGGCCATGAGGCTGGCAATGTGGTCTTGCGCGGTTTTTCGCAAAGAGTGCAGGGCTTGCCCATACCCGGCAAGCTGGTAGGGCGGCTCGGTGGTGATGAATTTGCGATACTCTACCAGCCCGATGGTTCTGCCACGCCCTTCAATGAACAGCTCGACAGTCTGGTCAGAGAGGTGCTGCATGCAGCGCAACTACCCTTTATGTTTAACGGCCATGAGATTACTGTCTCGGCCAGCATAGGTATCAGCATCTATCCCGACAATGGCCTGACCGGCCCTGAGCTCTTGCGCGGTGCCGATACTGCCATGTACCGCATCAAGAAAAATGGCCGCAATGACGTCAGCTATTTTTCCAGCAGCACCTCCTACACCCTGGCCGTGCAACAGTCAGACCTGGCGCAGCGCCTGACGATGCAAACCGAGCTGCACCAGGCCATTGCCGAGCAAGCCCTGTTCCTCGAATACCAGCCCATCTTTGCCGGTAATGGCCAGATCCATGCGATAGAGGCGCTGATACGCTGGCGCCGCGCCAATGGCGACATCGTGCGGCCCGACATCTTCATCCCCATTGCTGAAGAAAGCCGCCTCATCATACAGATAGGCAGTTGGGTCGTGCACCGCGCCTGCCACGACCTGGCACGCCTGCACCGCTGTGGTTTTGAGAATGTAAAGGTACATGTCAACATGGCCGCCTCAGAATTCACCTCCAGCACGCTGCCAGATGAATTGCGTGCCGTCGTCGAAAGATCAGGCATCAAACCGCAGCACCTCTGCCTGGAACTCACAGAGAGCATGCTCATGCAACAGCCTGACCATGTCATCCCCATCATGAGCACGCTACGGCGTCAGGGTTTTGGCATCAGCCTGGACGATTTTGGCATGGGCTATTCCTCGCTCGCCCACTTGAAGAACCTGCCCATCTCGTCGATGAAGATAGACCGCTCCTTCATCAAAGGCCTGCCACAACAAAGCGAAGACCGCGCCATCGTCCGCACCATCATAGAGCTAGGGCGCAACCTGCGCCTGAACGTGATTGCAGAAGGCGTAGAAACCGACTCCCAACTCGCCTTCTTGCGACAGTTTGGCGATACCCTGATACAGGGTTTTGTACTATCCAGACCGCAACCTGTGGAGGAGTTGATACGGGTGTATGGCAAGGGGCTGGAATTGCCGTTGGTGGGTGATATTTAGCCGGGTTTGTTAAGTCACCGCTGACAGACAGCCATCAGCTCCTGCTTGCATTAATGGCGATCATGAGCCTGGGTAAACTCTGTCACCTGATTATTTGGATACCTTTTCTATCGTCATTCCTGCGCAGGCAGGAATCCATCGTGTTCATATCCGTGCGTTTGAACTTTGCACAAGCCACATTAAAGTCAGATAAGGTTTTAATCATCGCATTCGCACGATCTACGATATCACCGTAAAGTAGGGCGCATTGCAATGCGCCGCATGGGTATGTCGCATGCCGTGGCAATATATTATTGCAGCGCACGTCGCATGCATACGGCGCATTATAATGCGCCCTACCACCGGAGCTTTGCAAGCAGCAGAATTGGCTTCAGTCATGAACCTCGCCATAGCAGTGCGCATGACGCACCTCCATGCGGAAGGTTTATTTGATCTCTTGAAGCTTTACATCAAAGACTCTTTAGTTTGGCAAGTTCCAGACGAACTGACCAGAAAACCAGGAGCGCATTGCTTTGCCGTCGTGCATTTCCGGCGAGAATTTACATCTGGAGAACGCCTGCAAGGTCGCTGTATCCAACAGCGCAGAGCCACTGCTGACGGAGATGTATTTTGCTGCGATGCCTCCGTTTTCATCAATCAGGAAACGGAATTTTGCCGTGCCACGCAACTGTTGCTGCAAGGCTTCTTCAGAGTATTCGGGCTGAGTACAGGAATTTCGATCAAGAGTCGCAGGCGAGTAATTTTTGGGGCGCTCCACTCTGACATTGGATACCATCGTTATCGTACGTTCAATCTTATTGTTCTCTTTGTCGGCAAGTTCTGCCAGGTCTGTCCGTCCCAAAGTCCGGTACACTTTGCTCAACTCTTCTAGAGAGGCAGATTTTTGTGGTAATGCTTTTTTACCCTGTTGATTAGAAAAAGTGACGGCTTTTTTCAATACAGACACTGCCTGCTCTAACTTTCCCAATTTGACATATACACGACTTAATACCCTGTAAAGGTTCGGCATAATGAGTTCATCTTCAGTCCCTTTGGATTCAAGGTTTTCTACTGCTTCAAATGCAAATTTTTCTGCTGCGGCATATTTACCTTCCTCCATCAGCATTTCAGCAATTTCACGTAATAAGATGGAATAACTCGCGCCATCTTTCGCAGGGTCTGTGCCAAGAATTTCTTTGGTCTTGAGTGCCGTGGCATACGCCTCGTCATATCGTTTCATGTTTTGGAGTGTGTGAAAGCGATTTTCGTAAAGATGTGCAAAATAAGTGAAGTAGGTACTTCTGTTAGCTTCTGCAATGTTGAGTGCCAGATCATTCACTCTCAATGCGCCTGCGTAGTTCTTGTAGTATGTCTGTAAGTTAGCTTCATAAGTGAGCTCGTCCAGGATGTTGCTACTGGCTGCCAGGCATGTATTGGATGATGCCAGCGAGAAAAGGCAGATAGCGAAGAAAGATTTTATTGATTTTATTGAATTCATATTTGTGAAAGCTTGAGGCGCAATACAGTAAATGATCATTTGACCGGGCGACCGAACAGGTCAACTGGCATATGCAATTGCTGTTGTTATTGATTGCCATTCATCCAGCGAGAAATGGCAAATCATACCTGAATAGTCAGCTTCCAGGTGTGCTGAGCGCAGTGCCATTGCCTGCAGAAGACACCGATTTGTAATGCGCTTACTTGTGGGCGGATGCCTGCGAATACCTTATATTAGCGAACTGTAACAGTGGAAATCGGAGTGCCTGCCATGTGCGCGACGATCATGGCTGCGTTGCAAATACTCGCGATAGCACCGCTATCGCTGCGTTTTGCGCCTTGCCCTGATGCGCCGGGCACATGTCCTTCACTCTCGATTCCACTGTTACAGTCCACTAATCGCATATGCGTGTGATCACAATACTTGCCAACGGGATTGACTTATGCATCAAACAAAACATAGACCGGTTTTAAAATGAAACTAAACTTGGAAATACCCTCTGAAGAAGACTGGGGCGACTATAGAAATGACCTTGACCAAAAATATGCGCATAAAATGTTTTTTGGAAAAAACCTGGAAGAAGCAAGACTTCTTTTTGAAGGGGCGGTCATAGAACGAACAGAAGAACTCAGGTTCATGCCGGTAATTCCGTTTCGCTATTATATTTTCGCTTACTGCCGGTACCTGACATCAACTGCAGTGTTGGGTAGATGGGATGCCTCAGATGCTGCCAGCTGTTTTTTGCGACTGGTCGAGAGCAAATTGAGTGATGAATCTGATGCGATTTCTCCAATAATGAATGAACTCATGCCTACAATCGAGTACGTCGCAAAAAATCAAGTATTGTTTGATGCTGATGTTGATATCTATGGCGACTTCAATGAGATTTTTTCAGAGATAAGGCGGCTGGCGCAGATGTAGCCACCAGGTGGCAAGGCAGGGGGCATTGCAATTCCTTCTACGACCTGAATAAGTAGCATATAGCTAGTAAAGTAGGGCGCATTGCAATGCGCCGCATGGGCATGCTGCATGCCGTGGCAAAGATATCTTTGCCGTGTGCGTAGTTCACATACGGCGCATTATAATGCGCCCTACGACCGGAACTTTGCTAACATCAGGAGCGGCTTCAGTCGCACATATGGCTATCATCATGCCGATGCATGAAGGTTTTACTTTTGATTTCCACCGCTCAAATGCTGATGTGCCACCTCAGCCACATCCGCAAGCACAGACTTTGCCAAATGCCTGATGCAGTTGTTGACATCGACGTTGTCTGCGCCATTGATGGCGATGCAGGCATCGATGACAGCGCGGGCGTGGTCGGCATTGTCGACATGATAGTCTTCACTAAAAATAAATGCCTTGATTGCCTCCATGGCAGGTGCGGCTGCCTTGCCTAACTTGCCCAAGGCGATGACGGCAGGCCCGGCGCTGATAAAACCTTGTCTGGCGACTGTCTTGCGCAGGGCTTCGATAACAGCGGCGGAGTCGTCACCTATGGCGGCAAAGCAATCTGCCAGCAATTGATTGGGGCAAGGATAGCCACTAAAATCTTCTACTTCTTCGTTGTCCCGTGCCAGTCTCAGCAATTTACTTATCTGGCTGCTGGCCTTGTCACCGAGTTTCATCAAAGCCACTAGCATGGCTGACTGCACACTCCAGTCATTGCCTTCAGTATCAAAGATCATGTCACCGAGGCGATTGATCAGTACTTCATCTTCTATGCCGAGCAAGCCCAGTGACATGGCTGCATTGCCCCGGATGAACCAGGCTTCACTGTCAAGACAGGGGGCCAGTATCGCTACTGCTTCTGCTTGCCGGTCTTTGCATAGTGCCAGGGCAATGACGCCAGTACGGTATGCCTCGTCATCGCGATTGCTGCCATATGATAGTGCCCGGCGCACAATTATGTCTTGTGCCTGCAAAGGCAATGCCATCTCCAGGGATTCAAAACTTCTGAGTATGCCGGATTGCAAATTGTCGTTGCCATGCTCAAACCTGCTCATTACATTGTCAAAACCTTTGGGGTTTTTCGTCAATGCCGCAGCCAGTGCAATGCCGGGCTGGTAGGGTCATTCATGCACTCCGTATTCTTCCATCGTGTCGAGGAGCTGTGCTATGTGCCGGTCGTCGAGTGTGGGAAACGCATCCATCATGGTTCCGGCAAAGGAGGTCAAAAATCCGTCACCAGTATCGAGCAAGGCCAGTACTTCTTCCTGCGCCAGATGGCCATAACCTGGCAGTGCATACATGAGACTGTCCAGGTCGGTCACCACCTGTGTGTATTCTTCTTGTGTTTTCTTTCTGGAAGCGCCCTTAAACAGGCCGAGGAAAGTTTCATCGCTCGATGCAGCTTTGAAGGCAGCCAGGCTGCGCGTGTAATTCAGACGATAGCCGGTCAGCATGCGGGCGACGCAATTTGCTGTGTCAAAGCCCGGCATGTTCATGACGGTCTTGAACAGTGTTGCATCCATGCGCAAGACCAGGGGAGATGCATGCAGTGCGTGCAGGCCTTGCAAGGCTTGTTGATTGATCTGGTAATCGTCACCTTGAAAGAGATTAAGCAGGCAGGTACCAATTTCTGTGAGGCGCGGGGCTTGCCACCTGATCAGGTATTCGCCAGAGCTGGTGCGCAGAGTAGCATTGAATATGCTGGTGACCCTGAGTGTGCCTATTTGTTTTTTACCTTCAAGAATATTGATTTCACGGCCTTCCCAAAGGCAGGCCGGGTACATGTCTGGCATGGATAAACACACAGCCACCCGACCACTTTCACCCGGCTGCACCTGGTCGCTATCCAGGTATTCATGGATGCCCGTGCTGCAGTGATTGTCATGTAACTGGTGGGCGGGTCTGTATCCGTTAAGCACGGCAGACTGCCTGCCGTCGTTGTCGGTACGTGAGAGGCTGAGTATGCCTTCAAAATCCGCGAGGCGGGGTAGTGTCATTGCTTGTTTTGTTTTTATCTGATGGTTGCGAATATAGGTTATATGCGCACATGAGTTTTATTGTGCTGATTCATTATGATCCCTGGCTTTGCAGACACTGTCGTGCTCAAACGGTATGCCTATCTCCTTTGCTTGTTGGATAACTAGCGTGCTTTCGTCAGTGACGGTTATTTGTAGCTGTTGACCTTCATGAAAATGGAATTGATATGCTGTACCCATCGGTGGCGTCCATATTTCGCGTATGAGTCTGATGTTACGCCACAAGATCCTCAATTTTCTGAAGCGGCGATGAAAAGTAAATCCAGCATCGTCGATTTGCGGACGTGCGCGTAACAGGTGATGCAAAGCCAGGCCACTAAGCTGGGTGACCATAAAAAATGGTGACCCTATTCCTAGAATCAGAATGACTAGCCAACTGCTCGCTGATCCTGAGCTGAGCACGCTCAGCAGCCAGAACAGGCCAAACAACACGAGGCAGACCAGTGCACACGGCACCGTGACAGGGCTGGTCAACAGCAGCATCAGAAACAAATAGAGATCAGAGCGTGTGATGCGGTTCATGCAGGTCATAGGCGGATAGACCTGCTATTGTGACATAACAGAGGCAAAGCAGACCGCCAGTATCCATATCAATCCCGGCTACCTTCTTTTACATGCCTCGATCTCATTCACATTTGCTTACACTAATATTTGTTGAATATATTTATTTTACTATACTGATCTCCAGCTGCCAGCATCACACGCAGCGACTGCCCCGATAGCATCTTCCATCAACGGTTCTCTCACATCGGGGGAGGTTCCTCCTTAGTCATCAGCTTTAGCATCAGCATTAGCATCACCCGCATCGACAGTTCACACATTCACCTTATTTTATTCGGAGACAGTATGAATTCACTCAAACTTATTTTGATGGCCGTTGCAATTTCGGTGTTACAACTCAGTGCAGCTCATGCGGCGAATATTTCGCTGCGTGTTGCCTACAGCGATGGCAGGCAGGGTACCAGCTTCACTCCTGTGCGGGCCGAGCTTGGCGAGTTTGCGCTGACACCCAGCATGCCTGACAGTGGCCAGGGCGAACCCTGGCGTGTCATCGCCAGAAATGCTCAAGGTACGATCGTCCATGAAGTGCTGGTGCGGAATGTGCAGCAGCGCCATGTCGAGGCGTTTGACCCCAAGACTGGAGCCATCGACGTGTCGCAGCAAGTCAGGCAGGCTGACGGGGTGTTTGAGGTATCCTTGCCTTTTGATGACAAGGTCGCCAGCATAGAGATCCAGGCGCAAGCCACGGGCGATGCGCGCATGGCGCTGCCACCACCGCAGCCAGCGGTATTCAAGCGCGCTGCCCTCGACCAGATAGTGCGCAACGGCCAGGCCGCACGTATGCAGCCACCACCATCTGCCACTCCGGCGGCAACCGTCACGACCATCATCAATAATGGCCCGTCCAATGCACGCATGGATCTGGTCTTTGTTGGCGATGGCTATACTGCTGCCGAGATGAGTAAATGGCGTACGGACGCGCAAAAAGTCATCGATGGCTTCATGGCCGATCCTCTGTTTGCAGCGAATCGTGCCAGCATCAATGTGTACCGTGTTGATGTCGTCAGCAACCAGTCCGGCGCAGATGAGCCGGACAAGGGCGTGTATCGCGACACCGCCATGGATGGCAGCTTCTACTGCTATAACATCGACCGCCTGCTGTGTGTGAACTCAACCAAGGTATATGACATCGTCGGTTCGGTACTTGCGCCTGACCAGCGTGACGTCATTGTCGTGGTGTCCAACTCCACCCGCTATGGTGGTTCTGGCGGTGAGATCGCGACGCTCTCCATGCATGCCCAGTCTGTGGAAATTGCCTTGCATGAGATAGGCCACACCGCCTTTGCCCTGGCTGATGAATATGATTACGGTACTTGCAGCCTCAGTGCTGAACCCAGCTCAGGCGATGTATCTCTGAATGGCACACGCAATGTCAAATGGGGTGGCCTGATCTCGCCTGCCACCGCCGTACCAACCGGCCTGGGGCAATATGCAAATGGCACGGTCGGCACCTTCCAGGGCGCGCAATATTGCAAGACCGGGAAATACAGGCCAACAGAAAATTCCCGCATGCGCACGCTGGGCTATCCTTGGCATGCAGTCAATGAAGGTTTGGCCAGGACAGTGTTTGCCTCATACACACCAGCACCAGGTGGTGCTGTCACTCAGACCGGCAGCCTCGCCAGTGGCGCAACGGCCAATGCACCCAGCGCATCACCCGGCTACATCCAGTCTGGCAATGGCACCTATAGCATACAGTTGAGCGGGCCAGCGGGGACAGACTTTGACCTCTACCTGTATAAATACTCAGGCAGCGCCTGGACCAAGGTCGCCAGCAGCGAAGGCAGCACATCGACTGAATCCATCAATTATGCGGGCACGGCGGGTTACTACTATGTGCAGGTCAAATCGTATGCGGGGAGCGGGAACTACACGGTGACTTATAACTTCCCACCGAAGTAAGTTTTGCATGGGCGTTTTTGAGTAGTTGCGGGACAAAACGCCCATTCTGGATTTTCTATGCAGGGCCATACAAACCGTGTGGCCTTTTTATCTGGATATCTTTCAATCGTCATTCCTGCTCAGGCAGGAATCCGTCGTATTTGTACTCCACGGATTTGAAATGCGATAAAAAATTTCAGACAGGTATCCTGGCCTAACCTTCTTGCAGTCTGCTATTCGCGGCTAAAGCCACTGCTACGTGAGACACCGTCTACCCCACCACCCGTGGCCAGCTAAACCTGAACACCGCCCCACTCGGCGCATTGGCAGTGAGGCTGATGCTGCCGCCCAGTGATTCTATGGTTTTCTTGATGACGGCCAGGCCCATGCCGCTGCCTTCTACCTCATCGCGTGGGCGCAGGGTCTGGAACATGGCGAATACGCGGTCGCGGTGTTCGGGGGCGATGCCGGGGCCGTCGTCGGCGACTTCGAAGAGGTAGGCTTGGTCAACAGGGGCTGGCAAGGCGCGTACGGTGATGTGGCCGCTGGCCTTGTCGTGATGTTTGATGGCGTTGTTGATGAGGTTGCGCAATACCAGTTCGAGGGCCACCTTGTGTGTGAAATCTTTCGGGAAAGTGCCCTGCAATTCGAGGGAAAACGAGGGGTTGTTGCAGCATAGTTCAAACACGTCGCGCGCCATCTCGGCAAAGTCTATGCATTCTATGCCGCCGCCAAGGTTGTCGGCGCGGAAGTAGAGCAGCAGGTCGTCGAGCAGTTTTTCCATGCGGCTGATGCGCACGCGCATGAGGTGCAGGTGTTCCTGGGTTTCTTCATTGATCTGGCCTGCCAGGTCTTCGGTGATCCAGGTGGCGAGTTGATTGACACCGCGCAGCGGGGCTTTCAGGTCATGCGAGGCGACATAGGCAAAGTCCTTGAGTTCCTGGTTGCGGCGCGAGAGTTCATCGGTGAAGCGCTGGCGTTCTGACATATCGACGATGGCTGACAATACCTTCATGCCATCTGCTGTCTCGATGGGGCTGAGGCCTACTTCCACCGGGAATTCTGTACCATCCTTGTGCAAGGCGTATAGTTCGCGGCCCTTGGCCATGACAGGTTCATCTGGATGGGCGAAATAAGCTGCACGCCATTCCGGATGTTGCTCTCGATATCGCTCAGGCACCAGCATGTCGAGGGTATTGCCTATGAGTTCTGCGCGTGTGTAGCCAAACATCTGTTCACAGCGCTCATTGATCAGCTCTATCTGGCCCTGGCTGTTAACGAGTATCATGGCATTTGGCGCAGCATTGACGACCTGGCGAAAATGCCTCTCACTCTGTGACAGTCGTGCCGCCATTTTGTAGCCACTGCTAAAGTCGCGTGCGCTCAGTGACAGGCCAAAGATATTGCCGCTGGCGTCACGTATGGAGGAGATGGTCAGTGATACAGGTATCTCACTGCCATCAGCACGCCTGCCCATGGTTTCAAACTGGCCTATGGCATTATTTTTTTGCAGCAGTTGGCCCAGCGTTTGATGGTCGGGCAATTGCCCGTCCGGGAACAATACTGCAAAGGGGCACCCCAGGATTGCAGCATGCGCATGCCCGAACAAGAGACTTGCGGCGTGGTTCCAGCTGATGATGTGACCGTTCAGGTCGCTACCTATGATGGCATCCTCCGATGAATTGACGATGGCGGCCAGCAAGGCCGCCGGGTCAGTGCATGTTTCTGTTTTGTGGGAAAGCGACATCATCTTATAAGGCCTCCGCTGTATTGCGTGGCCAGGTGAAGTTGAACACGGCGCCACGCGGTTGGTTGGCGCTGAGTTTGATATGACCGCCCAGTGACTCTATGGTCTTCTTGATGATGGCCAGGCCCATGCCGCTGCCTTCAACCTCATCGCGCGGGCGCAAGGTCTGGAACATGGCGAATACGCGTTCACTGTGCTCAGCGGAAATGCCGGGGCCGTCATCGCAGACCGCAAATTCCAGCCATTGTTCATTGGGGATGGCCTTTACGACGATGCAGCCTTTTTTTGTATCGTGATGTTTGACGGTATTGCTGATGAGATTGCGGAACACCAGTTCCAGCGGCACCTTGTGGGTATGGCAGCGCGGGAATTCGCCGTGCAGTTCCAGCCTGAAAGACTGGTCCGGGCAACACAGATCAAACACATCACGTACCAGCTCGGCAAAGTCGATGTGCTCCACCGAGCCGCCAAGCTGCCCGGCGCGGAAGTAGAGCAATAAATCGTCCAGCAGTCTCTCCATGCGTTTGATGCGCATGCGCATGAGGCGCAGGTGTTCATTGGTTTCATCATTAATCTTGCCGGCCAGGTCTTCGGTCAGCCAGGTGGCCAGTTGATCGACACCGCGCAAGGGGGACTTGAGGTCATGCGAGGCGACATAGGCAAAATTATTCAATTCCTGGTTGCGTCGCGACAGCTCATCGGTAAAGCGCTTGCGCTCCGAGATATCAACAATTGCTGACAGTACTTTGAGACCATCGGCAGTCTGTATAGGGTTGAGGCCTATCTCTATCTGGAATTCGCTACCATCCTTGCGCAGGCCAAACAGGTCGCGCCCACTACCCATGGCGCGGGTGCTGGGGCTGGCAAAATAATGGGCACGCAAATCCGGGTGCTGGCTGCGGAAGCGGGCTGGTATCAGCATCTCCATAGGCTGGCCCAGCAATTCTGTGCGCGGGTAACCAAACAGATGTTCGGTCTGGGCATTGACCATCTCTATCTTGCCATGGCCATCTATCATGACCATGGCGTTAGGCGCGGCTTCCACAACGAGGCGGAAGCGTTCTTCCAGACGCTTGCGCTCACTGATATCGACGATGGCCGACAAGACTTTCATGCCCTCGGCAGTTTCTATCGGGTTCAGGCCTATCTCTACCGGGAACTCGGTACCATCCTTGCGCAAACCAAACAGGTCGCGGCCCGTGCCCATGCTGCGGCTGCTGGGCTGAGAGAAAAAATGACTGCGCAGGCCGGGGTGATGCTGGCGAAAACGTTCAGGTATCAGCACTTCCATAGGCTGGCCCAGCAGCTCTTCACGCTCGTAACCAAAGATGGTTTCGGTCTGGGCATTGACCATTTCTATTTTGCCCTGGCTGTCTATCATGACCATGGCATTCGGTGCGGCTTCCACCACGAGACGGAAACGTTCTTCCTGGCGCTTGCGCTCGGTGATATCGACAATCGCTGACAAGACCTTGATGCCATCGGCAGTTTCTATCGGGTTCAGGCCTATCTCTACCGGGAACTCGGTGCCATCCTTGCGCAGGCCATACAGCTCGCGCCCACGCCCCATGACGCGGCTGATGGGGTTGGCAAAGTAACCGGTGCGCAGGCTAGGGTGGTGACGCTGGAAGCGCGAGGGGATCAGGATTTCCAGGGGTTTGCCCAGCAGCTCGGTGCGGGTGTAGCCAAAGATGGCCTCGGTCTGCGAATTCACCATTTCTATGAGGCCGCGGCGGTCTATCATGACCATGGCATTTGGCGCTGCATCCACCACCTGGCGGAAGTGCCGCTCGCTTTGCGTCAGGCGGGCAGCGATGCGGTAACCTACGCTAAAGTCACGCGCAATCAACGACAGGCCGATGATATTGTCACCCTCATCACGCATGGCAGAGATGGTCAGCGCTACTGGCAACTCGGTACCATCCTGGCAGCGCCGCATGGTTTCAAAATGGCCTATCGAAGCGCCTTGCTGCATGAGCTTGATCAGCGAGAGGTGGTCCGGCAATTGCCCGGCAGGGAAAAGACTGGCAAAAGGGCGCTGGTAGATTGCGGTCGCGGTATAACCAAACAGGATTTCAGCCGCATGGTTCCAGCTCAGTATATTGCCGCTGAGGTCGCTGCTGATGATGGCATCGTCTGATGAGTTGACAATGGCAGCCAGCAAGGCATGCTGCTCATTGACATAATCTGGCTGCTTTACTGGCTGTGGCTGTTGAGGGCTGGCCGACTCATTTTTTTGACTGTGGTCCAATTGGCTCATGGCGGAAACTTCCGGTCAGGTAGCGATCTTCAAATTCACTTGAGGGAATAGGGCGTGAATACATAAAGCCCTGCAAAAGTTCACAACCTCGTTCGGCGCAGAATGCAGCTTGTTGCTCAGTTTCTATACCCTCTGCCACCAGAGACAATTCCATGGTCTGGGCAAAGGCAATCATGGCAGCCAGCAGGCGTTCTTGCGACTCACCCTTGCCAACACCAGCGACAAAACTCTGGTCTATCTTCAACACATGGATGGGGAAGAGTTTCAAATGTCCGAAGGATGAATAACCGGTACCAAAATCATCCAGCGAAAGCTTGACCCCACGCCCGACCAGCTTGTGCAGGATGGCGGCCACATGCACGGGGTCACGGATCAGCGCATTCTCGGTGATTTCCAGCTCCAGGTAACGCGGGTCAAGGCCGCTGGTCAGCAGGGCTTCATCAACGGTGTAGATGAGATTATCACCCTGCAATTGTATAGCCGAGACATTCACCGCCATCGTCAGGTCCTGAGCATGCAGGAAAGGGAGTGAGCGCCACTCCTGCAACTGGGCGCAGGCCGTGCGCATGACCCACTGGTCGATATCGAACATCAGGCCCAGTTCTTCTGCCATCGGCAAAAAGATGCCCGGTGTCAGCACACCCTCTACCGGATGGTGCCAGCGCAGCAGGGCTTCCATGCCGCCTATGCTGCCATCAAAGGGGTTGATCTTCGCCTGGTAATACACCTGCAATTGTTCATTGCGCAAGGCATGGCGCAGGTCGCGCTCAAGGTACATGCGGTGGCGCACGGACTGGTGCAACTGGTCAGAATAAAAATGGCTCTGGTTACGGCCTTCCTGCTTGGCGCGGTACATCGCGATGTCAGCACATTTCATGAGTTCAGTCGCATCATTCGCGCAGGAGCCAAATACGGCGATGCCTATGCTCATCGTCACATCCCATTCCATGCCATCGAGCACGATGGGTTTCTTGAACGCTTCAACAATGCGGGTCGCCAGCAGGATGGCCTGATCGACCCTGTCCATATCCTGCACCAGCACCACAAATTCATCGCCACCGAGGCGCGCCAGCAAATCACTGCCGCGCGTGGTGGTGCCAAGGCGGCGCGCCACCTTGATGAGTAACTGGTCACCTATCGCATGACCATAGGTATCATTCACATTCTTGAAGCGGTCAAGATCAAGCAGCAGCACCGCCATCTTGCCATGCAGGTTCTCGCGCTTGGCGCGGCTGACAGCAAAGGCCAGCGCCCGCTCAAAATCATAACGGTTGGCGAGACCGGTCAGGGCATCATGCTCGGCCAGTTCGCGCAACTGGTTATAGCTGCGGCTGAGCTCAGATTCCAGCTTGTGGCGGTGGCGTGCCTGGTGCACCGCGCGCATCAGGCGGCGCGCATTGACTTCTTCTTTCAGTAAAAAGTCTTGTGCACCGGCTTCGATAGCTTGCTCTGCGAGGCTCACATCTTCCTGGTGCGTCAGCATGATGATGGCGGTGTGGTGGGTCTTGTCGAGGCGCAGGCTCTTTAATACCTCGATGCCATCACGGTCAGGCAGGCGGTAATCCAGCAGGATGACATCGAACAGGGTTTCCTTGGCCTTGAGCAGGCCATCGAGGGCATTATTGGCTTCGACGATGTTGACGCTGACCGATACCTGCTTCAACGCACGGATGACATTGCGCCTGTCGATTTCATCATCATCGATGATGAGAATATCGAGGGTAGAGGTTTGCGGTGGCGCGGTCAGCATCATGATTACACCTCAGGCAACAGGCAGTTCAACGACTCGCCAATAGTGGTCGAGCATTTCTGTCACACGCATGAAACCATCACCAACATGCTGTTTGACAATATAACCAGCCACATGTTTGGAGTAAGCCATGAGCTTGTCCTGGTCATCCTGTGAAGTGGTCAATACAAATACAACCGCAGACGATAAATTCTTGTCCTGCCGCAGTTCTGCCAGAAACTCCTGCCCATTCATGCGCGGCATATTAATGTCCAGCAAAATCAGGTAAGGACGAGGCAAACCTTCAGGCGAACGCAAAATCTCCAGTGCCTCTACCCCATCATGCGCCCGTACGATAGGGTTGGCGATCTTGAGTTTTTTCAGTGCGCGCTCTATACCCAGCACATCGACATCGTCATCATCGACAACGAGGATAGTCACTGGCCTGGTCTGCGGAATGCTGTCATTCATGTGACACCTTTCGCCTGCGCACAATAATTAATAATACTCCAAGGCAACTTTGTTGCAGCATGTAATTTGTAACGGCCTTTTACAATTGCCCCATGAATTACAAGTCTGCTCTCTCACCCGCCCATTGTCATACTGGCTCTGCTTAGCCATCCATGCGGCATAGACATGGCATTGACCTATATATGCATGCTAGTGCAAATACATCATGCTTACCAAATTTACATTTATATTATGCAATTGTCTATATCGCTGCAATATTGATATGACTAATTTGCATTGTTTTACGCTTTTGTGGTTTAGACAGGATTTGTCATCAAGGAATACTGCGCCGCCTGCATGCCTTTGTATGTAGGCGAATGGCTCGTCAAGCAGCGATGTGGGCGCAGGCAAATTGCAGAAAGGTGTGATGTTTTCTGCTTTACATTTTTGTATGCCTGGTCACTTAAGTCACTTAGATCGCTCAGTCACACTTAAGAGTGACTAAGCAAAGGATAAGATGCTGTCAGTACTTGCGGCACGTCCTCGGTGATCAGCAGCATATGGCTGTAGCAGGCAGATGGATAGTAGTTGCGTTCAATCACCGGCCAATGATCTGTCAATTGCCTGGCACTGGGCTTGGCAGGGTGGGCCAGCACCACCAGGTGCAGCATGCAGCCCGCACTCAAGACATGTTCAGACTCGAACATGCCACGGCGCGGCAAAACCTGCGGCAGCATATGCGCCTGCTCGCCCATGATATGACCAGCAAATAGCTCCGAGATAAACAAGCCAGTCTTGCTGCACGTCTGCTGCAAATGACCGCCTATCGCAGAGACCAGAACCCCAGGCCGGCACATCGATATGCTCTCCTGCAAAATCGCATGACTTGGCCCCAGCAAGTCACCAGCAATGGCCGTGCCTGCGCCTATCTGCACAGTCCAGTTCTGCATGCTGAACGCCCGCTGCTGATGGTGCAGACCAAACGCCAGCTTCACCACATCGCCATCCTTGAGCAGCTTATCGCTACGCGGCACTCCATTCATAATTTCCTGGTTCACACTAATGCTGATAGCAGCCGGAAAACCATTCATCAAAGGCAGCGAGCTATGCACCTCATGCTCCCGCGCGAGCTCGTCTGCCAGCACCGCCACGTCAGCCGTACTGACACCCGCCTGCAAGCGATCGATCAGCCTCGGAAAAATCTGGTTTTGCACAGACGCCAGCGTAGCAATCTGCTGATTGGTTTCAACAGTATTGGCAGGAACAGGCTTGGGTTTTCTGAGCAGGGACATGGCGTGCAGGAAAAATTGTGAGGGATGGCTTACCTTAGCAGAAATGGCATTTTCTGAAAACGATGTCCGACCAGTAGCACTATCACATATAGTCAATACCAGATCGTCGGGCGCATGATAATGCGCCGCATGTGGATATTATCCACAACGGCATTGATGAAGAATTGGGCGCTCGCGCAATCTAATTTGCACGAGCAGTGACCGAACGAATGTATTACTTGAGAATATTTTTACGAGAAATTCAAGGAGCTAAGGTCACAGCAAACAGCGCTTACCGATGAAAGTTTGAGCATGATGAAATTCATCCGCCTGTCATCAGGATATATTGGCATATCCGTAATCAATCATGGCGAGTTGAGTTTTTGCGAAACAAGAAAACCTACATCGCAGTCTCATTAAGATTTGTGCCTCAACTACAATTTTAGTGATATTCTGAGAGTTTCTTATTTATCATGACGGGCTGATGTGCCATGTCATGGACTTTTACCAAAGTTTTGAACCGGGACACTCTGAGGGCAATGATGACTACCAACGAAAACGCAAACCGCATTAGCGATCTGATCAAGCAAAATGAGGCAGCAATTCAATCCGACTGGCTGGCAAATTTGCAAAAGCAGGCCATTCGCACTGACGCCAAGACCATCGATCAGTTGCGTCGTCATTCCACACAGTTGCTGGCTTTGTTGCCAAAAGCGACCTTGAATGGTGGTGTTGATGATATTGATGGCGGTGCCTGGGATGAAGTGCGCAATATGCTGGCAGAAATCTCTGTTGAGCGAGCCAAACAGGGTTCTACGCCCAGTGATACAGCGACCTTTGTGTTTTCTCTCAAGCAGTCTTTATTTCCGGTATTGCGCGACAATCTTGTTGCTGACCCGCTGGCACTCTCAGATGCCTTGTGGCGTGTCAGTAGCCTGCTGGACAAGCTGGGTCTGTTCACGATAGAAATATTCCAGAAGACCCGCGACCAGATCATTGTAAGGCAACAGCAAGAGTTGCTGGAATTATCCACGCCAGTGGTCAAATTGTGGCAAGACGTGCTGGCCCTGCCACTGATAGGTACGCTGGACAGTGCCCGCACGCAAGTGGTCATGGAAAGCCTGTTGCAAAAAATCGTCGATACCGGCGCAGCAATCGCCATCATCGATATTACGGGCGTACCAACCGTAGATACCCTGGTGGCGCAACATTTGATGAAAACCATTGCTGCTGCACGCCTGATGGGTGCTGATTGCATTATCAGTGGCATACGCCCACAAATCGCACAGACTATCGTGCATCTGGGTGTCAATCTTGAAGATGTGGTTACCAAAGCGACGCTGGCTGATGCCTTTGTCGTCGCGCTCGCCCGTGTGGGCGCCTCTGTCGTACGCGCATAGTGAGAATCTGATGGAACGTATACCCATTCTTCGCATTGGTAACCTGCTGTTGGTCACCATACAGGTAGACATGCACGACAGGCTGGCGATGACACTGCAAGACGACCTGACTGAGCGTATCGTCAGCGATGGGGCCAAAGGTGTCCTGATCGATATCTCTGCGCTTGACCTGGTCGATTCATTCATCGGCAGGATGATCAGTAACACCGCTGCGATGGCGCGCGTGCTGGATGCCCAGACCGTGCTGGTAGGCATGCAGCCTGCGGTAGCGATTACCCTGGTAGAGCTAGGCCTGAACCTGCCCGGTGTGAAAACAGCCCTGAACGTTGAAAAGGGCATGGTTCTGTTAGGGAAGAGCTTTCAGTGATGAATAGTTTCGCTCAATCTGAAACAACTATTCAAAACCAGTCACCCTTATTAAGTGAAAAAGACACGCATGTCGTCAACAGCCAACGTCTGCCATTGTTTAGCGATGAGCATGTGGTTGGTGTGCGCAAGCTGGTCAGGGAATATTCGATAGAGATCAAATTGAGCCTGGTAGACCAGACCAAGGTGGTGACTGCGGCGAGTGAACTTGCCCGCAATACCATCAAGTATGGTGGTGGTGGCATCGTCATATGCATGAAATTGCATGATGGTGTGCGTGATGGGGTGAGGCTGGTATTTGGTGACGATGGGCCGGGGATCGTAGATTTGTCCCTTGCCCTTACGGACGGCTATACAACAGGAGGCGGTTTGGGTTTGGGACTAAGTGGTGCAAAGCGCCTGGTAGATGATTTTGAGATTGATACGCGTGTAGGAGAAGGCACGGCTGTGTCAATTACTAAATGGAAAAAATAACGCACTCTTTAGTGCCACATGAGTGGACCAGCATCCAGCATGCCAGCGATATCGCTGCAGCCCGCCGTAGCGGCCAGCGCCTGGCAGGAGATATTAAATTAAATGATGTGAAATGCGGCGAACTGGCCATCATCATTACCGAGCTTGCCACCAATATGCTCAAGCACGCAAATGGTGGGCGGCTGCTATTAACGCAAATTCATGCCGATAACAATGTCGGCATAGAAGCCTTGGCGATGGATGAAGGCCCAGGCATCAGCAACTTGGCAAATGCATTGCGCGATGGCGTTTCGAGTGCCGGAACAGCTGGCACGGGATTGGGTGCCATACGCAGGCTAACGACGGAATTCGATGCTTATACACCGCCAGGCAATGGATCGATTTTCTTTTGCCGCATATGGCGCGATGCCGTGTCCGTTGATTTGCCGCAGTTTGGCGCTGTCTGCGTGCCCTTGGCGAGTGAGACTGAATGTGGTGACGGATGGGCCTTGTCTTTCCAGCGCCGCCTGATTACTTTGATGATGGCAGATGGCCTTGGTCATGGGCCAGAAGCTGCTAAAGCCGCCAAAGAAGCCATTGACACAGTCGCACAGCAACCAGGCAGACGTGTTACTGACCAGATCAATGCCTGTCATCTGGCATTGCGTCCCACCCGTGGTGCGGCACTGGCAGTGGCCGTACTTGACCCCGTAGCACAAGAACTGGTCTTTGCCGGTGTTGGTAATATCAGTGCCTGTATCGTCAATGATGATCAGTCCAAACAACTGGTGTCCCACAATGGCATTGTTGGTCATAATGTGCGCAAGGTGCAGGAATTTACTATCCCCTGCCCGGCATACACACTGATCATCATGCATTCTGACGGCGTCAACACCCAGTGGGATCTTGATAAGCACCCCGGCTTGGCTCATTGTCACCCCGCCATCATTGCAGCACTGCTGCTCAGGGACTTTTCAAGGGGGCGGGATGACGCGACTGTTTTGGTGCTGCGCACACCGGCAATAGCATGATTAATAATTCATTGAGCTCATTGAGCTCAATAAGCACGATGAAATAGCACGATGACACAGACCCGCATACTCCAGGTTGGTATTGATACAGAGCAGGATGTCGTGCTGGTGCGCCAGCGTGCCCGGCAAATATCTGCCTCTCTTAAATTCAGCGCGCAAGACCAGGTCCGTATTGCGACAGCGGTCTCAGAAGTGGCACGTTGCGCTATCAGCAATTCTTCTGGTGGCAGAGCGGTGTTTTCTATTAGTGAAAGTGGTAAGACGCAGCAACTGAATGTGGCCTTGCGCATGTGGGAGGGGAGGGGGAGGCAGGCGCAAATTCAAGGGTTGCCGTCAGATTCATTTTCCCAGGTTGAGCAGTTTGACCACGCTATTATCACGGCTCATCGCCTGATGGACGAGTGTACCGTTGAAAAAGGCAAGGACCATGAAGTCATTGTCACTTTGTTGAAGTCAATGTCGACGCAGCAGCGGGTGGATACGTCAGGCTTGAACAGGATAAGCGAGCATCTGGCCAACACGCCAGTGCAAAATACTTATTCTGAAATGCAGCTGCAAAACCAGGAGCTGGTTGCCACCCTGGCAGAATTGCGCGCCCGCCAGGATGACTTAGTGGAATTGACACATGAGCTGGAAGATACCAATCGTGGCGTCGTAGCGCTGTATGCCGAGATTGAAGAAAAAGCAGAACGGCTGAGACGGGCCGACGAAATGAAGTCACGATTTTTGTCGAACACCAGCCATGAATTGCGCACGCCGCTAAGCTCTATCCGCGCTTTGGCTGCCATGCTGCTGGACCGCATGGACGGTGAACTGACAGAAGAGCAGGAACGACAGGTAGGTTTTATCGCCAAAGCCGCCAATGATTTGTCTGATCTCGTCAATGACCTGCTGGACCTGGCTAAAATTGAGGCTGGCAAGGTTGAGATGCAAATTGCCCCAGTTGATGTCAGTCATCTGTTTAGTGGCTTGAAAGGGGTCTTGCGCCCGCTCGCGCAAAGCCCTGAGGTTGAACTGAATTTCGTGCTGCCTGCCACTACGCAGATACTGATGTCGGATGAAGGAAAAATATCGCAAGTGTTGCGTAATTTCATTTCCAACGCCTTAAAATTTACTGAAGCAGGCAGTATTACCATCTCGCTGGCAGAAGCTGATGAGGCTACTGTGAAGTTTTTGGTAGAAGATACCGGCATAGGCATAAGCCAGGAAAACCTGCCTCTGATTTTTGAAGAATTCAGCCAGATTGAGCATCAACTGCAGCGTCGGGTAAAAGGCACAGGCCTGGGATTACCTTTGTGCCTTAAATTAGCCAAACTCCTGGGTGGAGCAGTAGATGTGACATCCGAGGTAGGTAAGGGGTCAGCGTTTTATCTGAGCATCCCCCGCCAGTACCAGGGTTCGCTTACCCAGACTGACTCATGATCAATTTTTGGCTATAGCAGAAAGTTTACTGCCATGAAAAACAATACCATCACGATCTTGAACGTTGACGACAACGATGGCGCACGTTATTTCAAGACGCGTATTTTAAAAAATGCCGGATTTGATGTTGTCGAGGCAGCCAACGGTACTGATGCACTGACACTGGTCAGCAAGGTAATGCCCGCCCTGGTATTACTCGACGTAAAACTGCCCGACATCAATGGCATCGAAGTATGCAGGCGCATCAAGGAAGAACTGCGTACCGCCAGTATTCTGGTGTTGCAGACTTCGGCCGCATTGACTGGCCGTGACGATAAAATTCGCGGGCTTGATGGTGGTGCCGACAATTATTTGGCAGCGCCTATTGAAGCTGACGAACTGATTTGCAACGTCAATGCCTTGCTGCGTCTCAGGCAGACTCAGGCAGATTTGCGTAATAGCGATGAACGCTTCCGCCAGCTTACCGACAATATCGATGATGTTTTCTGGATGTTTTCATTGGACAATTCAGAATTGCTGTATGTGAGCCAGGGCTATGAATCTTTCTGGGGGAGGCCAAATTTCGACTTGCAAGAAAACTCCAAAGACTGGATGAACAGCATCCATCCAGAAGACCGGGTCGAGGCTTTGGCAAGGTGGGACGGCTTATGGCATGGGCAAGCCTATGAATACGAGTACAGGCTGATCCAGCCAAAAGGAAGTATACGCTGGGTACGTGACCGCGCATTTCTGGTACCCGACTCAGATGATGTTCCTTATCGGATTGCCCGTATCACCAGCGACATATCTGTACGTAAGGAGATGGAAGGCTTGCTCCACAAGGCCGATGCCAATAAAAACAACTTCCTGGCGACGCTGGCGCATGAACTTCGCAATCCCTTAAGCCCTATCCGCAATGCCGTGTTGTTGATGTCGCAAACGGATGATCATGCAAAGCAGGAGAGTGCCCGTCACATCATTTCGCGTCAACTCGATCACTTGACCCATCTGGTCGATGACTTGCTGGACGTTGCGCGTATCTCTGAAGGTAAGTTAACCCTGAGAATGCAGGAAGTGGAGCTCAATGCCGTGCTGTCTGCCGCAGTGGAAACCATCACCCCGGCAATGGCAAAGCGCCAGCATACTTTTGTATTCCATCCCCCCACCCAGCCTATCTGGTTAAGTGGCGATCCGACCAGGTTGGCCCAGGCTGTAGGCAACCTGCTGCATAACGCTGCCAAATTCACCAATATCGGCGGGTTAATAGAACTGGCGGTGACGCTGTCTGACAAGCAGGTCAGTATCAGCGTACGCGATAACGGCATAGGGATTACCACCTATAATTTGCCGCGTATTTTTTCCATGTTTGCACAAGGTGAACATGCGCCGGACAGTTTGCATGAAGGGCTGGGTATCGGTCTTTCGCTGGTATCCAATCTGATCTGGATGCATGGTGGCAATCTGACTGCTGACAGTGCGGGCACCAACCAGGGCTCAGTCTTTACCATACACTTGCCTTTGCTGGAGAAGATATGTGAAGCCGGTGAGCAGGTAAGTCTTGCGGGTGAAGCGGTGGTACTGGAGAGTGCTTCAACTGAACATGCGCGCATACTGCTGGTGGACGATAATATCGATTCTGTCGAAATAATGGGTGCCTTGCTGGAAGCTCTTGGACATACCGTTTATACAGCGACCAATGCGCAGACCGCGATCAAGCTGGCGCTTGAACATTTGCCAGAAGTGATCGTTCTTGATATCGGTCTTCCTGACACTGATGGCTATGAACTGGCGCGCATCCTGAGAGCCAAACCTGAATTTGCAACTACCCGCCTGGTCGCCCATACCGGTTATGGTTCACCGCAAGACCGTCTCAAAACAAGCCAGGCGGGCTTTGATTATCACCTGGTGAAGCCGGCGGATTTTGACGCACTGAATGAAGCAGTACGCTTACACTGACAGGTATTCTCAGTTAGTGTAAGGGCAGATAAGCTGTCTGGGTTCAACGCTGTTTGCGGTATGTTGATATCGCAGGCGGCGATGACAGCGTTAGTTTATTTTGCAAGAGCTTCCTGAAAATCTTTTTCTCCTGTTTGCACGGTTCCCTATTTCTGCAAGCATGCATGTTTTTTCCTCCCCGTCACTGAAATGAACACTCTTGTTAATTGTCCGGTGTTCGTTAGCGCATCCCACCTGAACTTGTCACACCTAAATGATATCGAGGCTGTCACCAAGTGCATATCTTCATGACTAAAAATTACATTCTTGGCATGTACGCCTACGCTCTGCAAGCGCATCTACTGACTGTGCCCGTTTGTAACGCCATCTAAGATGACATCACTGGTTAAACAAACCAGCAATCAATACCTGCGCAATATGTGCGAAGGCTTTACCCATAAGCCGTGTCATTCATGGAGAAATACAATGTCAACAAATTCTACAAGCAAAGATGAAGGCTCTTCTGGCTCTTCAAAATCGTCTGACTCAATAAGAACTCAGGGCGGCACGCATGAACAGCATGTGAAAGCGGGACAGCAAAGTCATAAAAATGACGATAAAGATTCTGGTGACAGCAAATCTGCCAATAAGGCTGATAACAAATCCGGCAGTGCTTCTTCCGGTAGCGATTCAACATCCGCTTCATCCTCAGGCGCAAAATCAGATGCCTCGTCTAATTCAAAGACTGACGGTAAATCAGATTCTTCATCTGGTTCAAAATCAACCTCGTCCAACGGTGCCCATACGGGCACGCAAGGCGGTACACATGAGCAGCATGTAAAAGCTGGCCAGCAAAGTCACAAGAATGATGATAAAGGTGATGGCAGCAACTCAGATAGTAAGTCTGCCCGCTCTTCTGATCATGGTGATTCAAAACCTGGTTCTTCATCTAAGTCTCACCCGGGTTCTGGTTCAACAGCAGACTCTGGCTCGAAATCAGACAACAGTTCTAAAAGCCGTTAATTGGCCGCAGAATTTTTGGTAACAAAAAGTGATAGCGAAGGGCACCTGAACATGGTGCCTTTTTTTATGAATAGTCGATTTGTAGTTCAATCAAGCATGGTTAATATCAACAGGGCGCATAGAAAATCCCTCCTACATGACGCAGCGTCACCACCTACGCTTACTCATCAGCTTTACTGACTGTCATAAACAGGTTCACCGCCTATTCTCTTGTCTGGTCGCAATCAAATTACACGGCCATTTTAACCATACAGCCATCGCCCAACAGGAGAAAGCCATGTCAACACCCGCCCACCAGGACGCCATCAGTTTATTGGAAGCAGATCATCGTGAGGCTGAAGATTTATTCGCTCAGTATGAAAAAGCAAAAGACGCCGAAAAAACAGAAGAAAAATTTGAGATCGCGCGCAAGGTTTGCGCTGCCTTATTGATCCATATGCAGGTTGAAGAAACCATCTTTTATCCTGCCGCACGCGCTGCCCTGGATGAAGAGGGTGATGATCTGCTCAATGAAGCAGAAGTCGAACATAACGGTGCCAAAGACCTCATCAAGCAATTGGGTGAAACAAAGCCTGACGACCCGATGTTTGATGCCAAGGTCAAAGTGCTCAGCGAGCAGATTGAACACCATGTGGATGAAGAAGAAAACGAACTTTTCCCTAAACTCAAAAAAACCGATCTTGATCTCGATAGCCTCGGTGATGAAATGGCGCAGGCCAAAGAAGATCTGAAAGAACAACTAGGCGCTTGAGTTTTGTTGAACTGTAGTTGATTTTGAAGAGCTGCATCACCGTGCAGCTTTCTTTTTGTTATATCCACCGGAGATACCCATGAAAGCATTGAGTTACCACGGCAGCCATCACGTTCAAGTAGATACGGTTCCTGATCCAGTCTTGCAAGAAAGCGATGACCTTATTCTGCGTGTCACTGCCACTGCGATCTGCGGTTCTGACCTGCATCTGTATCGCGGCAAAGTACCGCAGTTGAAACATGGCGATATTTTGGGCCATGAGTTCATGGGCATTGTTGAAGAAACCGGCTCCGGTGTACAAAACATCAAAAAGGGTGACCGCGTTGTGATCCCTTTCGTCATCGCTTGCGGCAGTTGCTTCTTTTGCGCACAACAGCAATTTTCTGCGTGCGAAACGACCAATACAGGTGAAGGTGGACTCTTGAACAGCAAGCACATCAAGCCACCAGCGGCACTGTTTGGTTTTAGCCATATGTATGGTGGTATCCCTGGAGGACAGGCAGAATTCGTGCGTGTGCCTAAAGCCAATGTTGGCCCGCTAGTTGTTCCGTCATCGCTGGCTGACGAACAAGTCTTGTTCCTCAGCGATATTTTGCCGACTGGTTACCAGGCAGTATTGAATGCCGAAGTAAAACCAGGTTCTACGCTGGCCATTTTTGGTGCAGGCCCAGTCGGCCTGATGGCCGCAGCTTGCGCACGAATGAAAGGCGCATCAAAAATATACATGATAGACCACCACGCATACCGCTTGGAATTTGCCAGGGAAACCTATGGCATTGTGCCCATCAATTTTGATGATACTGATGCTGCCGAATTTATTATCAGTGATACGCAGGGTCGTGGTGTCGATGCCGTGATTGATGCTGTCGGTTTTGAAGCGAAAGGCAGCGCACTCGACACCGTACTGACGGGTTTGAAGATTGAATCCAGCAGCGGCAGTGCCTTGCGCCAGTGTATTGCTGCCGTGCGTCGGGGTGGTGTCGTCAGTGTCCCTGGTGTGTATAGCGGTTTTATCCATGGCTTCTTGTTTGGCGATGCCTTTGACAAGGGATTGACAATACGCATGGGCCAGACCCATGTACAAAAACTGATGCCAGAATTGTTGGGATTGATTGAAGAAGGCAAACTGCGGCCAGACGCCATCATTACGCACAGAATGAAATTAAGCGAAGCAGCAGAAGCTTACAAAATCTTCGATAAAAAAGAACAGGATTGCCGCAAGGTCGTGCTGACACCTGACTAATGTTCAAGAGATAGCAAAGTTTTTGTTGCGAAAGCTTTGAAGCTAGAGTGTTGGAGCAGAAGGTGATGCTTGCTTGTATATTGTTACAGTGCCCCTGCGTTGATGATTTTTGCTCAGCATCGTAGTCAGCTGCATCGTGATCACGCAGCTCCATATCCGTCGGCTCCACTCCAAAACTCTCGAATGTTCATATGTCTCAATTCCAAGCAGCCATCAATTCTTACCCATGAGCTGCTAAATTAAATTTGAATGACACAGTCTCTAACTGACGGGCTGCTGGCAGCGAATTATCTGCCAAACATCTTGATTCATATCTTCCTCTATTTAGCAATCTTGCTAGTCTTTGAAGTCATCAGTGCGTTGACTCGCTGTTACTGACTGACGTACAAGTCTTAGGCCGCCTACAAATTCACATGCGTCTTTACGCGGGCTTAGTTCGGCAAGCACGTTACCATTTGCCAACACGCGCATTTTTGCAAGGCCTCTACGGATTGCAGTTTTTACAGTGCCGATAGGACGGTCGAGCCGTGCAGCAACTTCATATTGCGTCAGGTCAGCAAAATAACTAAGAGAAATGGTTTGACGTTGCAGACTATCAAGTAAAGTTAGGCATTGCGCCAGGGTACGACTGTCGCTCAAGGCCTGAAGCCCACTATCCAGCGATGTGCTGTCTGCATAAGTTGGCGCAAATGTATTGTCGCTGATGTCATAGTTAATTTCGAGGATTGACCTGGTTTGTTTGCGATAGAGGTCGTAGGCTTTGTTACGCATGATTGTTGATAGCCAGGCCATGGGTGTGGACATATTGCAGCGGTAACTACTAGCATGCACCCAAATGGCGATAAAACCTTCTTGTACCACTTCTTCCGCCAGTTCACGACGGCGGATGATGTTCAACACTATTGCAAGCATATTGAAATAGATAGCGTCATGTAATTGCCGAAAAGAGACTTGATCGTTTTCTGCAATCTGAGATATCCAGACTTCAAGTTGTATCTGACAGGCTTCTTCATCATGTTTGCGCATGGGCAGCTTTCGACGTTGTCGAATCTTCGGAAGGCGTTGCTGCAAATAATTTTATGACGGGCAATTTGTCGTACAGGTACAGATTGAGATTTTCTCGCAGATTAAGGCACATCATTTTGTAAATGCGCTAAGCCTTACAATGTGCGTGCCTTGAAAGATACGCCGCCATTTGCAATGAATGCGCTTTAAAACCTTTCAAATAAGCATTAAATCAGATTTTTCTAAACTCAATCATTGCATCAATGAAAAAGTGGTCAATAAGTCAACGTAACGGTCACAGTATCGCTATACACACCAGCGGTCACACTTTGTCCGGCAGGCACCCTGCCATACACAGAAATGGATTGGGCTGCGCCAGTACCTGTACCAATAGAGGTATCGGTACCCACAGTGTTGCCCCAAACAGTGCTGCGGCCAGAATCCTTATAAAGGGAATAATTCAGGGTGCCGCTGACAGAGCCGGTCATTTTGCGGACTGCCATCGTTGCGCCCGAACCGCCGCCGGCATCCAACCCAACGTTATAAGATGTGCCATTGGTACAAGTCACGCTGACGGCAGCGCTATTGTCGATCTGGCTGCTGGCATAAGTGCCAAAAGCCAGGGAGGCACCCGTCACAGAACAAGCCGACAGGACGGTGGCAGACACTGACAGGCTGCCCGTAGAGGTCGCTGCAAAGCTGGTGGCAGAAACGCACAGGCAGATAGCAGCGAATAATGTTGTGATCAGACGATGACGGTTTACGTTGGGCATGATGTTTTCCTCAGACTACATTATCGAATTCGGGTTCTGTTGCAGGTCGGTTTTTCATATTTCTGGAGGACCGCGCTTTGATAGAACTTTATGCCAAACCAATTTTCTGCGGTATCAGGGTATGCCTGAGTTTTGCCTTATATCACTAAGGGTTTTCCTGATATAGATAAAATAATTATTGTCCTTTTAAAACCTATTGAGACCCCCTTCAGCCGAAAAGTAGTGTTTTAAGTTGATTGTTTTTTTTACCAAAAACTTTTTCACTTGCCAGTTTCAGTGGTTGTAAAGTGGCTGTGGTCATTGAGTTTGGATATCGGCGCACTACGGAATTGGCCGTTATTTTTAATAAGAGTAGGTGGTAGTGAACATGAGAATGTTGGTACCCAGCATGATGATTTTGATTTGCAAAAAAAGTTGTTATTTATTTAAATTTATATTAAATTAACAACAATTAACTGTCTTTTATGTTTTCCCCGGCTAACTTGAACCTTTCGGCACACCTTCTTGAGAAATCGCAATTCCTTCAGCATTGGTCTTCGTATGAGAAATACAACGGCTGTTGAATTGAAATTAAGAATCGAGGTGTTTTGATAAAAGGAACTGGTATGAACATGATCCACACATGCAAGTCGATTGTGCTTGCCACTATCTTGGCTTCGGGCTTGCAAACAGCAATTGCCCAGGCAGAGGAAGATACTCTCTACAAAAGTCTGGGTGGCAAGTCAGGAGTTAACAGAATTGTTAATGAATTTATAGCAATTATCGTTGCAGATCCTCGTATCGATAATTTCTTTAAAACGACTGATACAGAGCGTCTTTCTGCATTACTGATAGACCAATTTTGTCAATTGAGCGGTGGGCCATGTGTATATCAAGGTCGTGATATGGATAGTGCACACGAAGGGTTGAAAATTAGGTCTTCTGACTTCTATGCAGTCACCGAGGATCTACAAATCGCCATGGAGAACTGTCAGATACCATCTTATACGGCGAACAAATTGATCGCTAAGTTGGCATCAATGAAAAGGGTCATTGTAAAAAAATAGTTTTAAGAAAGGCTCATGGAAATGCTGCGCATTATTTTTGGCAACGATTCTTTTTCAGCCTGAGTGCACCGGTCTTAAGTGCGTACTAGAGCCTGGCTTTTTTTTGCACGTCCTTTGGCACGGCGATGGCGCATCCTTAGTTTGCCTCAATTTCGGCACGGCCGGCTACCAGCCCGGACCGGTGGCGGCCCACGAAGATGACTGCCGCGTGTGCTCTATCCATACCTTCAAGATTGTGGAACAAATGGACGGCAGTCCACAGGAATATCTATAAGAAAAGTTGTCCCCAGTTCTTCAGAGCTATCAACCAGAACACTTCCGCCATGACTTTCTGCGACGGTTTTTACGAAATGCAGTCCAATACCCCAACTGGGTGTGGTAGTAACATTATCTTCACGACGTAAATAATCAAAAATATTGTTGTGCATGTCTTTTGGAATGGGGTTGCCCATATTGTGGACGCTCAGCATTAATCTACCGTGTGCCTGATGGACTCTGGTACTGACTGTTTTATTGTCACCATATTTGATCGCATTGTTAATCAGGTTTTCCAAAGCTCTGCGTAATGAGTCCTTGCACCAATATCCAATGACTGCTTCATTCGTTTCACATCCAATATTACAATCAAAATTTTGATAATATTGGTCACATACTTCGCTAGCTAATTCACTGAGGTCGAATTGTGAGAGATCAAGCGTTAAACTGGTGTTGCCTTGTAGCGTAAGCGCGTCCACCAATTCACCCATCATGGCACCTAAGCGCTTGGCGTTAGAGGCGATTTTAGAGGAAAATTTCTTAGCTACTTCCATGTCAGTAGTCATACTGATCAGTTGAGCACCATTGGCGATGACTGCCAGGGGCGTGCGCATATCGTGCGAAAGAGCAGCTGCCAATTTACCGCGCAATATCTCGTGACTGGCTGTGAAAGCCCGAATCGCTTCGCGTGTGGCAGTGTTAATAGACTGATCGATAATTGTCCAGTGGTGTTCAGTGAGATCAACGCGTCCTTTCGTAACGATAGCAATTATCTCCCTGAAAATCTGGTATTCGTGAATTACCTGATCGGGACCATACAAGGTCATGCGTGCTCGTTCACCACCATGAACGGAAGCAGCATTGTTATTGCTGGTCGCATCTTTGCGAGGGTAGTCTGGACTTAAAGCTTCAGCAATATTGTCGTAGAACGCCGGAAGTGTATTGATTAATACTGGCCCAAGCAAGCTGCTGGCACCTGGCACCCGCGCTCTGATTTCCTGTTCCCAACGCGCCATCACTGCTTCGCGAATGGAGATAAATTGCAAGGAAATCGAGGAAAGGTCACCCGCTGCCGAGCTTTGATCTGTTGCCAATTTCATGCCTACTCCACAAAGAGCCGATTCAATAACAAAACTTTAAAGCAGATTCAGTTGCTATGAGCCGCTCCAATTGGGGAATCTGATGTAAATCAGGTAAACAGCTATGGCGTAGCCTTGCATTCTACCACTACCTGCCAGTAGCGCGATCACAGCATATTTTATCCATAAACACGTCAGTTCAATTGGTCAAGCAATGGGAAGTTTTTCAGTCATCAATATGCGCTCAAGAACTGTACATTGCATATAAAAGTGATTGCTCTTTGCGTGCCCCTGTCTACATCTTGCTTGCAGTACAAGCATAGCACTATGTCTAGCGAGGCGGAAATTATCACATTGGGAAGGCGGCACACGGCGCATCTGCAAGGCGACTAACACGGTGAAACAAGAAGAGCTCTCACTGCTTGCAAAGTAGAAGCAGCTACCTCTTTCTATGTTTTTACTGAGTGCTGCACGACTATCTGTATAGTGGGAGTTCTTAGGTTCCAATTAACTCAGTTGCGCTAACAGGCGCATTAACGCATCCATGTCAACAGGCTTTACCATATGGTGATCAAAGCCAGCTTCTGATGACCGCTGCCGGTCTATATCTTGGCCATATCCCGTGATTGCCACAAGCATCGTGTCTGCCATTGTAGGTAATCGACGCAGATTCTTGGCTAACTGTGTACCATCCATATCGGGCAAACCAATGTCCAGCAGGCAGGCATCTAAAGACGCTGTTTTTGCTACATCCAGGGCTGCTTTGCCACTATGCACTATTTTTACGCTACACCCAGCAAGTTCCAAATACATGCCCAGCATGGATGCCGCGTCTTCATTGTCATCCACGACAAGCACATTAATATTTCCCGTGGCCGGTTTCAGCTTTATGGCAGGTTCGTTCTCAATCGTTGGTACCGGATAAAATCGAGGAAGTGTTATAGTAAACTTACTGCCAAGGCCTAAGCCATCACTATTGGCTGTCACGGTACCACCGTGAAGTTGAACTAAATTCTGTACTAATGCCAGTCCTATTCCCAATCCGCCTTGCGTCCGGTCTGAAGATCGCTCTGCTTGCGCAAACATATCAAAAATACAATTTATAGTCTTTGGTTCAATCCCAATACCGTTATCGCGAATAATAAAGACAATCGAATCGGCGTCACTGTTCATACTCAGCGTAATCTCCCCGCCCTCCAGCGTGTATTTGGCCGCATTATTCAGCACGTTCGACAAGATCTGAATTAGCCGTTTAGGATCGCCTCTTATGTAAACAGGGTCGGAAGTTGTTTGCAGTGTAAGGTGGTGATGACGGGCTTCCAGCAATGGTCGCACTTGCTCTATCGCATTCGTGGCGATATGCCTTGCATCAAGGACCTCTTCCTTGAGTGTGACCAGGCCACGCGATACTCTGGACACATCCAAAAGATCATCGATTAATCCGGTCATGTGTTTCACTTGGCGAGAAATGATGTCGCTCGTGCGCTTGATTCTTTCTGGCGCTAAATTCGGGAAATTCAATAAATCGGAGGCGGCACTGATAGGGGCAAGTGGATTGCGCAGTTCATGCGCAAGCATCGCCAAAAATTCATCCTTGCGACGATCCACTTCACGCATCGCATATTGGCGCTGTCTCCCACGAAAGGCCGACATTGCAGCACTGATCAGCGTCACCCCTTGAAGTGGGCGTTCTAACAAAGTGATATTACCTAATTGAAAAAAATTAGATGCATGTCGAGATTCTACTTCCCTCTTAGTTAAAATTAAGATCGGAAAATCTGACCACGCTGGTTGGCTACTCAAAAATTGATTTAAAAATTTGAGAAGATATGCACTAAGCGCTTCGTCTGCGACGATCAAAGCTGCGGCACCCACGCGCAGCTCTGTTAGTACTTCTAGATCGCTTCTGCAAATAAAGGTGTCCATCTTGATGCGCTGAATCAATTGGTCTACCAGGCGTGCATCCTTTCCAATTGGTGCAAAAATTAATATTCTGCTTTCCACGGTGGCTTTTTCCATTGCGAAATTAAAATTGATACAAAGACAGCCTGCCTCAGAAGATCACGCTTCTTCTTTGTTTAATAAAATAGGTACACCAGTAAGTATTCCCTGGAAGCTGTCAAGAACCGGACCTACTTCGATACCAGATTTCGTAATGTTAAACCGACGTAAAGTGGTTTCATGTGCGCTACCTCGCTTTTTGAACACAGAGATGGCTTTAGCTATAGCTCCTCGCACCTCGAAATATCGCAAAATTAAGACATTGTCTGCCATGTAGCTAACATCAATGCCGGTTGTCATCGCGCCGACAATGCCTTGTTGCACCCCGATCAAAAAAGTTGCTACACCACGTTGTCCCAAATATCTGAGTACCTCGTGCAAATGCGTGGTTAAAAAACCTGCTTCAGGCATGGCATTCAGATAGCCATTAAGGCTGTCAATAACAATAATCTTCGCCCCGTTATCGGCCGCACTGCACACCGCGTGCGTGAATTCACCAGGACTCATTTCGGCGGGATCAATTTGATGAACCTCCAACAACCCTGCTTCATATGACGGACGCAGATCCATACCTATACCGACGCATCGGTTTAGCAGTGTATTGAACGATTCCTCGAATAAGAATATGGAGGCCCGCTGTCCAGCATCAGTAACGGATTTTACAAATTGTATCGCTAAAGTCGATTTTCCCGTCCCAGGAGGGCCAGAGATTAACGTACTCGACCCTTCTTCGATACCCCCTCCTAACAAGGAGTCGAACTCAGAAATTCCACTAGGAAACTGGGCGCGTCGTGCAAGTTCACGACTTTCAGCAGCGATGATTCGGGGATAAACTACGATCCCTCCAGTGATAATCGTATAGTCGTGTGGCCCGCGCCTGAATGCGACACCACGATACTTGATGACTCGAACGAGACGTCTTTCTGCGCCATACTCAGAGTCTGTCTGCTGTAAAGTAATCACGCCATGAGCGATACTGCGGACTTGTTGATCGCCCCGTACGGCTGTCTTGTCGTCCAGGAGAAGGGCTGTACATGCGCGCTTAGCAAAATATTGCTTGAGCGCTAGAACATGGCGACGATAGCGCAACGCGCTCCCCGACAGTAGTTGCAACTCTGATAGCGAATCCAGAACGATACGACTGGGATTTAACTTCTCGACCATTTCAAGAATTAAGAGATTTGTTTCTCCCAACTCAACTTCGGACGGGTGAAGAACAGTATATTGCTCACTTGGATCAAGGAGGCTTTCTTCCGGAATGACTTCATGGACATGCACACCTTCCATTGACAAACCGTGCGCATCTGCTACTGCTCGCAGTTCTACCTCATTTTCTGCCAAAGTAACATACAAAACCGTCTCACCGCGCTTCACCCCTTCGATTAGGAATTGAAGGGCTATCGTGGTCTTGCCTGAACCTGGATCACCTTCAAGCAAATATAAACGTTCTTTGGTCAACCCTCCGCCAAGAACATTGTCTAGTCCCGGGATTCCGATTGATACAAAAGCATTTGTCAAAGAATTCTGTGCAGTCATATCAACCTTCGTTTATGCGCCTAGTACAACATGCCTTGCCTCACGCGTGTTGCATGGGTTAAAGGAGAATCTACTATTATACAAGCAAGATCTTCCATAGCGCATAAACGCCTCTGCCACTCATTATTCGATCTGAAGCTGAGAAGCGGCGGTTGAAGGTGAGTTGGACCAGTTCACAATCCAGCAAACGAAAAAATGGAATGAGCGCACGTTAGACACGGTAATGGCTCATAGGTCCGGGATATCCTTCCGTTGTATAGCAGGATCATGCTTGGTCTTCAGCGATTTGCCAGGCTGCTGCGGCAGTAAACGATTAACCACAGTCACAGGGTTCGATTAATAGCGTTCATGTGCCCAGCCTGCGGGCGTCACTGCATGTCAGCGTGTTTTAATCGACCGACTGTTTCAGCTTTATCTAACCAGATGGAACGAAAAGTATCTTCAATATACCTTGTAAAATGTTATCCAGCGGCCACTTACCGATAAAAGGGAGCGAGTACTCAGTGACAGTATTGATCCATTAAATGGCGCCACTCGATTGGAAAGAACTGAAATTTGATAGGTTGCGTAACCGTGGTGGTCTTCGCCAGTACGTGTGCAACGCGCCCACGCAAAATACAATATCTGGGCCGTAGCTTTCAATAGTGAGAATTTTGTAGGGGAATACGCATGTATTATGGAGAGCGCTTTAACAGCATTACCCACGCGGTGGGTGCTGCACTGGCGGCAGTGGGCGGCGTATCGCTGATTACGATAGCAGCTCGCGGTGGTGACTATTGGAAGATTGTTAGTTTTAGCATTTACGCTGCCACGCTATTTGCCCTGTATTTTACATCTGCGCTGTATCACAGCTCCCAAGGGCCCGCCAAAGATGTATTGCGTCGGCTCGACCATTGCGCGATCTACTTGCTAATTGCTGGTACCTATACGCCATTCACACTGGTCAGCCTCAAGGGGACTTGGGGTTGGTCGCTGTTCGGCGTGGTGTGGGGGCT
This sequence comes from Undibacterium sp. Ji42W, assembly GCF_049340405.1. NCBI lineage: Bacteria > Pseudomonadati > Pseudomonadota > Betaproteobacteria > Burkholderiales > Oxalobacteraceae > Undibacterium > Undibacterium sp. Ji42W. The sequence goes on from NZ_JBMPOV010000007.1 coordinate 82,633, forward strand.
TGCTGTTGCTGGTGTCCTGCAAGAGTTGTGGTACGCCAAAGGAGCACGGTTAATGTCATTGCTGATCTACGTGGTGATGGGCTGGGTTGGCGTGATCGCTGCTAAGCCGCTCATCAATGCGCTCACCATAGACGGCTTCTGGTGGCTGGCAGCAGGCGGTGCACTTTACACTGGCGGCATCGCGTTTTATGCCACAGATCACAAATGGCGTCACGGACACGGGGTGTGGCACCTCTTCGTACTTGGCGGAAGCATGTGCCATTTTGGTGCTGTATTGCTGTATGTGGCTTAACCGAGGAACAAGCAGAGCGATGTGACGACTACAGCAGTGCCAATTGCTGATTTAGCATCGACAGAATGATTTCCAACTGGAGTTCTTCTGATTTAACTAATCAGCCAATAAGCTTTATTGAATGCCTTCAGCGATAGCTTATTGGCCCGCCACTCCAATCACGCTCTTGGCACGCATGTAGTCTTTTTCCAGGCTCGCACGATTTCAGCGTTTTTACCCTCATTGTTGACGAATAAGTGAAGAAAATAAAACCACTATGAATCTTGGTGGCCTTTGTCAGATCAGATCGAGGCGAGTACCGTCATGCATAGCCCCGCCTGTTGCGCAAGTTTTTATGGCGTAGTTGCCATCGCAGGCAAGGTGCTGATGATGGTCTGCTGAAATTTTTCTGCTTCGTCTTTATGAATCTGATGTCCGGAATGTTCAAATAAAAACAGCGCTTTCTTTGGTGCCTTCAATTGTGCGAAATAGTCTTTGGTAATTTGGGCAGATGTTTGTATATCGTTTTTCCCTACCAAAAAATACACCGGGCAATCGACTTCTTTCAAGGTCTTTGGTAAATCCATGCTCATGACGGCGTTCCATACAGGCGACCAGGTTTTTGACCATAGCAAGAAGCCATTCTTGAAGTCAGTGCTAGAGGCGAATTCTTTGCCTTCTTTGTAGAGCAGCCATTTTCTCAGGTAGAACAGGTCTTCGTCGATTTTAAATGGGATGTTGACGCTGGCCAGTTCCTGGCTGGCGGGCGCATTGTCCTTGAAATGGATCTTCAAGGCAGCCAGCAATTCTTTTTCACTTGCAAGCTGGCTGATGACGGGATTTACCGCAAAATAAGCATGCAATAACTCAGGGTGATTTTTGACGATGTAAAAGCCCAGGACATTGCCCCAGGAGCTGCCGAGTAAATATATTTTTTTCTGTTTTAATTCTTTTCTGATGAATTGTATGACTTCATAGGTATCCTTTTCCATGAGCTCAACCGTGGGTTGTACAGGTGAAGGATTGAGTTTGAGCGTTTTCCCGGCATCTCTCTGGTCCCATTGGACTATCGTAAACCTGTCTTTCAAAATAGTCGTGAAAGCAGCCGCATTGTTCATCATCGAGCTTCCGGGGCCGCCCGATAAAAATAACAGGACGGGTTTGTTGGCATCATCCGTCTTTATTTCTACAAACTGTTTTATTCCACCTATTTCCGGGCTCCGCATTTTGTCGATTTTTATGGGCATGGTTTGGGGCTGGGTCTGGTTCATGTCTTGCGCTATGCATGCAGAGAATGGGATCATGACGGCAAATAGTAAGACCCGCAGTTTTTTATTTATCATCGGTTAGTAGTCAGCTTAATTGATTTTGATTTGGAGTCGTAGCGGGGAACAGTGTCCCCGCATCTGTGCAGTTGATTCATGCAGTCATGACTGCATATATATCCAGAGTCCGGCTTCAAGGTATTTCTTCACCGCGCCGACGCAGGCACCGCGCGGAAGGCTGCAGTCTGGTTGGACATGATTTTTACTGGGGGCAGCACATAGGTGGAATCGGTGGCGGTGAAGCTAAAGGTTTGCGTGGCTGCGGCAGCATTGGCGTTGAAAGATGAATTGGGGATGGCTGCCAGTGAACTGTATTGATAGACATTGTATTTAATGCCAGTGCTCAGGCCATATACGGTGGCGGTCAGGGTCAGTGGGGCTGCCATGGGCGGAGTATTTGCGCCTTTGCTCATGGCCGGGTTTTCATAATTCAAGTCGGTTGCCAGCCGCACTGGCACCGTTTCTCTATTTATATCGATGACACCGGTAATGGCAACGGCTGCGTTAGGGTTGCTGCCGTTGCTATGCAGGGCTAGCGAGTATGGTGGTGCAGCCGGGGCATTGGCCTGGGTGCGTGTCATCTGGAATTTGTCGAAGGCATACTGGAACAAATAGGCAGCTGCCACTGGCGGAGCAGTAAACTGGTTGGGGTAGCTGGCATTGTTGGTGCCGTCGTTATCGCTGAACTGCAAAATATCGTCGGCGTAATAAGTCTGGTTCAATCCAGGTACCAGTGGGTGGCTGGAGGCGATGCCATTCACCGGGACGAGATGGTCATAGCTGGAAAAACCAGCCGCAGGGTTGCCGCCAGGCTGGTACTGATTCACATAGATACCCATGATGACCGGATAACCAGCCAGCACATGACCCTTGATCCATGCCAGGTACTGGTTGGTCGTAGTAGTGCTGGATTGCCCATTCCACTCAACTGCATTGAGGTGCATATTGGCTGCTGCGGTCAAATCATTGACCGAGACGAGCAACTGGCTATTGACATCGTTTTGACTTAAACCCGGTGTTGCGGCAGCGCGCGCTGTGTATTGCGATACATACTGACCGTAATACAAACCGGCGCTGATGAAAGCGGTTTCGCCGCAATAGCCGTAGTTGGCATTCCACTGATGACGTGGTGGAATCGCCAGTGACATCGCATAGCTGCCGCCAGTGGGTGGTGGCGGTGAATCTGTCGGAACCGGCCCTGGCAAGATAACGGGTACCAGGCTGGTACTGACCTGGGTTTGGCTGCTGGTGTCAGGTGCAGTGCTGGCACTGCCGCTGGTACCTGAGCCGCCACCGCATCCTGCCAATATCACTGCCAACAGACTCAATGCGTATGCACTGGCTATTTTCTTGTTCATGAAGTCTCCGTATGGGGCGTGAACTTGTCGTTCACTTTTTTGCTGGGATTGCCAGTGCTTGCAAGCAATTGCGTAGTGGCAATTATGCAATAATTTTGGTGTTGGGTGACAAATACTTCGATGCACAAGAAATCTGGAGAGAGTAATCCAGGCCGTTTCATGCTGCGGGCTTTAGAATCAGACGTAGCGATGTTATCCTGCGTTAATATGTGTGTTTTGCCACTCAGGCTGCCGCATTGCCTGAGAAATCGTGGCAAACGTTACTGAGCAAAGGATTTTTGCATGTTTTCTTGGTTTAAAAAGCGCCTGGGTTCAGGCAATGAGGCTGTTGCCCAGCCAGCGATACAGGCTGTACCGGCTGCGGCTGATAGGGCAACTGAGAGTCGTGGCAGCGCTCAACCCATTGCAGGGAAACCGGAAGGCAAGGGCAGTTTGCTGGAGCAGGGTAATCAGTTGTTTGCTGCTGGTAAACTCGACGAGGCAGAGGATTACTGCCAGCAGGCGCTTGCGCTTAATCCACAAGATGCGCAGGTACACAACAAGCTGGGCGATATTGCCTATGAGCGCGGACAACTGGCGGTGGCTGAAGCGGCTTATCGCCGCGCTCTGGAAATGGCGCCTGCCTTTAGCGACGCCGCGATCAATCTGGGTCTGACCCTTGATGGGCAAGGTCGCAGTGCAGAGGCCGAAGCCACTTACCAGCAATTGATCGCGCGTGAACCTGGTAATGCGGTGGCGCATTTCAACCTGGCCGCCAATCTGACGGTGCAAAACCGTTTGCCAGAGGCAGAGGCCAGTTATCGCCTGGCCATACAGATCAACCCGGCTTTTTCTTTTGCGCATTTCAACCTGGGGACTTTATTACAGGGGCAGAACAGACTGGCTGAGGCTGAGCCATGTTTCCGGCGCGTGCTGGAAATCAATCCCGACTCCATGAATACCTATGCCAATCTGGGCGGCCTATTGCTGACGCAGTCACGTCATGCCGAGGCTGAAGCATTGCTGAAACAAGCCAGCACTGCAGTCCCGGTATCTCCTCAATTATTGTGGATGTTGAGTAATGCGCTGCTGGCACAGGCCAAGGGCGTCGAAGCTGAAATCTGGTTGTGGCGCTTACTGGAAGTGCAGCCCACCCATGCAGAAGCGCGGGCCATTTTACTTGATACGCTCGGCGCGCAAAACCGCCTGGTGCAGGCCGACAGCCACTACCAGCGCCTGATTGCCAGTGTGAAGGATGATGCCAACTGGCATTTCCAGCTCGGAGAGAAGCAGACCCAGCTAAGGCATATGTCAGAAGCAGTGGCCTGCTACCAGGCAGCGATCAAAATCAAACCTGATTTTGTCGAGGCGTACTTTAATCTCGGTGGCATACAGATAGGACAAGGGTTGGTGGCTAGTGCCGAGCGCAGCTTCACGGCTGTGCTTGCGATCAACCCGCAGCATGCCTATGCGCATATCAATATCGCCCTGTTGCTGATGGGCCAGCATAAGCCTGAAGAAGCAGAAGTGAGCTGCCGCAATGCCATCCAGCATGCGCCGCAGGCAGGTGATTTTTATTGCATACTGGCGTCCATCCTCAAATTCCAGGGCGAGATGACGGATGCAGAACAGGCGCTTAAACAGGCACTGGAGATTGATCCCAGCCTGATCGACCAGCGCATAGAGCTGGCCAGCTGGAAATTATTCAACATGCTTGAAAATCAGGCGGCTGATCCGCAAGCCCTGTTTGCCGAACACTGCCGCATAGGCGATATCTATGAGGCTGGTTTGCGCGATGCATGGCCCAGACATCAAAACCATCGTGACCCGCAAAAGCAATTGAGGGTAGGCTTTGTCTCGGCAGATTTATGCAATCATGCGGTGGCATCTTTCATAGAACCTGTGCTTGAACACCTGGCCAATGCCAGTGATATCGCGGTATTCATTTACTATAATAATAGCGTGGATGACGAGATCACTTACCGCATCCGCTCCCGCTTCAGGCACTGGCGCAAGGTGGCTGAGTTGTCTGACGCAGATCTGGTGACGCAAATCATGCAGGATGGTATTGATATCCTCATTGATCTCTCCAGCCATACCAGCATGCACAGATTGCAGGCTTTTGCGCACAAGCCAGCACCCATACAGGCGAGCTGGATGGGTTACCCAGGCACTACTGGCTTTCGCTCTGTCGATTACTTCCTGTCTGACCGATTTATCCTGCCACCGGGTGAGTTTGAATCGCAGTTTGTCGAAAAGATAGTCCGTCTTCCAGCCAATGCGCCATTCAAATCAACGGTGAACCCGCCTGATCTGGTGGCTTTGCCTGCGCTGGCGAAAGGCTATGTTACCTTTGGCAGTTTTAACCGTGTCGGCAAGATTAATGCTAACGCCGTCGCGGTCTGGGCCAAGGTTTTACAGTCTGTACCCAACTCACGCATGCTGCTGGGTTCCATGCCTGCCGACGGTGAGCACCCGGCTATCCGTAGCTGGTTTGATCATGCCGGTATCAGTGCTGATCGTCTGGTTTTTGAGCCGCATTGTGACTTGCGCAAATACCTGATGCTGCATCAGCAGGTGGATATCTGCCTCGACACTTTCCCGTATTCAGGCGGCACCACCACCATGTATGCGGTCTGGATGGGCGTGCCCACCGTGACCCTGCATGGCCAGACCATACCCAGCCGCACTAGTACATCCATCATGGGGCATCTGGGCCTGGATAATTATATCGCTGGTGATGCCGATGAATTCGTGCGCAAGGCAGTGGCTGCGGCCACTGATCTGGCCAGCCTGGCCAGCCTGCGCATGAGCATGCGTACACGCATACAGCAATCAGTACCGGGCCGCCCCGAACTGATCGCCTGCGGCTTGCAGCGTGCCTTGCGCATCATGTGGCAAAACTGGTGTCAGGGTTTGCCTGCGCAGTCATTTGAGGTGCTTGAAAAGGATTTGAACGACGCGCAGTAATACATTGCGCGTCGCTGGTGTTCATGGGTGCTGCACTTTTTTCTGGATGAACAGTGCTCCACCCATGAAAAACGCCGTAGCTATTTCTGCCTGATGGCTGGTGAGATAAGCATCGGCAGCGCGGCGCGGTCCATCGCCAAAAGGCCATGAGTAATCGTCGATGACTATCCAGCCACCAGGTGCCACCAGCGGGCACCAGGCCGCCACATCAGCCCTGGCGCTGTCTTCGCTGTGGTTGCCATCGATATGCAGCAAGGCGATCTGGCCGCTGTAGCTCGTGTTGCCAAACACGGTGTTATTGACACTGTCGTGGCTGGCATAATAACTGGCACCATCAAGTGATGGCATGCGCAGGTAATTGAGCCTGCCGTGGCTGTAAGGCAGCAGGTTGACCAGGAATACGCCAAAGGCTTCTTCTGCGCTGAAATGGGTGAAGGCTGCTTCAACCAGGCTGTCGGCACCTTCTGAGACGATGCCGGTTTCTGACCATGGGTCTATGCACAGCACATTGCCCAGATCATAGCTTTGCGCCAGATGGCCGAGGATGAACGCAGACTTACCCCACCAGCTACCAATTTCAACGACATCACCAGTCGGGCAACTGCGGGCAATTTCATACAGGGCGCGCAGTTTTTCATGGTCGCACATGCCAGGAATATCCTGCACATGCCGGTACAGGGCGGCAATGCTCAACAAGGGCAGATCAGGTTTGACTGTTGTTTGCGCTGCTACGGCTATCGGTTGCTCAAGCACAGCTCTCGCCCATTGCGTCGCAACGCGAAAAGCATCCAGCTCGGCATTGGCGGGTGTGGTATTCAATAAACTGACCGCGGGAGCCAGGGCAGGCAGCAAACGGTTCAGGTAATCCCAGACTACCGCATGCGGTGTATAGATGTTGGTAATGCCTTGCTCTTGTATTGCAGTTAATAAGCTTTGGTCAAAATCGGCATGATTCACAAAGGGCAGTTGCAGCCAGTCGCTGTCACCATAGGCCTGACGTGCCGGGTCCAGTACCAGGGAAGAGGCACCGATCAGCCTGCCATCATCGTTTTTGCGGGACTGCATGAAGGCAACAGCCTGCGGCATGCCGGCAGGGAAAATCAGTATGGTTTTATTCATGATGGGCAAGGGAGAGTGGGGCAGGTTTCATGAGAAAATATGGCGCATCACCATATTGTCTGCTGTATTCATATTCGCTTTTGCATGCTGCACAAAGCCGATTTTTTCATACAGCGCAATGGCGGTGGGATTGTTGGTGTTGACTTCAAGTTCCACCTGCATGCAGCCACAGTGCTTAGCATAGTGCAGCGCCTGTTTCAACAAGGCCCGCGCGATGCCCTGCTGCTGCCAGGTGGGCAATACGCTGACATTGGTGATGAAGGCGCGGCCATGCTGGGTGTCTTTACAACCATCGTTGGAATCATCGTTACAATACATGGCGACCAGACCCGCCAGCTCATGTTCGGCGCTGGCGCTGGCTTCAAACCGCTGTGCACGGCTAATGATTTTGCTGGCGTAGTCGTCTATGTTCAAGCGGCTGCTCAACGATGGCACGAAGGCAGCATCACATTGCCGCAGATGTGCCGCTATCGCCTGGTGGCTGGCCTGGTTGTGCGAAAACTGGATGGCGGGATTCATTTGGAGGAATTTGTGGGGCTTATCGTGGGGCTTATTTTTCCAGCACTGCTGCACCAAAACCGTAACGTCCAAATTCACTGCCGTTATACAGCAGGTAAGTGCGGCCATCGCTATTGAATGCATGCGGGTAGCACTGCATGTCGGCATCCCATTCACCTGGCGTGCCTTCCAGCCGGGCTTGCAGATCATCCCTGGTCCAGTTCAGCAAGTCATCTGACCAGGCATGGCCTATGCGGTAGCCGCGCTCTGCATTGGTTCTGAAGTCATAGGCGTGGCGGTAGCAAAAAAACATATGGTAACGTCCATCAATGTCTACGACTGTCGGCAGAGCCTGGCATTCATGTTCGCCTATCTGGTCAGCAATGATCTGGCGCGCTTCTTCTTTTTCCCAGTGTATGCCATCGGCGGATGTGGCATGGCCTATCTTGTAGATGCGGTCCGGTACAGCATCTGCTGCAAACTGTGTCCAGCCTGTGCCAAAGATATACCACATGTGAAAAGTATTGCCGATGACTTTGACAAAGCCATCACCCACCAGACAGGGCTCATGCAGCGATGCTGACAATACCGGGCCTGGGCCCATGCGCTGAAAAGTCAGGCCATCATCATCGCTGGTTGCCAGCCCAACCGCCGTTTCCACAGACACTGATACACGTCTGCTCCAACCACAGGTATAGCCATAGATACGGCCCTCGTGGCGCAGCACATTCATGGGGAAAATACCATGCTCATCAAAACTACCCAAGTCACCCAGCGGTATCACGGTTTGCTGTGATACCCGCAAGGTGGTTTTTAATTCCTTGTCCATATCGACAAAGGCAATATGGCTCAGGTATTTGCCGGTTTTTTGTTCGAGTGCGCGGGTAGAAAAATAAATACGGATGAAATCATCAAACACCAGCGCCTGTGGTGACTGGGCAAATGCCACGCAGTCATTCGGCAACTGGTGCTGGGTAGGGTCAAATATCTTGCCCAGTTTTTTCCATCTCATGATGCTGCTCTTCATTCAGCGCCAGCCGTGGTTTTCTTGCGCACGACGGCATACACGTCTGCACACATGTCGGGATATTCATTGCCCAGGCTGAACAGACCTTCGAGTTGTGGTTCACCGAGTATGCCGGAATCGATCATTTTATCCATCTGGAAATCGGCCAGGTATTTGAAGAAAATACCGCCTTGCGCGACGATTTCAAAACCGGCAGTTTCCAGTTCACGATTCAGCGTGACGCGGTCATACACGCGGCGGTGGCCGCCACGCAAATCATTTGGTGTCAGTTCATACAGGCTGTCGAGCAGGCCCATGTGCCTGGCGAGTTGGCGTGACAAGGCACGCGCGTTCGGTACGGCGACAAACAACAGACCATCTTTGCTCAGTGACTTGTGCACCATCTTCAAGACTTCCTGCACATCCAGTAAATGCTCAAGCACATGGGAAGCGATGACGGCATCATATTGATAGGGGGCGTCATAATGCTCAAACAGTGAGCAAAAATAATTCGCGTTCGGCAGATTGCGTGACTTGGTCCTGTTCAAGAATTCTTGTGAAGCATCGACAATATCCAGCGTATCCACCAGCGGGCTCAACAGCTCGGACATATAGCCGATCTCGCAACCCAGCTCCAGCGCCTTGCCGCGCTTCATGAATTGTTTGAAGACACGGATCTCGAGTTCACGCATCAGCCTTTGCTGGCTGGAGTCGTCCGAGGTGATGTAGTTGGCCGCATAGGCTTCCAGCAAGCCTTTTTCTTTGTCGAGCAGAGGATTCACTGTCATCTTATTCATCTCATTTATCTCATTAATTCAGTTGCCCTTGCTAAACATCATCAGCAAGACGCAGGGATTTTATCAATTCAGGTTTCCAGCCTGGCCAGACCAAAACCATGCCTGCCCATCTGGTTACCCAGATAGAGCAGATAAACTGCGCCATCAACGGCAAATACATGGGGGAAGGATACCATTTCTGAATCCCAGCCTTCTTCAGAAATCTCCAGCCCCGCCTTGTCATCATCGCGTACCCAGTTGAACAAATCATCAGAACTGGCATAGCCCATGCGGTAACCGCCTTCCTTGCCATGGTAATTGGTACTGGCACGGTAGCTGAAGAGCATGTGGTATCTGCCGCCATATTCAAACACATCAGGGCAGGCCTGGCATTCATTCTCGCCTATCCTGCATTCGACCAGGTTGCGGCCATGCTTGACCCAGTTAATACCGTCATCCGAGGTCGCCATTCTGATCTGATATACGGGCTCTGCGCGGCTGGGTGTCTGCAACCAGCGTTGCCCTGCACTATAGAACAGATACCAGCGGCCATTGAAGCGACGGATTCTTGGTACGGTCAAAAAAAATGGTTCATCCAGTGTACAGGGCAAGACCGGGCCGGGGCCAAGCCGGGCAAAGCTGTCGCCACCGTCATGGCTGATGGCGGCACCGATATTGATCGTAAATGGCACAGACTCGCAACGCGAATAACCGACATAATAGGCCAGTACGTCTTCATCCTTACGTATCACTGAAGTGAAGTACGCCCCAAATTCATCAAAGCTACCAGGGCCACCCAGGGGTAGCAAAGGCGCTTCGCATACACTGATCAGCTGGCTGGGGTCATCCCGCCTGAAGTCGGCATAGGCCGACAGGCTGACATAATTGCCCTGGCTATCCGCCGGCGGGCGGCAGGCAAAATACACCCTGATTCTGTCTTCCAAGATCAGGGTGCTGGGTGCTTGTGCAAAGGCCGATATCCATGGCCGGTCTTTGATGAGTGCCGGATCAAATATCTTGCCCAATTTTTTCCATTTGAACATGGATGCTTCCTTCATGCTGTCATATAGGCATTTTACGCGAAGCGGGCTCAAATCAAGTCAAAACCATGGTCCAGAGTGCTTTGTATGGCTTCAGGCGGGTTGAACATTATCACATCAATGATTGATAACCAGGGTACAAAGCCTGCACCAGCCTGTGCATATTCAAACGGTTTCGAGCGTATGAATTTCAGTTCCAGCCCATGCTGGCTGAACTCTTGCGGCTCGTACAAGTCCATCCCACCTATCGCATTGACATAGGTATGCGCACCAACAGCCTGACACAGGGCCATGACTTTATGCTTGCCCTTAAGCTCATGGGCGATGGGGATGGTCGATGAGACCCTGAACTCAGTTGCGATACCCAGATGCGCGCAAGTCTTGCGCAAGGCATGCTCCAGAAAGCGGAACAGGTTCTTTTCATCATGCAGCAACACCGCCTCCAGCAAAGGCAGGGTTTGTGGAAAGTAAGGCGCACGGCGATAAGCGCCGCTGAGCTGCTGCAAGAGTTTGCGCGGGTTGAAGTCGGCGGCCAGTTCACGTTCAACAATATCCAGCTTATCCGAATCACTTTTTAGCGGCAGCGAAAACATGCAGTCCTGGCCGTTTTGCAAAAAGCGGTTACGGTTGATCCAGCCTTTTTTGGTGTATTTGATATTGTCGTACACGATGAACAAATCCACCGCATTGATAAGCTGGAAGTAGCCTATGTAGGGGAAAAAATAAGGCTGCATGATGGCGACCTTGAGGCCAGGCCCTGAGCCGATATTGGGGCCGGCATCTGCAACAGTATGAGCCGCTTCCATTATTGGCTGGCGATGTGCTCAACGATCATGCTGACCTGCGCATCGCTGAGCTCAGGATAAATCGGCAGGCATAACACCTGCTGTGCCGCCACACGGGCGACAGGCAGATTATCTTTCTGTGCCGATGGCAAGCCACGATACATGGGGAAGTCAGAAATCAGCGGGTAAAAATAGCGTCGCACCATGATCTTTTGCGCCCGCAATGATTCATACAGTGCATCGCGGCTGACGGGATAAGCCTCGTTGACGAGGATAGGGAAGTAGGCACAGTTCGCCACCGCATTGCCGCCACCCTGCACGCAACTCACACCTTTCACATCCTTGAGCAATTCACGGTAGAGCGCATCAATCTCACGGCGTCGCGCCAGCGCCTGGTCTATGTGCTTTAATTGCAGCAAGCCTAGTGCAGCATTGAATTCGCTCATCTTGCCATTGATACCCGGTGCAGTGACCGTGGTTTCATCGACAAAACCAAAGTTCTTCAAATGGTCTATATGGTTCTTGGTCTTGGCGTCAGGGCAGATAATCGCACCACCCTCAAAGGTATTGAATACCTTGGTTGCATGAAAACTCAGCACTGACAGATCACCATGACGCATGATGCTCGCGCCTCTGTCCTTGACCGCAAATGCATGGGCCGCATCGTAGATGATCTTCAGATTGTAACGGTCGGCAATCGACTGTATCGCCTCGACATCACAAGGGTGCCCATAGCAATGCACAGGCATGATGGCCGTTGTCTGCGGTGTGATAGCTGCTTCTATGCGCGATGGATCAAGATTGAGGGTATGCGGGTCTATATCTGCAAACACCGGCTTGATACCATTCCATAGCAGCGAATGCGCGGTTGCCACAAATGAATAGGGGGTAGTGATCACTTCGCCGGTAATGCGCAGCGCCTGCAAGGAAGTCACCAGCGCCAGGGTGCCATTGGTGAACAGGGCCAGATGCTCGACACCCAGGTATTCGCACAGCGCAGCCTCCAGTTGTTGATGGAAAGGCCCGCCATTGGTCAGTATCTTGTTATCCCAAATTTGCTCCAGATAAGGAATAAATTCCTCAAGCGGCGGCAAATGAGGTTGCGTCACGTAAATGGGCTTTTTATCGGGTGAATTTTCCATAAAGCCTTGGCAGTGGCAGGTGCATCATCAGAGGTGATGGCTTAAGGTGGGTATTGTATATTGTCTATTTGCAAGGATAGCACAAACAGTCTTGGTTTTAAGGGGAAGCAAGTGTACCTGCGACGTTGATAGGGCAAGCTTCTGGTAGGAGAATTAGCTATTTATTATGATTGAAGTACGCTAAGTCAAATAAGTAATTGTTCAGGTACCGTTTTTTTTTGCCGAGAATTCAAAAACGGCAGCAGCATGATCAAATGTGGTACCTAATTTTTCGGTAAATACATCCGCAGCACTCAGAAAAGGCAGGCCAGTTCCAGAAGGGCCAACCTAAAGGAACTGTGCAAGTTCGCATCCTGCCAATTTAATGATGCGTCGTTCATGGTAACGTCGACCAAACAATGCTCAAACATCCCCGTAACCTGCATTTTATAGAGTCTGCCATCGTAAAAGTAGGTATAGACTTCAGACATTGCAGAGTCAAGTCGTGGGACGGATGCTCTTTAGAGATAAGAATTGGTGACGTGGTCTATCACCCACTCGTGTTTTGTCATGGTCTCCACATACGTTCTGGCAAGTTCATGTAAATGGTTGCTTGCCTTGATGTCAGACCTGATACTGGCTGCATCCTGTTCTGTAATTGCTGCCTTTACATAATTCATGTTATTTCTCTTGCCGATAAATAGGCTGCAACTGGCTGACACTAAGGCTGAACATCAATTCTTTTCATCATACCGATGACGTCGCAGATATTGTATGAATCCCGGTAGCAGAATGATGAGCAGCAGTATGGATTCACCTGCCGATGCATAGTGCAGTGATTTGCGATCATTCCACGTATAGCTGGCAATCACGAGTACGACTGCCATCAGACTAAAGACGGCGGCATACTTTGCGAAAAAGCCAGGTTTTCTGAATTTACCTTTGCTGACCAGCACCAGGCTCGCCACCAGGCTGATGGCCGCAACCGGGAGTGAAAACAGCACGATAAGCAATCCCAGAAAACCGCTCCAGTCGTCCGCCATGGCAAGGCTGGGCAGGCAGCATGCCAGACCAAATAACACGATTGCTGGCATTGACTTGCGTGGGGTAACTCTGGTTTCAACATCGCATGAAGGCATGGTAGATTTCATTTAAAGTGAGGCGGCAGGTATCAATATAAATAGGTAAATACAGCAGTAGGGTGCGCCGTGCGCACCGTTCAAGTGTCAACTTAACTTGATCACGGAATCGATTTTGGCAAAAAAAACGGTGCGCATGGCGCAACCTACCAATTTTGACACGCTGCTATCAACGAACTACTGTCAGCAACCATCAATCCACAAACACCGTATCCGTCTTGCCCTGAGGCGGGATCTTGATGGCGATGGCTTTGACCGGGCCGTTGCTGACGATGCTGCCAGCATGGGCTGTGCCTTTGGGGATGACGATCAGGCTGCCGGGTTTGAAATCTCTGCGCTCTTTGCCGAGCCACATGCTGCCGCTGCCTTCGATGATGTACTGGATTTCGTCAGTCTGAGGGTGGATGTGCTTGGCAACATTGCCGGATTGTATGCCGACCGTGGCATTGTCCGTGACAACCAGGGCGCGAGCATTCAACTCTGGGTTGCCGGTCTTGGGCAAGTCATCATGTTTGATCGCCAGCAAATCTATGATGCTGGCAGACAGGCCAGGCGCATCGGCGTGGGCGTCGCTGACCGCATGTTGCAACAGGGGTGACGCAACCAGGCCAGCGAAAAAAGCCATTGCAATGGCAGACGTTTTGTTGATGCGCATGATGTCTCCAGATTGTTAATGTCGTGACAATAAGCAGGCGATAAGGGGCAGTTCAGAATGTAAAGTGTGCAATACAATGCTCTGCCGGGCAAGCAATTTTCGTTGTCATGACGGTATTGCCGCGTGTTTGGAGCAATGTCTGTGGTTTCATTTGCTTACCAGCGCAGCCTGCTTGTAATGGTCTGCTACAAATCATTACAAAACCCGGTCAACAGGGTCTTTACGATGGCCGTTATCGACACTACATAACAAGCATGCATTGTGCTTGTCCGCCACATGGTGCGGAATTGATCTGGAGAATAAAATGAAAAAAATTGTACTTGGCCTGACGGTCATTGCTGCCGCTGCCGCGATGACTGGCTGCGTGGTTGCGCCACGCCCTTACTATCATGCGCAACCCCAGCCTGTATATACGCAGCCCGCCTATGCGCCTGGGGTTGTCGTGGTGGAAACTGCACCGCCTGCGCCGTATGCTGAAGTAATTGGTGTCGCACCTAATCCCGACTATGTGTGGATAGGCGGTGCCTGGTTCTGGGAAGGTGGCCGCCATGTCTGGCATCGTGGTTACTGGTCGGCACCGCGCTCTGGTCATTACTGGGTCGGGCATCATTGGGAACAGGTAGGCAATTCCTGGCATTTCAGAGAAGGCTACTGGGCACCGCACCGCCGCTGATCCACGCCTCTCTGTCATTGTGTAAAGCCAATAAACCCATGGCGCCGACTATTGCGCCATGGCTGGTGCTTGTGCTTTAATCCTGCTGACAAAATCTGCATGTCAGCATGCATGTCACCATATTACTTAGCACATTCACTGCACCTGGATTCCATGCCATCCTTCAATATCAATCGCCGCCGCCGCACACTGCTGCTTGGCTCTACGCTGCTCTTGCTGGTCACGACCCCAACTACTGCATCCAGCACTTACCAAAAGCGGCAAATCGATGGCTGGACTCTGATGTTCGACCAAGGTTGGCAGGCGGCAGATGCGGCATCCAGATCTGCCTTTGCCAGCGTCTTGACTGATCAATTGAACAAACTCAGGAAATTGCCTGCCCATGCGCAGAGCAGTTTACGTAGCGTCAGCATCTATGTATCCAGCGGCACTTACCGCGCCTTTGGTGCGCAACATCATCCATCAGCACAGTGGCTGCGTGAGCATGCTTATCCTGTTGAATTTGCTGGCAATATAGAAATCTGTCACTGGAAAGAATTTACGACCATGGTGCGCAGCCAGCCCTATGCACTGTTACATGAAATGGCGCATGCCTACCACTTCCAGCATCCTGAACTGGATGCGTTTATCCTGGGCGCGTATGAAAAGGCCAAAGCCGCCGGACTTTACCGTCAGGTCACGCGTGACCACGGGCCAGAGCTGCAAGAAGCTTATGCCATGAGCAACCACCGCGAATACTTTGCGGAGCTCAGTGAAGCTTACTTTGGCGAGAATGATTTCTACCCCTACCAAAACGCAGACCTAAAACAATATGATGCGCCTGGCTATGCGATGCTGGAAAGAGTCTGGAGAATCTGAGTCGTTTTAGCGCCATAAAGTCAGGGTAACTGCAGTTATCCATGTCCATTCCTAATCAGCAAAAGTGTGTGCCGAATCAGCATGGGCATGCCCTAGTTGCCCCATATACTTTCCAGTAGCCAGAAGCAGCAATGATCTGGCAGGTAAAGAATGCTCTGGCCTGATGTGCAGCGAATTCTGTTTTTATTTCCAGACGGGGCATGCAGAAATCAGAGAAGCTTATTGCTGGTTCTTGCCATGCCATGACATTGCCGGAGTTTGCCGTGCGATCAAGATTCATACTCACGAAAGTCGTGCTGGCTTGCTCTCTACTATGCATCACGAATATTGCAGCACTGGCTGATAATCTGCCAGCAGCAGATATTGTCCTTGGTCAGTCGGCTCCTTTAACTGGCAGTTTCAGTGAACTGGGCAAGGCTTACCGTGACGGTGCTCTGCTGTATTTCGACAAGATAAACCGCCAGGGGGGTATCAACGGACATGCGATCAAACTGCTGACCTTTGATGATGCCTATGTGCCGAAACAGGCAGAAGACAATACCCGCAAACTGATCGCGCAATATCATGTGCTGGCGCTGTTTGGGCACATGTTTACCAATACAGTCAAACTGTCTTTGCCCATCGCCACAGCTGCGCAGGTGCCGTATATAGCACCGTATGCAGGCAATGATGAATTGTATGCGACGACCAACCCGTATCTGTTTATGACGCGTGCGAGTTTTTCTGCCGAGCTCGATACCCTGATAAGACAGTTTTCTGTCATGGGTTTGAAGCGGGTGGCCTTGATACGTTATGACAGTTCGTCTGGTGCTGCGTTGGAAAAGGAACTGGCGGGCAAGGTGCAGGCACTGCAACTGACGCCGTTGGTCAGCACGGTCATCAGCTTGCAATCGGGCGATTTTTCCAAAAACCTGGGTGTGCTGGCAAAGGCACGCCCGGATGCGGTCGTGCTGGGCGTGTCGGGAAAAGATGCGGTCCAGTTCATCCAGCAATTCAACAAGGCGGCGCTGGTCAAACCCATACAGTATTTTGCCCGCAGCCTCATCGCCGGGCACCAGCTGGTGGCCGAGCTGGGTGAAGAAAGCCGTGGCCTGGTCTTGTCGCAGGTCGTGCCGTCGCCCTTCAATGGCAAGACCCAGATTGCCCGCGAATACCAGGCCACGCTCAACACCACGGCCACGCCTGCATTGAAGACCACGCCCAGCCATATTGCGCTGGAGGGTTTTATTGCGGCCAAGGTCATGGCAGAAGCGCTGAAACGGACCAGCAACAAGCTGACGCGGCCTGCTCTGCTCAAGGCACTGGAATCAATGCATGACTGGAATGGCGGTGATTTTCCCATCAATTTCTCTGCTGGCAAACACAATGGCTCCAGTTTTGTGACTGTCACCGTGATTGGTGCGGGCGGACATTTTATTGAATGAAGTGCTGCGAGGAGCAATGTAGCGCAAGGCAGGCTCACAGCCGCGCTTATGCAAGCAAACCAGAATCAGACAACAGGCCTTTCCAGATTTTTTCTACGATGGGATTGGTGCTGCTACGCAAGCGGCACAGGCAAATATCGAAGCTGACACGCATGCTGGCGTCGCCAACGATCATTAAATTGCCTTGCTTCCAGTCATCCAGTATCAGGCGCTGGGGCAACCATGCAAGACCGGTACCGCGCTTGGCCATTTCCAATATCGATTCATAAGAGTCGGCCTGGAACACGGTTTGCAGGGCAAGCTTGCGCGACAATTCCGACAGGTGCCTGGCCAGCACGCCGCGCAAAGTGAGCGAGGTTGAATATGCCAGCCAGGGAGTTGGAGAATTTCCTGAAACAGAGATGCGGAATTTGGGTCGCCCCTGTGCATCTGGTGCGCAGACAGGTACCAGCACTTCGCGTTCCAGCGCCATGGTTTCAAATTGTCGCGGGTCCAGCAGCAGGCGTGTGGCCGGGCTGGAATAGCTGACCACCAGATCAACATCGCCGGCAGATAAATGCTTGATGGCTTCTTGCGCGCCGCTGGTGGTGATAGAGGCAGAAAATGGCCCATAACGCCGGTTCACCGATTCATACCAGTCAGGGAAAAAAGTATTGGCCAGCGTGCGGCCGGTGGCTATTCTGAGGGTGTCGTCCTGGCGGTAAGCGGTATCCTGCACCTGTGCCCTGGTGGCGTTCAGCACATCCAGCGTGTGGATGGCGGCATCGAGAAAAAGCAGGCCTGCCGGCGTCAGCGATACCGGTTGCTGGCGTTCTACCAGGCTGGCACCGACCCATTCTTCCAGCGCGCGTATGCGCCGCCCAAATGCAGGGTGGGTCACAAAACGGTTTTCAGCCGCCCGCGAAAAACTGCGCGTGCGCGCCAGCTCGACAAAATCTTCCAGCCATGTCAGTTGCATGTTGATGCCCCCTGGGTAGCAATCCGTTATGGCATGTTGATGGTGAACCCATTTAGCTTACTTAGCTTACTTGCCTTTGTAGATCCCCGCTTCCAATATCATATCGCCGCTGCGTACGAAATAGGTTGCTTTCTTTTCCAACTCCTTGGTTTCAGGATTATTGTAGCGATAATCCACCCAGCCCTTGCCCTTGCTTTTGGCGATATCGATGATTTCTTTTCTATAGAATTTGCCGTCTGCATCCGCAAAGACCACCATGTTCTTGCCCACGACTCGCGGGTTCATGGGATGCGCGATGGTGGTGCCATCCATGGCGCGCAGGGCAAGATAGACATTGCCTTTGATGAAAGCCGGGTTTTTGCTATTGACTTCCTTAATCAGGGCATCTTTGCCGTGCGCATCGATGTACGCCAGGCCTTTGTTAACAATGGCGATGGCATCTTCTGGTGCATCTGCTGCAATAGCAGGGATGAAGCAAACCATTAGCAAGGATAAGGTGAGTAATTTTAGCGTTTTCATGATCATATTCCTTGGAAATTTTATCGGACAGGGGGAGGGCTGGAACGCCAGGGATAACAGGAACACCAGGGCAGACTCATATCACTCTGCCCGGCAGGAATATTCAAAAGTAGTGACGGATGCCCATATTCAAAACCTTGTCCGTCGCGCCACCGATCAGCACCTTGTATTTGGCCGCACCGTCATTGCGGATCTGCCCATAACTGGTGTACAGCGCCGTGCGTTTTGACAAGTCATGGATATAGCCTATCGCCACTTGCGTTGCGTCCGCATTCGCCACCGCCTTGTCGGTCTTGCGGATGTAGGAAAACACCACAGTACCCGCTTCGCCCGCCTTAGCACGCACGCCCAGCAGCAAGTCGCGTTGATCAAGCGGGCTCGCGGTGCCCAGTATCACGCCTTTTTCCCAACCATAGGCGGCATACAGAGTAGCCCAGTCGATTTGCACATTGCCGCCCACCAGGGTCATTTTGGTGGCATTGGTGTCAGTTGCGTTCCTGATGTTCTGGTGCGTGATGACGACATCTACAGGCCCGGCCTGGTAACCGGCAAAGCCAGCAAGGGTGCGGTTGGCGCTGTTGTTGCCCGCCACTTCACCGGCGCCATATTGCAATTCACCACGCAGGCCATTGGCGGCGTAACTATAGGTCAGCAGGTTGTCGGTACGGCTGCCGTTAAAGCTGATCAGGCGCGAAGAATCACCCGCCATGCCGATGCGAAAAGGATCAAACGTCGCATTGTTGGCATACACAGGATTCACCTGGCGGCCCATGCGCACTGCACCAAACGCACCGGTGAGACCAACAAAGACCTGGCGGTTGAACAGCCTGGCCGCGTCTGACTGCGCACCGGTATCGACATTGAAGCCGCTTTCGAGCAGGAAGATGGCGTTCAGGCCATTGCCCAGGTCTTCTGTCCCTTTAAAACCAAGGCGGCTGCTGTTGAGGATGCCGCTGTCCATGCGGGTAACGGTGGTGCTGCCATTGTTTTCATAGACGATGCCAGCGTCAACGACGCCATACACGGTGACATTCGATTGTGCCTGCGCCAGGCCCGTAGTTGCCATGACTGACATGGCAGACAGTAAAGTGGCGATGCTCAAGAGTGGGGTTTTCATGATAAGTCCTTGCAAGGTTTTAATGGAAGAAGCGGGTAAATCAATCAGGTAAAAAATCAGGCATGTTCATCGCTGTCTGCATGGCTATACGCTATGTGCTTTGCCAGCCGCATGACGGTGACATTTGGCCCCAGATGTCGCAATGAAGGCTGGATGATGACGCAATCGTCATATGGCGTGACGATGTCGGTGCCATTGTCTGTGGCTATCGTGGTGCCGGCGGTTTTGATCAGTTCCAGCCCACGAAAATCGCGGCTGAATGCAAAGTCCATGGTCTTGGCGACGACCGGTTGCGTGACTTGCAAAAAACGCTGTGTAACCGGGTAAGCCAGTTTCAAAAAATGCGACAGACTCATGATGTCCGTGACACCGGTGGCTGCCAGAAAACGGCTGGCCGTGTCCAGCGCCACATCGCGGCTGCGTGCAGAAAAATGCTGGCCTGTTTCTACCAGCAAGGCATTCTTGGGGCTGTTGACATCGCCAAAGCCGCCATAGTCACGCATGCGCTTGCCGTTCGGGTGACCTGCATCCGCAATCACATTGGTCGGCACGCCAATTTGCGCGGCAAAGCGCAAGCCTTTGTCCAGCGGACCGCTCATCATCAGCGGTGGAGATTCTTCATGCATGGAATGGATGTCGAGCAGGTAGTCGACGCTGTCGATGAAGGGGCGCAGCGCGCGGGCGCGGCGCAATTCTGCACTGTCATCCTTGCCGCCCTTGCCATCGAGCCTGGCTGCTGACCAGACACGGTTCATGTCTTCATCAATGTAGCGGGTCGCATCGGGCTTGTTGATGTCAAACTTCAGGTAGGCATCGACATTGGCAAAGCCCAGCGTGATGCGACCCTGTAAAGGCTTGGGTCGCATCTGCAACAGGGCATCAACAGCAATCGCGCCGCTGACTTCATTGCCATGTGTGAGCGCCATCACCATCACATGCGGGCCAGCGATGCCGCTGTCAAAAGTGTGGATGTAATCAACGCCGGTATTGCTTTTCTGCCATCTGGAAATGTCAGGGAAATCGACCTCGATAGGATAAACAGGTAATCCGGCACGAATCTGATCCAGGGTTTTCATGTAAATAATTCCAAAAAAAGACAAAGAGTGACCCAGCCTGCCATGCAGGAGAGCGGTAAATTTGGGGGAGTTAGTAAGAGGGAGTGTTAGCTTTGCGGCCTGCGCTTCATGCGACGACCAAGCGCCAGCACGGCGATGACGCTAATGGCCGATGTCGCCATGACATAAAAACTGGGGGCCATCTTGTTGTCGGTGGCAGAGATCATCCAGGTCACCAGCAGTGGCGCAAAACCGCCAAAGATGGTGACAGAGAAGTTATAGCTCAAGGCCAGACCAGTACCGCGTGATGCGGTCGGGAAGATGTCCGACAGCATTGCCGGTATCGGGCCCAGACAGGCAGCGATCAATAAGCCGACCAGAAACTGCGCGGCGATCAGCGTCGTGACTGTTGGCCAGGTATTCAATATCAAAAACAGCGGATAAGACGTCAGGCCGATCAGCATCAGGGCAATTGACAACACCCGGAAGCGGCCAAAGCGGTCAGACATCGCACCAAAGATAGGGGCAGTAATCATCAGCACCACACCAGTGATCATCGCGCCTAAAAATGAAGACGTGGCGGGTATGTGCAATTGCTTCAAGGCGTAAGTGGGCATGTACAGCTTGTGCACATAGTTGAATGCCGTCGCACCCGACACCACGCCTATGCCCAGCAGCAGGTTGGTGGTTTCATGCAGCAGCACGGTGCGCAGGGGTGAGCGTTCTACCTTGACAGCTTTTACTTTTTTGAACTCTGGCGTTTCGTCAATCTGGTTGCGTATATACAGCCCCACTGGCCCGACCAATAAGCCAAAGGCAAAGGCCAGACGCCAGCCCCAGTCACTCAACTGCGCATCCGTCAGCGTGTAACTGAGCAGCGCACTGACGCCGGCAGCCAGCACCGTCGCCAGCCCTTGGGTAGATAACTGCCAGCTGGCGAAAAAGCCACGGCGTTTGCCATCCGCATGTTCCACCATATAGGCCGTGGCAGCACCAAATTCACCGCCGGTAGAAAACCCCTGCAACATGCGCGCCACGATAATGATGATGGGCGAGGCGATGCCTATCTGTGCATAGGTTGGTGCAAAGGCGATCATGCCTGTGCCTATCATCATGATGGTGATCGACAGGGTCAGCGAAGGCTTGCGGCCGGCACGGTCAGCATACGACCCCAACATGATGGCACCCAGCGGGCGCATGACAAATGAAATACCAAAGGTACCGACGCTGAGCAACAAAGATGTGGTTTCACTGTCTGCCGGAAAAAACAGTTTGCCGATGATGATGGCGAAATAGCCATAGATCAGCAGGTCATAGAATTCCAGCGCATTGCCAATGCTGGCGGCGCAGATTTCTTTCCACGGCTGGCGCGGTGCGGTGATGTTGGGTTCAACAGCAAGGGATTGCAGTTGTGCTGACATAGACAGACTCCAGTATTTTTATCAGGTTTCATCAGTATGGGGGATACCGCGAAACACATTTAATAAAGTCAAAAAAACTTGCTGGCTTATACATCCTGCATCGTAACAAGCAAATTTCTCTGGGCTTGACCGAGTATAGTTTTGCGCCAAATTCGCCTCTGTGCCGTTTCAGCACCACATCGTGCTTTCTTGTGCAATGCAGGATTTTTCATCAGTGTGAAGCAATGTAAAAACTGCTTAGTGACCCCCTAAGATCTAGAGTGAAAAAATGCCTTTGTAAAATCTGGGTGAAGAGATTTGTCCCTAAAAATCTGATCAACTTCACGTTGTATAAGTGATGACAAAATTAGCGAGGAATTGTGGTTTTTCATCCAAAGAAAAAATCTCGTTTTAGCCGCAACATAGTCTGCACTTTATTTCTTGCCTAATTATTCACATAGACTCCCCCACGTACTCCCCGCTTAATAATGTCATATACAATTCATGCATAAACCCGTATTGGAGGCAACTGATGAACGCACTGGAAGTATTGAACCGTAGCCTGTTTTTGCAATTGAATGCCGGTGTACAGACTGGCGCTGGTGTGATCAGCACCGCAACGTTTATAGCCGATGTGTTGATTTACCTGATTCCGCTGGCACTTGTAGTTGTCTGGTTATGGCAGCCTGAGCGCCGTCAACTGGCACTCAGGGCTTGTCTGGTCTGTTGTATTGCTCTTGGCATAGGCCAGTTGCTGGCTTTGTTCTGGCCGCATCCCCGTCCCTTCATGATAGGTCTGGGACACACCTGGATACCTCACGCGGCCGATGCCTCTTTCCCCAGCGAGCATGGCATTGTCTTTGCCAGCATGGCTTGCAGCCTGTTGCTAACGGGTGAGCTGGCCCTGGGTGTACTGACTGCTATCATGGGTATTGCTGTGGCATGGTCAAGAATCTTCCTGGGCGTGCATTTTCCGCTGGATATGCTGGGTGCACTTGGGGTATCGCTGTTGGCCTATTTGTTGCTGTCGCCCGTGTGGACAAGATGGGCGAGCCCGTTCATGCAGGCGGCGGAAAAACTTTACCGCTATCTGCTCGCCCGGCCTATTGCCAAAGGATGGATCAGGGCGTAGTCCCGTCTTGATCAGCGATTGAAATAGACCACAGATGCAACAGCAACACCTATCCAGAACAAAAGACCAATAAAAATGGTCAGATTGGTGCTCAAGATCAGGCCTTTGCTGTCGCGCCAGTAATAGGATTTCCCAGCCGGTGTTTCGCCCTTGAAACCTTCACCGCGCATCATGCCCAAAGTCAGGGCAGGAATCAGCACGCGACCTGTGCCATAAAGGATCACTTGAAACAGGATTTCGAAAAAGAATCCCAGTATGAAGTCCATGAGGAATGTCCAATAGAGGGAGTATGGCCAAACACAGGTCAAAGAGATCGTCTTGTGCAGATGACGTATCATAAGCCAGTTTAACAGAGTAAGCCTGAATGCCGGATACTGATGCGTGCATATGCTGTTATTAGCATAGCTGTACAGCTAATAGTGTGCAACATCCGCGGCACTCAATTTTCCTTCGACATTGACAAGCCATGCGGGCCCTACATCATGGCAATGATGTGTGGCTCCGGCGTTGTACAGGAGAGTCACGCGTGAGGCACGGCGGTTCGGGGGAAGCTCACTTCCCCCGCTCTGCTTACGCCGTCAGCTTCACATTCATGGTAATGCGCGCGGTGAATACCTTGACGCCGTCGACATCGATCACATCCACGGCAACGATCTTGTCGCCTGCGGTGCTCCAGTCCAGGTTGCTGCCATCTGCCACGGCGGTGACATCTGTCTTTGCCTTTGCCAGGTATTCCACTGTCATGCCTTTTGGTATCCAGCGTGCGCCTGCGGGAATGGATACATCCGTCATCGTGCCCGCCACCAGCTCAGCAGCATTGCACAAGGCGATGGCATGGATGGTGCCCAAGTGGTTGGTGATCTCAAGGCGGAAGGGAACGCTGGCGGATGCATAGCCGGGGCACAACTCAGTCAGCGTGGGATGGATGGTGCTGAAGTAAGGGGCCATCTGGCACACCATTTTGCTGAACTGCTCTGGGCCGCTTGACTTGAATATCTCTAATGCCTGACTCATTTTTGTCCCCTGACGTGAATATGAAAAATCTAAAAATAGAATAATATTCTGAAATAGAACTAAATTCTGTTTAAGAATACTATTCTAGAACATTTTTCTGTGTCAAGTGGTTTACTCGCGGGCGAGCTGCGGTATCATCGGCATCAAATGGTCACGTTGATTGGCCTTCATACTCATTTTCAGGCAGCATAGACTTGGCAACTGCAGACGTACTTGAACGCAATTACCCCGGCAGGCGCGCGCAGTTAAAGCGCGATATCCTGCTGGGTGCACTCGCCTGTTTTAATGAACACGGCCTGGACCTGACCACGATAGAAATCATCAAGCAGCATTGCGACACCAGTGTCGGCAATATCTATCATCACTTTGGCAGCAAAGAAGGCCTGGTGGCCGCACTGTTCTTTAGCGCACTTGAAGACCAGGCGCGTCTGCTGGCAGACTATCTGGGCAAGGCCCAGACCCCGCAAGAAGGCGTGGCTGCCATCGTGTGCGCCTACGTCGATTGGGTGACTGAGCAGCCAGAGTTGGCGCGCTTCCAGTACCAGGCACGCGCAGCGGTTGCCAAGGGGCCGCAGGCCGATGAACTGGCAAGTCGTAACCGCACTCGCAATAAAAACATGCACGTCTGGTGGGTCGCACCCGGCAGGCGTGATTTGATCAAGCACATACCAGATGATTTGCTGCCATCGCTATTGATAGGCCAGGCAGAAAACTATTGCCGCGCCTGGTTGTCTGGCCGGGTAAATACTTCACCCAAAAAATACCGTGAGCACCTGACGCAGGCGGCGTGGAATTCTTTGACGCCCTTGGCCTCTAATTGACTTGAAGAGAAGGCGTTTGACATCTTCTTTATTTGCTTTGGTTTTGGTATGTGCTGTATGTATACCAATTGTGTATTGCAAACACGGGCACAGGCGTCGTGCGAAATCTAGTGCAGTCCAGGTAGTTTGACGCCCTGCATGCGTGCGATCACGCAAGCTAATCGCACCTACGCACTATCGGTTTTAGGGAGTTCGATAGCGATGGAAATCAAAGAAGAAGTTCATCGCGACAGGTATTGTATGGTCATCTTCGATATTGGTCCTTCATTTGAGCGAGTGTTTTTTGAGATTCGGCAAATGACTGGAAAAAGTTTCAAGAAAGTCGCGGAACTGCTGAAACAGCCACGCCCAATAGTGGAAGTTGCCACGAAGCGAGAGCTTATGCGTCGATCAATGCCTTTGACGAAAGCAGGGGCGAAAGTCGTGTTTGAGCTTGCACCTGAATAGCCTGCGTAAAAACGATCAGCGTCGTAGGGTGCGTTGTAACGCACCATTTATTTAGCAATCTCTAAAGCGGAAAAGTTGGGCGATGTCCGTTTTACTTTGCGTAAAATCGGTGCGTTGAAACGCACCCTACAAAAACCTCTGATTCTCTGCCTCAGAAGACGAAGGCTGAAACCAACTCAATTCGCCAAAGCCAGACTGCGCTTCGTGTTCTGCTGTTTTTGCAAATCCACTCTCTGCAACTCCACCTGATCCAGCCGCACAAACACAAAGCCTTGTTTCAATGTCTCTTCCAGCGCTACTGCCAAACCTTCCGCAGAATCAGAGGCTGGCTTGTTCATGTGGGCGATGATGACATCACCAGCCTGCAGGCGTTTGAATTGTTTGATGATGGCGTGCTTGCGCAGGGTCGCGCCCTGGTCGGCGTTCAGGGAGAAACCAGCGATCTTGTAACCCATACGTTTGATTTCATCCATGGCTTGCGGGTCATATTTTGCGCTGGCACCGCGGTACCATTGAGGGGTGGTGCCCATGGCGCTGGTGATAGCTTTGGCACCTTCGGTGACTTCACGCTGCAGGCTGGCGATGTCGGGTTCACCTGCCATCCCATAGACTTTTTTGCCTGGGCCTATGATGGCGGGGATGTGTTTTTCGCCGTGGTCTTCAACATCAAACAAATCAAGATTGGTCTTGATGATGGCAACGCCTTGCGGGTTCTTGTCCAGCCATTTCTTGGTTACAAAAATGGTGGCGGGGATGCGCTTGCGTATCAGAAAATCGAGCAACTCAGCATCAAACTTGCCCGAACAGGCGTCTAGTGTCAGCGCTATTTTCTTGCCAGTGAAGGCAGGCGTAGCGATGCGGGTATGCACTTCGACAGGCATGGCTTGCAATGCTGGCGTCACCAGGGCGGTGCTGAGCAAGCTTGCCAGCAACGGAAGTTGGGGTAAATAGTAAGATAAATTAGCGCGGCAAAATTTCATGTCAAATAAGCTTAATTATTCTATAAGCCGCGAGTATAAGCAGTTACAGTGTGGATGCAGCTTTAATTACATTTGGTAAAACCCGGTGGAAATGAAAGTGTGTGTGTGCCAGCGTACAGACTTGCGTGCCTGAGGTATTTAGAATGTCTTTACGTTGCAAAGAACTGCATCACCTGGCAGATAGCCAGGGAGCAGTAATCAGCACGGCTTACATAACATGTCATCCTGGGATATAGATTCACTTTACAGATAGTAAGGGCGTTTATTCCGGCTAGGGTGACTTTAAAAGAACCTGCCACTGGCAGGTTTTTTTTCGTTCTGCATTCTTGCCTACATTCTTGCCTACATTCGTGCCTGCATTGATGCCAGTATACATGAAGACAGATAAGTAACGGCTTCCAGGCGGTTCAGCAGACATGCAAAGAACCTGGCTTTGCATTGCCTGTTTGACAAAGCAATTGATATGTCTTAGGGTAGTGCTTCTTTATTTCTTTGTGATGACGTGATCAAAAAATGAAATCCACATTTGTCTTGCTCAGTATGCTGGCAGCCTTGTCGGCAAATATTCCCGCCGTTGCAGCACCCGATACTAATAGCAGTAGCGTCAAGGTAGACGGTGATACCAAAGTCTCGACCATCGATGGCGTGGCAGGCATTGCCAATGAAAGCGGCAATATCCTTGAACTCAAGAATGGTGAACTCAGCCTCAATGGTACCGTTGTCTATAAAAAGAAGGGCGTGTTGAAAGTGCGGCTGGTGCATAAGGATGCGACATTCAGCCTGACTGTCGATGGAAAGAACGTGCCGCTGCCAAACATTAAACCTGCACCTGCATTGACTTGACAGCAGGTCAGCGCTGGCGGGCAGCAGGCAACTGATGGGCCTTTGTTACTGCTCTTACCTTGGCATGCCAGGGCAAGTCTCAGGCACCTTGCGCCTTTTAAAAAATGTGACGAGCGCCTGATTCTCGGCGCGGATGGCACGTACATACAGTTGATCGCCATTGTTGTCGTCACTGTCGTCGCCCTTGTTACTGGCCTCTGGGCAGATAAAATCGCGCAACTGCTGATCGTCAAGGCGGTCAAGCACGCCCAATACTGCAGGTGATGTTTGGGCATATACGTCGATGAGGCCCTGGCCGCCGCGGTTAAGCTCGCGTATATTGCTGCTGCTCTTGATCAGGTAGGCCAGCAATCCAGCACCGCCATCCCTGGCTGCTGACAGGCCGCCTTTAAGCGGCAGCCTCTCTGCCAGTGATGCTGCTTCCTTGCTATTCATTTCACGCAGGTGTGGCTGTATGCGTTTCTGGACTGCTTCGTTGTACGCTATTGGCCCCGCATCGGCATAGCCAAATCTTTGCAGGGTCCAGATTTGCTGCGGCGACAGCATGCTATCATTCTCAGGGATGGCGTAGGGGTCAACACCGGCATCCAAAGCAAACAGGATGACATCGACCTTGCCGCTTTCCATGGCGATAGTCAACAGCGAGCGGTCATTCGCGACGACTTTCATATCGACACCATGCGCCTGCAAATAGCGCAAAACAGTCAACAGGCGATCTGTGTCTTTGGTGTCTATGTTGCCTGTCGTGTCTGTGACTTGCCCGTCGTTCAGAATATCCCACCACGCTGGCGCAACTTTAGCTGCATCAGGGACATAAGCATATTTAGGTGAAGTGCAGGCGAGTGACAGCTTTTGCTCGACAAATACATCCAGCAAAATGGTATTCATGCTCTGCAAGACCAGGGGCAGGTAAGTGCAGTAGGTGCGCCCATCCTTGTCATTGCTCACTGCATCCTGCAACAGGATGCGCAATGCCTGTGCATCGGCTTGCGGCAGCACACATTCAGTCAAGGCGCGTAACTTGTTTTCTATTTGATGGCGGCCTGAGGCCAGTTCTGATTGCAGCAAGGCATGATTACCCTCACAAGCATTGATGCGCAAAAAATTATGCTGCCAGGCGTCTTCTTCTACACTGGCGATGTGTGCCGCATCCTGCTCTTGCTGGTAATGCTTGATTTCATGCGCAACATAACCCATGCCCATGCTGCCCGCCATGCACAGCGGGAAAACCAGCACAGGCGTCACCAGCATGGCGAGCAAACGCGGCAATAAACTGATCTTTAATTTGACCAGCACCACGACCATGGCAATCAGGCTGACCACCGCACTGCCAATGGCGGCATAGATCAGCTCCTCGAGATTGGATGTGGGTGAAAAAGCAAAGGCCGGGCTGGTAAACCAGAAACAGAATAGTGCGAAAAACAGGCGGGTCAGTTTTACAATGCCAGGCATGCCATGTACAGGATGCAAGTGAGAGGGGACGTGATCTTTTTTACTGGTCAAGGTAATGTCTGCTTTTTTTCTGAACTAATGTCAACAACTGATGCCATCAACAACCCAGGCGGATTGTTGATGGCTATAGTGACTATAGCACGATGCAGGCTGCACCTTAAAAAAGCCGTATCGCTCCCGTCAGGCAGTAAAGCTATGGATAAGCTCAATCTCGCCAACAATATTGGCATTCATGAGATCGACATCTTCTGCCGGTATCCACCACTCGGTATGTATGGCACCACCCACGGTCTGGACAGGGTAATTGTCCATGAAACTCTTGCTGACTTCAAAGCGTGTGACATAGCCAGCACCGCTTGCCGGCACATTCCATTCTTTGGCAATCTGTATCGCATACTCTGCATTTGTCACCGGGTAAAAGATAGGTTGCTCAGGCAGACGGGGCGGCCATTTCTTGTTACCGCTGTCGCGCACCAGTGCCAGCTCTTCAGGGCCGGTAGGGCGGTAGAGTGTGACGGTGGTGATGTTGTGTGTGGACATGATGCGCTCGATTTGGGTTGTAAGGTCCATACTATAAATTACTTATATTTAAATTGCAACTAACTTGGTTGTGGATTTTATTTAAGATGCGATCCCGGGATGGCAAAGCCATTCAAGCGTTGCAGACCGCATTCCACAATTTACCGGATGTGCGGGCTGCGGTACGCCGCTGGAGTGCCATTCCAGTGGCCCCCATCTTGCGTCATAACATGTTCATCACTCTTGTATGATGGACAGAACGTATCCAAAACGCATCCACACCGCATTCCAAACACATCTCAGGCCTATCCCAAAATTAGCCCCGCTTCATCCTGTTCTTCTCCTTCACTGAGCGCATCAAGACCTTCCATCTTGATCTTGCTGCTATCCGTTCCAGCGGGGTTTGCTGGTGGCGGCGGGTTTCGCGTTGCAGTTTCTGGAAGTTACTGAGCCTGTCTGCATCGACGCTATCGCGCACGGCGCAGCCGGGTTCGCTCTGGTGGCTGCAGTCACGGAACTGGCATGCTGCGGCGAGTGCATCAATGTCGGCAAAGCTGGCACTGAGTTCCTGCTCGTCGAGATTGAGTTGCAGGGTGCGTAGGCCGGGGGTGTCGATGATGCAGGCACCGCCGGGGCACAGGTGCAGCGAGCGCGCGGTGGTGGTGTGCTGGCCGCGGCCATCGCTGGTGCGCACCGCACCGGTATCTTGCGCGCTGCTTGCCAGGGTATTGGTCAGCGTCGATTTGCCCGCGCCGGATGAACCGAGCAAGATCAGAGTCTGGCCTGCCGCCATCCATGGTGCCAGCAAGTCTGCTGTCGTGCTGCTCTGGCCGTTGACGGCAAGCACAGGCACACTGGCAGACAGGCGTTGTTCCACCTCGGCCAGGCGTGCCTGCGCATCTTCGTGCACATCAGCCTTGGTCAGCACAATGACGGGAGCCACCCCGGCAGCCCTGCACCAGTGCCAGGTAACGTTCCAGCCTGCGCAGCTTGAAATCGCTGTCCAGGCCCATGACGAGCAGGGCGGTATCGACGTTGCTGGCCAGGGCTTGCAGGCGGCCTTCATTATTACGGCGCGCCAGATGCGTGAATGGCGGCATGCTGGCGATGAACCTGTAGCCAGCGCCGATATCGCCACTATTGCTCAGCAGGCCCCAGTCGCCAACGGCCAGGTTGCTGTCATCTGCCGCCAGCTCATGCAAGAGACGTGGCAAGGCGCGCACCTGCATGCTCTGGCTGCCATTGTGGACGACCAGGCTGTCGCGGTGTACTTCGGTAATACGTGCCATTTGCAAACTGGCATCGTCGTCATTTTCTGCTGCGAGTGCGTGCAGTTGGTTGGCGATAGCCGGTGTCAGGCCGATCAGGCGCAGGGATGCGAAATCAACATTGATCATGATAAGTGTGTCTGTCCATATTCATGGGCGTGCATCGTTTTGGATACACTAAACCATCCTGCAGGCAAGGCAAATGCGACAAATGGCCGGGACGTGCAGGAACGAAAAAAGAAAATGGAAGTCGGCGCGCGATCAGACGCGCATCAGCACACTAGCGATGAATTTTTGAGACGCCAGAAGACGATGTAGGCAGCGATGTGGACAGATCAGGCAGCCGACAAGAGGGCAATATCCGTGGTTCTCATGATGTTGTCTCCTGTGGTGGTTGATGGAAGCTGTAGTGTGCCAGTAGTGGGCCGGGGCGTCAAGGGGAAGTGATTGGACAGGATTCTGGAAACAGAAGGCAGGGAGAGTCATGTACCTGCATAGAAAATCACACCTTAATCACATCATAATCACACTCCAAACTTACTTCAGTCATACTTTACAACGCATAGTCGAGAATATCCGCGGCAGTAAATTGGCTCGCACCAACCAGCTTGACGATGATATCTGTGCGATCGACTGTGTTGGCCGTTGCTGACGTGTGTTGGTACAGGTAGGTACCAGCAGCCTCTCCATTACCAACGGTAATCAGATATGCCTGTCCTGCAGTTGCCGACAGCGACTGTCCCGCTCCCGCTGCACTGCTGGCAATATTGCTGGCAAGGCTGGAAAAGTCAGAATTGCCTATACTGATTTTACTTAGCGATGTCGCTTTCGTGCCTGTTGAAAACCGGTCGCTGCCAGCTACATTGAAATTGCTGATAGTGCACAGTGCAGTCTTGATGGTTTCCATCGTAGAGAACTTGATTTCCAGAATGTCGTTCCCGCCACCGGTTTGTGCAAGTTTGATGTTACTGGGGGTGTTACTGCCGGTCATGTAGTTGAATTTCCCAGTCTTGCCTTCGGCTTCTATCACATTTACCAATCCACCGTTACCAAATATCCATATGCTAGAGCCCGGCTGAATCATATTGACTGTGTTTGAACTATGCGATGAGTTGGCGCTGAAACTCAAGGTACCAGTACTGGCATGATTGATGGTGACTGCACCTGTTCCCATGACTTCGTAAAAGCCGACAAGATTGCTGCCAGCCGTAGTCAGGCTGATGTCGCCGGATGTACCCATTTCATAGAAAAAGGCGTTGGCCTTGTTGCCCGCACCCGTGATATCAAAACTACCGGCACCCGCGAATTTGATCGTGCCACCTGCACCATTGCTCATGTCAAGTTTGGTAGGAGCGGCGCTGTAGATCGAGTGATCCTCGGAATTGGTATCCTTGACCGTCAGCGTACTGCCCTTATCATACAGATCAATGCTGGAGAATTGGCTGTTCTCGACCGTAAATTTACTATTGCCTGACAGTGTCAGCCCATATGCCTTGACGCCACTGATACTCACGTTTTGCCCACCCTTGGCAGCGATAGTGACATTTTTACTGCTAGACAGGCTGATGGAGAGATCGCGCGAAGGCGTAATGTCCAGGTAAGTGTCATCGGTTCCGCGCAGGATGATTTTGTTGAGGCCTGTCATATTGACACGATCCAGTGTGAAGCCATTGCCATCTGCAAGATCCAGTACATGCTCACCTGTGCCAGTATTGCTGAAATTGAAGCTCGCGCCCTTGAGGTTGGCAATGCTGCTTTTGACGACAGAGCTAGCCTGCGCACTGGCCTGCTTCACAATCTGGTTGATGCCGCCCAGGGTGACCGTGGAAGTGCCACTCTGATTGTTCAGGTTCACAGTCTGGCCTGAGAGGTTGCCAAGCACGATATTGTCACCGCCGCTGATGCGATTGGCATTGATCGTCGTGAAGCTGCTCAGGAAAGCGTTGCCCGCATTGCTGGTATCTGCACCAGCTTGCAGGTTCAAGGTCTGCACGCCTGTTACAACCGCACTGCTGTGCGAGACTGGCGTAAAAAAGCTGTTGACGTTGAGCGCCACTGCCGCGCCGTTACCTGTCAGTTTGGTATTCGATGCCAGCAACTGGCTATCGTCTGCGGTGAAATAAAAATCCCCAGACTTGCTACCAATATTGTTCTGACCCGCCAGCACAGGTACCAGCACCGCGCCAGTCAGTTTGTCATTGCCATAAGCGGCACTGGCCGTTAATTTTTCCGTCATGCTGCCCAGGTTGTTGATGGCATCAATACCGCTGGGAATATCTATCACTGGGGCCAGCCAGCTCTTGGCCGTGTTGAATGCCGCGCCACCCAGGTTATAAGCGTAATCTGCCAGGGGATCAGCGACCAGTTTTTTGGTAAATGCAATTGCCGCCGCATTTTTGGACTGTACCGCCATCTGGTCTGCACCTGTGGCACCATTCAAAATCGCAATCGCTGCCGCACCGATGCTGATCTTGCCGGATTTGATCTGGCCACTCCAGTAAGTCAGACCATCAGCGTCAGCCTTATGGTTGAACAGATTGTTGTACAGGGCATTGATGGTTTGTTCTGCCGTGAACCCGGCAAAGGCAGTGGCATATTCTTTTTGTTCAGAAAAGCTTTGCGCAATTTGCAAGATACTCAGGTTCGCATCCTTCCAGTAAGCCAGCCCCGCCTTGTCGGCAGGACGGTTGAAATAAGCGATGTACAAATTCTGGATCTCGACTTCGGTAGCCATGTAAAAACCTTGTTGCTAAGCGGGAGTGGGGGCAATGCCTTGCCATAAGAGTCAGCATCATCGCAAAAAAACAGGAACTTGTATATATGCAAATGCAAGCAAGGTAAGTGGGATGAGTAGGAGGCACCGCGCGCACCGTTGCAGGTGTAAGCAAAGATAAAATGGTGTGCGCGGTGCACCCTACCTGTGGAATGTTAGCAGATGAGTTTTAGCACACGAATTTCAGAATGTTTAAGCTTCCAGACTCAAGTTCTGTTCACCGACACCCCGCCATCCACCAGCATCGCCGTTCCCGTCATGAATGAAGATGCATTTGAGGCCAGGAAAAGTGCTGCCTGCGCAATTTCTTCCGGCTGTGCCAGACGCTTTAGCGCATGCAGGCTGGCGACCTGGGCCATGGCCTCAGCAGTGTGGTTCATCTGGTGCGCCATCGGCGTTTCTGTACCGCCTGGCAAAATCGCATTGACGCGTATGCCTTGCGCACCAAATTCGGTTGCCAGTACCTGCGTCAAGCCATTCAACCCCGCCTTGCTGGCGGCATAGGCGACAACACCGGGAAAGCCAACCGTATGGCCGACAAAGGTGGATGTAAAAATCAGGCTGCCACCACCACGCTTGAGCATGGCAGGGATTTGATATTTCGCGCCAAAGAATGCGCTATTCAAATTGGTGTCCAGCGTATCTTGCCAGCCTGCGGCAGACACTTGTGGCGTCGCCCCCATTTCACCCATTGTCCCCGCATTGTTGAAAGCAATGTCCAGGCCACCAAATTCACTGATGGCAACATCAACCAGGGTTTGTGCATACGCTTCTTGCCTCACATCACCGGCGATGCCAGCCGCACGGCCACCTGCTTGCCGTATTTGCGCCACCAGGCTATCAAGCTCGGTCTGCCGCCGCGCACCGGCAATGACTGTTGCACCTTCGCTTGCGAACAGCAACGCTGCTGCGCGGCCTATGCCAGAACTGGCACCGGTGATGATGGCGACTTTATTGCTGAGAGCTTTCATGTTTTCCTCTTCATGGTGTTGTGGTGTTGTGGTGTTGGGGTATTGAATAAGAGACGGCAGTATTGATGTTGCGGCGATTACCGTCTCGCCAGAATCGGACGAGGGATTTTTAAAAAGACGATAGGTGTGTCAAGGAAATTGATGATCTGATCGCTCCTCTTCATGTAGGACTACGCCGACCTGATTTTGAGAAAACCGCCATTTAATTTGCTGTGCGGGATTGTTATCCTTCTCTTATTCGCGATGCGCAAAAAAAATAAAAGTGCGCGCACAATTTTTGAAAAACAATTGATCATCAGGGGCACTCCATGGCTGGATTTACACTAGAATTTATTCCACAATTCAAACAATTTAACTTAAGCAGGCAGCTTGCAAGACCTGCCAGCACCATGCTACTCATGAGTTGCATGGCAGCAGCCGCATTAACAGTATCTACGGCATCTGCGGCAGAGACAACGGTATCGCCTGCACTTGACCGTGCCAGTGTGTCGTTCGGCGCTATCAATGCCGATACCAGCTTTCAACTAGGCGTCAACACCACCTCTGGCCGGTATGAAACCCCATCTTATGATGGCGAAAGAGTAACCATACCCAGGATCAAGGCAGACTTTTTGCTGGGCCACAGCCAGGGCATTTCTTTTGATTATTATCGCTACGATAAATCTTATTCCTCCAGCCTCAACGGCAGCACGACCCTGAATGGGCAGCCGCTGAGTGGCACTGCGGCATTAGCGGCGGATGCGCGGCTGGAGATAGGCCAGGTGGCTTACCGTTGGTGGATGGGGCAGGGAGCTGATGTGGTGGGCTTGGGGCTGGGGGCCGCCTATTACCGGGCGACTGTGGGCGGCACCGTGACTGGCGCGGTAGGTGGTATAAGCAATAGTGGCGCAGATAGTTTTGAGCGCAGCACCTTCGCACCCTTGCTGGAGCTGGGCTGGCGTCATGCGTTCACACCAGCTACGCGCATGTTCGTCGAGGCTTCTGGTGTGAAGAAAAA
Source organism: Undibacterium sp. Ji42W (assembly GCF_049340405.1). NCBI lineage: Bacteria > Pseudomonadati > Pseudomonadota > Betaproteobacteria > Burkholderiales > Oxalobacteraceae > Undibacterium > Undibacterium sp. Ji42W. Next base: position 117,896 of record NZ_JBMPOV010000007.1, read on the forward strand.
CGGTGGCAGCATCAATGGCCATATCTATACGGCGACGATAGGTGCAGAGTGGTTCCCGGTCGAGAATATCGGTATCGTGGCAGACTATGGCATATCCAGAATCAGCCTTACGCGTGACATTGGTCGTGATGACAGTGCACAATTGAACCTGCGCCTGAATGGGCCGTCGCTGTACGTCAAAGCAAGGTTTTAACAAAGCCTGGGTTTGTTAGTGTTGTGAGAGGTATAGCGCAATCCTGCTTTCACATGTGCAAAAGCAATGAGCGTATCCGGTCGCTTGAGTGTAGCAGGGTGCGTTGTAACGCACCCTGCTACACTCAAGCGTGGCCGTGCCCTAGGGTGCGCATCGCAATGCACCGTATGTATGCGTGGTCCACGGCCGTGTCAATTATCCGTGGGTGCGTAAATTACATGCGGCGTATTACAATCCGCCCTACGTCGCGGCAATTGCAATGGATGTTAAACAACGGGTAGGGTGCGCCGTGCGCACCGCTGTATTGTTACGTCAGTATTATATATGCGCGAAGCGGTGCGCATGGTACATCCTACTTTTCCAGCAAGAAATTCGACACGGCCTGGTTGCCAACCTGAACAGGTGCGTCTGTTTCATCCTTCAGTGCCACTCCGGTTAGTCCTCTCTTACGTGCTTCTGTCAGCAAATAATGCAGCTTGTAAGCGGCGGTATCGTAACTGAGGCCATCGGGCCGTATGTTGGAGATGCAATTGCGTGCAGCGTCAGTCAAACCTGGTTGCGGTGCCCAGCTCAGGTAGGCTCCCATGCTGTCGGGTGAACTTAAACCGGGGCGCTCGCCGATGAGCACCAGTACAGCGCTTGCATTCAGCAGCTCGCCTGTTTCATCTCCTATCGCAACTCTGGCCTGGGTGGCGATGACGATGGGTGTCAGGCTCCAGTTGTCCGGCGTGAGTCGGGCCTGCAAACTTGCTAGTAAGGGTAGGGCATTTTGCGCAACCGCAGGCGCAGATAAACCATCAGCAATGACGATGGCGAGATTGCTGGCTGGGGAGGACAATTGCCCCAGATGCTGCCGTGCCTCTTCATTCAGTCTGCGGCCAAGGTCTGGCCGTTGCAAATAGGTATTGCGGTCATGCGCTGCGCTGTTGACATGCAGGCTCGCATATCCAGCAGCTTGCAAAGCCTGCGCTAGTACTTCGATATCCAGCGCCTGATGCACGGCATCACGAGCCTGTGCATGGGCAAGCTGGAAAGCCAGTTGCGCACCCGTGGGTACGCTGACACCGGCGCGGCCCAGGGCAATGCGGGCCTGGGTGAACTTGCGCAAGGCTTGCCATGGGTTGGCATGGACAGGGGGCTTGGCTGCGCTCATGTCAGTCTTCTCAGCGCAGGTGCAAAACCCTGTGGCAAGGCATCATGTAATTGCAATTGCTCATCGTGCTGATCATCGTGTCTGTATATCTCCATTTGCTTCAACCAGGCTTCAAATTCAGGTGCTGCCTGCAGGCCCAGCACACGCCGCAAATACAGGGCATCATGAAAAGACGTGCTCTGGTAATTGAGCATGATATCGTCCGAACCTGGCACACCCATGATGAAATTGCAGCCTGCGGTGGCGAGTGAAGTCAGCAGGATGTCCATGTCATCCTGGTCAGCCTCGGCATGGTTGGTGTAGCAGACATCGCAACCCATGGGCAGGCCCAGCAGCTTGGCGCAGAAATGGTCTTCGAGGCCAGCGCGTATGATTTGCTTGCCATCGTAAAGATATTCAGGGCCGATAAAACCGACCACAGAATTCACCAGCAAAGGCTGGAATTTGCGCGCCACGGCATAGGCACGCGCCTCACAGGTTTGCTGGTCCATGCCATGATGTGCGTTCGCTGACAAGGCACTGCCCTGGCCTGTTTCAAAGTACATGACATTCTGGCCCACCGTGCCGCGCCCCAGTGACAGGGCGGCACTGCGTGCTTCTGCGAGTAATGCCAGGTTGATGCCAAAGCTGCTATTGGCCGCCTCGGTGCCTGCTATCGACTGGAACACCAGATCGACCGGTGCACCTCGCTCTATCGCCGCCATGGTATTGGTCACATGCGTGAGCACGCAAGACTGGGTCGGTATCGCATACTGTTCTATGATGGCGTCCAGCATATGCAGCAGCTTGATGACTTGCGGCACATTGTCGCTGGCGGGATTGATGCCTATCACGGCATCACCACTACCGTACAAGAGACCATCAAGTATGCTGGCAGCGATGCCTGTCGTATCGTCAGTAGGGTGGTTAGGTTGCAGGCGTGTTGCGATGCGGTTTTCCAGCCCCAGGGTATTGCGAAATGCCGTGACGACGCGGCACTTCTTTGCCACTAAAATCAAATCCTGCACGCGCATGAGCTTGCTAACGGCGGCCGCCATTTCTGGCGTGATGCCTGGTGCCAGTGCAGTCAGCGTTGCAGTATCTGCCGCATCTGACAACAACCAGTTACGAAAATCTCCCACGCTTAAATGACTGATCGTGGTAAAGGCAGTCGCATCATGTTCATCAATGATGAGCCGGGTGACTTCATCACTTTCATAAGGCACCAGTACATCATTGAGAAATGTTTTTAACGGTAGGTCTGCCAGGCACATTTGCGCCACCACGCGCTCTTCTGCCGTGCTTGCGGCTACACCCGCCAGCAAGTCGCCAGAGCGCAAGGGCGTGGCTTTGGCCAGCAAGTCTTTAAGGTCGCGGAACTGGTAAGTGCGCGTGCCGGCGATGTGGCTAAATTGTGCTGCCTTCATGATCATCTTGCTGCGGTTTCCGTCGTCAAGGGATTGCTGTCTTCTTCATTTTGCATGGGCGAACGCTTGCTCGCCGTCATTGTATGATAGACATAAGCCACTGCCATGAACAGACAAAAAATCCCGAAGATCAACAGATTATAATAAATCATGGTGACCATGCAGATGCAGGCGCTGATCAGCGCAAACGCTGGTGAATAAGGATAGAACGGTGCGCGGAATGGCCGCACGGTATCTGGTTCGCTACGGCGCAGTTTGAACAGGGCCAGCATGCTGACGATATACATCAACAGCGCGCCAAACACGCTCATCGTGAGTATATTCGCCGTCAGGCTTTGACCACCTATCTTGATCAGTTCATCGCTATAAATTGCAGCGATTCCAATGGCACCACCTGCCAGAATGGCGCGATGCGGCGTCTTGAAGCGTGGGTGGATTTTGGCAAAAAAATGCGGCAGGTAATTCTCACGCGCCAGTGCAAATATCTGGCGTGAATAACCAAGTATGATGCCGTGAAAAGAAGCGATCAAACCGAACAGACCCAGCCACACCAGCATGTGCAGCCAGTTGCTGTTATTGCCGACTACCAGCTTCATCGCCTGCGGCAGCGGGTCGTTGATATTCGACAGCTTGGTCCAGTCGCCCACGCCGCCAGCAAACACCATGACGCCTATCGCCAGCACCACCAGGGTGATGATGCCGCCTATGTAGGCGATGGGTATCGAACGTTGCGGGTTGCGCGATTCCTCTGCCGCCATCGCCACGCCCTCTATCGCCAAAAAGAACCAGATCGCAAATGGGATAGCCGCAAACATGCCGGGCAACGAGGCTGTGCTGAAATGATCCTGCCCGGCCCAGCCACCCTTGGTGAAATTGGACATGCTAAACCCTGGCGATACCACACCCATGAACACCAGCAATTCAAAGATCGCTAGCAAGGTGACAGCCAGCTCAAAATTGGCGGCGATTTGTATGCCTATGATATTCAGCGCCATGAAGACGATATACGCCCCCACCGCCGCCGTCTTGGGATTGATTTCTGGAAATTGCACATTCAGATAAGCACCTATCGCCAACGCAATGGCGGGCGGCGCAAACACAAATTCGATGAGGGTAGCCGCACCGGCAAAAAAACCACCGAGAGGCCCAAACGCCCGCCTGCTATATGCAAACGGCCCACCCGCATGCGGTATGGCCGTGGTCAGTTCAGTAAAACTGAAGATAAAGCTGGTGTACATCGTCGCTATGAACAGCGCCGTGACCGTAAAACCCAAAGTGCCTGCAGAAGCCCAGCCATAACTCCAGCCAAAATATTCACCCGAGATGACCAGCCCCACCGCAATACCCCACAATTGCAGGCTGCCCAGCGTAGGTTTCAACTGCGCAGTCGTGCCTGAGCTTGCCTGATCGGATGTCATGGATAGCCTCACTGTGGGGTAGGAGTGAGTCAAGTATCCATGATTCAGGGAGTTATCACAAGTGCCAGAATTGGGTTGGAGGGGAAGCTCTAGAGGCGGGCGTAAACGCGTAGGTTGGGCCGGGCCTCGCTAGGCTACGCTACGCTTCACCAGCACAACACTGGGCTTTTGATATACGTATACGTTATTTACGCGCCGAGTGTTGGGCTGGTAAAGCGTAGCCCAACCTACGAGGGGCGGCCCAACCTACGATAATTTTTTCTTCCGCCTCTCATACAAAGTCTCAATCAAACCCATCATCCAGCACATGGGGCAGCCGCGCATCAGCAAAAATGCAGCTATGAGTGCCAGGCCTGACCAGATCATGCCCAGAGGTTCAAGCAAGAAAGCGGCGATCACCAGGGCCAGCGCACCAAGACCGCGCAGCAAATGCACTGTCACAGACGAGCTACAAAACATGATCGCCTCCATCGCGTTCAGCCACTCCGGTAACCCCGGCGGCTTCGGCAACCTCGGGTGCACCATCCTTGAGCCAGTAACCGCTTTTGAGTAATTGCTCACGCACCTGTGCACGGGCGCGGTGCAGGCGGCTTTTGACAGCTTCAAGGCTCAGGCCTAACTGGACAGCGACTTCGCGGGCGGTCAGTTCATGCACGTCACGCAATATCAGCACTTCGCGGTAAGGAGGTGACAGCCTTTCCATCGCGCGTACCAGGTCCATGCGCAAGTCAGTCGGCACCATGTTGGCCATGGGCATGTCGTGTTCATTGAGCTCATCCAGGGCTTCGTGGTATTTCTTGATGCGGAACAGGCGGTAACACTCACGTTCAACGATGCGGAACATCCAGGTGGCAAAGGTCGCCGCACAGCGTAACGCGCCTACCTTGCGGTACAGCGACCACAAGGCCATTTGCACCGCGTCTTCAGCATCCTCGGCATTTGAGCAAGTGCGGCGGGCAAAGCGCTTGAGGTCGGGCTGGCAGACTTCCAGCAATGCGGCAATGGCTTTGCCATCACCTTGCCGGGCGGCTTCCAGTAATTGAGGGCGGGACAGGCTCATCTCAGTTATCCAGGTATTTGCGCCCTGGCGGACTGTAACAGTAGGAGATAGAAGTGAAAGACGCTTGCCCGGCGATCAGGACAAGGCGCAAAGCACAGTGATAGCAAGCTATCACGAGCATTTGCAACACAGTCATGGTCGTCGCGCAAGTGGAAGGCACTCTATTTCCTACTGTTGTAGTTAGCCAGTATGGCACAGGCAGGACAAAAGCCGACAAAAGCGGTCATGAGCATGGTGACAGCGCTGGCGATGACTGCCCAGTTCAGCATGCCGCCAACTTGACCACTGTATGCCAGCCAGAACAGCAAAAGGCCGCCGATGATGCGTAGGGCACGTTCCCAGACTGGCAGGTTTGTGTTGAAATGAAACATGATGTCCTCCTTGTTGGTCTTGACAATGACAAAGAGCATGCGTTCCTGCAAAAGGATTCGGCCTATTCAAAAATAATTGAAAATAATTGAAATAGGGCTTACGCAAAATTGGTCTTGACAGTTTTTGCGTCGGCCATGCATCGGATAGCAATGAGCATAATGAGCATAATGAGCATAATGAGCGCAATTCATACAATGCACCTCAAGCCGTCATTCCCGCGTGCTTTTAGCGGGAATCCATCGTTGATCAACCTCTTGCGTAATAATACAGATGGGGCCGATCAGACATGGATACCCGCCTGCGCGGGTATGACGAATCAGGAAGTACGGTAAGCTGCAAGCTTTGGGTCGGGGAGCGTAAATCCTATAAAAAATCAGTTCAAATCCAGAATATCGCCTATAGCTTGTTGTAATTGTTCTACCAGCTCTGCATCCATATACTTGTATTCATCCGGAATGTCGAGCACATGCACAGGCTTGTGACCGATGAGGTTGCGGTAGCTGGCCATCAGGCGTGACTTGTGTTTTTCTTCCATGACAAAGATGACTTCCGCCCACTCTATGTCAGCGGCAGAGACTGGGTGGCGGGCGTTAGGGCTGGTGCCGCCAGAGCGGGCGCGTACCATGGGGTGTTTGCGCCAAACCTGTTCGGCAGTTGGGCTGCGCCACTGGTTGCGGCTGCAGACGAAGAGGGCATTGATGGGGGTATTGGACATGATTGCGTGCTTCAATATTAATGTTGGGCAGAACTGGAAAACACATTCATCACAATAACGCCAGCAATGATCAGTGCCATTCCTATGAAAGCTGGCATATCCAGCTTTTGCCCGAACATGAACCAACCTGCAGCGGTAATCAGCACGATGCCTATGCCCGACCAGACAGCGTAAGCAATGCCTACCGGGATGACTTTCAGCGTCAGCGACAAGAAGTAGAATGCCAGCGCATATCCCGCTACGACAAGTACCGAAGGCGCAAGCCGCGAGAAACCTTCGCTGGACTTGAGGGCGGATGTGGCGATGGTTTCTGAAACAATGGCGATAGCCAGGAATAGCCAGTTCTTCATGATAGGTGTCCTTGGTGAGAGGGCATTATGCATGTTGATTGTTGGGCTGAACAGTCTTGTCAGATCACCGGATGTCTGCGCAAATCAGGTTTTTCAACTATGTCGCATACACGGAATTTGACAACAAAGACGGTGCGCACGGCGCACCCTGCCGATTGCTGTAACCCTTACGGTGCGCCGGGCGCACCATGTCCCGACATTCGAGATGCTAGTAATTAATCAGGAAAGACGATGCCTTACAACGCACCCTGCACATTATCATATCCGGTATGATTTTTGATCAACGCTCTATCCCATATTCTATCGTCACTACCACCCGCGCCACCTTGTCTATCGTGGTCTTGTCATAGGTACCGCCGTATTCTTCCGAGCTGGTTTCCGTGCCAACTGGCAGGATATAAAACGCCCCTTGCGAGGCAGAGCGCATACTGCCTACTTTGACTGAGCCATATCTGGCAAATTCGGAGGCGCGCTTGTTGGCGTTTTCGGTGGCCGCACCTATCAGTGACATCTTGATGTCTTCAAGCTTTGACACCAGGTATTGTGGCGCACTGTGGAATACTGGCTGGCCGTCAGCTTCAAGTTGCAGGGCTGCGCGGCTGACGTTCGTTACCTTGGTCAAGTCCTTGGATGTCACCAGTATGCTTTGCGTGGCCTTGTAGCCGCGCTGTACCTGGCGGCTGCGGCCTTCTGGCAATTCTTCAACGACCATGTTGGCTTCCACCGCTTCTTCTGATTCTTTCAGTGCAGTTTTTTCAAAGCCTTGCTTGCCCAGAAATTCATCAAGCACAGGGCGTGATTTGCGCAACTTGGCCAATGCTTCCGCAAAGCTGGGCGCAACTACCGTCACCCCTATGCGCCACTCGGCATAATCAGCTTGCACGGGTTTTTCTGCCAAACCCTTGACCGAGATACTCTGCTTGCCCGCACCTATGTGCCTGGTCTGCATGCCAAAAATAAAAGCCGCAGCCGACATGCCCAAGGCCAGCAAGACGCCGAGTATGATCAGGGCGCGGGATAAGTCTTTGTTCATTCAAATCTCCTGAGGACGGTGAAGCAGCGGGGCAAGGTATGCCATGCAAAAAACCCGGGTTTGCGTTCGCTGGTAAAATCCGGTGTTGCATCAGCCCATACTGCAATAAAGCTTTTACTTTCCCTATACACTTTGCACTTTGTTGCAAAATATAATAAATGCCCAAAGTAACGGGCAGGCTGGCATATACCGAAACTGAAGCGCAAGCACACACCAGACAGTGAAAAATTATACAAACACATGTTTGCCTTGCGCTAACTGCTGTACAGGGCTATCTCACTTGCCGACCTGGCCTGGTTTATTTCTGCGTATTCAAAAGGCTTGATCGATACCTCAAGGTGGCAATGGCGATTGACATTCAAGCATGCAACAATCAGTATTACATAACACTTAAGCTGCTTACACTGGTCGTGAAGATGTGGGGTAAGTAAAGTGTTGTCGCCATGGAGATACATAGGCAAACTACCAGCGGTACAAAACTGAATTTTGATTTTAATGTGCTTTCACTTTCCGTGATGACCAACACTTTACGCCATCTTATAAATGCCGGCCTGATAGCAATGCTCATATGCAGCGCTATTGCCCGGGCATCTGGCGGCACCGGGGAATACGCCCTTGATTGGCCGGTAAGCGGCGAATTGCTGGCCTATCATTCCAGCGGCTGCGCAGATGCCTGCTGGGTCGCCGAGGTGCGCAAAAAATCCACCCGCCAGGTCAGGGCGCGTTTGCGGTGTGATGGTGATCAACTGTATTTTTCAATTGCAGGCAAGAGCAGGGAGCAGCTATTGCCTGAGGGCTGTGCAAGCTACAATGATAGTAATGAAAAACCCAGGCTTATTTCTGACAAGCTGATGACGCTGCTGCGGGGCCAGTCTGGAAAAACTAAAAAATGAAGGAAGATGTCGTCAAGACAGTCCTGCACGCTGCAATTTTTTGTAGGGTGCGCCGTGCGCACCGTTTGCACCACGTACACCAATTGCAGCAATCATGACACTGCGCATGAAAAAAGGAGCAGACCCCATGAGTACAGAAAGAATCAACAAACTGCTGCAAGACATACGCATGCTTAATGAAGAAAATTATGCACTGGTGCAAAGCTTGCGGAAAATGATCTTGCAACTCGATGAAGGCGTGAGTGAAGACGTCAAATACGGCGGCTTGCTGTTTTCTGCGGCGAGGTCATTTTGCGGTGTTTTTTCTTATAAACACCATGTGACCCTGGAATTTGGCATGGGTGCGTCCCTGCCTGATAAATACAAGAAATTCGAGGGAGAGGGCAAGTATCGTCGCCATATCAAACTGACTTCTGAACTGGATATCAGCGACAAACATGTGCATCACTATTTGCTAATTGCCCTGAAGGCGGCGAGTGAGCATCCGTGAGTTGCACCGTGATGTTCGTAAAAGGATAAGCGTAGAGCGCTTTGCAATGTGCCGCATGTGTGCGTGGTGTACGGCGCAGATATTTCCCGCGGGATGTGATCGTCTCTTATCGCATCAATAGATGCGCAGACAATCGGCCATCCATGCGGTGGGTTGCAACGCACCGAGTCTGCGTGATGCACGGCACAGATATTTCTCCTGGCATGTGGTGATCTTATACGGTGCTTTACGCCGATGATTTGAGCATCCCGGTAATTTTGTATGGAGCAGTTGAGCAGATTTGAAACGCACCAGGTATTCTAGGATGCCTCACCCCGCTTTACCCAATCACTATGCAGCAAGCCATAAATCGCCGAATCCGACACCACGTCGTCGATGATCCAGCGTTCGCGCAGATAGCCTTCGCGGATGAAGCCCAGTCTTTCGAGCGAACGGGCAGAGTTGATATTGTCCGGGTGGATGTCGGCGTCGATGCGGTTGAGGTGTAATTCATTGAAGCCGTAATTGAGCAGGGTCACCAGCGCTTCATTCATGTAGCCCTGGCCCCAGTAAGTTTCGTCCATGTCGTAGCCGATCTCGGCGCGGCGGCAGCCTTGATCAAAATGGAACAGGATGCAACTACCCAGAAAGACCTTGTCTGTCTTGCGTATTAAGGCCAGGCGCAGCAGGTCTCCCCTGATCATGGCGGCCTGATCGCGCTCTACCATGCCAGTGGCCTGGGTAAGTTCTGTCCATGGTGCGGTGGTCATGTAGCGCATGACCTTGGCTTTGGAGCGCATGCGCAGGATAGCGGCGGCATCGTCTATGCACAGGGCGCGCAGCTGCAGGCGGGGGCTGTCTAAAGTGACCTGGTTAAAGGCTGGCATGATAAGAGTCTCCATGGTGGATAGCAGACAGATTATAACCGTGTACTAATGAACTGCACTTCAATAAAGTCTGTGTACAATAACAGGCCACCTACACAAATAAAACATCATGAAAACCTATCACGGCAGTTGCCATTGCAAGGCCATACGTTTTGAAGCGGACATCGATCTGGCCGATGGCAGCATGCGTTGTAATTGCAGTTTTTGCCTGAAGATACGTTGCTGGGCAACAGTAGTAAAACCTGAATCTTTTCGGCTGCTGGCAGGTGAATCTGAACTCAGTGAATATCAATTTGGCGCAAAGAACGAGCAACATTTTTTTTGCAAGCAGTGCGGCGTGCGTCCGTTTGGCATTGCCCATTCACCCCGGCGTGGCAAATTCTATGGCGTCAGCGTGAGCTGTCTTGATGATGCCAGCATTGCAGAACTGGCGGCGGCACCGATAAGCTATGTCGATGGCATCAACGATAACTGGGATACGCCGCCAGTAGTGGTCAGTTATCTTTAAGGCTTTGCATTGCGCGCCTGCATGTCATGTGCAGGCAAAGCCTTAAGTCCATTCTTATGCCCAATTTATTCCAACAGCACAGCCGCCGTCATTTCAGAAGCCAGCGTCCAGCCCATGGCGGTGTAGAGCGCACGGCCTTCATCGGTCGCCACCAGAATACCGGTTGATGCCGCTTTGCTGCACGCATGGTTGACCAGGCTTTGCATGATGGCAAAGGCCAGGCCACGGCGGCGGTGCGCGGGTTCGGTGACGATCTGGTCAAACACGGCGTATTGCTTGTAGATGGCCATGCGGCCGGTAGCGGCATGGTGGCCTTCGTTGCTGCAGGCGCGGGCGGTGACGGCATCGCCATCTTCAATGAGACTGATGTGATAAGCCGCAGGCATGGTGACCGCCGTCGGGGCGATGGACTTGCTCATCAAATATTCAAGTGGTTTGACCTTCCAGCGCGGGGGCAGGATACCAGCGACGCTGCTGTGCGGTGCGCACACCTTGAGCCAGGTGTCTGGCGTATCGAGCTCCTGCGCGAGTTTTTGTATGGCACTCAGGACATGCCCCTGCAAGACATAGCGCTCCAGATGACCGGGCAGACCCACCTGTATGCGGTAGCCAAAGTCAGCCAGCGGGATGGGGGCATCAGTGCCACGCGAAATCGTCCAGCCATGCGCCCAGGCACCGAGCAACTGGTCTGTATTGGAGACGTCTTTTGCTGCACCAACGGTAGGGATAAGGTTTTGCATAGTAGTCTCTGCTGGTATCAAGATAATGATATATCCAAAAAAGCAACTTTACTGCATTATGTTGCTTTTAAGTAAATATATCAACTATTTATCAAATAGTTAATTGAAATTGCTGATGAGCACGCTATTTTATTTGCCCCTTTTATCACTTTGCATGACCTTGTCTGGCTGCGGCAGGGTGCTTTGTCATAGGGAAAAGCTGATTTTTTCCTGTTCTGGGCATGTTCTCGCGGCATATAGCGGGGGCGGGCATGGTAGCAGCGGATGTGTTGCAAATATGCAATCATTATCATCAACCATCTGCTGGTTTTGATGCGCTTTTTGCCTGATCTGATACAGGCTGGTGGATGTTTTGCGGCTTGCTGTATCGCACTGCCGTTTTGCGATGAACTCGTTGCAAATTACTCCAGACCGGTATCTTCCGCCTCAACCAGCTTGTTCAACAGCTTTAGCAATTGTTTTTGCTCTGTCGCACTGAGTACGGCAAACTTGTCCGTCAGCACCTGCATGGCGATCTTGTTGGCGGTGGCGAGCATGCGTTCACCTTGTTCGTTGAGGTAGTGTTCTATCCGTCGTCCTTCGCCGGGCCGGCGCTCTATCAGACTCTGGGCGACGAGACGGTTGGCCAGGGTGCCAAAGGCCTGGTCAGTCTGGAAGGTGGCAAGGGCCAGGTCATGCGATGATGCGCCTGGCATGCGGCCTATGGCGCGCAGGGCATCCCATTGTGCCAGTGTGCTGCCTGCCGCAACGAGGGCAGTTTCGAGTGCGCGGTGTTGTCGGTATTGGGCTTGCTTGACGGCACGGCCCAGGTGTTGGAGGTGATTTAGCATGCGGCCAGTCTAGCATAAATGTAAATATACTGATATAAATCAATTTATATAATCATGTTTATATAAATATGTTTATAAATGTGTTTATAATTAAGTCGCTTCATACGATCATCATTTTGCTTTCGGAGTATTCACCATGTCATACGCACCAGAAACCCATATTGCAGAGCTGAGCTCCGGCCTTTCGATTACTTATGCACAGGCAGGCCAGGGGCGGCCAGTATTGATCTTGCACGGCGGCGGTGGCACCGTCACGGTGGCTGGCATAGCCCGTCATGTATCTGCAAGTGCACTGAGCATCCTGCCCACCCACCCGGGCTGGAATGGCACTGCCCGCCCAGACGATATACAGACTGTCGCTGATGTCGCCAAGGCCTATCTGGCCCTGCTGGATAAGCTGGACCTGCGCAACGTCGTCATCATCGGTTCATCGATAGGTGGCTGGATCGCGTCAGAAATGGCTTTGCATGATGCGGCTGATGGCGGCAAGCAGCGCATTGATCGTCTGGTGCTGCTGAATGCCGTCGGCATTCATGTTGATGGCGAGCCTATTGCTGATCCCTTTTTGCTTGGCCCGCGCGGCCTGGCTGAGCATGCCTTTCATGATCCTGACAAATTCTTTATTGACCCTGCCAGCCTGCCTGTGGAACAACAAGCCATGCAGCGTGCCAACATGGCGACCATGCGTGTAATTGCCGGTGCGCCCTTCATGCATGACCCGCATTTGCGCGCCCGCCTGCAGCAAATCAACATTCCGGCACTGGTGGTGTGGGGTCAGAGCGACAGGGTAGTCACCACTGCCTATGGACAAGCGTTTGCCGCTACCTTTGCCTACAGCCGCTTTGCCCCGGTGCCGTTGGCGGGCCACTTGCCACATCTGGAGCAGCCTGCAAAAACTTTTGCCATCATTGATGAGTTCATTGCGGCTGGCGATGCATAAGCTCCATCAGTGCATGGTCAGCAGATGCTAAGGGCCTGACATAAAAAACCAGGCTTCAGCCCCAGCATGGGGAACTGGAAAAGCTCAAGCTGGCCGGGGATGACATTTGCCGTCAATGCCTGCGCCAGCTTCAGGCCTTGGTCGCTGCCGGTTAACAATATCATGGCGTCGCCCGTTGCCGGGGCGACAATCACAAAGGCGCGGTAGCCATAGTTGTTACCCCAGTGCCAGAGCAGGCGCGCGCGGTCTGCTGTGCTGGTATGCCCCACACCCCAGCCCAGACCCCATTCCGTGTTGCTGCGCTGGTCTGCCATGACGGGGTGGTCGAATATTTGCTTTTGCAGATCAGTATCTTTTAATACCGCCTGCACAAAACGCGCATAGTCGCCAATGCTGGTGTGCAGACTGGCCGCAGCGACCGCTTTGCGCGCCGGGCGCAAGGGCAGTGGTTTGCCTTGCAGGCTGCCAGCGACGAGCTGGTTCTGCCATTCTTTAGGTGGTTCATAACTGCTGTGCTGCATGCCCAGTGGCGCAAATACGGCTTGTTGCATCCAGGCCTGCAATCCCATGCCGGTGATGGATTCAATAGCCGCCTGCAACAACAGATAGCCTTCGCCAGAATATTGCCATCGTGTGCCCGGTTCTGATTCAAATGCCAGCTTGCCGCTTGCCCAGTTGGGTAAGCCTGCCGTGTGCTGCAAGACCATGCGCGCCGTGACTTTTTGCAGGCGAGGGTCAGTGAATGGCTCACGCGGGCTGTTCACTTCTCCCGGTTTTGTCAGATGCTGGTAACCCTGCGGCAGGTATTGCATCAGCGGCTCATCCAGCGCCAGCTTGCCCTGCGCAGCCAGCTTCAGCACCGCATAGGCAAACAGCGGTTTGGAAAGGGATGCTGCCTGAAAAATGCTGCTGGCGTCAGGCATCACAGCATCTTCACAGCCCTTGGCAAACAGCGGCTCTTGTATCTGTTGATTGTGGATATACACCAGCGCTGCCGTGCAGACCTGGTGTTTGCTGGCGAGGTGCTGCAATTGCTGGCTTTGTGCGAACGGGGTTGCAACTGCATTGCCTGCCATGTCAGCAGCCTTGCCAGTCATAGCAAGCAAGAAACCGGCAGCAGCTAAAAAGACGCCTGGGTGTTTACTGAGCATGGAGGTAAAAAAGCATAGTGTTAAAAAGGAATAGAGGGTAAAAAAGAATAGGGGTGACAAAATTATACGACACCAAATATTTTATGCGTTTTTCATGGCAAAACAACACAAAAAACATTTCTTGATGTTGATAAAATTGTTATTATTGATAATAAATAAACCACCTTATTAATCTGCACTTTAATCTGCACTTGAATTGGCTTGATTATGGCAGATGGACATACTCGCCTGTTGTCGCTACAAAATACGCATTCCCGTTTTTCCCATATAGCGCTACATTCAGGAGAGCAGCATGGCAGAACTCACGCCAGTTTTTTTGCACAGTATAGACAAGCCGGTACGCTATTATTACGATACCAATGTAGCCAGTTACCCTGGCTGGTCTGAAGGCGAGATTTTCTTCCAAGCATATAAAGACCAGGCACCGGGCACCGTCCCGATCTACAGCCATTTTGCCAAAGACCCCGACCGGTTTTATTACGATACCCATAAAGAAAACAATGCAGGCTGGAGTGAAGGCACGGTCGCGTTTTACGCCTATACCAGCGAGCAGAAAGGCACGGTCGCCATTTATCGCCACAACGCCCCCGACCCCGACCGCTATTATTACGACACCAGCAAGGAAAACCACTCAGGCTGGAGCGAAGGTGCCATTGCCTTTTATGCCTACCCGCAAGGCTGGATGTCTGTCATCGACGACGAAGCCCTGCTATCCATGGTCAGCCTGCCAGGCACGCATGAATCGATGTCACGCTTTGGTTATGGCTGCGAATGCCAGCAATGGACACTGGCAGAACAATTGCGGCAAGGCCTGCGCGTGTTTGACATACGCCTGCGCTATTTGCCAGTTGCCAATAACGAAGTCAATTTCTCTATCCATCATGCCAGCTATTACCAGGAAGCCTTTTTTGATGCCAATACTCCCCACGACCAGGGAACCAAGTATTTTGTGCTCGACGATTGTCTGCAATTTTTAAAAGACAACCCTACAGAATGCGTGGTGTTATTGATCAAGCAGGAAAAAGATGCACAGGTACGTTCAGTCTTCTACGACGCCTTCTGGAAAATCATCAACAAGCGCAGTGGCTACAACGGCAAGACACTCGACCAATTATTCTACAAGGACCACACCGTTCCCACATTGAAAGATGCCAGGGGCAAGATCATCTTTGCCTTTGTCGATGGCGATGATGGTGCCAACTACCAACTATCAGCACCAGACCGCGGCCTGTACTGGGGCAATATCGATTACCAGGTTGACTGGCGGCACGTACAGTCAGGTCAGCAACCCGGCCTGGATGTAGAAAACCACTGGAAAGATATGAAGGACACCAAGTGGGACAAAATAGAAAAACACCTGGGCAAAGCGCTAAGTAGCGGCACCGCGTCTGTGATCTGGTTCGTCACTTATACCTCGGCCAGTCGCGTGCCTGATCTGGGCTATTTTCCTGGCGACTATGCCGCCTACCTGTTACCCAAGGTGCGGGACGATATCTATACCAATTTCATCACCCAGCCCCATGACCCCTGGGGCGCCTACTTCGGCACCGTGCTCATGGATTTTCCTGCCAGAGACATCATTAGCCTCATGGTGCGGGCGGCGATGAGTTATCAGTACGCTTGATCTTTGTAGGCTGCTATAGGCTGAAGCTCGTTCTGTAGGGTGCGCCGTGCGCACCATCTTTGCAATCCGCATAGACATAAATGCGGTGCGCGTGGCGCACCCTACGGGTTTTTATCCGCAGGCAAAAGGCGAACCGTTCACAACTCATGTTGCAAAAAAATTGCACTGAGACTTTAATGCATGGGCGTCTTGCTCTACGCACTCATGCAAATATCTTTGAGGTACACCCCTCTGTGCCCACTCTGTGTCCCAGTGCCTCTGTGTTGAGAGGTCATGAAGTTTTCAGGGATCATCTCATACAGACGGCGTACGACAATGCGCCTTGCGTCACTGTCCGCAGTTGATACTGCTGATTCTCACTTAAAATCATGTCATAATGAAAATACTTCCATTGCGTTCCCGCTGAACCAATGCGTATTTTTCTGCTCTCCACACAAACTGATTTGAACAGGTTTTGACATGCTGCGTCTGTTGTTATTGTTGGCGATTTTCCTTATTCATCCGTTGCCATTGGCAGCGCAAGATATTGATAGTGCGCCCATCGCCAAAAGACAGGCCAGCAAAAAAACCACCACGGCCAGGCCTACATCGATCACTATCACTGGCTCAGCAATAAACAAGACCCCCGGGTCGTGGCTTACCTGCAGCAAGAAAATGCCTATGCAGAAAAACAGATGCAGCCCTTGCAGCCTCTGGCAACGCGCCTGTTTGAAGCCAGCAAGGCCAGGGTCAAAGAAGTCGATATGAATCTGCCACAGCGCCATGGACAGTTTTATTACTACAAACGTATCGAGGCCGGACAGCAGCATCCCTTGCTGTGCCGCCGCGCTGCACAAGTGGTGGATGGTGTCATGAAATGGGATGAAGCGGCCGCAGAAGAAATCTTGCTTGATCTTAACCAACTAGCACGTCAGCATCGCTATGTGGCCCTTGGTGAATTCCAGGTCAGCCCTGACGGCAGCAAACTGGCCTATACACTGGATTTTTCTGGTGACCTCAGATTTGAGCTGTTTGTCAAAGACCTTGGCAGCGGCCAGCTCTTGCCTGACAGGGCGAAACGGGTGTCTTCACTCGCCTGGGCGGCAGATAATCAAACCCTGTTCTATGTCAGTGGCGATGCGGTGACCCTGCGCCCGGACCGCCTTTACCGCCAGCGACTCGGTGGCAAACCTGTGCTGCAATACCATGAAGCTGCGCAGGAATTCAATCTTGCCGTTTATCCCGCCAGTGATGAAAAGCTGATTTTCCTCGACGCTTCATCCTATGACAGCAATGAAACCCGGATGCTGCCCGCTGCCACGCCGCAAGTACCCTGGCAGATGATACAGACCAGGAAAAAAGGCTTGCGCTACAGCGTTGCCCATCGTGAAGGCAGGCTGTATATCACCACCAATCTGGACGCCATCAATTTTCGCATCGTCACCGCCAGCGTGACCCAGCCATCGGCACGGTACTGGAAAAATTTTACTGACTATGACCCTGATGTCCTGACCGAGAAACTGGATGTCTATCGTGATTTTATGGTCGTTACCGAAAAAAAACAGGCGGCCACGCGCATGCGGATTTATCACTTTGCCCAACAGCGCTGGCAAACGCTGGACTTTGATGAGGCAGTCTATTTTGTCGCTGGCATGGATGGCGATGGCTACGAGTCGTCTTCTTATCGCATTTCATATCAATCACCACTGACACCACCCGTGATCTATGGAGTTGATGTTGCCAGCGGCCAGCGCAAGGTATTAAAGCGCTATGAAATACTTGGCAACTATGATCCACAACACTATGAAAGCAAGCGCCTGTGGGCCACTGCCCAGGACGGTGCACAAATCCCTTTGTGGGCCGTGTATAAAAAAGGGATAGCCTTTGATGGCAGTGCGCCATTGCTGCTGTATGGCTATGGTGCCTATGGTGAAGCTTCAGACGCCCAGTTTGATGTAGGCCGCATCAATCTGCTGGATCGTGGCGTCATCTATGTAGAAGCTGGCATCCGTGGTGGTAATGATCTCGGTGAGCAATGGCGTGTTGATGGCATGCTCATGAAAAAGAAAAACAGCTTCAGCGACTTTATCGCAGCCTCTGAATATCTGATTGCACAAGGCTGGACCAGCTCTGGCAAACTCATCATCCATGGTGCCAGCGCCGGTGGTTTGCTGATCGGTGCAGTTCTCAACGAGCGCCCGCACTTATTTCACGCCGCCGTGCTTGAGGTACCTTTCGTCGATAGCCTCAACACCATGATGAACCCCAAACTGCCACTGACTACGGGCGAATACCTGGAATGGGGCAACCCCAACAACAAGACCGTGTATGACTACCTGCGCAGCTACGCGCCGTATGACAATCTACGGCAACAAGCCTATCCCGCCATGCTGGTACTGGCGGGCCTCAACGACAGCCCGGTACATTATTGGGAACCCGCCAAATACGTCGCCAGACTGCGCACCCTCAAAACCGACCAACGCCAGCTGTTATTCAAAACCAATATGCACGCAGGCCACTCAGGTGCATCAGGCCGCTACGACAGCCTGCGCGAACACGCATTTCAACAGGCATGGATGCTGGGGCAGTGGGGACTGGTGGATTAATTTGGGTGAGATTTTTGATTGTAGTATTCACCAAAATTTCAATCAGTAGGGTGCGTTGTAACGCACCGCTCTTATTGCCATTTCTTCGATCTCTTGCGCTATGGGATATGGTGCTGGGCATGTGGTGCGTCAAGACGCACCCTACTGGCTGGCTATTTTTTACTCTTCAACCCTGATGTCTTGGCCTGTTTCCAATGACAAAAGAGAGATATGTCCCATGACATCCAGTGAGATGACGTCGTTCTCTTTGCTGTAGTGCCAGGGTGGCTCTACGAAGCGAGTCCATTTTCTTTTGCCATCCAAGGTCCATGCGGAAAGCTCAAGCTCTGCAATCATTAAAACAGTATCACCGTATCTTGACCAGTACCAAAACCCGGCTTCTGCACTTTCTTTGCTGATGAGCTCAATCGGTGCCATTGAATAGGTATAGGCATCCTCGCCAATGCCGATAAAGACGGTGGCAGTCTCCGGGATGATCAGGACACCAGGGTGGCACCCGTGCAAGGGGCCTGGGAAGTACCAAGCTTCAAATAACAAATCTGCGCCATGCCCACAATCTGTCACGCCGATGGCGATGTAGGCTTGAACGTCCTTATCACGGTCGCTCTCAATGCGCTTGTGAACAACGAAATCCCCTCTGGCAAGTTTGTGAGAAATTTCGTTCGGGTCAGTGGTGATGCTAACGGTGTATTTGCCGACAGTGGAATAAAACATGGACGTTCAATACAAGAGAGTGAATGAATAGTAAGGTCGCAGGAGGATAGCGTCGACGCAATCAGATTTGATCGCCAATGAATTTTCTTTATCAGGATCATGATGCTGAACGCAACCTGTTTGCATATCTCTTACTTCCCCATCCACCCCAAACCCTTGCCACTGACATTATGAATATACAGCCGGTTCGCAGTTTCTGTCACGCCAGTGACGGTCGGTGAATTGCCGCTGGGGTCTTGCAGGTCGTTGATGACTTTGCCGTCTTCAGTAAAGGCAATGACGTGGCCATAGGCTGGTGGCATTTTCCAGAACAGGCGTGGGATGCGCAGCGCCATGCTGCGCAGGTAGGGGCGTTGTGCGGTTTGGTCGAGGAAGTTGCGTTGGCCTGCCAGGCCCAGCCATAACTTGTCGTCTTTGCCGCGCATGAGATTGTCCGGGTACCCTGGCAGGTTATCGAACAGGATTATTGCTTGTGGCGAGGGTTTGGCCAGGTCCAGTTGCTGGGCTGCACTCGCGATCTTCCATACTCTGAACTTGCCACTCTCGGCAACAAGCAGGCTGCTTTCATCACCGCTGAGGGCAATGCCATTGGCGAAACTCAGACCCTGGGCGATGACGCGCGCAGATTTTTTGACCGGATCATATTCCAGCACCCGGCCGGTCGATGACTGTTCAAAAATATCCAGCATGGCGGCTTCGTTGGTGCTGCCCCATTGCCTGGGTGTGAAGTGGGTTGATGAATCTGTCAGATAAATCTTGCCTGTCCTGGCGACGACCACAGCATCCGGGAAATGTAATGGCCCACCTTCGGCGATACCCAGCAAGACAGTGACATTACCGTCGGCAGCGATGGACAATAGACCCTTCCAGGCATCTGCCACGATAAGCTGGTCGTCCGCATCAAAGGCCATGCCCAGTGGCCTGCCGCCAGTAGTGCACAACACTTCCTGCGCGCTGCCATCTGGCTGGATGCGTAAAATCTTGCCGCTTTCTACCCCGGTGTAGAGTTTGCCATCTCGCCCTATCAACACATGCTCAGGCCCCACTTCGCCATGCAGGTCTATCATATGCAAGTCTTGCAGCCTGGTATTGACTGCATGCACCCCAGTGTAGCCCTGGCTGACAGGAGCTTGCCAGGCGACAGGTGTGATGGGAACAGGCTTCAGGCCCATATAGGCAGCAAAGGCGAGGATGAGTGGGATTGACATTGCGAAGATGCGTTTCATGGAAGATGATGTTGATAGCGTGCTGTAGGGTGCGCCATGCGCACCGCTTTTATCTTTACGTAAATTGCTAAAACGGTGCGCATGGCGCACCCTACAAACGATCGGGCAATGGCCAAGCGATGGTTAAGCAATCACCAGCGCCATCGAGAAGCCATCATAGCCTTTGCTGCCCACAGTCTGCAAAGCAGTGGCAGACAACCTTGGATTGTTCGCCATCAAATCAAAAAAACTTCGCACGCCCTGTACATTGGCGTCTGTGCTGGCAGGATCAGCCACCGCACCATTGCGCACGACATTATCACCGATGATGAGGGTGCCGGGGCGCGAGAGTTTGATCGACCAGTCGAGATAATGCGGGTTGTTCGGTTTGTCGGCATCGATAAAGATCAGGTCAAACGGGTGTATGCCTTCTGCCTCCAGCTGCGGCAGGGTGTCGAGTGCCTTGCCCACGCGTATATCCACCTTGTGCGAGAGGCCAGCACGTTCTATATTCTTTTGCGCAATCGCCGCATTGTGCGGGTTGAATTCAAGCGATACGACGCGCCCGTCTTCTGGCAGGGCCCGCGCCAGCCATATCGTGCTGTAGCCACCGAGCGTGCCAAATTCCAGTACCGTTTTTGCGCCTTGCAGTTTGGCCAGCAAGTGCAGGAACTTGCCCTGATTCGGTGCAACATGATGTTGCGGCAAATCGCCCGCATCGCTATCTTGTAGCGCTGCACTCAGCACTGCGTCGGCCGGGATCAGGCGTTCACAGAAATAATCATCAACTGCGGTCCAGGTGGTTTGTTGCATGGGGTGTCCTTGAGGAGAGTGGAAAATTTAAAAACTTGAAAATGATGTTCAGTCGTGTTGATAAAGCCATTGCTTTTTCTCAAAATCATAATTCCAGCCCAAAAAAGGCGCAAAGCTAGTTGCGTAGAATAAAAATGGCCCATTTTTTTCATTCATGTAAAAAAGCATGTGGAATGGCTTTCCTTGAGTCGCCAGTGCTGGAATGTCGTTCAGGCTGAGAGGCAGTTTCCCATGTAGTTTGTAATATTGCTCCAGTTCACCGACGATGTGATCTGCATACACCCTGGCTTCGTCATCTTTGTATTGATGTAAAACGGTAATGGTCGTAAAGGCCAACACGATCATGACAACACAGAGGATATATTTATTACGCAGTTCGCCCGTACGCCAGTTGAAGACACATTTGATGAAGGCGTATAGCACGCCAGGTAAAGCAAGCAAATATATGACAAAGCCAAAGTAATCCTGACAGCAAAACCAGGTGATCCCAGCCCATATCGCGATGAGGTAAACGTGGCGCTTGATCAGTAAAAAAAAAGATGCAAACCAGGAAAGCTGCATCGCATCAAGCCGCACAAATATCATGCAGTAGGGGCTTGGCAATGCGCAGATAATCTTCCGTATTCAAGATGATGGAGGTATCCAGTCGACCCGCGTTGAAAGCGATTTCGGCGTATCGTGCGACCAGTGAAGGATCAAGCACCAGCGCGATGTCATCAGAAAACACAAAAGGCGGTATCGCGCCGATGACGCAGCCGGTTTTTTCCATCGCAGCTTCTGGTGCAGCGAAGTTGGTCTTTTTCACTTGCACGGCAGTCGCCAGCTTTTTGAAATCGATCTTCTGGTCACCCGGCAAAATCGCCAATATCAGTTTCGGCACCTCATCCTTGCTCTGGCATAGCATGGCCTTGGCACCCTGGCCGACTTCTGTACCGCGTATGGCAGCGACTTTTTCTGACTGGCCTTCGGCTGGATGTTCCACTACGCGAAAGCGGGCGTTATTGGTTTGCAGCAGATTTTTTAGTTGATCGAACATATAGGCCTTGATGTGCTTGTTACCAGATCACTGTTGACTGATTTATGCGAGAGACTATATACGTTGAAGCGCTATGTTGGCAATGTTGGTCATACGCATGTCAATGCAGTCGGTGTTGCGGACAGCCGTAACAGGTCGCACGCAAGTTTCTGCCACATCATTTTCATACCAGACTGACAGTGCAATCGACAAACAAAAACTGACGACAATGAAAAGAAATGCGCGCCACAGGCCACGCCATTTGCTGACACCCGGCCAGGTGGCGAAGATGGCAGCACCCGAGAGCATCACCAGCCATTGATAGCCTGCTGAAAACAAACCAAGGTCGTCAGATTCTATGGTCCCGCCAACGCCGGGGTTTTGCGCGCAACCTGCCTGGTGCAATAAGTCGATGGCGCGCAGCAGGAAGTAGAGCATCAGGCAAAAGAATAGCGCCAGCCTGATCCAGGAGAACAGGTGTTTTTGTTGGGGATTTTTTTGAGCTTCAGCGGTGTTTGTCATCTGATCAGGCTAGTTTTTCTTATCCGATCGTCGTCTCAGGATTTCATCGCCTGATGTTGAACTTGCTGCTGACAATTCAAGTCAATGATACCGCGTTGCAGGGCCAGCACGGCGGCGTGGGTGCGGTCGTTAGCGGTCAGTTTTGCCAGGATATTTTTGACATGGGCCTTGACAGTGTCTTCCGAAATGGTCAGGGAGAGGGCGATACGCTTGTTGGATTTGCCGTCGGCCACCAGTTTAAGCACTTCTACCTCGCGTTTACTCAGGGCATCGCCGCTAGTGGGCGAGATCAGTTCCATGGCAATGTCGTTGGGGATGCAGCGACGACCACTATGCACCTGGCGCACGGTGTCGAGCAAATCCTTGCGTAACATGCTCTTGAGCAGGTAACCGGCAGCGCCAGCCTTGACGGCGCGCAGGGCGCGTACATCGCCTTCATAGGTGGTGAGGATAATGATCCTGGCTTGTGGGAATTCCTGCCGTATGGCGATGGTGGCATCGATGCCATTCATGTCCGGCATCTGGATATCCATGAGGGTAATGTCAGGGCGCAAGGCGCGGTAACTGGCCAGTGCTTCGTTGCCATTGGTGGCTTCACCAGCCAGGCGCATGTCTGGCTGGCTGTCGATGACGCTGGCGATACCCTGACGAAACAGGGGATGATCATCCACTGACAAGATAGTGATTGCTGTGGCCGATTCGCAATGTTCCATGATTCCTGTTTGCAAAATGGACCTGGGAGCGGGCTTCCACTGGCTGGTAAAGCTTCGCATCCGCAGTAGTTGTTAAAAAGTGCAATATAGCATTGTTTAGTAAAACTGGTATTAGCTGCCCTTGATCAATCGTCAGAGCAAACGCACTAATTGATCGTTATGGCTGTCAATTACCCTGAAGAGTAATTGCGGGTTTGCACCGGTGGCATGATATTGCTGACTTACCTCACACAAAACCAGGACAGCATGTTGATCGCAGCCTATCCGGTTTTTAGCATGCCTGATGCGGCGCATTTCTATCAGGCGATGTTGTCCTGGCAATCGACTCTGGTTTTGCTGGTGCTGAGTCTATGCATCTACTTTCTCTGTCAGGCGGGCATGTCGCGCGCTGCGGTCTTGAGTCGCGAGCGGTCGCGGGACAGCACCGGGCTTGAGGAAATGCACGATACCCTGATACAGGGCGTGCAAGGCTTGATGCTGAGCCTGCAAGCCACCGCCAGCCAATTGCCAGCCCAGGGACAAGGGCGCGCGCAAATCGAAACCCTGCTAGACAATGCAGACGGTTTGCTGGCGCAAGGACGGCAAGCGATGCAGGATGAGCAAGATGCCGCCGCGCCGGGCGGCGATCTTGAGCAGGCGCTGGCTGAATTGGCATGCATCCTTGCGGAAAAGAGCCAGACTTCATTTTGCCTGAGCATCAACGGACATGGCGTGCCCTTCACATTGGCCGCGCGTAATGTCACCTACCAACTGGCGCGTACGGCGATGATCAATGCTGCTGTTCATGCCCGCGCAAAAAGGGTGGAGGTCGAACTCTGCTATGCCCTTGGGATGTTTGGACTGCGCATTCGTGATGATGGCAAGGGCTATGCAAAACCTGGCTCAGCCTCAGGCGGCAAGCATGGGTATCCATGTTTGCAGCAAATACTGGCGCAGGTCTGCACACTACAAACCAGGCTGGACATCTGGAGCGCGCCAGGTTCAGGCACCGAATTGTCATTGACACTAAGTCACCCAGCATTGTCCAGCCAACAGTTTAAAAGATTCAGCATCGCCAGAGCATCGCGCTTCCTGCAAACGCAATTGTACCGGCAGTAGCGTCTCGTTGTATCCAAAAACTACCCGAAATGATGAGTGGCTTATCCCGCTTTAGAGCGATGTGCAATTTTCGCAAAACCCCTACACTGGGTCGCATCTTACTTTATTGATGCAATTGGAGAAATTCATGGAAACCAAAGACGACAGCGTGGCTGTTGACTATCAGCGGCGCAAGGTCTTGCTGGGCGGCGTTGCTACTGTTGGTGCCGTCAGCTTGTCTGGCCTGTCTTTTGGGGCAATGGCAATGTCCTCTACATCCGCAACACCGGCTCATTTCAACGGAGAGAAAAAAATGGCTTACTTCAAAACCAAAGATGGTACCGATATCTATTACAAGGACTGGGGCTCAGGTCAGCCCGTCGTTTTTTGCCATGGCTGGCCACTGAATTCTGATAGCTGGGAATCGCAAATGATCTTCCTGGCATCGCAAGGCTTTCGCTGTATCGCCCACGACCGCCGTGGCCATGGCCGCTCCAGCCAGCCTTGGGATGGCAATGATATGGATCACTATGCCGATGACCTGGCGCAACTGATTGAATTGCTGGACTTGAAAAACGTCGTCCTGTTCGGTTTCTCCACGGGTGGTGGCGAAGTGGCACGTTATATTGGCCGCCATGGCACCAAGCGTCTGGCCAAGGCTGGCCTGATCTCGGCCGTGCCACCATTGATGTTGAAGACGGATACCAATCCAGGTGGCTTGCCGATGTCCGTGTTTGATGGCTTGCGTGCCGGTTCACTGGCTAACCGTGCGCAACTGTATCTGGATGTGGCAGGTGGGCCTTTCTACGGGTTCAATCGTCCTGGTGCCAAAGTATCGCAAGGCCTGGTGTACTCATGGTGGGCGCAGGGTATGCAGGGCGGGCACAAGAATACCTATGATTCCATCAAGGCATTCTCGGAAACTGACTTCAGGGAAGACCTCAAGAAATTCGATATTCCTACCCTGGTCGTGCATGGTGATGACGACCAGATCGTGCCTATCGATGCGGCTGGCCGCGCATCTGCCAAGCTGGTCAAGAATTCCAAACTGTTGGTCTATGCAGGTGCACCACATGGCTTGACAGATACCCACAAGGAGCAGTTCAACAAGGACATGCTGAGCTTTATCAAGGCTTAGTCAAGGCTTAGTCAAGGCTCAAGCTCAGCTACGTCTGCCAAGGCCAGCGATGCAAAGACTCTATTCCATGTTCCCGGCTGGCCGCGCCGGGGCAGGTTTGCTGATACTACGCATCGTGGTGGCCTTGCAATTGCCTGCTGCCAGCGCCTGTTGTGGGGTGACGACACTGGCCTGGTGGGTGGACAAGCTAGTAGTGGGACTGGTGGTTTTGCTTTGCATCGGCATATTGACACCGCTGCTCGCCCTGCTGTGCGTGGTGGAAGCTGGCATATGCTTGTTGAGTCAGGATATGCAAGGCATGCAGTGGCAATTTGTGTTGCCGGTGATTGCCATCGTCATGGCAAATGCAATAGCACTGGCTTTGCTGGGACCAGGTGCCTATTCACTGGATGCAAAATTTTTCGGACGGCGTCTGATTGTCCTGAGCGATACCAGACCATGAGTTTCATGAATTTTCGCGACATCTGCAATAAGCACTATTAAAGAAAAGGCAAGACCATGTTGGGACTGACTACACTGGGTATTTTTCATACCGCCATCAGTCTGGTGGCCGTGATTGCCGGCCTGCACGCCTTCTGGCGCTGGCAAGCCATAGACACTCGCAAGACTGGTGGTAAAGTCTATCTGGTGACGACAGTGGTTTCCTGCCTGACTGGTCTGGGCATATTTGCCCACGGTGGTTTTGGCAAACCGCATGCACTAGCGCTGATCACGCTGGCGGTATTGGCCGTGGCAGTGCTGGCACAAACCAGGTCGGTGTTTGGCCGCTTTTCGCGCCGGGTAGAGGTCGTCAGCTATTCACTGAGTTTCTTTTTCCACCTGATACCCGGCATTACCGAGACCAGCACCCGCCTGCCGCTGGGCCATCCCTTGCTCGACAGCCCCGAGGCATCAGCGCTAAAAGCCTTGTTCGGTTTTCTATTCATTGTTTTCCTGGCTGGCGCCATCTGGCAAGCCAGGCGCACGAAGTAAACGTAGTCGCTCATTCATCCTCATTTTCAGAAAGAACACATCATGCCTATCGCCAAAGCAGAACCGGGTAAAGCCCTGTTGAACCCAATTAACCATACCCTGATCATGATCGATCACCAACCGCAAATGGCCTTTGCAACAAAGTCCATCGACCTGGTGGCACTGCGCAATAACGCGGCCATGGTCGCCAAGGCCGCTAAGGAATTTGCGGTTGCCACCATCCTGACCACGGTTGCCGAAAAATCTTTTTCCGGCCCTATCTTTGAAGAAATTAAAAACGTTTTCCCGGATGAAAAAATTGTTGACCGCACCAGCATGAACACCTGGGAAGACAGCCGCATTGCCGAGCTCGTCAATGCCAAGGGCAAGGACAGGATCGTGTTGGCAGGCCTGTGGACATCCGTCTGCATCGTCGGCCCGGCTATCTCGGCGCTGGAACAGGGATTTGAGGTGTATGTGATTGCGGACGCCTGTGGTGACGTTTCCGCAGAAGCCCACCAGCACGCCATGGAACGCATGATACAAATGGGTGCCCGCCCGATGACATCGCTGCAATACCTGCTTGAATTACAGCGTGACTGGGCGCGTGGCGAGACTTACAATCAAACCGTGGCGACAGCTGTTACCCACGGCGGCGGCTATGGCCTGGGCCTGATCTATGCGAAGAGCATGTTCAATGCCAGTGAAGCGCATTAAGATTAGTTCTTTATGATCCGGTGGCTAAAAAACCAGCGGATCAATGATGATTTTCCAAGAGGTAACCACGATGTACGCAGACCTGATATTACACAACGGCCAGTTCCACACGGTAGACCGCAGCCAGCCACTCGCTGGTGCAGTCGCCATCAAGGATGGCAAGTTCCTGGCGGTGGGTGATACTGAGAGCGTGATGCGCTTCAATGGCGACAGCACCAAGCTCATCGACCTGCAAAAACGCTGCGTCATCCCTGGTCTGAATGATTCCCACATCCATTTGATACGCGGTGGCCTCAACTACAATCTTGAATTGCGCTGGGAAGGCGTGCCATCGCTGGCAGATGCCCTGGGTATGTTGAAAGAGCAGGCGCTACGCACGCCGCAGCCACAATGGGTGAGGGTAGTGGGTGGGTGGACCGAGTTCCAGTTCGCAGAAAAGCGCATGCCTACGCTGGATGAAATCAATGCCGCTGCACCAGATACGCCAGTCTTTATCCTGCACCTGTACGACAGGGCGCTGCTCAACCGTGCCGCCTTGCGCGCAGTCGGTTATACCAAGGACACCCCCAATCCGCCGGGTGGTGAAATCCAGCGCGATGCCGCTGGCAACCCTACCGGCATGCTCATCGCCAAACCGAATGCGATGATACTGTACGCCACCCTGGCCAAAGGCCCCAAGCTGCCGCTGGACTTGCAAGTCAATTCTACCCGCCAGTTCATGCGCGAGCTGAATCGTTTGGGTTTGACCAGTGCGATTGATGCCGGTGGTGGCTTCCAGAATTATCCTGAGGACTACGCCATCATCGACCAGCTTGCCAAAGAACAGCAGTTGACCATACGCATAGCGTACAACCTGTTCACTCAGAACAAGGGGCAAGAGCTGCAAGACTTTGAGCGCTGGACTGACATGGTCAAACCCGGCGATGGCAGCGATTTTTACCGCCACAATGGCGCAGGTGAAATGCTGGTGTTTTCTGCTGCCGACTTTGAAGATTTCCTGGAACCACGCCCCGACCTGGCCGCAGGCATGGAAGATGAACTCGAAAAAGTCGTGCGCCATCTCGTCAGCCAGCGCTGGCCTTTCCGTTTGCATGCGACTTATGATGAATCCATCAGCCGCATGCTCGACGTGTTTGAAAAGGTCAACCGTGACATCCCCTTCGATGGCCTGCACTGGATGTTTGACCATGCCGAAACAATTACAGAACGCAATATAGAACGCGTGCGCGCACTTGGCGGCGGCATCGCCATCCAGCACAGGATGGCTTTCCAGGGTGAATATTTTGTAGAACGTTATGGCGCAGACGCTGCCCGCGCTACCCCACCTGTTGCCAAGATGCTAGAGATGGGCGTGCCCGTCGGCGCAGGCACTGACGCTACCCGCGTCGCCAGCTATAACCCCTGGACGGCGCTGTACTGGCTGGTCTCTGGCCGCACCGTTGGCGGCTTGCGCCTGTCCAGCGTCAATGCACAATTATCACGCGATGCCGCCTTGGAATTATGGACGCTTGGCAGCAGCTGGTTCTCGAATGAACAGGGAAAAAAAGGCCAGATCAAGGAAGGCCAACTGGCCGACCTGGCCGTGCTGTCTGCCGATTATTTCAGCGTGGCAGAAGAGAGTATCAAACACATAGAAGCGGTACTCACCATCGTCAATGGCAAGATCGTGTATGGCGCGGCAGAATTTGGCCCCTTGTCACCACCTGCGATACCGGTGTTGCCGGACTGGTCGCCCGTCACCAAAGTCAGCGGACATTATCGTGCAGTGGCAGGGGCGCAAAAAACGGCATTGCCACATCAATGTCGTGGCGCTTGTGGCGTGCATATGCACAGTCATGATGTGGCGCGTGGTGCGAATGTACCCGTCTCTGATTTTTCAGGTTTCTGGGGTGTACTGGGTTGTAGTTGTTTTGCTTTTTAAGGAATAAGCGATGCGCTATTCAAAAATTTTGCTGGGACTGGTCATCTCCTTTTTCACTGGTGCGGGCTGTAACTTGCTGCATATCCCCGTGCCTTCACCGCCGGTATTGAGTGGGGCTTTTTTGGTGTTTACCATGAGCCTGGGTTACTGGCTGGTGGACCGTTACACCCAGGCGCAGGAAGCAAAACACAAGGCCTTGTGTGGTGGTCATGCACTCGACGACAAGAAGGGGACTTGAGATGGATATCGCCATAGGAGCATTACTGGGCCTGGCCATTGGTGGCTTGTGCCGCTGGCTGGATATCCCTTCACCTGCGCCGCCTACACCCATAGGTGCTTTGCTGGTCGTCGCCATGACGGTGGGCTATCTCGCTGCTGGCCAGTTCGCCTGAAAGGCATGACATGAGTATGATGAATTTCTTCCAGCGTCTGTCGATGCCGGCCAAACCTGACCTGGGCTTGCTCTTCCTCAGGCTGACGGGTGCCTTCATGCTGCTGTATGTGCATGGCTTGCCCAAGCTCATGCATTACAGCACTGAGCTGGCACATATCGATGACCCTATGCATCTGGGTCGCGGCCTGACGCTGTGGCTGGCGCTGCTGGCAGAAATCGTCTGCCCGCTATTGATTGCAGCAGGCTTCTTGACAAGGCTGGCTTGCCTGCCCATCATCTTCTTGTTGCTGGTGTCGATGCTGGCAGTGCACCCGGACTGGAGCATCGCTGAAGGCCAGTTTGGCTGGCTGTTGTCGATTATCTTCAGCACCATTGCCCTGGCCGGGCCGGGCGCGTATTCACTGAGCAAGGGCAAAGCTGCATGACCAGCAAACACACATTGGGCATCGCCCTGGGTTTTACCGCAGGCTATGTTGATACAGTAGGCTTCGTCGCCCTGTTTGGTCTGTTCACCGCCCATGTGACGGGCAACTTTGTGCTCATAGGAAGTGAGCTGGCTCACCCCAGCCATGGCGTGCTGATCAAGTTCCTCGCTTTCCCCGCGTTTATCCTCGCAGTGGCCTTGGCGCGCATCGTCGCCGTCAAACTTGAGGCCAGCGGCAAATCTGCTGCGCGTGCGCTGACAGGTATGCAGTTGCTGTTCTTGCTGGTGTTCATGTTGCTGGGCTGGTTATCCACGCCCGTGCAAAGCACCGATGCAGTCTTGCCACTTGTCGCAGGCATCGCCGGTGCCGCCGCCATGGGTATCCAAAATGCCGCCAGCCGTTTGGTATGGACGGAGCTGGCACCTACCACCGTGATGACAGGCAACGTCACCCAGATAGTGATTGACCTTGTGGATATTCTCAGGGGCAGTGCAGTCACCGGTACCAAGGCCCGTCTGTGGAAATTCTTGTGGCCAGTGCTGGCCTTTGGCGTGGGTGCAGTGGGCGGGGCGTTTGCGTATAGGTATGCTGGTTTTTTTGCGCTGGGTTTGCCGGTGGTGATTTTGTGTTTGGTCTTTGGGCTTGCTGAGTGAGGCTGACGCATTGTAGGTTGGGCCGGGGCTCGCTAGGCTCCGTTTTATCAGCCCAGCACTGGGACCAAGCAAACGTATAGGTTATTTAAACGACGAGTGTTGGGCTGATACACCGTAGCCCAACCTGCATTTCTCCACGTACACGCACCCCAGCCTGTATTAAAAACACAACGCCATTCCCATCCTCACTAAAATATTTTCCCTGATTGTTAAAAACTCAAGAATCAGGAGTATAGTGATCTCGATATTGTAAAAAATACATTTAAAAATATAAACAGTCAGCAACTCTGCCTGGTTGAGCCTAGCTTGATCGCACCCCCAATTTCTTGAAATGGAACAGAGATGAAAATCCTTTCTATGATAGCCAGTAGCCTCGCTCCCATGCTATTTTTGCTCGCTGCTCAGGATCAGGCGCAAGCCCAGGCAGCGCCGGATAATTTAGCTGCTGCGCGATGTGAACGCGTTATTACTGCGGATGTGGTGGCGATAGACCAGGCCATGATGATTAACCGCCTGGGCACCTCGCAACCGGGTGGCATGGTGTATGCACTGCGGGGGGATGTGGTTGCCGTCAGCGGCAGCACGCCAGGGCCGGGCAATGCGCAATTGCGGCCAGGCAAACGCCCGCGGCCTATGGTTTTGCGGGCGAATGTGGGTGATTGCCTGATAGTGAATTTCCAGAACTGGCTCAAGCCGGTTAATCTCAATCCCAACCCGGCGACAAAAAATGCCTCGGTCCATGTCGCTGGCATGGAGCTGGTGTCATCCATCAGGGATGATGGCAGCTTTGTTGGCAATAACGCAGTTTCGCCCTCAGGCAATGACAGCGGCATTATCGCTCCCGGCAGGGCCATGACCTATCGCTTGTATGCCGCACAAGAAGGCAGCTTTTTGCTGTATAGCCTGGCAGGACAAGAGCAGCTGACGTATGGGCTGTTTGGTTCAGTCAATGTGCAGGCACGCGGATCGGAATGGTATCGCAGCCAGGTCACGCAAGCCGAGATGCAGCAGGCATCAGGCGTCGGCCCGACTGGCTATCCAGTGATCAATTATGATGCGCTGATACCTGGCAGTAGCAAGCCAGTGCTGAAGATGCTCGATGCCAGAAATAATATCGTCCATAGCGACCTCACAGCCGTTATCACGGGGCCGAATCATGGCCCGTTCACATTTAGCGGTACACGCAATCCGTCTTATCCCAATCCAGAATCACCTTATCGCGAAGTGACGGTGATGTACCACGAGTCGTTCACGCTGGTGCAGGCATTCCCGCAAATGAATAATCAAAATGATCCGTTGAACGGGGTCTTGAGTGGTGCCAGTGATGCGTTTTCCATCAACTACGGTTCCGCAGGCATTTCTGCTGAAATCCTGGCCAACCGGCTCAAGGTCGGGCCGACTGCTGATTGTCCTGAATGTAAGTTTGAAGAATTTTTCCTGAGTTCCTGGGCGGGTGGTGACCCGGCCATGGTGGTTGATAATCCCGCCAACCTGACCTGCTCGCCCCAGCCTTGCACCCCGCCCAAGGCTACCAAGGCCTTTTACCCGGATGATCCATCGAATGTGTATCACACTTACCAGGGGGACCGTGCCCGCTTCCGTGTCTTGCATGCGGGGCAGGGCATCTTCCATGTGCATCATCATCATGCACACCAATGGCTATATTCACCGGACAGTGATACCAGCAGTTATCTCGACAGCCAGACCATAGGTCCAGGTTCATCCTATACCATGGACCTGGTGTATGAGGGCAGCGGCAACCGCAACCTGACCCCGGGTGACTCTATCTTTCATTGCCATTTCTATCCGCATTTTGCCAGCGGCATGTGGGCCTTGTTCCGCGTGCATGATGTGCTGGAACTGGGTACGCCGCTTGGCACTGATGGCAAACCCAGGGTCGGTTCACGAGCGTTGCCTGATGCCGAGATTCTGGCGGGCACACCCATTCCTGGTGTCGTGCCCTTGCCAACCCGTGCCATGGCACCATTGCCAGCGCCAGTGCATATCGACAAAGGGCAGGTCAAAGTGACTGGCGCGGGCAACCCCGGTTATCCCTTCTTTGTGCCGGGTGTCGCCGGGCACCGTGCGCCGCATCCACCAAATGATTTTGCGGTCGAGAATGGTGTTGCACTGAATGGTGGATTGCCACGCCATCTGATTACCGGCGGCACGATTTCTGTCGATAAAGTCACGCCAACTGACTTTACCAAAGAAATGAGCCGCATCAATGCCATCGAGTTGCCAGAGCAGGGCACGCCTACAGAACAGGCGGCAATGTCCATGCATGAACAAAAATCCGTTGCCACCAGGTTGCCAGATGGCAGCCCCGCGCAGTTTTCCATGAATGGCTTGCAGCGTGCGCCCGGCGCACCGTTTGCCAATCCTGCCAGAGGTGCCACCGTCACGCCGCCAGTGCGCATTTACAAGGGTGCTGCCATGCAGACTGATGTGGTGCTCAATAAAAAAGGCTGGCACTTCCCGCAGCAACGCATACTGGCTTTGTGGCAGGATGTGAAACCGATATTGAACGGTGACAAACCACCAGAACCCTTGTTTTTCCGCGCCAATAGCAATGATGTGGTTGAATACTGGCATACCAATCTGGTGCCCAGTTATTATGAACTGGATGATTTCCAGGTGCGCACACCGACCGACATCATCGGCCAGCACATCCACCTCGTGAAGTTTGATGTGCTCGCCTCTGACGGTGCAGCCAATGGCTTCAACTATGAAGATGGCACCTTCAGCCCGGACGAAGTACGCGCCCGCATCAATGGCATCAACCAGGCTGGTGGTATTGCCGCGAATGGCAGGCAAGTCAGGCTGGCCCCCAAAGCCATTGCCACCTTTGGCAATGGCCCTACACCCGGCAGCATGCAGTGGGTGGGTGCGCAGGCCACAGTGCAGCGCTGGTGGGTTGACCCGGTAATGGACAAACAAAAAGCCGACCGTACTTTGCTAACCGTTTTCACCCACGACCATTTTGGGCCGTCCACCCATCAAATGGTGGGCCTGTATGCCGGGCTGGTGGTCGAGCCCACAGACTCGCGCTGGACTTCGACGGATGGTCGTCTCTTGTTTGGTAGCCGCAATGATGGTGGCCCCACCAGCTATGCCGCCAATATCGTGCCACGCCAGGGCAAGGCCTATCGTGAATTTGCGCTTGCGGTGGCAGACTCACAATTTGCCTACCTGCCAGCCAGCCGCACCAGCTTTGATTGCTATCCAGGCCAAGATCCCCTGTATAGCGGTTGTAAGCGCAGTGTGAATGGGACTTACACTGGCTGGGCTGACCCGCTTAACGGCATCAACTGCAATGGCTGTTTGCCCGTGGCGATCAGCAACCCAGTCAACCCACCGATTCCACCCACCACTACACCAAGTATCATAGGTGGTTTTGGTGTCGGTGTATCGGTACTCAATTACCGTAACGAGTCGCTGGCCTTGCGGGTCGCATCAAGCAATGGTGCAGTCAATTCAGGCACTGACCTCGCGCGTGCTTATTCATCCACCTTGCGCAATGATGCACAACTGAACGTGCAGCCCGTAGGTGGCGCTAACATCAATCCGCGTTGCGTCAAAACAGCCACGAATAATTGCTTTACCTTTCCAAGGCAGCCAGTCAGTGCACAGATGGGTGGCACCGATCCTTTTACGCCGATATTGCATGTCTATGAAAATGACCCCGTGCAATTGCGCGTCATTGATGGTGCACTGGTGGGTAATCATACCGTCACCGTGAATGGCAATAAATGGCTGTTCGAGCCCTTCAACACCAACTCGGGCTACCGCAACAGCCAGACCATGAGCTTGTCCGAGCATTTTGAAACCCTGTTCACCATCCCGCAAACTGGCAAGGCGCAGTCTCTGGATTATCTGGTCAACGCCAGCAATGCCTATGATGGCAATGTCAGTGGTGCCTGGAGCCTGATGCGCAGTTATAACAACCAGGTGTCGTGGCTCTCACCTTTGCCTGGCAATTCCAGCATCAGGCCGGTTGCCACCACCATGCCCAACCTGCCCACCGATTGCACCGCGCGCGGCCCTTGCGTGCGACAGTTCAAGGTATCGGCCACCACCATACAACAACTGCTGGGTGCCAATAACCCCCTGCTATACAACAGCCGCGGTGCCAAACTGACGAATGGCAAGTTCTCAAACCAAACCCTGAACGACCCCAATGCCATCGTGTATGTGCAAGACCAGGACCTGAACCCGAATGGCACCCTGAAAGCCGGGCTCAATATTGAGCCACTGGCTCTACGTGCTGCCGCTGGCGACGTCATCCGGTTGCAGTTGACCAATCGTGTCAATGCCAGGGCCGCGGTATTTACCACGCCTGAGTCTGCGGCACGGCCAACGCTGGGCTTTACTGATGCCTATGCCAACATCAATCTGCTGCCGTCCACCCAGGCAGGCTTGCACCCCCAATTGCTCGCGATGGATGTCAGCAATGCAGATGGCATGAACGTCGGCCTCAATCCCGTACAAACCGTGGCTGCCTGCAACCCTGCACCTTGCACCGGCACGCCGCCATCCATCATCTACACCTGGTATGCCGGCACCCTGCAAAACGACAACGGCATCACCCGCGCCACACCGATAGAATTTGGTGCACTCAACCTGTCACCGGCCGACCCGCTGATGCAGGCTTACCATGGCCTGTTTGGCGGCATGATCATCGAGCCGCTGGGCGCGAAATGGCAAGACGATCCAGGCACACATGTTTCCAGCACGGTGTCGCCTGCGGTGGGCAAGACTTTCCGTGATTTTGCGGTCTTCATGCAAACTGATATCGCCATGCAATATCAGGGCAAATCACTGTATAGCCTTAATTCGCCCTTGATGGCGGTCAACTATCGTACCGAGCCTTTCTTTTATCGCTATGGTACCCAGGTCAATCCTCATCTTCCCGCCATCGACACCACGGCTGAAGTTTCAAATACACAGGTCAATGGTGATCCGCAAACACCGGTCTTCCGCGCCAATGCAGGCACGCCAGTACGCTTCCGCCTCTTTGGGCCAATGGGGCTGGCGGATAACCAGAATGTGTTTGAGCTGACCGGGCATCAATGGCAGTTTGAACCCTATGCCGATAACTCTGCGAGGATAGGCAGTAATCCCGCATCCTTATCGACGGGTACGCAGTCAGGCTATGGCACAACATCACATTTTGATGTGGTCGTCGATCAGGCTGGTGGTGCATTCGCGGTACCGGGCGATTACCTGTACCGCAGTTGGCCTGCTGGTCAATATAGCACCGGTGGCTGGGGCGTGTTCCGCGTCAGCCCTGCTGTAGCTGGTGCAACTGCAAAAGCAGTAACGACAGTGCAGGAAGTGTTTGCCGATGTGGTCGTCATAGACAAGGCCGTGTCCATTGAGGGTATTTTGGAATTGACAGGCAGTGTCACCGTGCGCCCTGGTAGTGTGCAATGGGAGCAGGCTAATTCTGTGACCATCGTGGCGGACGGTAAAGAACTGGGCAAGGCCGCAGTTGACCAGACAGGCCGCTGGCAATTCAAGGTCAACGCTAATGCAGTAGCGCCGACCCTGCTGGAAGTGCGTTCTTCTTTTGGTGGCCTGGCACAGCACAGACCGGCAGCAGCTACCCTGACAGCGAGCAATAATGCGATAGAGACTGGAGACAAACAGGCCGTACCACCTGCAATACCGCTGCAAAAATTTGAACGACGGAAGCGTTGATGGCGTACGCGATACTTGACAAACCTGCCTGTGCACGCAATCGCTGGCATCAAGCCCTGTCAGGGCTGATGTTGGCGGCTGCGCTGGCAGCTATTTCTGTAAGCAGTGCCATTGCAGCATCGATACCAGAAATTGTCGCCACAGCAAATCAGATAGTCAAGGATGGTATTTCCTTACAACTGGACATGTCACAGTCCATGCAAGAAGGCGCAGAAGCACGCTTCAGCCTGAGCCTGCGCGATGCGGCCAGCGCCAGGCCCATCCGCAATGCACGGCCTATCGCCTGGGTAGATAGACTAGATGAACCAACCCGGGCACAAGAAAGCAGTGAGCAGGCTTGCCGCCGCAAGGTCGCCACCTTTATCGGTGGCGATTTGCTGCATGCGCCATCATTGAGTTTGAACGCTTATGATGTGCTGGCCCTGAATGAAGATAATTCCATCTCCGTCATCAATCCACAAACCGGCTTTGGTGGTTCCAAACTGCTGACCATGGTGATACTGCATGGGGTAGGGCAAGACTGGTTGCTGACGCCTGAGCAAAATCTCTGGGTTAGCCAGCCGCAAGTGCATGAAGTCGCGCTGGTGGATACCCGCAACTGGCAAGTCAACACCCATGTATCCGTTCCCGGTCATCCCGGACAGATGGCCTTGCGCCCCGGCGCGCAGCAAGTATGGGTATTGACTGACGATGGCGTGACAGTTTTATCTGCATCCACTGGTCAACTGCTGGCAAACATCAAGACAGGACAAGGCAGGCACACCATCGTCTTCAGTGACGATGGCAAGCGCGCATTTGTCAGCAATGGCGCAGACAACAGCATCAGCCTGATCGATGCAGGCAGCCTCAAAAAAATCGCAGAGCTTACTGGTGGCCTCAATCCTGTCGCCATGGCATGGTCATACAAGGCACAGCTGCTATATGTCGCGCATGAAGGTGATGGCCAGATTATCGCCTTTGATGAGGCAGGAAAACAGGCAGCAAGCATCAAGGCTTTGCCAGGTATTTCCACCATCCGTTTTGGACCTGATGGCCGCTATGGCTTTATCCTCAACCAGCAAAAAAACAAACTTGATTTGCTTGATGCTGCCACCAACCAGATCGTGCAAAGTGCTGAGATCACACATGGGCCAGACCAGGTCACGTTTTCTGACCGCATGGCCTACATCCGCCGCCGCCACAGTGAAATCATGCAACTGGTGCCGCTCGATGCAATAGCGCATAACATACAGGCCGGGCAGCCACTGGCATTGGCATCTGTCAGCAATGGACAAAAAGCCTTGGACCAGGGCCGCAGCGCAGGCAGTCTGGCAGATACGACCATCATGGTACCAAATGGTGCCGCCGCCTTGCTGGCCAACCCCGCTGACCGTACCATCTATTACTACCAGGAGGGCATGAGCGCACCCGCAGGTAGTTTCCGCAATTACGGCCACGAGCCGCGCGCCGTGTTGGTACTTGACCACAGCCTGCAAGAACACCAGCCTGGCTTGTACCAGGCCAGTGCCCGCTTGCCCATGGCGGGTAATTACCAGGTAGTGTTTTATCTTGACTCACCCAAGATGTTGCATTGTTTTCCGATCACAGTGCAGGCTGACCCAGCCAAGCCACCTGCAACACGCTATGCCGTGACACTGACTGGCACTGCGTCCAGCTTGAGCAAAGGTGAAAACCAGAACCTGCAATTCGTCATCCGCGATGCAGTCAGTGGTCAGCCAAAGACCGGCATTCATGACTTGCAGGTTTTGCTGTTTAATACAACAGGCAATCAACAACTTCAACTGGATGCACAGGAACAAAAAAACGGTGACTATGGCATCAGCTTTGCGCCATCCGTCAGTGGACATTACTATGTCTACTTCCAGGCAGCATCGCTGGGCATGAGCTGGAACCAGTCGGCAAGACTGGTGTTGACGGTGAAGTAAAGACTTACTGTGGGATTAATATGAAGCAAGTGATTAAAGACGTATCCGGTTTAATGAACAAAGTACTGGCACTTATGGTGTGCTGCATATTGCTTGTGGCAATGCCATCTGCACAGGCAGCCATGCGTGTAATACCAGAAGCGCAATTGATCAACCAGGATGGTAAGAACGTCGCCTTCTACCGTGAGCTGGTACAGGGCAAGACCGCCGTCGTCAATTTCATTTTCACTTCCTGCACCATGATCTGCCCCACCCAGACTGCCACCTTGCGCCAGGTGCAGCGTGAGCTGGGCACGCGGGTAGGTCGCGACGTGGTTTTTATTTCCATCAGTATAGATCCGAACACTGACAACCCCCCACGCCTCAAAGCCTTTGCGCAGCAGTTTGAAACTGGCCCCGGCTGGCAATTTTTGACGGGTAATAAAGCCGTCGTCGATAAATTATTGCGATCCCTTCATGCTGGTGTT
This sequence comes from Undibacterium sp. Ji42W, assembly GCF_049340405.1. Taxonomy (NCBI): domain Bacteria; kingdom Pseudomonadati; phylum Pseudomonadota; class Betaproteobacteria; order Burkholderiales; family Oxalobacteraceae; genus Undibacterium; species Undibacterium sp. Ji42W. The sequence goes on from NZ_JBMPOV010000007.1 coordinate 156,576, forward strand.
GGCGATATCAGCAATCATAGTGGCCTGGTCCTTGTCATCAATGAAAAAAAACAGGTCTGGCAACAACTTGCCAGCATGCCCGAGGCCAAGCTTATCCAGAGTACTGTCGAACAAGTGGCCGGGCCTGACCCCGCCATGCAGGCAGCCAATGGCCGCTACTTTCCCAATTTGCCCTTGCAAACGCAAGATGGCAAGACCGTGCATTTTTTTGATGACGTGATGAAAGACAAAGTCGTACTCATCAATTTCATCTTCACCACCTGCCCCGGCATCTGTTCACCCATGACGGCCAACCTGGCCAGGGTACAACCCCTGCTGGACCCGCGCGTGCAAATGGTCAGCATTACGGTTGACCCTGACACTGATACCCCCAAGGTCTTGAAAGACTTTGCCAGTAAATTCAAGGTCCGCCCAGGCTGGTTATTTTTGACTGGCAGTACAGAAAACATCAGCGCTGTTGCAAAAAAACTCGGTGGCAGTGGCGAAGATAAAGATGCCCACAGCGGCATTTTATTGGCAGGCAATGTACAGACCGGCGATTGGAAAAAAATCCATGCGACAGCAAGGCCAGAAGATATTGCCCTGGCCGTAGGAAAGCTCTTGCCTGCACGATGATGGCAAGTTTGTGGACTGCACTGTTTGTTTTTCTCTGGCTGCTCTTCGCTGACGTTGCCAGCGCTGCTGATGACCAAGCCTGGCAACGCGGCCAAACCATCTACCACAAAGGCTGGAACGGCCAGGCCGCCTGCGTGCGCTGCCATGGCAACCAGGGGCAGGGCCGCGAAGAGGGCGGCTTGCGAGCCCCGCCCATCGCAGGCAAACCAGATCGCCAGTACCTGCAACGCGCCCTGCTTGACGGTGTGGGCAGCAATGGTCAGGCTCTGCATCCCCTTATGCCACGCTATCACATGGATGCCTCAAGCGTCGATGATTTGCTCGCTTACCTGAGTGTCATCGGCAGAGATACGCCAGGTCTCACTGACACCGTGCTGCGCGTAGGCGTTTCTGTACCTGCCAACGCCTACGGTGCAGCCATACAGGCAGGCTTGATCAAGGCTTTTGATCAGCAAGTATACGGTCGCAAGCTGGAACTGCTGCTCAATCCGTCGGCAGACCAGGTGTTTGTCGAAGTCGCCAGTTTGCAAACTCGCCAATCCACCACTGAGGCCAAGGTTTTGCCAGACATTGGACAGCTACCGTTACCAGGCGTTGCCAATTTTTCTGACACGCTTGCACCAGTCAGTTTCCAACTCTTGCCCACAATACGCGAGCAAGCCAGCGCTTTGCTGACCCAGGCTGCATTAGATGCGCGCGGCGCTGCTCCCAACAATAGAGCAACACAACAGCTGACCCTGATCTATGACCTCGGCAATGATCCCGCCTTGCATGCATTGCTCAAAGTGTTGCGACAACAAGCGCGGGACAATCACCAGTCACTGCGCGAACAAGTGTGGTCAGCCAAAGTGCGCAAGCCGGGCGAAGCAGTGATTTATCTTGGCAGCTCCGCCAACTTGCGAGAAGTACTTGCAGCCACTGGTGATGGCCTGTTATATGCCAGCGCCATCCACATCGGCGAGGCAAGCCTGCAACTGCCACCCGCACAAGCAGCCCGCCTGCGCTTGTTATTACCCTGGCACACCAGCAGCCCAGTGTTTGACCTGCCCGCCGCCTACAGTGACGCCGCCTATGCAGCAGGCATGGTACTCATCGAAGCACTCAAACGCAGTGGCCGCCAGCTAGGCCGCCCAGAACTGCTGCAACAACTGAGCCAGCTCAGAGATTTTACTGTTTCAGGATTTGGGGAAATAAGTTTTCGCCCCGATCAACACTACGGCAGTCACGGTGGGCAATTACTCGTTGTCGATGCTGCACATGGCGTATTCACGGTTTTCCGTACCTGGTAGCTGGTAGATGTTTGCGCCGCTAAATTTATGCCGCCGAAAATACCGACAATTAATCATTGATAAGCCTTCATTGTGTGAGTAGCACGAAGAAAACCCTGGGCGGAACTGTTTTTTCAACGGCGAGGTCAAAGAAGTCGTTTCCATTTTGAATACACCATTGATGCAAGCCCGCCAGCATATGCTGATGAATGAACGACGTTTGCAATCCCTCGTCTCCTTCATCATCGCCACATTGATCACTGCTTTGTTTTTATTCCAGCTCGTCAGACCCTGGTATAAAAAACCTGCGCCTGCCACCGCCTATATTGGTCTGGACTTGTCATCCCTGATCGTGAGCATTCCCAAATCTATAGTCAAAGACGACAAACCCGTCAGCAGTGCGACTACTGCCACCAAAAAATCTGAGCGGCAAGTAAGGCCAGCAAGCACTGCGCCGCAGCGCACTCAACAAATAATTGGGCAGCCAACACCACAAGTAGAACTGCAAGATGCCGCTAAAGACTTCCCTGTTGGACAGAAATCCGACGCCCCAGCCACGCTCAATATAGGCAGGGATGCCGTTGCAAAAGCCTACGCCGACAGCCAGAGCGATATGCAAAAAATGCCTGGACATGCTGGTAAAACGCTGGAAACGGCAGAGGTCAGCAAGAATAAAAAATTCGGCCGCGCAGTCAGCCAGGCCAAAATAGAAGATTGCATTAAACCCAATCCTGATGGCATTACCATAGGGATAACCAATTTCAAAGGGTATTTTGCTGCTGCGGCATTAGCCTATAATGCCGTGACGGGGCAATGCAAGTAAAACGTATTTCTTATCCTGTGCTGTAAACTTGGTTAGACTGTAGTCCATAGACCGTTTATTTACCGCCCAGGATCACCCAAGTGTTTTTTATCAAATGGCAGACCTTGCTTAAAACCGGCATGGCTGCGCTCATGTTCAGTTCCCTTTTTATTGCTCATATTCCATTCGCAGCGACTGTGGCTGGTTATTCTGACGTCACCAGCGCCATCAGTACTCAGCCCAGCCGACTGTTGGCGGACTACACCCACACCGCCTGGAATGGCCTCAACGGCGCGCCCAATGATGTACTCAAGTTCGCCCAGACCACCGATGGCTGGTTGTGGATCGCCACGCCCACTGGCTTATTCCGTTTTGATGGCGTCCGTTTTGAACGCATGGACAAAGTCCAGGGCCAGCCACTGCAATCCAGCAATGTGCTGGGTTTGCTCGGCTCGCCTGACGGCAGCCTGTGGGTAGGCTACCGCTTTGGTGGCATCAGCGTGTTCAAGAACAATACCGTGCGCACCTATACCGAGGCAGACGGCCTGCCCGGCGGCACAATCATGAGCATGACCATGGGGCCGGACGGCAGTATCTGGGCCGCTACCCGCGAAGGGTTGGCTGTATTGCTGCCAGCAGCACAGCGTTTCAGCCGCGTTGGCACTGAGATGGGCTTGCCGCAATTCATGGCAAGGCAAATCCTGTTTGACAAAGCCGGTGTGCAATGGGTATCGGTCAAAGGCGGCGTCTATTTTCGCCAGCCGGGTGAAACCCGCTATACCCAGGCCTGGCCAAAGCTCGATTTAATGGCCATGGCAGAAAGCCCAGACGGCACGCTCTGGGCATCTGACGGTGCGTATAAATTTTACCGCATGAGTACTAGCGAACCCGCAGGCAAGCCCGTGCCCAAGCCTGAGATAGAAGGCAATGGCATGTTCTTTGACCGCCAAGGCGTCATGTGGATTTTGCGCACCCACGCCCTCGAACGCCGCCGCGCTCCCTATACGGCAGACAATGGCTCAGACCAACTCCTGACCAAAGAGAACGGCATGAGCGGCCCCCTGCCGCAAACTTTTTTCCAGGACAGGGAAGGCAATATCTGGATAGGCACGTCCCATGGGCTAGACCGCCTGCGTCGCAACCGCCTGTACATCTTGCCGGTGGCGCTGCCGTTTGATCATCCCTCCATGGTCAGTGCAGGAAATGGTGAAGTCATCACCGCAGATTTTGTCGGGCCAGTACGCCGCTTCAAGAGCAACGGCGACCATCAGCAAGAACTGGATACGCATTTCAGCATGAGCTATCGTGCTGACGATGGCACGCTTTGGTTGGGTAACGATAACGCACTGTGGCGGCGCGATGCCAACAAGTTTGCCATCTTCCCCATGCCGCGCGATGTCACTGGCAACCAGGTGCAGGCCATGGTCATCGACCAGCAACAACAAAAATGGGTTTCCGTCTCGCGCAAAGGCCTGTTCAGTTTAGACGAGGGCAAATGGCAATTGCAAAGTGGCCTCAATGGCTTGCCCACTGAGACAGTAATGAGCCTGACCAAAGACGCCTCTGGCCGCATCTGGGCAGGTTATCTGAATAACTGCATCGCCCTTATTGACGGCAAACGCGTCCAGCTATTTGGCAAAGAACAAGGTCTGGAACTTGGTAATGTGCTGGCTCTGCAAGCAGATGGCGAACGTCTCTGGGCAAGTGGCGAATTTGGCCTGGCTCTCTACGATAGCAAGCGTGACGTTCAACATTTTGTACCAGTCAGAATCACTGGACAACTAGCTTTAAGAGGCATTTCAGGCATAGTCCGCACAGCCGCTGGTGATCTCTGGCTGCATGGAGCAGATGGCATTACCCACATCCCTGCCAGCGAAGTTGAGCAGCTATTGCGTGACTCTACACATATCGCAAACTATGAGCGTTTCAATGCACTTGATGGCTTGCTGGGTAGCCCATCGCAACTGCGCCAGCTGCCGACTCTGATCGCCGCCAGTGATGGCAAACTGTGGTTTTCTACTGCCAGCGAAATCGCCACCATAGACCCGCAAAATATCCCCCGCAATGCCCTGCAACCGTCAGTGCAAATTAGCGCCATCCACGCCGGTGGCAAAGATTATGCCGCGCAAGCATCACTGCAATTACCAAAAGAAAACCGCGATATCCAGATCAGTTTTACCGCACTCAGCCTCAGCATGCCAGAACGCATCAGCTTTCGCTATCAACTGCAAGGCTATGACAAAAGCTGGCAAGACCCACACGGACGACGCGAAGCCTTCTACACCAATCTTCCACCCGGCAATTATCGCTTCATGGTCAAGGCCGCCAATGAAGATGGTGTATGGAATGAGCAAGGCACGGCCATGCAAATCGGCATCACCCCCGTCTTCACAGAAACACCCTGGTTCATCGCCCTGTTAATCGCACTGGCCGCCGCATGCCTGTATGTCATCTACCTGCTGCGCATACGCTACCTGACCGCCCACATGCAAGACCTCATGCATGAGAGACTGGCAGAACGCGCCCGCATTGCCCGTGGTCTGCACGACACCCTGCTGCAAAGCGTGCAAGGCCTCATCATGTATTTTGACAGCCAGGCCCGCCGCCTGCCCAGCGACTCTGAAGAACGTGCCAGGCTAGAACAGACCCTGGACCTGGCCGACCAGCTCATGGTCGAAGGCCGCGAGCACATCATGGACCTGCGCAGCGAATCCGTGCCCGAAGAACTGGAAGAAGCCCTGCAACAATACGGTAGCATCCTGCTCAACGAGCGCTTCACCCTCACCCTACGCGGTAAGCCTCGCTGGCTGTGTGAAGCCATCCGCAATGAAATCCACGCCATCGCCCGCGAAGCCCTGCTCAACGCCGCCAGACATTCCAATGCCAGCAAGGTGACGCTTGAACTGGAATACCATCGCGACCACTTCACCCTGCGCATCGCCGACAACGGCCAAGGCCTGCCTGCCGCCATCGCCGACGCAGGCCAGCGCGAAGGCCACTGGGGCCTGGTCGGCATGAAAGAACGCGCCGAGGCCATGGGCGCAAGCTACCTCATGAAAACAGTAGAGGGTGAAGGTACGGCGATACAGGTCAGGCTGCCAGCGAATTTGGCATACACCATGCCAGTGGGGGCGGGGTTTGATGGTTGGACGGGGTTGTGGGTGGGGAGAGTGAGGAGCTTGTTTGGTAGGGCTTAGTTTGGAACTGAGCTTCCCCTGAAATTTAGTCTTCCATAGATGGCGTAAAATAACCTTACTTTGGAAGCACAAGAAATGAAGAAGATACCAAAACAGGCTTATACCGTCGAATACAAGGAACTCGCTATCAAACGGGTAGCAGAAGGGGATTCCATCCCGGCAACAGCCAAGGCACTTGGACTAAGTGATCAGACTTTACACAACTGGGTGAAGGAGGCTGCTTCTGGCAAACTTAACGGTGTTGGCAGCAGAGTAGTGACTGCGGAAGAAATGGAATTATCTCAACTGCGCACTGAAGTTGCTCGTCTAAAACGGGAGCACGACATCATAAAAAAGGCAGCGGCGTACTTCGCGAAGGATGTTCTGTAAAGTACGCCTGAATTAAGGCGCAGGGTAAGTCGTTTGCGCTATCCGACATGTGTGAGACTCTGGAAGTCAGCATCAGTGGTTATCGTGCGTGGAAGCGTGGCGGCATACCAGACCGTAAGCGTTTGACAGACAATCAGATGCTGGCGTTGATACGCGCCATTCTATCGAATCAATGTCATTGCATGTGAGACAAACCGGTGCGCATGGCGCTCCCTACCGAGTGCGGCCATGTGTGAGGTGCGCCGTGCGCACCGTTGGGAAATACGTGAAAACAAGGGTATTGCGCATCAGGTTTTCGGTGGTTCCCACAACTCTACCCGGTTACCCTCCGGGTCCATGACCCATCCAAACTTGCCATATTCTGAATCATCTACCTTGGCATCGACATCGCAGCCTTCTGCACGCAAAGCGGCAAGCAAGGCATGTAAATCATCGACGCGGTAATTGATCATGAAAGGCTGGGTACTTGGTGCGAAGTAAGTGGAATCGGCGGGGAATAATGACCAGGCGGTTTTTTCTGTCGTGCTGCCATTGACCTCGAATACTGCGCCACCCCAGGGGCTGAGTTCAAAGCCGAGATGATCCCGGTACCAGGCGCTTAATGCTTGCGGGTCTTTTGCCTTGAAAAACACACCACCTATGCCAACAACACGTTTCATATTGCCTCCTGAGGATGCCTATTGAAATAGAATTGAATGAATTAAACTTCCTTCCCCCAAAGATACTACATGAGCATCTAATCCTGCGCAAATCGGGCCACAAGAGATCGGTATAAAATGTACGATGGGACTTGCATGGAAAGGGATTCATGGTTATCGACCCAGCCAAAGCGTTTGATTAAACGGACGCTAGTAGTCTGGTATGTCAACTATGCGCTCAATGCAATTTTTTTCGGATATAAAATCTTTCCAATGCAAAATTGCAGCCATATATTTATCTAAACTTATCAGGCCCGTATAGATTTCTTCATCTGTTTTTTTACATTGAATAAAGAAAGTAACTCCAGTCGATTCGATATGTGCTTTGCGTATTTCATATTTGTCGGAAAGAATTTTTGATGCTAATTTTTCTTTTTTGATCAAATTAATAATGCTAATTGCGTTATCACAATCACTAATATTTTGAATGACATTGGTGATATGTATGGCAAACAAACCTCTTGGGTCCCAATACCCGTTGGAAGTGGGGTTTTCTAATTGAGCACTGGCATAGGGCTGGAGTTCTTCCATCAGTTCGTCGTTCTCATCCCATGCTTTTGCGCGTACAAAATGGAGTTTCACGATATTGTCTCGTTCGGCAGTCCCTATCACTGAAACTTGATCGTAAAACTGGCCGGGCGGAAGTAGTCTGCGCCCATGCCTGATCTGGGTACGGTGCCTATCATCATGGCTAGTTCCTTGCCTTTGTACTGTGCCAGGGGGACTGGGTTACGGTCGTTGATAAATTCGGTGATGTTGTAGCTGTATTCATTTCCGTTAGTGCCTTTTGTGCGTTGCGTACCGGTCTTTTCATCGGCTTTCTCGGCATAGCTCAGTTCTTTCGTTGCACCGTCGAATAGCCACTTGCCTCGTTCCTGAGCAATTTTTCCGCAGGACAGGTATTTGCTGTCGTCGGCTGACGCGCCAACCTTGAAAGGGCTGAGGGTGTCAGTCCTGAAGTGGATGTCTTTGGCATGTTCAAACAGGCTTTTGTCCTCGGCGCAAATCAACCTGAATGAATGCTCAGGATTGATATGCATGATAATCTTGAATGGTGTTGTTTTGAGCTTGATGACAGCATTGTCGGTGAGCTTGGTCCTCTGGCCGTTTTGCTCTATCCAGGCTGACCATGTGTATTTGCCTGACTTTTCCAGCGCCTGGTCTATTTTTGTTTGCAACCAACTGGTAAAGGCGGGGTTGTCTGCAGGTGCGTATTGCAGCAAGGCTTTTTCAATGTCACCGCCAAATATGACTTCTTTCTGGGGCAAGAGCGGGTTTGCACCTCTGTACAGCAAAAGATCAACAATGTCTTTATTGGCTAACAATGCAGCGACGGTCAGGGGGCGATAGACATCATTGCCACCGTTGGGATTGGCTCCCGCATCGAGTAGTTTTTTGATGATGGCGATATCCAGTGTTTGAATGGCGCTGTTCAAGGGGCACAGCGGCGTGCATACGTCTGCACGGGCACCGTTCTTGAGCAGCGTTTCGATCATTTCTGCTTCTTTGAAAATGGCGGCCCTGCGCAAAAGGGTAGAACCATTTGCCAGTTTGATGTTGATGTTACTACTGTTGACTATGCCAGCTTTTAACGCTGCATTCAAAGCTGCCGTGTCGTGGATACGGCTTAGTTCGCGCCGGGTAGTCAGGGCGCTGTCGGTTTTTAACATGTTCAAGTCGGGCAGGGCAGTCATCGCATACTGGTCAAGCCATTTTTGCGGGTTGATGTTTTTGGGGAAATCGCTGGGCCTGGTTGATACCCTGTATACCATGACCCATGTCTTGCTGGCTGGATCAAGCACAGGCCTGCTGATGGTAGCGTTGGGCTGGTTGTTGACGGTGTCTTTCAGGTAAAGCGGAACAGCAGGCAAAGGCAAGCGGAAACTTTGTTTGTTGATGGCTTTGTTACCAACGCAATCATAGGGATATTTGTCACAGGCAAGCGCTGCCGCTTCATGATCAAAACGCAGCAAGTCGTAGTCAAATTCAGTGCCATTGACATACGAAACGGCTTCTGCCCATAGCAGTTTTTTATCGTCCAGCGTGTAGGTGGCGGGCAACTGTGCCTCGCTGGCTGCAGCCAGCAAAAGGCCGGAGGCAAGTATCAAGGCAGAGACTGGGCGCAGTTTGAGAGTGGGCATGGGCAGATGGAAAAAGATGTAGAACGTACATCATATCTGAATTTGAAAATGGGATTTATCAATTTATCAATTGATTGATTTCTGGCTTTACCTGAATCGACAAACTGCACGTCCATAATCAAGAGATATTGAAAACTCATTCTTCATAAAAATGTGGATTTCGCAAAAGTGTGGCTACTAAATCTTCTGCATTGTTCGCAACCGGATTAATGTCACCATTATCTCTATAGATGAATTCTGGATTGGCAGAATTTGGTCGAAACACTAAAAATCTGAATGATCCACAGTCAAAAAAAGGAACATCCCCAGGCAAAAATTGTTCTGGTGGCCCAAACTCGGAAATACCCTTATACAGATCAACGATATCCAAAGGATGGATAAATAAATTTCTGATGTCAGGCCGATTATCTTCTGCAAGCCAGCCATAACCGACTGCTTGGTAAAATTTCCTTAAGCTACATGGCAATAGAAACCCGAGTTCCATTTCTGCCTGATCTAATTTATTACTATCGACGGGAGTAAACCGCCGAGTGCCAACTTTCAATCCAATGTAGCTTTGCAAGCTATTTAATATGCCCATTCAACGCCCTTTCAATACCTAATCTTGATTTTGCCAGCCATCACGCCGCCCTGAGCTGCTGCCCCATTTCTTCCTCCATCAGCGTCTCCACCATAATCGCACGCAAACGCTGCACGGCCATGTCCGGTTCAGCCTCAAGTCGGTGCAGGCTCAGGCCCAGCGTGGGTAGGGCGGGCAGGGCAGGGCTGTCGATAATACGCAAGTGTTTGGGCAGACCCGCGGCAGTGCGCACTGTCACGCCCAGGCCTGCGGCAACGGCGGCCCAGATGCCGGACAGGCTGGGGCTGGTGAAGGACAGGCGCCAGGGGATGTTGGCATGGTCAAGTGCTCTGGTGGCGCAACTGCGCATGAGACAGGGGGCTTCAAAGGCGACCAACGGCAGGGGTTCATCGCCGGGATAGCTGGCATGCAATTGCGGGTCTGCCGCGCCTATCCAGTGCATGGCAAAGTTACGCAGGTGTTCGCTGTGCGGGGTGCTGATGCCACCATCCCAGGTCAGCGCCAGATCGAGTTGGCCGCCAGTGATGAGGTCGAGCAGGGTGGCATTGCGGGCGATTTTGGCTTCTATCCTGACCCTCGGGTGGGCGCGGGCAAAGCGGCCCAGCACGTCGGTGAGTATGCGTTCGCCAAAGTCTTCAGGTATGCCCAGCCTGATCCAGCCTTCGAGATCAACGCCACGCACGGCAGCAGCAGCTTCGTCATTAAGTTCCAGCAGGCGGCGGCCATAGGCCAGCAGGGTTTCGCCCACAGCCGTGGGCAGCATGCCACGGCCAGATTTGCGCAGGATGGGGCTGCCGACCTGGTCTTCGAGTTTCTTGAGCTGGGCGCTGACCGCAGAGGTAGAGCGACCCAGCCTGTCTGCCGCCTTGGCAAAGCTGCCCAGCTCTATGCCAGTCACAAAGGTGCGCATGACATCAAGGTCAAAGGTGATCTTGCTCACTGGCTTGCTCCTTTTGTTTATTTTTTGTCCATCCCGATTTTTGGAATGATGGGTTTGAAATTATCTGATTTTATGGATGAAGATAGTCGGGTATCTTGTACTTGTCAATCACTCTTATGGAGTTCTCACATGCCAGCCAGCACCGCACTCAATATCAAATCGAATACCACGCCCAGCACCATCGCCCGCGAACTCATGGGTGACATCGCCCCCAAGTTTGCCGAGCTGACCGACACTGTTTTATTCGATGACATCTGGCAAAGGCCGGGCCTGGCCGCGCGTGAACGCAGCCTGATCACAGTTGCCACCCTGATCGCGCTGAATCGCAGCGAGCAATTGCCCTTTCACATGCAGCGCGCGTTGGACAACGGCATCACCCATGCAGAGCTGGTCGAGGTCATCACCCACCTGGCGTTTTATGCGGGTTGGCCAACGGCGGCATCGGCTGTCACCGCGCTGCGCCAATTGTCTGCTAATTGTCTGCCAATTAAACCACAGCAAAATCAAAGGAGTAAATCATGCCCATGAGCCGTGTATCCCTGTTAAAGGGTAAATCACCTGAATACCTGCAAGCGGTGTCGGATGCTTTGCATCAGGCACTGGTGGAAGCATATGAAGTGCCACTCAAGGACCGCTTCCAGGTCATCCATCAGCATGAAGTGAATGAACTGGTGTTTGACCGTGATTATCTCAGTCACCAGAACAAGCCAAGGTCGGATGATTTTGTGTTGATACAGATCACCGCTGGCCGCCAGCGCAGTGCTGCGACCAAGGCGACGTTTTACGGCAGGCTGGTGGAGTTGCTGGGAGTGTCGCCAGGTATCCGCGCTGAGGATGTGCTGGTCATTATCAATACTACCGCAGCGGAGGACTGGTCGTTTAGTGGCGGTGTGATGTATGACGGGGTGGCGCGGTATGAGTGAGGTAGTGCAATTGCGTAGGTTGGGCTACGGGGTATCAGCCCAACACTCGGCGCTTGAATAAAGTATACATTTTATTAAAGGCCCAGTGTTGGGCTGGTAAAGCGTAGCCCAACCTACAATCCGTCGCCTACAACAATTGCCAGCTACAAGAAAAATTTCCCCATCAACTCAAATAAAAAAGGACACCCAACATGATCGCCATGCAATACAACTTCACCCTCCCTGCCGACTACGACATGGACATCGTGCGTCAGCGCATTGCCAGCAAGGGGCATATGCTGGATAACTTCCCTGGCCTGGCTTTCAAGGCCTATCTGCATGCGAGCAAAGGCCAGGAACCCACGGCATCCAGCCATAATGCCTATGCGCCTTTTTACCTCTGGCATGACAATGAAGGTTTGAATAATTTCATCTGCGGCGATGGCTTCAAGGCGGTGTCGCAAGCTTTTGGCTGGCCTGCGGTCAGGCAGTGGTCGGTGTGGCATAGTTATGTGGATGCGCAGGTGCGCAGCGCGACATTTGCTACGCGCGAGATCAGTCAGATTGCGGCTTACACAGATCTTGGCGCTTTGCGCGAGCTTGAAACTGCCGCCGTAAAAAACATCAGCCAGCAAGCCGGTGCGCTGGCAATGCTGGTGGCTTTTGATCCGAATGCATGGACAGAGGTGCGCTTTACTTTATGGCGTGATGCATCTGCCGCGCAAGCTGCAGGTTTGCCTGATCATGTGCAGGCCTATGAAGTGGGGCATGTGTCGGCTCCAGGGCGCTGATGATGTGGGCCCTCATACGTCACTAATGAGTTTCAGCAGCAAGGCCCGGCATGGTTGCATGGTTGGTCAGGCCTTTGTCAGGCCAGCACACCCAGGCAGGCGTGCTATGAACCTGATTTTGGTACGAAGTAAAATCCCTATAAGCCCTTGGTATTTTTGATAAAGAGCTTGATTATATCGACGCGGGCCTGGGTTTTAGGTGGCAGCGACCCTGTGCGCTCAACAAGCTGTGTGATTTCTGCATAGACTTGCCTGACTTTGGGCAAATCCTTGTTGAGCATATGAATGCTGGAGAGCAGGGCAAGATCGTCGATCAGGTCTTGCTGCCCAGGTTCAGTGTCATTCTTTGCCAATTGCCTGCGGACAGCCAGCGCTGCATTGATATGGTCCTGTGCATCTTTGAGACGCTTTTCGGTAAACTCGACGGTCGCCAGGCTGTGGAGTATTTTGGCCAGTTCAGCTTGCAGGGCAGGACTTAACTGCTTTTGCTCTTGCAGCAGGGTGCTGGCTTCACTGAAAGCTTTGATTGCGCCTGAGGCTCTGTTATCTGCCTCGTTGAGCAAACCCAGGCCATACAGGGCCATCGCAAATTCATTGACAGTGTCGCTGCGTTGTGCGTAATCCAGTCGATAGATACTGATTGCTTCATTCAAAAAAATACGGCCCTGTATCAGGTCTTTGCCGATGATATTGAACGTGCCCAGTCTGGCAAGCACCCATGCTAGTTTGCGCTTTTCAGTAGCCGGGTTTTTGTCAATTTGCTGGCGGGAAAGTGCGAGTATTTCTGCATACATCTTGCGGGCATCATCGATGTGAAATTCTTTCAGATTGAGCTCACCCAGTTGTGACTGCGTAAAGATCAGTTCATCCGTCAATTCTGGTTTTTGCTGGACCAGTTTGCGATAATTGGCGATAGCGTCTTCCAACAGAGGTCGCGCCAGGACCGTCTTTCTCTGATTGTTGAAGGCCATGGCCAGCCTGACTTGTACCGACGCAAGATCATGCAGGTAAAGCGGTTCTCTGGCAGCAAGCGGGCGGTAAATAGCCAGGGCTTCAGTGTATATTGCTTCGGCCAGTGGTGGCTTGTTGTTCAGATTCAGGTAGCCAAACTGGCTCAAGACGCTGGCAAGCTTTTTCGCATACCGCTGCGCTGAGGCTGCATCCTTAGCCGAGAGCTTGCGGTAATTGGCTGCCGCTTCTTCCAGCGCCGGGTAAGCTTCTGTATTGCGTTTTTGCGTCAGGTCTATCTCTGCCATGTTGACCAGCAAGCTGGTCAGTGGTGGCAAATAAGTGTCACTATCTTTCTTGAGCAGTTTGCGGTAAAGGGCCAGGGCTTCGCCATAGGCGGTATAGGCTTTTTGGGTTTGCTTGTTGACGAGCGCAGCATCGCCGAGGTTTAAATAGCTGACTGCAAGATTGTGCGTCAGCTCAGGATATTTTTCTACCTGCGCGCCATACATACTGATGGCTTCTTCAAGCGCCTGCTGTGCCTCTTGATTTTTACGTTCATTGTAATAAATCAAACCGAGCGACAATTGCGTATCTGCCAGTCTCCTTTGATAATACGCTGGTGTTTTGACAGCAAGTTTGCGCCATTGAACGACGGCTTCTTCATAAATCACGCGCGCCTTATCGCTTTGCCCTGTCTGCTTGTAGATCTCTGCGAGCTCATTGAGTGTTGCTGCAAAGTTGGGCCTTGCCTGGTCGGCATAGCTGGCTGGTACCAGGCGATAGGTAGTGACGGCTTCTTCGTAGGTTGTTTGCGCTTGTGCCTGCTTTTTTTCTAAAAGGTTCAGGTCGCCCAGGTTTTTGAGCGTGTCGCCATAGGCATACAGGGTATGGGCGCTCTTCTGGCTTTCTGCACGGTAGATGGCGATGGCCTCATCAAGCGCCAGCCGCGCTTCGGTAAATTTTTTGTCATTCTTGTAGCTGATACCAAGATTGGAAATACTCAGGGCAAGTTCAGGCTTGAACCTGGGTTCTTTTCCTATCGCAATACGGTAAAAATTGACGGATTCCTGATATGCCTGTCTTGCCTCTGCATATTTGTCTTCGTTGACATGCAGTACTCCCAGATAAAAATAGGCGCTCGCCAGCCTGGGTGTATAGGTACTAGCATCTTTCTGGATTAACTGCCGGTAGTTGGCGACGACCTCACCGTAGGCAGCAATTGCCTTGTCAGACAGCCGCATTTGCCGGTACAAGTCACCCAGACTGATGAGCGCAGTTGTCAAGGCAGGCAAGGCAGGCAAGGCCTGTGCTGGCTCTGTCGCCAGCTCTTGCTTATAAACGCTGACGGCTTCTTCATAAGCCGCCTGTGCCAGCGCCAGCTTGCTCTCTTTCTTGTTGAGTTCAGCGTAGCTCTCCAGTGTCACGGCATAGCCATGCAGGGACGCCGGATTGTTTTTTATATCCTCCTTATAAAGGGCAATGGATTCATCAAAAGCCTGGCGCGCTTCAGGGTTTTTATTATCAAGTTTATCGATGAGTGCAATATTACTCAGGGCTAAGGCAAGCCCGGCATTGAACCTGGTTTCTTTTAATGCCGCAAGGCGGTAAAAACTGACGGATTCTTCATAAGTTTTTTTTGCTTCTGCATATTTTCTATCATTATGCAGGACAAAGCCCAGATTAAGCAGCGCATTGGCCAGCTTGGGTGTGTAGGTCAGCGCATCTATCTGGCTTAGCTGGCGATAATTGGCGATAGCCTCAGTAAATGTACTGATTGCTTGCGCTTGAAAATTATTCTGCTTGTAAATGTGCGCCAGTTCTATGAGGGCCGCTGCAAACGATGGACGGGCCTCGTCAGCGTAACTGGCAGGGATTTGCCTATAGATATTGGCTGCTTCTTCGTAGGATGCTTGCGCCTGGGCCCGTTTGTTTTCGATGGCATTCAAATCCCCCAGGCTTCTGACGGAGTTGGCATGGACATACTGGGTATGGGCGCTTTTTTGCTTTTCAGCCTGGTAGATGGCAATGGCTTCATCAAAAGTTGCTCGTGCTGCAGCGTATTTGTTGTCGGCTTTATTCGTGATGCCAAGATTGGACAGACTGAGGGCCAATTCCGGTTTGAATTTTTCTTCTTTTACTACCGCAAGACGGTAAGACGCAATTGATTCTTCAAACATCTGTCTTGCTTCAGGAAAGTTTTTCTCCTGATACTGAACCACGCCTGCATGAAAAAATGCGCTGGCCAGTCTTGGCGTGTA
Organism: Undibacterium sp. Ji42W; assembly: GCF_049340405.1. Lineage (NCBI taxonomy): Bacteria > Pseudomonadati > Pseudomonadota > Betaproteobacteria > Burkholderiales > Oxalobacteraceae > Undibacterium > Undibacterium sp. Ji42W. The sequence goes on from NZ_JBMPOV010000007.1 coordinate 172,088, forward strand.
GGTATAGGCATCTTTCTGTATCAGCTCGCGATAGTCGGCGATGACCTCGTTATAGGCAGCCAGCGCTTGCGGGCGCAAAGTCTGTTCTTTGTAATCATCTGCCAGGTTATGCAGGACAGAAGTCAATTGTGGCAAGTAAGCATCATGGTTTTTTTCTACCTGCAGGCGGCTGACGGCAACTGCTTTTTCAAAATGAACCCTGGTCTGTGGCCAGTTTTTTTCTGCCTGATACAGCAACGCCAGATTATTGAGCAGCATATACAGGTGTGCCTGGTAGGTTTCTGCTTTGCCGGCCTCTACCTTGTTACAGAGCTCCAGCGCCTCTTCATAGGCTGAATGCGCTTCCTGATAGCGGTTTTCCTTATGATAAATAGCGCCCTGCCGGGTAATGGCCGTGATCAGCTGGGGCAGGTATTTGTCAGGGTTCTCTGCTGCCTGTTTGCGCAAGTTATTGGCCTCTGTTTCAGTGGCTGATAACTGCTTTTTTAGCTGAGGGCTGGTTACAGTCGCCTGTTTCTCGGTAGAAGCCAGAGCGCTTGGACTATATATGGCAGGCAGCGTCAGGGCCAGGCAGAAAAGGGGGTGAAATTTAACCGGCATTATATTGTGGATGAGGATAAAGGAAGCAGCTTGTATTGTACTGGGGTGACGGCAAAAAAGCTTGGTTACTGGCATCGCGCCATGTTTCCCCCTGGGTTTTCTGTCGACCTTTTCTGCGTTGTAGACTGACTTAAGAAAAATTTGGAGGATGTGCACAGTTTGTGTAATATGCATCTTTGCGGGGAAAGTGTATCTTCAGTTTATCTTTCTGCAGGCTGGTGTCAATACCCGGTTTTCTGAACAGCATTTTTACACAGCGTTTTTACATAGCATCACTGCGTGCAATCACGGCACGCATTCAAACTACGCATTACACGACGTTTTAACCTATCTCGCAACGCGCCGGACCGTACATCAACTCGCGTTGCTTTTCAGTTTACACATAGACTATTTTCCGCACGGGTTGTCCTGACCTGTGCATCACTATTTTTATTAATGAGGTTTTCATTGAATATCCTGATTCAAGTGTACAGTCACGCCCGGTCATTTGCGGGGCAGGCCATTTATCCTGCATTTCGCAATCACAATACCAGTGCTAGAGGGGGGTGTGTATGAATTTTTATCCCTTCCACCTGGGCGATTATGCGTCCCACACCCGTCACCTGAGCTTGCTGGAAGACCTGTCTTACCGCCGCATGCTGGACCTGTACTACACAACTGAAGCCGCCTTGCCAGCCGACCCTGAAAAAGTCGCACGCTTGATAGGCATGCGCGAATATATGCGTGAAGTGACTGATGTCTTGTCTGATTTCTTTGTGATTTCGGATGCAGGTCATACCCATAGCCGTTGTGAAGAAGAGCTGGCCTTATACTGGGCCAAAGCCGATCGTGCCAAGTCTGCCAACAAGGCACGCTGGGGTGGTGCCAGAGCAAACTTGGCGTCAGAGACAGATGAAGAGTTTGAGCAAAACAGCAAGGGGAGACCCGCTCATGCAAAGCTTGCGCCTCTGAAATCAGAAACAAGATCAGAGGCGACATTGCAAACTGCACAGATCGCAACCAATAACCATGAACCAGTAACGAGGAACGATAAACCAGTACACAATCTACCAATAAAAAAAATGAAACCAAAATCAAAATCAAAAGCTGCGGCTACGCCGCAGCAGTGCGAAGAATATTTTGAATTTGCCTGGGAAGATTATCCAAAGACCTCTGCATGCAATAAAAACGCCGCTTACCAGGCCTGGAATACCCGTCTTGCAGAAGGAGCCTGCCCCATCCACATGTTTCAGGGAGCCAGTTGTTATCGCTCTTTTGTTCAAGATAAGCAGGTGGAGTTGGATGCCGTGATGCATGTCAGCCTGTTCTTTAGTCCTGAACAACATTATCTGAGAGACTGGGAGGCGCGTCCCTTATGGAAACATGACGAAACTTATTTTGATGAAGAAGAATACTGACAGGTAAGTGCATCAGTGTAAGCACAAGGTGCAGTCAGAAAAACAGACACAGAAATCGCCGTGCCACCACCATAATCAAGGATGACATGATAAGAAGCACCTATACAGGCAGGGATGGCTTGCCCTATTTTTTTCCAGTTCTGGATGACGGTCTGGAAAATGAGCAAGCTGATTTTTTAGAATTACCAGGTGGTGACAGCAGCTCACAAGCTGGCATGGCTGCACTAGAGACAGCCGGACGTTCTGATGAGGCGCAGGCAGCTTCTTTGCCGCAGCAGGGCGCGCTGACACTGGCAGGCGGCATGAGTGACACTGATGATTCCTTGCTGTTGCGTACTCGACAGCAGGCAGATTTGCCCTTCAATAGCTGGCAACGCGGTGAAATGCGAGATGACGATCAAGGGCCAGCATCATGGGGCGAGTACGGTGTGCAGCCTATGGGGCCTGCCATGTATACCAATGAAGAGGGCCTGGCCAAGGCAGCAGGATACACAGGCGTGCTGGCCGATGCACTGCAAAAGCATAAGCGACTGGACATGCCGCCACCAGGACTGAGTCGTGCTCAGGAAGCTATCTGGGTGCAACGCCAGATGATAAAAAATGACTTTGGCCTGGACGAGACCCAATTCCCTAACGCAGACTATGCAGACTTTGCCAAAACGGGTAGCCCATATTATTCAAGATTAGCACCAGAGAATTTAAGAAAACTGCAGTGGTATGTTTCTCAGCATATAGCATATAGCCAATAGCCCTGAGCCTCCGCCAGACACCCTGCGTGAATGGAGTGGCCCACAGTTGCGCAATTTGCAAAACCTGAAAGTTGCTGATAATGTGCTCACTGGCAGCGCCGCAGTAGCATGTCGGGGTACTGTGCCTGATTGTGATCTGGCGATCAGGCAGGCGAATTTGCTGAACGGAAAAGAAGGTAATTATGGTATGAACATCGATTTCCATCTCGCAAAAAAAGAGGAACCTGTTGCTTTTACGATGGACATCATGGATGACGCTGCTTTTCAAAAAATAGCGGGTAAAGATACTGGTGGTGATTATTTAAATGGTGTACTGAGGCTACCACGAAATCACGACTATATAACGACCAAACATGAAGTTTTGCATGCCATGGGGCGTGGTCATGAAAAATTCAAGAACCTTGATCTTTCAAACAGACCAGGCATCATGTCATATGCATCGGATTTTATCCGCTCACCGGGGCCAGGCGAGAAAGACTACAAGATACTGGTCGATAATTATCGCAATTATCCAGCCAGGCAAGAAGAACCCCGCAGTATCTGGGATTTTTGGAGGAAATAATGGCCGTACCCATCACCTTGCATGAAGCGCCCGTCCATTTTTGTGACGTTGCTCCAGTAGATCAAGTCTTGAGCGCCAGGCTGATGGCGCAATCGAGCTTCAAACTGGACAATGGCATGACGCTGGTACGCTGTTTTTCCAGACGGGAAGCATTTGTGGTGAACAAGCCAGTGATAGCAAACACTGCAAAAACTGACAATACTGCAAACGGCAAAGCTTGCCTGTTTGATGAGGTGAGCATCGCATGGGAAAACCATGCATGGCATTTCCGTGACAGCAAAACCAGGAAATTTGCCGCACGCAGCAACGGCAAAGGACAGTGTCCGTTAGTAGATTATCGCGAGCAATTTTATCCAGGCCAGCAATGGACAGAAGTCTCTCCAGAAATACCTCTCGACACTGCCATGCAGATCAAGAATATGGCAGAACTGAGCGGGCTTGCGATGTTGCGCAAGGCGGGTTTTACATGGGGAGCTTATCGCGACATTCTGGAAGACAAGTCCAGGCTGCATGCGCTGGTGGTGGAAGATGGCGAGATGAAAGAGTGCCTGCCTGAACTTGATACGGCTGCCATGGACAGGGCAGCCGTGGCGACGTCCGTGATAGACAAGGCTGTCACTGCCAGTGCCAGCACTGCCAGGCTCACTCATTGTTACCGGGCAGTTCTGAGCAGGCGTCAGGAATGGATGACGTTTGGCAAATACCAGGATGGGAGCATACGTTTTACCGGCAAAAAAACCGGTGCTTTCTGTGAGTATCCCATCATTGCTATTCCCCCTGCGCCCCCTATGTCGCCTGTCCCTCCTGTTCTGCCAGAATCTTAAGCGGCGCTTGATTGTTTTTTATCATTGCTGGAGTAGATGATGTTACCCATCATCGTTTATGAAGTCCCCAATTTTTCTTCTGACATCGCAGCGGTTGAGCAAGTGCTGAGCGCCAGCGTCATGGCGCAATCGAGCCGCAAGCTGGACAATGGCAAGACGCTGGTGCGCTGTCTTTCCAAGCCAGAGGCGTTTGTGGGGTATGCGATAGAGGCGGTGTATGTGCCTTTTGACCCGCCATTATTGCCGTTTTGCGTCCGCGTCCAGGCACTTCGTTAGGTGAATCTGCGGCCCATATCAGCATTCCTAAAAGCAAGCAAAAAGTCAGAATGATGCAGACCGCTCTCACCCTATGTCCTGCTTTAATTTTTAAAGTAATTTATGATCGAAAACCCAAAGGCTAACGATGAGTGTAACAGCAACGGTGCAGATGCCGCTGAATGATCAAGAGCGATTATTCAATGTTCCTGTTTGTACCGAGTCATGGTTTCGTGAAGTGATTTTTCCGATTGCAAAAGCCCACAATTTGTCACTGATAGATGACTGGGGTATCTTTGTCGGTATTAAGCATAACAACATAGATTTGTTCGTTGACGAATTGAATGCGCTTTGTGATTGCATTGAACAATTGGATAATCTATCGGCTCAAGCAAAGCAACATACTCTCCAAAGATTGAACATCTTGTCAGTTGAGACGGCGAGAATGTTAAAGACAAGAAGTGATATCGTTGTCCTCATTGGATAAGCGGGCGAGGTCAGCCTGCAATCCCGGTAGAACCTGCGCGATGACCACTCCCTACATGTCCGTTTTCCACTTGCATCTCCCCACTTCGATTGATATCGTCTCATCCATGCGCTGATGCCATGAATGGTTTTTCCGGCATCAGGCAGACCCGCTTGCGCATAGCTGCAAGCTTTTATCAACGGTGGATAAAACAGGGGTGTGCAGGCGCCCACCAGATTGTGCTGTCTCTGCAGATGCACAATGCCGCTCCGGCCAATGGGCCGGACTTACACCAGACTTCATGAAAAAATCAAATCTTAAAAAATATCTTGGCGGTTTTAGCGCGCTGCTGGCCATGAGTGGTTCCTGCTTCGCTGCAGGCTGGCAATTGACTGATCTTGGTGCTTTTGAATCGGGTACCAGTGGCGGTTATGCTTTGACGGCAGATGGCCGGGTTGGTGGTGCATCTGCGCGGGCAAATGGCTTACCTTATCCCTTCCTGAGCCAGAATGGTCAGCTTGTCCCCGTAGGTAATACCACAGGGGTAGTGCAGGTTGTCAACCAGAATGGCCAGGCAGCAGGCGTAGTGACCAGCACAGACGGTTTGCGTATCGAGTTTGGCTACTTTACTGCCAACCGCACCATACCGCTGGGCGGCTTTGGCGGCACGTATGTGGCTGTCAACGGCATCAATAACAATGGTCAGGTCGTGGGTTACGGCGTCTTTCCTAATTATGATGAACATGCCTTTGTCGCGACTGCTGCCGGTATGCTTGATCTGGGCACACTGGGTGGGCGTTTCAGCCGGGCAGTAGGCATCAATAACGCCGGTGCTATTGTGGCCAGCGCCAGCAATACAAAGGGGCAAACGCGTTGTGCCCTGTCTTATGGCGGCGGCCTGGTTGAGATAGGCTCGTTGTCAGTGAAGGGAAGTTGTTTGCCAGCAGCAATTAACTCTTCTGGCATGGTCGTCGGTAGCGCATATAATGGTCAGGAGTACCATGCATTTTTATATGATGGCCGCCAGTTTTACGACCTTGGCACTTTGGGTGGCAATAGCAGTTCGGCTGAAGGCATTAATGACCTGGGCCAGATCGCAGGTACGGGCAGAGTCGCCAATGGTGATTATCGCGCCTTTTTATATTCTGCAGGCAGCATGCTCAATTTGGGTATGCCCGCAGGTGCCGCAGGTAATAGTTATGCGCGCGCCATCAATAACAAGGGGCAGGTGATCGGTTATTACACGCTCAATCGTGATCCCAATAAAGTAAGCCGGGCCTTCTTGTACAGCAATGGCTTGATTGCCGACGTCAGTGGCCTCGCAAGCGGCCTCTCCGACATCGACTACACCACCCTGCGCATCAACGACGCAGGCCAGCTGGCAGGCACAGGCAAGATCAATGGCGTGCAACGGGCATTTTTGTTGACGCCGCTGCCTTGAGTGGGGTCGTGGAGGGCGACAGGGAATGAATAAATTTTCTGATAGTAGATAGTTGCCAGTTTGCGTGCATGCGATTGAATTTCGGCCGCATCTACGCAAATCGCTGACGTTGATGCTTACCGGGAAAAAAATTGAGGAGGCGTGCTGTAATTAATGCGATCAAATGGCATAGGGAATGTAGAAAAATAATCTCTATGACGCTCGGGCAAGACAAGTTTACCTTCCTCTACAATGAAGCCTAAATCTCCTCGATCTTCTTTGGCCAGATAGTACCCACCGATATCGTCGTATAAATTGGAACACTGTTCCAAGGCGTAGATCATGCGAACATCATTCCATGACTTTTCGCAATGAAAAGAGATTGCCGTATTCCATCGCCCATCATCATCAGGATTTTCTGATTTCCACCAAGCTTGCCTGATCTTGACTTCTATGGGGCCAAAGGCAGCAAGACATATAATGCCTTGTGCATCAGATTCATCATTCCAGACAACGTCACCAAAGTGAGTCCAAATGCGCTCTAAAGGTAGCTTAGCAGAAATATGCAATTCGAGAATTGTATTAAGCATTTTTGTCAAATTAATTTAGTAACGAAAAACTGATACTTTAAGACCACAACCCCATACCACAACACTATTTGGCATGAGGAAAATGGCTTTACGTCATCGTTCAGGTATTAAAAGAGCGGGCGACAAAATCCCTATTGATGAAATTATGGGGAAACCAGTCATAGTAATTTCGGTCGGCTTCGTTAAGGAAAAAACCTACATCGCCAAGCCAAAAAACAATGGGCGAGTCATCGCGAGATACAAGATAATATCCTCCAAATTTTAGATAAAGGTCTTTGCATAATTGCATGACGAGTATTTCACGAGAGCGTACCCAGAATTTTTGGCAATCAAATGCGATTTTTAGGTTAAATGGCTGGTTATTGCTCATATTGCTTGATTCCCAGTGTGGCTCACCAAATCTCAGCATGATTTGCCCGACAGCCGCATTTGCACATTCATCCGAAAAGTAACCTACCGGCGCAGACTTGACGTGCAAGATATCTTCAATGTCAGAGATTTTACGTCTGCTGCTATATGAAGGTTTACTTCTTGAGGTGAGGACATCTTTTCTTTCAGATAAAAAAACGAGATTCAGGCTTGCCTTTGTGAAGCAAAGAATAAGGGATGTTGCAAGGCACCAGCCGTGATTATAAAACTAGATGCGGACAAGGTAGAAATCAGTTCCCGAGAATGCACTCTATGCAACCTATGCGTGTTGCACGAATACGCGTGTCTATTCACGCTGCGTGGATCAAAAATTATTTGCCATCATCGACTTCATCTTCATCTTCATTTTGATCTTCATCCACATCCTCATCTGCATCAAAACCATCAAATTCAAACAATGCAGGGGCGGCCATTGGCTTCTTCAGTTGCTTTCTGTAGTTGTCAGCTGACCTCAGGCAAGATTGTCTTTACCCATCACAAATGGCATGTTGAGAATTTCCGTGAATGCCACTGCGGAGGAAGCCAAGTTGATTGCCGTTATTTTGAAACATGGTGCCTTGGAAAATGCAGCAACTTCAGTGACCACAAAAAAGGGTCGCTGAGTGATTGGTGCATTCTGCTTTGGCATTAATCTGCAATCATCGGCCGCGGTTTTCACAAACTTGCAAGCTGTGAGAAAATGCGCACAAACCTTCAGGCAGCGACATCAACCACCAATCTCTATGTGCATCAATTTCACCTCAACGCCCCAAGAACGCATGGCATACTTCAAAGCCAATATCAAGGGCATAGGCCCATGGAGCGCAGAGGTCTGGCAAGACTACCACGCCCCCATCGTCGTGCATGATGCCGGGGGCAATCGCCAGGCCTTGCTGGGCGCGTACAGCATGATACCCAAGTCCAGAATGCAGCCCGGTGTCAAGCGATTCTCCACCATGAATGCCAGGGCAGAGACGCTGGGATCGTTGCGCAGTTATGCGCCATCCTGGCACAGCGGTAAGCTCTGCCTGGTGCCCATGCAACACTTTTTTGAGCCCAATTATGAGAGCGGCGAAGCAGAACGCTGGCGCATAGGCCTCATTGAAGAACCTGACTTTGCCGTAGCGGGCCTGTACAAGGAATGGCCACAGGAAGATGGCAGCGTCAGCTATTCCTTCACCCAGATCACCATCAATGCCGACGAGCACCCGCTGATGAAGCGCTTCCACAAACCCGGCGAAGAAAAACGCTCGCTCGTCATCGTGCCGCCAGAAGATTTTGATGACTGGCTATCCTGCCGCGACCCCGAATTCGCCCGCGCCTTCTTGCGGCCTTACCCCGCTGATCGCATGTTTGCCGACTTTGCGCCCAAGCCTGTAGTCGAGAAGGTAGCGAAGATCATCAAGCCCAAGAAGCCGCAGATTATTGTGCCGACTAATCTGGATTTGTTTGATTGATGCCAAAACCATGATGATTTGCGAAATGTGCGGGAAGTATTCGCCATCTGATTCCATCGTCTGTATAGCGTGCGCTTGTCCACTTTCTGCGAGTGAAGATTTATTGACGCATTGCGAAGATATCTCAGTAAATATCGTCAAGCTTGAGCCGCATTTGCAGGTGGGTTTAAATGATTTTTTGTGCGCGGCCAATTTCGGTGGTGTCAGAATTGGCATGAGCAAGACGGAAGTTTTGGCGCTGGCAGGGCCACCCGCAGTGTTCGGCGACGGGACTTGTCTTGAAGATGCTGCGTGCTGGATCAATGGAATTTGCACATTCTGGTTTTCTGAAGCAACACTGGAGCGGATAGGTATATATTTCACGCTCGACTATGCTTCCAATAATGCAATCCAGTACGATAGTGTTTTTCTGCGCCATCGTTGTCAATATAGGGAACTGACGCAATATATGGAAAGAGAAAAAATTCTATTTAACCACGATATCAAAAAACGCACGATCATCAGTCATGGTGGAGTGTATATTTATTATCGCAATGATGGTGAAATCAGTAGCATGGTATTTCCCGCTGTCAGATAGTGGATAGACTTAGGTCGTGACACTCCAAACTATTGAGTGCGTCAAACAAATTCCATCCGGGTGTCACAAATGCATCCACCCGTAACTCAAACTTACGTCCATGATCTTGAAGTGTGGGCGACTGTTTCAAAGTCCGGATTTTTTTGACTTATATATCATCTCCGTCAGATAAGAAACAAAGCCCAGGTCCTGGTACAGTGGCTGGCCTTCTTCTGATGCACTGAGATTGAAGGTGTTCAGGCCTTGCTCCTTGCCCAATTGAAGCACGCCTGCGACTAGTGCCCTGGCAATGCCCAGCCTGCGCCAGTCTGGTGCGGTATAGACATTGACTATCCTGCCGCGACGCGCTTGTGTATCGCCGCGTATTGGTCCCCAATCCAGTATGGACAGGCCTGCACCAGCGACCACTGTGTCTCCGGCCTGGGCCAGCAAGCCCAGGTAATTGCCGGCAGCCAGTGCGCCTGCCAGCCAGTTTGCATAAGCATCCAGGTCTTCTTGCCGTTCGTCTTCTCGGTGGAAGCGGTGGCGGGTGATGATGGTGATATCTGATGGTGTCGCCGGGCGTATGGTCCAGTTCGTCTTCATGTGTTCACCCCAGCCGCAGCTCCCAATATCCGACATCCACCCATTGTTCAAACTTGCGCCCCACGTCCTTGAAGTGGGCGACCTTCTCGAAACCCAGGCTTTCATGCAGGGCGACGCTGGCGGCGTTGGGTTGGGCGATGCCGCCTATGACGACGTGGATGCCGCGCTGGCGCAACTCGGCTATCAGGGTTTGATACAGGCGCTTGCCTATGCCCTTGCCTGCATGGCTGGCGGCGACATAGACCGTGCTTTCTACTGAAAACCGGTAGGCGCTGCGGGCCCGCCATGGGGTTGCATAGGCATAGCCGATGACTACGCCATCCTGTTCTGCTACATACCATGGCAGGCTGGCGCTGACGTCCTTGATGCGCTGGGCCATCTCCTGTTCTGTGACCGGGTTTTCTTCAAAGCTGATGGTGGTCGTGGCGATGTAGTGGTTGTAAATGTTGATGATGGCGGCGGCGTCTGCGGTGGTGGCTGTTCGTATCATGGTGCTGGCGGTGTATGGGGTTGGCATCAATGCCCTGTGGGATGGACTTTAACTGTGAAAAGCGGAGGCTGCAAGCTAAGCATGATCTTGGGTTTCTGTGCTTGTGTGTTCGCGGTTGAAGTCGCTTGATGATTTTGAGCTAAGCTTGGTTTTCTCTGTAGGAGCGGCTTTAGCCGCGAATAGCGGGAGCTACAATTTCTTCATCACCCGTGGGTCTGCTTGGCGCATTGTTCGCGGCTAAAGCCCCTCCTGCGAGTGGTGGCACCGCATGCCTGTAGTAGTAAGATTGGCAAGGGAGCAGCGGAGGCGGTATTTGCTCTTGCAAATTCTGCTTTACTTCAATTCTATATTTCAATTATTATTGAAATATAGAATTGATGATAAAACTTTTAGCACACACACCATGGAAACCAAACAAGCCCTGCTGGCCTTGGCGGCTCTTGCACAAGAGTCGCGTCTTGCGGTATTTCGCTTGCTGGTACAGACCGGCCCTCTGGGCATGGCCGCCAGCAAGATTGCTGAGGAGCTGGGCATTGCGGCGTCTTCGCTATCCTTTCATTTGAAGGAGTTGTCGCATGCAGATCTAGTGCAGTCGCGCCAGGCAGGGCGTTTTGTCATCTACTCGGCTAATATCACAACGATGAACCAGATGCTGGGCTTTTTGACTGAGAACTGCTGTGGCGGGAATCCGTGCACGCCGGTGTTGGTGCCGCAATGTGCTACCAGTGATTAAACAGCAGCAGTCTTGAATGCAAACCACCCTGGCAGGCCAACCCATGAACGTTTTATTTCTATGCACCGGCAATTCCTGCCGTTCCATCCTGGCTGAAGCCACCTTTAATCACCTGGCCCCAGCGGGTTGGTGCGCCATGAGTGCAGGTAGCAAACCAACGGGTGAAGCGCACCCGCGTTCGCTGGCATTGCTTGCGCGGGAAGGCATTTCGATCGCGGGCTACGCCAGCAAATCATGGGACCATCTGCCAGCCACACCGGACATCGTCATCACCGTCTGCGCCAGTGCCGCGGGTGAAACCTGTCCGGCCTATCTGGGGCCAGTCCTGCGTACCCACTGGGGTGTGGCAGACCCTGCCCATGCAACCGGGACAGATGAAGAAATCGACGCTGCCTTCATGACTGCCTACCGCATCCTACGCACCCGTATTGAGACCATGCTGGCACTGCCACTTGATACGCTGGCGCAGGACAGGCAAAGGTTCAAGACCGCGCTGGACCAGATAGGTGAGATCACTCCATGAGCATGGCAAGACGTTTGGTGGCAGAAGGCCTGGGCACCGCATTGCTGCTGGCCGTAGTAGTGGGGTCGGGCATCATGGCAGAACGGCTGGCGGACGGCAATAGTGCGGTTGCGCTGTTGGCCAATGCCATTGCCACAGGCGCGGGTCTGATCGCATTGATATTGATGTTTGGCCCGGTCTCGGGCGCACACTTCAACCCTGTCGTGACATTGTCTGAGGCTTATCAGAAAAACCTGCCAGCCAGAGATGTGCTGCCGTATATCCTGCTGCAAGTGCTGGGTGCATTTGCCGGGGTAGCAGCGGCGCATGCCATGTTTGACCTGCCGCTGTTCTTTGCCTCGGCACATGCACGCACTGGCATGGCACAGTGGTGGAGTGAGTTTGTCGCCAGCTTTGGCCTGATCGCAGTCATCATCAGCACCAGCCGCAGCCGCCCGGCGGTAACACCATTTGCGGTGGCAGCCTATATCACGGCGGCATACTGGTTCACCTCTTCAACCTCATTTGCCAATCCCGCAGTGACGCTGGCGCGGGCGGCGAGTAATAGCTTTGCAGGCATAAGGCCTGTCGATGCACCGGGTTTTATCATTGCGCAATTGCTGGGTGCGGCTGTGGCGACGCTGGTGTTTTGCTGGTTGTATCCCGCTCGCGCGGTTGCGCAGCAATAGGCTGGCGTCTCGATTTTCACCGAGACCGTTCGCTACTCACACCAGCCCGCCAGCCAGCTTCACAAAAGCTTCCACCAGCGGCGACACCTCGCCTTTGCGCTGCGCCAGTAGTAGCGAGGTAGTTGCCCCCGCATCAGCAATAGGCCGGTAGCAGATGCCATCAAAATGGATAGTGTAAAACGAACCTGGCAAGATGGAGATGCCGCAGCCTGCCGCCACCAGGCCGATGATGGTCGAGGCGTCATTCGCTTCTTGTGCGATTTTGGGGGCAAAGCCTGCGGCATGGCAGAGCCGCAAGATGTGCGGGTAAATGCCGGTGCCTGCACTGGGTGGATACATGATGAAGGGTTCTTGTGCCAGGTCTTTCATCGGCACTTTTTTCTTTTTTGCCAGCACATGCGTGCTCGGCAGCACTGCCACCAGCGGGTCTTCACGCAGCTTGCGAAAGCGTAATGGTGACGATACCCCGCGTGCCAGTTCACCGCCTTCTGGCGGGCGTATGAAGCCCACGTCAAGGTGATGCTGGCTCAGTGCTTCGAGCTGCTTGTTGGTCGCCATCTCGCGCAAAGTCAGGGTCACATCCGGGTATTGCTCGCGGTAGCTGTTGATGAGGGTGGCAAACAGCGGTGTGAATGGTGTCGAAAAAGTAAAGCCTATTCGCAACTCACCTGTCTCGCCACGCTGCGCACGGCGGGCGTTTTCGCTGGCCTGCTCGGACAGCGCCAGGATATGCCGTGCATCCTGCAAGAACAGCTTGCCCGCTTCCGTCAGACGTACCCAGCGTTTGCTACGCTCAAACAACTGCGCACCGACATCGGCTTCGAGCATTTGTATCGCATGACTTAAAGGTGGCTGGCCTATGTGCAGACGCTCCGCCGCACGGGTGAAGTGCAATTCTTCGGCGACGGCGATGAAGTATTTGAGGTGGCGGAGTTCCATGGTTTTATGGTTAAGGAAATTTCTTGTGAAAGGGATTTTCGTAGGGCTTGCAAATCCGTATACGTTTTAGTTGCGTAGGTTGGGCTACGCTTTACCAGCCCAACACTGGGCCTCAACAAACGTACACGCTATTCAGGTGCCGAGTGTTGGGCTGATACCCCGTAGCCCAACCTACGAGGAGCGATCTCTATTCGTTATCCAATCATCTAAAAAATGTATTACTAATGCTTTAAATATATATTGGACGCTATAAAAGCGCAACTATAAGATGGCTACTCCCTGATCGTCCAGCCACACCATCATGACCGTCGACAGCACCACCCCGTCGCAGCAAATAAGCCCGCCAGCCCGCATCGTCGCAGGCACGCCAGCATTCCGGCATATCACCCGCGCCATGATCTTTGGTGGCTTTTCTACCTTTTCACTGTTGTACAGCATGCAACCACTGATGCCTTCGTTGGCCGTTCAATTTGCACTTACACCGGCGCAAAGCAGCTGGGTCTTGTCTATATCGACTTTATCGCTGGCGTTTTCATTACTGATTTCCAGCGCCATCAGTGAACGCATAGGCCGCAAGCCCATGATGGTGGCAGCGCTGGCACTGGCGGCGATTGCCACGGTGTTGTGCGCGCTGACGCAGGACTTTAGCCAATTGTTGCTCTTGCGCGGCCTGCTGGGCTTTGCCCTTGGTGGCATGCCCGCAGTGGCAGTGGCGTATATGGGCGAAGAGATCGAGGCCGCAGCCATGGGCACGGCAGTGGGGCTGTATATCGCAGGCAGTGCCATGGGGGGCATGATAGGGCGCTTGCTGTCGGCCCTGTTGAGTGATCATTTTGGCTGGCGCACGGCGATGGCCGCGATTGGCATTGCTGGCATCTATGCTGCCTGGGAATTCTGGCGTAGTCTGCCGCACGCGCGCAACTTCAAACCGGCAGCGCGGGTCTGGGGCAGCCTGCACCAGGGCTTGCGCCTGCATTTGTCTGATGGTGGCCTGTGCATGCTGTTTTGCCTGGCCTTCATGCTGACAGGCTGTTTTGTCAGTGTGTATAACTACATAGGTTACCGCCTGCAGGGCACACCGTTTGGTTTTAGTCAGAGCACCGCAGGCACGATTGCCTTGCTGTATGTGCTGGGCATGGGCAGCTCGGTCTGGGTAGGGCGGCTGGTAGACCGCATAGGCCGCCGTGGTGTGCTGTGGATAGTCCTGCTAGTGATGATGGCGGGTTTGCTGCTGAGCCTGTCGAACTCGCTGTACATCATGATCCCTGGCGTGGCCCTGTTCACCTTTGGTTTCTTTGCCTCACATTCAGTCGCCAGCAGTTGGGTCGCGCGCCGTGCGCAGGCTTACAAGGCGGTCGCCTCTGCAATCTACCTGTGTTTTTATTACCTCGGTTCCAGTCTCATTGGTTCTTTCACGGGCGTGGTGTGGGCCAGCCACGGCTGGGCGGGCGTAGTCATGCTGCTGGGTGGCATACTCAGCGTGGGTTTGGCGATTACTCTGCGGCTGAGGACTCTGGTACCTGTGGTGGCTGTCTGAGGTAGGGTGCGTCTTGACGCACCACATCTCTCTCTAACATTGCCGGGTTGGTGCGTCAAGACGCACCCTGCCAGTGAGCTGTAATTGTCTCAGCCAACTGTCAGCTTTGAAAACCTGAAATCACAGTGGCTCGCACCGCCAGCCAGGGTTTGCGTTCTTTCGAGGCGTATCCCCCGCGCTGCATAGGCAACAAAATCCAGCCCGCAAATATTCGGCAAGATTTCTTTATCGCCATGGCAGGCCGCGAATTTGCAAAAGCCGCAGGCCTTGTAGTTGATGCCAAATTCAAACTTGTCACCCGGGCCTGGCTCGACAAACTCATACACAAAATCTTGCGGAAACTCTTGCTGATGGCTTGCTGTCGCACTTTGTGCAGCCTGCTCACGCAGTAAAGCCTGATTCTCTGCCGACATGAACTGATTGCCTGACGTGAGGCGTTCTGCTTCTGGCAAGCTCAGCAATTCTGCCTTGTAGGTTTCGCGCTCGATGTCGCCAATGACAGACAGCGCCACGCCATGTCGCCGCAGCACCCGGCTGATGGCAATAAAACCCAGCAGGCGCATGAAAAAATCGCTCATGCGGCTTGCTGCTCCACCGACATAGGGCATCTGGGTGAGCACGATGTCGAACTCGCCCATCACCTCTTGTCTGATCGCATCAATGTCCGGCAATTGCGCTTGCTCGCGCAACATCGTTTCTGCAAGCGCAAGGCGTTGGCGCATCGCTGCCTCCATTGCGCCACGATGCGACTCGTAATATGGGTGGATGATGGGATGAGTGATCTCAGCCATTGGATACCTTTCTCAGGCAACTGAAGTCTTACAAAAATGCCCGTCTGCTGATGCTGATACGGTGCCAATAGCGTGCCAATATTGTGCCGGTAGCGTGTATACACTACTAAGGCAGTACACCAGCAAATCCGGTAGTATTGCGTTTGATAATCCATGCGCGAGCCTGGTCTGGCTTTAATTAGCATAGCAGCATTCAAGCAGCTTTGACAAAAGCTGGGCATGAAATTAATTCACTGAGCATTTCACTAAGGAGTATCAGGCATGGTAAAGCGCACTGTCATTATCGCAGGGGCCAGCGGCATGGTAGGGAGGGAAATTCTTGCTGGCCTGCTGGCGGACGATCGCGTGGCAGAAGTGCATAGCCTTGGCCGCAAACCGCCCACGGTGCAGCATCCCAAGCTGCGTGCATATATCGTCGATTTCGCCAGCCTGCGTTTGCCGGTGTTACCACAGGCCGACGAAGTGTATCTGGCGCTGGGTACGACCATCAAGGTCGCCGGTAGCCAGGAGGCTTTTCGTGCCATAGACTACGATGCTAACCTGGCGGTTGCCAGGGCGGCGCAGGCAGCGGGCGTCAAGAAACTGGGCCTGGTCAGCGCGATGGGGGCAGATGCGAATTCCAGCGTCTTTTATAATCGCGTCAAAGGTGAACTCGAAGACGCGCTGGAAAAAATGGCGTTTGATGGCCTCGTCATCGCTCGCCCATCCCTGCTGGTTGGCGACAGGAAAGTGCTAGGCCAGTCTGAGCGGCGTGGCGAAAAAATCGGCCTGGCCGTTAGCAAGCTAATCGGCTTTTTGATACCCGCCAACTACCAGCCTATCGAAGCTACAGCGGTTGCCAGGGCTTTGCTGAAGACTGCCCCGCAGGCGCAAGGGAAAACTATCTTGCTTTCTGGCGCTATGCATTGAGTTAGATGGGACTGTATCAAACACAGCCTGTCTATCTGCACCCAGGTCTGAGCGGTCTTGCCATCCTTGACCCTGTCAGTCAAGGATTTATGGTAAACGCAAGTCACGCCCGATGATCTTGATTTGCTCACGCAACTGCTTCATCTGGACTGTCTGTCCCTGGCTAATCTTGATGACATTGCCGGTTTTGATGCGGTATAGCTTATCCCTAAACTGAACGCACTGACTTTGCTGAACAATGTCTGGCTTGATGGCATTAGCTTCAATGGAGCGCAGGCTGCACATTTGCGCAAGCGCCTAGCGCGGGTGAACATCACGGCGTAATGTTGAATGCCAGTTGTCTTTGATAGTTTCCGTGATACATTGAAGTATTAAAATAACATCAGGATAGTCATGCATAATCTTGGCGTTTGCACGCTGTTATCTGGAATGGCCATCGCTTTTCTTGCCCAGCTTTACCCTAGCTTGATGCTGTTTAAGTTTGATGCAGGCAAGGCTTTTGTAGCCTTGTTCATTCCGGGTTATGTTTTTTTACTGGCGAAGCGGCATGGCCTGTTTGGCGATTTTCTCAAATTTTATATTCTGGGCCTGGTCTTATTGGTGATTGGCGGTGTCATACTCAGTTAATGTATTTTGATCGGGAGGGAGAACGATGGGGTGTGGCCGTAAATCATCTGCAAGCGCATACAGCACGCCCGGCCCCACTTTGATATTCCTGCTCGGTCTTGTGTTAATGCTGTTGACTGGCAACGGCCAAGCACGCCAGCAAGGCTGGGAGCAAATTCTGAGTGCCAGCGCCGAGTATTCAACAGCCACCCAAAAAGCGCTTGATGACGATTATCAGATGTCCAGCTATGGACACTGGGACCTTGATCAGTTAACAGGTGAGCTGACATTTTCAGACGGGGGTGTGCAGAAGCGCAGTGCCAGAATCCAGTTTGTCGGTTCTTATTCTGATCGCAGCAAGACCTGGCTATGGAGCTGGGGTAATTCCACCATCACCCCAGCCCTGTACAAACGCATGGACGTACTCAGGAGCCTGGGTGCAAAATACCAGTTCAACAAGCTGACGCAACGCAGCTGGGCTGCGCAATTGTCTGATGGATGGGAAATGGCGAGCGTGGCCAATTACTTGCTCAAGACCAAGGGTATTTACCGCGTGCCGTTTGAGACGGGCTTTGTGTTTTTGCTTATTACTGATATCAGGAAAGTGCAGCCTGAATAAACGCTGTCTGCATGATACAGTCTGGTTTCTATATTAAATTTGTATGATTGCGAGTATTTGATTCATGCGTGCGCTTAATTTTTTGATGGCAGTGGCGTTTGTGCTGGCGGGTTTGCCAGGATTGTTTTTCAGCTTGTATCTTACCCTGGTGCCGAGTGAACAACACAAAGCCTTGAATGGAAGTTATGAAACTGAAATTGCTGATGCCAAAGAGTACGTACAGCGCTTTCGAGAGCAACATGCGCACATGCCGACTGCTCAAGACTTTGATGACTGGGCACATGTCAGGCCAGACCTGCAAGGCATAGGCTTTTCTTATAAGACAGCGCCGTTTTCCGATGAATTGATCAGCGAATTTGGCAAGCCACCTGTAGATGCTTATGTTTTTGAGTTTTTTCGTGGCGGTTCCCCTGTCTATTATCCATCCTGGTCAAGCAAGGGTAATTCTGTGTATATCGCTGACGAGACATGGTGGTCATATGGCAGTCGCTGGGCAGATCTGGCCCACGCGTCAGTCTGGTGGCTGCTGCCATTTTTTCTGGCGGGACTTTGCATGATGGGATACCAGGATGAAACTGAAGCTGTCTTGAAAAAATCAACCTGACGATGCACCCTGCATGCCTGTGACCATGCCACACTCCCTCGCTCCCTCGCTCCCTCGCTCCCTATTTGATCACCCGGCTATCCCTGATCATGTCATATAACAGCTGCGCTGCCGGTGACAGGCGGGCGGCCTTGCGGGCCACCAGCACCAGGGTTCGGGAAATCACAGGGTCTTGCAGCCTGATCACGCGCAGGCGTGGGTAGTTGGCTTTTTGCATGGCGAGATTGGGTACGATGGCGGCAGCAATACCTGCATCGACCAACCCCAGGGCGGTGGAATTGCGCTGCACTTCATAATGTATCTGCAAGCTTAAACCTGCTTGCCCATCTTGCGCACCCCGGCCACCATGCATATTCTCGGCCCCCAGGTAACCATCCAGCAGGGCGCGGTTGCCGCTCGCCTGCCCTGCAAAAATTAAAGGGTAGGGCTGCAATTGTGACCAGGACAGGCTCTTGCGTCTGGCCAGTGCATGATCATCACGGCAGACCAGCACAAAGCGGTCTTCCAGCAAAGGCGTGCTGGTCAGTTCGGGATGGTTGGGGCCAGCCAGGTTGATGCCAAATTCTGCCTCGCGCCGCAACACGGCCTCCGCCACACCGACCGATGCATGGTCGAGTATCTTGATGCGGTTGTCAGGGAATAGCGCTGAATATTCACGGATGATTTGCGGCAGGTAGCGCACCCCCGCTGTCGGTATGCAGGCGATCGACACATCACCGCGCAACGCCTTGCCGGTTTCGCGTATCCCAGTCAGAGCGGCTGACAGCTCTTGCAACAAACGTCTGGCTTGCGGCAAAAAGTCGTGCCCCGTTCTGGTCAGGGCGATGGAGCGGGTGGTTCTTTCGAGCAAGCTCACGCCCAAAAAAATCTCCAGATTGCGCAGCCTTTGCGTTACCGCTGTCTGCGTGACAAACAGCACATCAGCCGCCTTGTTAAAACTGCCATGATCGGCAATGGCCACAAACGCCTGTACACCGAGAATATCGATTTTCATAAGAAAAATGAATCAATCGTCTAAATAAATTCATTGTACTTTTAATTGCCTGAGTAGGAAGATGTTCTTGCAGTAAATATTTCTTACCGTTTCTGATGAGTGCCCCATGTTAAATCCACCATTGCCAGGCTTGGCTGTTAATGACACTGCCAGCATCACTTCCTGGCGCCTGTTCCTGGTGTTTTCAAAAATAGCGATGACAGGCTTTGGCGGCGTCATGCCCTTTGCTTACCGGGCGCTCGTCGAGCAATACCGCTGGCTCAGTGCAGAAGAATTTGGCCGCTACCTGGCCCTGAGCCAGGTCTTGCCCGGCCCCACCATCTGCAATGTGGCCTTGATGATAGGCAAGCGTTATGCCGGTATCATGGGTGCACTGGCCGCCATGGCAGGTTTGATCATCGCCCCTTTTTTGCTGGTGATAGCGCTTGGTGTTGCCTACCAGCGCTTTGGCAAGCTGGCCGTGGTGCAGGACGCCTTGACAGGCATGACAGCCGTGGCGGCGGGCCTGGTGTTATCAACAGCGATCAAGATGGCAATGTCCCTGTTTGGAAAAAATGCGCAGAGTGCAGGGCCAGACAAAAGCAGCTTGTTCAATAGCCGCACCAGCTTGCAGGCGGTGTTGATGGCGCTGGCCTTTGCCGGGCTGGCTCTGCTCAAGTTTCGCCTGATGATCGTTTTCGTGTTGCTGGCCTTGCCAGGCAGCGTGGCCGCTTATTTTCTGAAAGACAAGAATGAATGACGAATCCCCCATGCTGGACCTGTGCCTGCATCTGTCGATACTGTCGATGATGGCAGTTGGTGGCGGACTGGTCATGATGGCACCAGACATCAGCCATTTTGTCGTCACAGAAAAACACTGGGTCACCAGCGCCCAGTTCGCCTCTGCCTATGCCATCGCCCAGGCGGCACCCGGCCCCAATCTTTTGTTCATCTCTTTGGTAGGCTGGCTCATCGCTGGCTGGACAGGCGCGATACTGACAACACTCGCAGTGATCATCCCTTCGACAATATTGACGTTATCTGTCATCAGCCTGAATACCTCCAACTATAACCAGCGCCTGACCGCCGCCGTACGCGACACCTTCGCCCCCATTTCAATAGGCTTCTTGCTGGCCACCGCCTGCCTGTTCACACAACTCGACACCGCAAGCTGGCGCACGGGCGTCATTACCGTGCTGACAGCCCTCATCGTCGTGCGCAGCAAACTGAACCCGGTCATCCTGATCGCCGCCGGAGCTGCCGCAGGCATATTGCACCTTATCTAAGCTCAGCTCAGGAAGGACTCATCATGCCCGATACCCACACCAGCCTGACCCTTCAAATGCTGGAATGGATACAGCAGCGACCACATACTTATGCAGAAGTATTGGATGCATGGCATAGCACTTGCCCGCGACTATGCATCTGGGAAGATGCCTGTGCAGATGGATTGATCAGTTGCGAAAGCGGCATGAATGGGCTGGTGGCATTGTCGCAAAAGGACCGGGACATGCTGATCTCTGCAGCCAGAGAGATAGATGTGGCGAATAGGTGCGATTAGCGGAGCGTAATCGTATGCATGCCAGCTATCGGTTCAAATTTTTTTGGCTTGCTTTTTCTAGAAAAATTCATATTAAACGGGTCGTTTTTCATTGGATAAAGGCTTGGCGATTAAATGCTTTTTTGGTGCTGTCAGGTTCGGCGTGCGTAAGATTACGCTACGCTAATCATATCTACAGCAGCTTATTCATCAAAGTCATCTGCATCAGGATCGCCTGGCAAATTCTTCGCGCACAAGGCAAGAAATTCCACATAGTTTTTTGCGACTACTGAAACAGAATTGCTTTCCCAATTGACAGAGATAATCTTCCCCATTTCTCCTCCAACTTCAGGATCGAAATCAAAACAAGTGTTGGACCAGTCCGTTGCGTGAAATGGGATCCAGTCATCTGACCACAAATTACTTTTTTACGCTACCTGAAGTATTGAGTGGGCTATCGTCTCCATAGCCATTGCGGATATTGGCGTCGATCAAATCCTTGGCGATGTCTCTCATTTCATGCAGGGTGCTTAAGACTGACTTTGCGTCAAACAGGCATCCGTCACAAAATGAGGGACATAGAGTTTATGACGGAAACGACATGGTATGCTCAGAATTGAGCAACGCTATTCTTTTTTCCTGGGTATGAGTGTCTTGACTACAGTTCTCAGGTCACAGAGTCCCTGCACATACTGCGCATTCACACCGGCAAGCCACTCGCCAGAAAAGCATGGGCCTCGCTCTGGAAATCCACTTTCTTGCCAAGATAGGCAATGCTAAGCAGATGCAGCGCGTCTTTGAGCGTGTTGGCATCGGTATAGTTGCTGGCTAAAAATCGCTGATAGTCCGCTTTATTTTCCAGACACAGGCGGATGGCCTGTACATAAAAATCATGGGCGATGTGGGCATTGGCGGCGATCAGCATGTCTTCAATCTGCGCCAGTAAGTGCCCGTTCATATTGTAGAGAAACTGCGCAAAGCCGCCCTGGCGCACATCATAGTCAAAGCGCGCTGCCAGCAAGTGAGGTAGTTGCGGTGCATGGGTGGCGACAAGCTCTTTCCAGTCAGCATTGTTGGTCGTTGCCAGCCAGAGAGTGAGCTGGGTGTTGATGGTAGATTGCAGGGTGTTTTCTTGCACGGTTGAACTCTTGTGAAAGTCGCATTAGATTGTAGTATGCTAGCAGAATATCAACAGAAAGATTTTATATGAAACTCCGTCGTCACTTGCTTAACACCATCCTGGCATTCAGTTGTGCCGCATTGAGCCCTGTTGCTGCCTGGGCCGCCGCTTTCAGTTCTGACCGTATCAGTGTCAAGGTAGAAGGCGAGGGCAGTGATGTGATCCTGGTGCCTGGCCTGAGTTCTTCACCACGGGTGTGGGCTGAGATGGTCAAGGCGGTACCTGGCTATCGTTATCATCTGGTGCAGGTGTCTGGCTTTGCTGGTCAGCCTGCAGGCGGTAATACTGAAGGCGCTGTGGCAGCACCAGTGGCGGAAGAAATCGCCCGTTATATTGCCCAGCTTGTGCCGCATGGTTTGCAAAAACCGGTGCTGATCGGTCATTCTATGGGCGGCTCTATCGGCATGATGGTGGCGGCACGGCATCCACAGGCCATCAGCAAACTGATGATCGTCGATATGTTCCCTTTCCTGGGTGCGATGTTCGGCGCTCCCGGCACGACTGCGCAAAGCATTAAACCCATGGCAGATGATATGCTGGCGAAAATGCGTGCAGCCACACCTGAAGGCCGTGCGCAAAGAACCACGGCAACCATCAACAGCATGATCAATAACACCGCCATGCGCCCAGGTGCGCTGGACGATGCGCTAAAGAGTGATCCGGATGTCTCAGCCCGTGCTTATCATGAATTGATCACGACTGACCTGATGCCTGAGTTGAAAAACATCACTGTGCCGACGACGGTTTTGTATATCTTGCCAAATGGGGTGCCATTGACGCCAGAGCAAATGGATGGTTTTTACAAAATGGCCTACGCGAGCGTGAAAGATATCCAGCTCAAGCGTATTCCATCGAGCGCCCACTTCATCATGTGGGACCAGCCTGAGCAGTTCCAGGCAGAGGTTAAAGCGTTCTTGAAATAAATTGCAGTTGCGTTAACCTGGCAATTGCGGGGGCTAACGCGATGCAATGATCAGGCAGTTTTCAGGCAGTTTTCAGGCGGGCAAGGATAAATAAATCCATGCTCGCTATTCTGCTTTGCGCGGGCCCGGGTTTGCGTTTCATATCGATGATGTCAAAGCCATGCAGGCCCAATGCACTGCGCAAGTGTTGCTCGTCATGATAGTGGAGATAGACCTGGTCACCTGCGCCGGAAGTCTGCCAGCCTGATCGGGATTCTTCTGCTTCCATGGCGCTGAGATAGAGTAAGCCACCAGGGTTGAGTATGCTGACGGCATCAGCGATAAGATTGGCAGCTTCAGCCCGTGACAAATAGGGCAGGCCAAAGGCGCAGACCAGCGCATCAAAATTTTTACCCTGGCCACCGACATCACGGCAATCCATGACGGCGAAGTGCGCCGTAGGATTATTGGCGCGCGCCAGCTCCACCATTTGTGGTGCCAGATCGGTGGCTACGATCTGCAAATCAGGCAGGCGCGCCAGCAGGGCACGCGTCACATTGCCTGGCCCGCATGCCAGTTCCAGCACGCGCGCATTACGGGAAACCAAATGCTTGCAAAACAGCGCATAGGTATCATCGTAATCTGCCAGTTCCATGTACTTGTCCTGGTAGCGCTGTGCGAGTTTATTGAAAGTGGCGACAGTGACTTCTGTCGGGTTCTTATCCATGTTTAAACTTTTTTGACATTCATGTCATCCGATAATGCTGTTATTGCGTTAAAGCTGCAAGAGGTAAGCGCAGGTGTCATGAGTTTTACCTCTTTGCTTTGCAGGACGAGAGGAGTAATTTGCCGCGCGGCATGTCAATCGCAGGCTTGCTTCTTTCTCTGCTTAATATGCTGCATGGATTTTTTAGAGTAACAGTTTTAGGAGTGAAATATGGCATACGTCTATGGTGATAATAGTGTGTACGATGAGAGAACCAAGGGTTACGATTCCAGTTCCCTGAGCCCCAATTTCCAGGTCAATCTGGGCCAGGTGTCGTTTGGCAAGTTGTCAGCAACGGATTTGACTGACTGGTACCAGCTTAACCTGGATGGCCCCGGTACTTATACCCTGGTGGTCTCTACCGATGTCGTCAATAATTATAGCGCCACCAATGACTGGCGCGAAACCTATAGCGGCATTGAAGTCAAGATCACCGACAGTGCAGGCAACCCGCTGGCTGGTCTTGATACCAGCTATGCCAGCCTGACCACCGACGGCAGCATCGTATTCAATTACACAGGCGGCTTTTCGCACGGCGATTTTTTTGTGCGTATCAGTAACCTGTCGTACACTGCTACCGACTACATCCTTGGTTTGAATCTGGCTGTGCCGGGCAAGAATATCTATGGCACCAACGGCAATGACTATTTGCAAGGTACAGTGGGTGATGACAATATCTCAGCAGGTGCTGGCAATGACACCATCATCAGCAGTGCTGGTAATGATGTGATTGACGGTGGCAGCGGCCTCGACTTTTTGGTGTTGGCGGGCAAGCTCGGTGACTATGCCATCAACGGCACGACCACCAGTTTTACCGTTAAAGATATGGTAGGCAAAGATGGCACAGATTCAGTGTCACAGGTAGAGCGCCTGATCTTTACTGACGCTGCACTGGCCTTTGATATCAACGGCGCAGCAGGCCAGGCTTATCGCCTTTACCAGGCAGCCTTTGGTCGCAAGCCTGACATGGCAGGGTTGGGATACTGGATAGACAGGATGGATCACGGCGTCAGTCTGACGCAGGTTGCCGCAGGATTTTTTCAGTCACCAGAATTCCAGAATCTGTATGGCAGCTTCCCCAGCACGACAACGCTGATCAATAATTTTTACCAGAACGTGCTGCACCGCGCACCCGATCAGGCTGGGTTTGATTACTGGTCCAACCAGCTCAACAAGGGCATGATTTCACCCGCAGGCGCGCTCGCCAGTTTTTGCGAAAGCGCAGAAAATCAGGCGCAGGTGATAGGGCAGATACAGAACGGTGTGGTCTATACCGAATGGCTGGGATGAGCCGGGTAACAAGCATGTAAGACATCTTGTTGTTGATGAAGTGAGTATCAAACGTAAAGCCAGTGCTGTGAGATCAGCACTGGCTTTATGTTTTTATACGTCTTGCTTACTGGGCGCGTATATCTGATCAGTATGAATTTATTGCATCCGGCACCCGCTTGACAGGGGTGGAAGTGCTGCGCAATGAAGTTTCTGGCAATAATTAAATGTAATGCAATATCGTATGGTAATGCTGCGGACATATGAATCCACGTTGGCAGACTCATGAAACGCGCGTACAGGGTGTCTTTTTTTTCGTTCCCGCAATTTTTGCATGAGCCAGTTTTTCTTGGGCGCAACTTGGTATAGCTGAGTTACAACTCAGGTACATATGATGTACAACTTAACTACAATTTAGGCGTAACTTAAATGCAATAGTGATGCTCGCAGCACACATGAAGTTGGCGAGCGCAGGCAGGTCACTGATTTTAAGATGCGTTTGCACGTTGGACTTCAATCCGCCCTTTAATTGAAGCCTTTAATGAAGGTCAGCAAAATGGCTAACGTAGATAATCTTGATACCCTCGGTGTACGTCACGCATCCGGTCTGAATATCATCCAGGCAGCCGTCGATACCACGCCGCCCGTTCTGAATTCTCTCATCATCCCGGCCAGCATCAACCTGGCAAATGGCAATGCGCCGCTATTCATCAGGGCCGGCGCGACCGATGTGGGTTCGGGTGTTGCCAGCATCATGATAGAGCTCGATAATTTCATCGCCTATGATGTCAAGATCCATGGGGGTACCCTGAGTGCCCTTGTGATTGATGGGCAGGATGATAGCTGGTCAGACGGACTGTCCAGCCAGACCTATACCATCGCCAGCAACAACAAACCCGGCGACTATCATGTACTGCGTGTGCAGGTGATGGACAATGCGGGCAATAGCACTACCTATGAAGCCGCGCAACTCAAGGCCATGGGCGTGAACACCACCATCAGCGTGCTGGCGACAGCAGATACTGCGCCGCCCACCGTGCTCTCATTTACCCCGGCAGCCACAGGCAATGTGGTGCAGATGAATGGTGACCTGGTATTCACATTCAGTGAGACGATACAGGCGGGCAGCGGAAAAATTATTCTCAAGGATGGTGCAGGCAATGTTGCCACCAGCATTGATGCAGCTGGCCCTGGCATCAGCATTGCAGGCAACACCCTGAGCATACATCCCGGCGCGGCGCTGGCGTTTGACACCAACTACACCATCAGCCTGCCTGCTGGCAGTATCAAGGACCTGGCTGGCAATAGCTACGCGGGTACCAGTGCCTCCAGTGCGTATTCATTCTGGACTGTATCCAACCCGGCCCTGGTAGGGCTGACCATCTACGGCACTGATGGCGATGATGTACTGATGGGCAGCAATCTCAACGACAATATCTGGGCTGGTGCGGGGAATGATCGCATCATTGCCAGCCTCGGCAATGACAGCATTGTTGGTGACAGCGGGCTCGATACCCTGGTCTTGTCCGGCAAAATGGCTAACTACACAGTATCGGGCACGCCTGCCTACTTCATCCTCAAAGATAATACCGGTACTGATGGCACCGATTCAGTCGGCCTGGTCGAGCGCCTGCAATTCACCGACGTGACACTGGCCTTTGATCTCAACGGTGTAGCTGGCCAGGCTTATCGCCTGTACCAGGCCGCGTTTGGCCACAAACCTGACCAGGCAGGCCTGGGATACTGGATACAGGCCATGGATAAAGGCGCCAGCCTCAATGCTGTCGCGGCGGCCTTTGTGCAGTCAGCAGAATTCCAGCAACTGTATGGCGCCAACCCCAGCACCACGACCCTGGTCAACAACTTTTATCAAAACGTCCTGCACCGCGCACCAGACCAGGCAGGTTTTGATTACTGGTCCAGCCAGATTAACCTGGGTTTGGTTACACCTGCTGCCGCACTCGCGAGTTTTTGTGAAAGCGCAGAAAACCAGGCACAGGTCTTGGGGCAGATACAGCAGGGCATTGTGTATACGATGTGGGTGGGTTGATGTGATGAAAGTAGATGAAATCAGATAAGATGTGGGGCGGCATGAATTGCACCGCCCTCATTTCAACTTTTTCTGGCGACATACCTGCTCCTCTTTTTATCTGACTTTGCCAATACAAAGCTGAAAAAAACTGGCTGACTTTTGTTCAGCCACTTTGCTGGCAGCCCGTGCTTTGCACCCTGTATGCAAGCATTTCTTTTCCTTATCCCCCTCTTCATCTGTGATACCGCAGCCCTCCGTTGCAGGTGTCCTATTAAAATTTCCGCTCGCTTTCAAATTGTTGAGTAAGAAATATCTCAGTTCACCTCGAATGTAAAATTTGAAATAGAATATTACATTCACTTACATCTGTTCTTGCGGAAAGTAATAGTAATAAAACCTGGGCTACATATGCCTTTTCCAATTCTTCGCTCTGAAAGACTGTGGCATGGCCTATCTCGTTGGTGTTGATTCCTTCACAGATGAAAAAACTTATGGTTTTGATTCAAGTGGTGTGAACCAGATTTTCAGGGTGCAGCTGGGGAGGAATTCTTTCGGCAAACTGTCTTCTTTTGATATAACGGATTGGTATGAACTTGATCTGGATGGACCAGGCAGTTTTAATCTGATTGTATCGACCGATAGTAGCAATAACTATCTTTTCAATACCTGGACCAGCTCCAGTTTTGGTGTGAAGATAGAAATCACTGACCGCAATGGTCATGCGTTGTCTGGCACCCAGTCTGGTATCGCCATATCCAACGTGGATGGCAACATCAACTTTAGCTATACCGGCTCTTACAGCCATGGCGATTTTTATGTCAAAGTGAGCAACCTGGGTTTTAGCAATGCAGATTATGTGCTGAATTTAAGTACACGTACTACCTTGCTGGATGTCACACCACCAACGGTATTGTCTTTCATGCCCACACAGTCCGGCATGGCGGTACCAATCAACAGCGACATCATCCTTGGCTTTAGCGAAGCCATACAACGTGGCATTGGCACTATTGTGCTCAAGGATGCAGCGGGCAATATCGTTGCGAATGATGATGCTTCATCCAGTTCCAACCTGAGTATCTCAGGCAGCACCCTGATACTACATCCGAGTGCCGCACTGTCATACGGCACGACTTATAGTGTCAGCATAAGTGGCGGCAGTATCAAGGACCTGGCGGGTAACAGCCATGCGGGCACCACTGGCTATTCTTTTTCGACGGTTGCAAACCCTGCCACAGTTGGCGCCAATATCAATGGTACTGCTGGCAATGATTATTTAGTCGGCACCAGCGGCAACGATAATATTTCTGCCGGTGCAGGTAACGACACTATCATAGGCGGTGCTGGCAATGCCAATATTGCTGGCGGTAGTGGTCTCGATACCTTGGTACTTTCAGGAAAAGGCGCAAACTATACGCTGACTGGCTCGGTAGGTAATTTTATTGTCAAAGACAATATCGGCAATGATGGCACTGATAATGTGACTCAAGTTGAGCGCCTGCATTTTGCCGATGTCGCGCTTGCCTTTGATATTGATGGTGTCGCCGGGCAGGCATACCGCATTTATCAAGCCGCATTTGGCCGCCAGCCTGATTTGGCTGGACTGGGTTACTGGATCAAGGACATGGACAAGGGCTCTAGCCTGACCACAGTGGCTGCTGGTTTTTTCCAGTCAGCAGAATTCAAGCAACTGTATGGTAGCAATCCCAGCACCAATACCCTGATCACCAACTTTTATCAAAATGTTTTGCACCGCGCTCCGGATCAGGCAGGCTTTGATTACTGGAATTAGCAATTGAGCCAGGGCTTGATTACGCCCGCCGGTGCACTTGCCAGTTTTTGCGAAAGTGCAGAAAACCAGGCGCAAGTCATAGGGCAAATTCAAAAAGGGATAGCCTACGTGGTGAGGTCTTCTTGAGCATTTTTTTATTTTTTGTGATGGCTTGAATTAACGTGCCATCGCATTTTTTCTTCAAAAAGGGAAGTTTTATGTCTTATGTCTACGGCCTGAATTCAAATGCTGATGAAAGAACCATCACCATCGATTCATTCAACCGCACCAGCGTCTTCAAGCTCGGCAATGGCACGCGTTCGTTTGGCAAATTGTCTGCCTCGGACACGACAGACTGGTATCAAATGGATCTTGATGGCCCTGGCATTTATTCTATCGTGGTGTCCAATGATGCATTGAATAATTACCGTGGCAATACCTGGGCTTCCACCTACTCCGGCGTCAAGATAGAAATTACCGATAGCGCAGGCAATGTACTGTCGAATCTGACGCCCGCTATTGCCCAGACCTACAATGATGACGGTATCAAGTTCATCTATTCTGGTGGCTACAACCACGGCGGCTTTTTTGTCAAGGTCACCAATCTTGGCAGTACCAATGCTGACTATGTCATTGGCCTCAGTAATGCAGTCGTCAAGAATGATGTTACACCGCCAGTGTTGAACTCCTTGAACATCCCCTCTGTCATCAACGTGGTCAAGGGTGACGTGAGCATCGATATGAAAGCTGTCGCGACTGACTATGAGTCCGGCATACGCTATGTGTCCATCATCACCGACCCACCATTGACACATGATATAAAAACCGATGGCGGTACTTATGCTGGTATCGTACTCGGTGGTTTCAAGGATCCCTGGGTTGATGGCACGACTTACCAGACATTGATCATTGCGGGTAATAATCCCAACGGCTATTACAATGTCTCGCGGGTAGAAGTGGCTGACATGGCGGGCAATGTCACCGTCTACAACGTCGCCCAGTTACAAAAAATGGGCATCAACACCTCCATTCGCGTAGTAGGGCAGGGCGATACGACCGCACCAACAGCAGTGTCGTTCACACCCACGCAATCGGGCAAGTCTGTGCCCATCAATAGCGATATCGTCGTTAATTTTAGCGAAGAAATCGCCCGCGGGACAGGCCACATACTGCTCAAAGATGGCGCAGGCAATACCGTGGCTGACTTTGATTCGGCATTCAGCACCAACCTGACACTGTCCGGCAATAGCCTGACGATACATCCGAGTACTCCGCTGTCGTATGACACCACATACAGCCTCAGCATCCCCGGTGGCAGCATCAAAGATCTGGCCGGCTATAACTATGCGGGCACCAGTAGCTATACATTTTCTACCATCGGCAGTTTTGTTGCGCCTGGGCTGATCATCAACGGCACCGCAGGGCCAGATTACCTGACTGGCACGAGCAGTAGCGACACCATCTCTGGTGGCGCAGGTAATGACACTATCGTCGGTGGTGGCGGCAATGACAGCATCTCTGGCGGTAGTGGGCTTGATACGCTGCTGTTGTCCGGCAAGCTCGCCAACTATACCAGCACAGGCACGCTCAACAACCTGGTGTTGAAAGACAATGTCGGCAACGATGGCATCCTCAGCATCAACCAGGTAGAGCGCCTGCAATTCAGCGACGCTGCCGTGGCCTTTGATACTGACGGTGTCGCTGGCCAGGCCTACCGCATCTACCAGGCCGCATTTGGCCGCAAGCCTGACCTGGCCGGTTTGGGTTACTGGATCAAGGACATGGACAAAGGCTCCAGCCTGACCACGGTAGCCGCCGGTTTTTTCCAGTCAGCAGAATTCCAGCAACTGTATGGCAGCAACCCCAGCACCAACACCCTGATCACCAATTTCTACCAAAACGTCCTGCACCGCGCACCGGACCAGGCAGGGTTTGATTATTGGTCTAACCAGTTCAGCAAAGGCCTCATCACCCCCGCTGCGGCACTCGCCAGCTTTTGTGAAAGCACAGAAAACCAGGCGCAGGTTATAGGACAGATACAGAATGGTATTATTTATACGGTGTGGACGGGGTAGAGAGTCTTGCTGGCATGCCTGGTCACTGATCAGGCATGTTCTCGTTCAGGCAATGGCGACAGTCTTGACTTGTGTAGAAGTTGTTGACAGAAGAATATGTGGGGCAGGATATTGTGGCAAGAAAAATGGGGCAATAATCCTGCCTATTTTTTTATCACAAGCCTCCTATTAAATCAGGCGACTATGACATCTGGATGACATGCCATGTGATCCTGTATGCCTGTTGCAAGTAACCATCAGTATTGCATCGCAGATATTGCAGTGCGCAAAGCGGTTTGCTACATTGCATGCATGACAAAAACAAAAAGAATAAGTAGTAAATTAGGTGCCAGTTTGTTTGCTTTGGTGTTTTTAGTGGGTTTTGGTGTGGGTGGCTGGTACGGTGGGGTTTTGCCCATGGCCCAGCAACTGCAAGGTTGGTGGCGAGCCGGTAACATGGTCGTCGTGCAGGCCAAAATCGACAAGCTCGAACTGCGTGAAATTCGCTCTGAAGATGGCCCGACTTACTTAGTCGATGCTGAATTTGTCTACCAGTTTGACGGCAAGACTTATCGCAGCAAACGTATCAGCGTAGGCGGTGACACCAGTGATGGTTACAACGGCTACAATCGCAGTACCCATGCCAGCCTGCTGCAAGCCCGCAGCAATGATCAAAGCGTCACCCTCTGGATAGACCCGCAAGACCCTGCCTTTGCCGCGTATGACAGGCAATTGCACATCAATCGCCTGATTTTCCTCATCCCTTTTGCTACCTTGTTTCCGGCTGTCAGCCTGGGTGCCTTGTGGGCGCTGTGGGCGATCTGGTTCAGGCCTGATGAAGATGAAACGGCGGGGGCGTTCAGGGGGAGCGGGCAGCAAGCGTTTTCTGGTTCATCAGGCAAATTGGAACTACAGGCAGACCGCAGCGGTGCCGCTGCCCTGACCGTGTTTGCCGTGATCTGGAACCTGATCTGCATACCGGTAGCCTTGACGGTGTATATGCAAAAAAATGCGGGTGGCGTGGTGATCGCCTTTGTCACCATGTTTCCTGTGGCCGGCGTGGGTTTGTTGTGGGCAGCGTTACGTATGCGCTTCTTGCGCAAGCGGGTTGGTGATCCGGTGTTGAGTCTCGCACAGCAGCCCTATGCCGGTATTGAAAACTTGCCACTGCGCCTGCGCTTTGAGCCGGCTCTGGGACAGCGCATGCACATTGCGAGATCGCATTATCCGCTCAAGGCGGAAGTGCTGTGCGAGCATGTAGACAGTCGTGGTGACGATAGCACGACGAAAACCTTGTGGTCACAAGAGTTGGGCACAAAACAAGCCATGCATGGTGTGCAAAGCATAGACTTCAACATCAGCCTGCCTGCTGACATGCCTGCCAGCGGCACGCAAGGGCACAAAGATGTCGAGGTTATCTGGAAGCTCAAACTCAAAGTGCTGGATGCTGAGCTGATCTTCAAGTTGCCGGTGCGTCAGGGGGGGGGCGGGCCAGTCAATGCCAGTGATGTGCTTGCCCGGCAATATCCCCGTGAACGCATCACTCTCTTTGGCTTGCCGGGAGAACCAGGCGACACCAGCAAGCAAACCCGTAGCTGGTTCTGGGCTTATGGCATCTTCTTTATCCTGATTGCGATTGCAGTGTTTTTTATTTTCAGCAGTGCAGGTGATAGCCGCAGCCGCAGGGGTAGTACAAATAATGACCACGCAGAAGTACAAGCCGAAACCCTGGCACAACTGCAAGCCAGACTCGGTGCTGGTGGTGATATCAACGGCAGGGATGCAAGTGGGAGCAGCCTGCTCATGCAGGCGGCCGATGACAATGACATTGCCAAGGTGCGCTACCTGCTGCAAAAAGGCGCGCAAGTCGATCTGGTGACACCACGGGATGCCGATGGCAATGGTGAAAGCAGCGCCCTGTTTGCCGCCATCGCGAATGATGGCGTAGAGATAGTGCAACTGCTGGCCAATGCTGGTGCTGACCTGCGCCGCCCAAGTAACAAGGTATGGACGCCAGCCCACTACGCTGCCTACAAAGGCGCCCTGAAAAGCCTGCTCTACCTGCATGAACGCGGGGTCGCCATGAACCAGGCTTTCGACGGAGGGCGTGGTTCTACACCCCTGATGATTGCCGCCCAATACAATCAACTGGGCGTGATCAGTTTCCTGCAACTGGCAGGCGCAGACCGCAGCAAGAAAGACTTGTATGGTGAAGACGCCTGCGGCTATGCACGGTACTTTAAACAGGCACAGGCAGCCACGGCACTGGGGTGCCCATGAGCGCATTCTCAGCAGTCGCCAACCATAGCAGACAGGGCCAAACCGGTAAATACATACACGCTGAAAACGTAGATCACAAGATTGTCGCTGCCTCAATTGTCTTGCTGATTGTCAGTGCCGCTTTTGCCTGGCTAACCCACAGAGCATGTGGCAGTAGCTGCGGTACGGGAGAGTATCTGCTGATATTTTCTCCGGCGGTGGGGATCATGCTGCTGGTTTATGCATGCATGCGGATTTATTTGCGCAAGCGTCTGGGTGACCTGCTATTGCAATTGCCGCAGCCCTTGCATCCGGGTTGCAGCGATGTGCCCGCGACTTTGTATTTCATTGCAGGACTGGGGCAGGGCATGCGTCGTACGGTTGAGGCTTACCCTTTGGCATT
Source organism: Undibacterium sp. Ji42W (assembly GCF_049340405.1). Taxonomy (NCBI): domain Bacteria; kingdom Pseudomonadati; phylum Pseudomonadota; class Betaproteobacteria; order Burkholderiales; family Oxalobacteraceae; genus Undibacterium; species Undibacterium sp. Ji42W. Next base: position 205,543 of record NZ_JBMPOV010000007.1, read on the forward strand.
GGAAGTCGTCTGCACCCACGAAGACCGTAGTGGTGAGAACTCGAGTACAAATATCTTGTGGTCGAAAAAGTTCAAGGACAGATATATCGCACACGGCACAGGCGTAGTGGATTTCACGCTCCGCCTGCCCGCAGACCTGCCAGTCAGTGGCAACCTGGGGCGCTCGGAGATCAAGATTATCTGGAAACTGCAGGTCAGGGTGCTGGGGGCCAAGGTGAGCTTTATCTTGCCAGTGAGGCCAGTGCAAGCTGCCAACCTTTAGGCCCTTTGCAGATGTCGATAGATACTCGGTATGCCCGCTTCCATTTTTTGCCGGACAGAAGAATTGACCGAATGCACGCGTATTTCCTGCCGCGGTATAACGCCCACCGTCAAGACGGCCTCTTCTATCCATAACACCACGTCGCAGCCTGTGCCGTGTTCGTCGTTGCTAGAGGACTATCGCAGTTAAAACAGAAGTGAAAGACCCTTGCCCGGCGATTAGGGCAAGGCGCAAAGCAGAGCGATAGTGGGGCTATCGCAAGCATTTGCAACGCAGCCCTGGTCGGTGCGCAAATGGAAGGCACTTTGTTTTAGCTGCTGCAGTTCACTGTATCATGATCGAGGCTCAGGTAAATGACCTCACCTGTTTTCAGCAAGGCGATTGTATCTCCCGGCCAGTAAGTACGAGTCCAGCCATTCGGGGTCACTCTCTCATCGTCGAGAGAAACTTTTATGTGTTCTCAGGTTCTCATTGTTGGAAAGTGTCATTCAGCATATTCAGCATATTCAGCATATTCAGCGTATATAGACTGGTATTGGTCTTCTGCATGTAATAGCACTGCATTTCTTCCTGTTCTTTATGGATGCCTTCTAACTGTTGATGCTGATTGAATTGCGTCACGGTGGCCTCGTCGTGGAAGGTCAATTGATCGCCTTGCAGGCTTCCTTTCTTTTTGTCGGCCGGCAGCATAAGCATATTTTAAGCTTCCTACATGGAATTATTTCAAACTGCCAGTTTGGCATAAGAGAGAAAGCCTGGACTAGATTGCCCATGATTGGATGTGGAAAAATTGTTTTAATGTTAATATTTATCGTGTGCCGACACCTCTTTCCCGCTTTTAACCGTCTGGCAGGCCCCGCCAGTCTTGATCAAGCGGAAAAAGCTCATTAGAATATACGTGCTTTTCTTTGATTTTGACCGATACCAGGTCCGTGATGTCAACTCCATGGAAATGCTTTGGTATTCAATCTGAGACCAAGATACCCTGATGTGACAGAACCTGACCCGGCTCTCCGGGATTTTTTTACGATTCATGTCAACTACTATGAAAACATCTATATCTCGCTATCGTGCCAGTGGCACGCATTTTTTCCTGAGCTGCATGGTTGGTCTTGGCCTGCTCATGATGTGTTGGTATATGTGGTACCCCACGCCCATGCTGAGGGCAATCGGCGGTTATGAAATCTTCTTTCTCATTGTTGGTATCGACGTGGTGCTGGGGCCAGCACTGACGTTGGTGGTGTTCAAACCGGGCAAGAAATGGCTGTTACTTGATCTGGCAGTCATTGCTGTTGTGCAGGTTTCTGCCTTTTTGTACGGTGTCAGCACCTTGCTGGAAGCACGCCCTGCCTACATCGCTGCGCTGGGTAAAGAATTCCAGGTAGTGCAGGCGTCCGAGATTACCGATGGTTCGCTGGCAAAAGGCAAGACAACTTTGCCAATATGGGGTCCTAAACTGGTCGGTACCAAAGAGCCGACTGATCCTGCCGATATCAGCAATGTCAACGCCATGCTGTCTTTTGGCGGTAACAAAGGCCATTTGACGCAGTTGCATATCCCTTATGCCGACATGAAGGACGAAATCCTTAAAAACGCCGAGGACTTTACGATACTGGAAAAAAACAATGAAGACAAAAAGGCAGATATACAGTCATGGCTAAAATCGAATGACTGCGATGAAAAAACCTGCAAATACCAACCCATCAAGATAAGAGCATCGGTTTTCCCTGCCGTGCTTGATGCAAAAACAGCGGCCTACAAAGGCATCATGCCACTCGCTCTCAAAATGTAGTTAACATGTGATTCTTACCCGGCCTGGCATGACTCATCGATACACAATGAGCCATGCCAGGCCAATTCTTGAAATGTATCCCGAATGACATCCGCAAAGGAAGGCAAGCTGGCATTGGTCATTTTTGCGTTGGCAATTTTTTTCAGCTACGCACATCCTTATCATATCCATCCGTACAGAACTTTTTATCACGACCTGATCATCTGCCTTGGTCTGCTTGGCGCCATGGCAATTTTCGTCATTCGCCCGTGGTCGGTATCTCTATCTCTACCTAAATCAACGTCCGCATCAGCATCTGCATCTGCATCCACGACAGCAGTGCGCCTGCGGTTTCCGGCTTTGCTCGCCTTGCCTTGCGGGATCATCCTGCTGATCCTATTGCAAGTGGCGCTGGGCATGATAACGCCAGTCAGCTTTGTTGTGCTGCCCATCCTGTATCTGCTGTTGTTTGCACTGTCCATGGTGTTTGGCAGCAGCCTCGCGCTTGAGCAAGTCAGACTGGATATGGCGGTGACAGCGATCTCGCTGGCCAGCCTGCTGGCGGCATCCTTGTCGCTGGTGTTCCAGCATATCCAGATACTCGGGCTGGATGCAACGCCGTTCGTCATGTATATCGCCAAAGACCCGCATATCGCCATGCGTCCTTACGCCAACGTGGCGCAACCCAACCAACTGGCCCTGTTGTATTTTTTTGCACTGGCAGGGCTCTGGCATTTTTACCGCACGCATAGATTTTCTGGCTTCAGCTCAGCAGCTATCGCCGCGCTCTTGCTCTGGGGGGCCGTGCTGACGCAATCGCGCATAGGCTGGATACTGGTGCCACTGTTTTTTGCCTATACCGCAGGCAAGCTGGGTGCCAGCAAACGCAAGGGTACACCCGTCATCATCGCCATGCTGGCTCTGGTCATCCTGTATGCCGTGCTGACCTTTTGCCTGCCGCAAATCAGCCAGGCCATCGGGTTTTCTGGCGGCTCTGTGGCCGACCATGTGGGTGGCCGCTCCGAGCGTACCGGCCTGTGGCAAACCGCCTGGCAACTCGCAGCACAACACCCCTGGCTGGGTGTAGGCTGGTTTGGCTTTGGCCCTGGCCAGGTCAGCGTCGGGGCAGACTTTACATCCAGCACCTATGCCGAGCATGCCCATAACCTGCCGCTGAACCTGGCTGCCGAACTGGGCTGGCCAGCCACCATCCTCATCATGAGCGGCTTGTGCTGGTGGTTTTACCAGACCTGCATCAGATCGAAAAAAGGCGCTGGTAAAATCGCTGAAAAAAACACGGCAAAAAACACGACAGAAAGCGCCGCATGGCAGTTATGTAGCCTCAGCCTGTTTGCCGTAGGCGTGCACAGCATGGTCGAGTTCCCGCTCTGGTATGCCTTTGTGCTGATACCTGTCGGCGTCCTCATGGGCATGGTCCATCAATTACGCTGGCCTGGTGGAGGTACCGTGATCAGGCCCGGCATCGTGCTGGCTGGGCTTGCCATCGGCTGCATACTGATGGCGGCCGTTACTCTTGACTATCAACGCGTCGTCACCGGCTTCAAGTCCATACGAGACACGAGCGCAGGTTTTGAATCGAAAGAAAAATTCCTGCAAAAACCTGCATTCACCCTATTCCCGCAGTTCTTTGAATACTTCAAACTGACCCGCATCAAACCGCGCGAAGGCATGTCAACAGAAGAGATCAACTACATAGAAACCTGGGCCCCGCGCTTCGGCTTTGTCCACATCCTCAACATCGAGGCCGAGGTTTATGCACTCAATGGCCAGCCAAAAAAAGCCGCCCGTTCCATGCTCACCCTGCAACGCCTGCACCCCATCCCTTATCCGGAATACTATGATTACTGGAAAGCCAAAGGCGCAGAAGACCCGCGTTACCAGGCAGTGTTTGAGACCATGCCAGCGCGGGATGCGCCTTAGATAACAGCCTGGATTTTGCTATTTTCAACGCCCGTCACTATCGATTTAGTCCATAATATGTCGGGCATTATTAAATGATGCGAAAAATGCAATAATTGGGCAATGTAATGATAGAAGATATAAGAAAAACCCTGTGGGCCACGGCAGACAAACTGCGTGCCAACATGGATGCGGCTGAGTACAAGCATCTGGTGCTTGGCTTGATTTTTGTGAAATATATTTCTGATACCTTCCAAAGTCGCCGCGAAGAACTCACGTTGCGCTTTGCCGATGAAAATGACGATTACTACCTGCCAGATGCCGATGCAGCACTGCTGGCAGAAGAACTCGAAGACCGAGACTACTATAAAGAAGTCAATGTATTCTGGGTGCCAGAAGCCGCCCGCTGGGAAAACCTGCGCGCCAGCGCCAAGCAAGCCGACATAGGCAAACGCATCGATGATGCACTGTCGCTGATAGAAGCAGAAAATCCCAAACTCAAAGGCATACTCGATAAACGCTATGGCCGCGCACAACTGCCCGATGGCAAACTGGGCGAACTGGTTGACCTGATCTCAAAAATCGGTTTTGGTGTCGATGCCAGCACCGCCCGCGATGTATTGGGGCAGGTCTACGAATATTTCCTCGGCATGTTCGCCAGTGCAGAGGGCAAGCGCGGCGGGCAGTTTTACACGCCCGCCAGCATCGTCAAAACCCTGGTCGCCGTGTTGGCACCACACCACGGCAAGGTGTATGACCCTTGTTGCGGGTCCGGCGGCATGTTCGTGCAGTCAGAACGTTTTATCGAAGCCCATGGCGGCAAGATTGGTGATGTCAGCATCTACGGGCAAGAAGCCAATCCCACCACCTGGCGTCTGGCAGCCATGAACCTGGCCATCCGCGGCATAGACTTTAATCTTGGCCGTGAGCCTGACGACACCTTCGTTAAAAACCAGCACAAAGACTTGCGCGCAGATTTCATCTTGGCTAACCCGCCATTCAATATCAGCGACTGGTGGCACGGTAGTCTCGAAGGTGACCCGCGCTGGGTTTATGGCACACCGCCACAAGGCAATGCCAACTACGCCTGGTTGCAGCACATGCTTTACCACCTCAAGCCAAATGGCCGCGCCGGTATCGTACTGGCAAATGGCAGTATGAGTTCCAGCCAAAACAGCGAAGGCGAAATCCGCCGTGCCATGGTGGAGGCTGATGTGGTTGAAGTCATGATTGCGCTGCCTGGGCAATTGTTTTTCAATACGCAGATACCGGCTTGTTTGTGGTTTTTGACCAAGCAAAAGAATAAGCGCAAAGGTGAAGTGCTATTCATTGATGCGCGTAAGCTGGGCAGCATGATTAGCCGTGTGCAGACTGAGTTTACGGATGAGGTGATTGACCGTATTGCAGGGACTGTAGCAGCATGGCGTGGCACTGGGGAAGATGCATATGCAGACATTGCAGGTTATTGCCGTAGCGTGTCGCAGGCTGAAATTGCCGAGCATGGCCATGTGCTTACTCCAGGCCGTTATGTAGGGGCTATAGAAGTTGAGGAGGATAAAGAAGTTTTTGCAGAAAAAATGCAAAAACTTACAGAAAAGCTGGGTGAGCAGATGACAAAGGGTAAGCAATTGGACGCTTTAATCCGCCTGAAATTAGGAGGGTTAGGTTATGAGTTCTGAGTGGCCGTTTGTAATGGTCGAAGATGTTTGTGAACTAATCGTTGATTGTGTTAATAAAACTGCCCCGATAGTTACGGAAGTTACACCTTACCGGATGATTCGAACTACCAATGTTCGAAACGGAAGAATTGATTTAAGTGGTTGCAAATTTGTTAAACAAGAAACGTATAAGACTTGGACTCGTCGCGCGCAGCTTAACTACGGTGATGTGGTTTTAACTCGGGAAGCGCCAATTGGTGAAGTTGGTATGGTCACCGAAGCAGAAGGTGTTTTTTTAGGGCAAAGATTGATGCAATACCGAGTGAATCCTCAGTCTCTGGATGCTCGGTTTTTGCTTTACTCATTTTTATCACCAAGCCTTCAACAGCAGTTCGGAAGCCATGAAGGTTCGGGATCGGTCGTTAGTCATATTCGGGTTGGAGATTGCTTTAAGTTTAAGTTGAAATTACCTCCGCTAGAAGTGCAGCAGGGGATTGCAACTATGCTCGGGGCTATAGATGATCGCATTGCCCTTTTGCGAGAAACTAATTGCACGCTTGAAGCTATTGCGCAGGTATTGTTCAAATCTTGGTTTGTCGACTTCGATCCAGTCCACGCAAAACAGCAGGGTGAATTGCCAATTGATTTGGAGAAGACGACCGCAGCTCTTTTCCCTAATAGTTTTGAAATATCTGAAATGGGTTTGATTCCAACGGGATGGAAAATTGAGCGCATAGATAATTTGTTAGAACTGGCGTATGGCAAGGCGCTTAAAGCAAGCGAGAGAATTAATGGACAAGTTCCTGTCTATGGCTCAGGTGGCGTCACTGGCTATCATAATGAAGCTCTGGTAGATGGCCCCTCAATCATTATTGGCAGGAAGGGGACTGTCGGGAGTTTATATTGGGAAGATCGTCCTTTTTTCCCAATAGATACAGTATTCTTTGTCAAAAGTAAGCTGCCGTTAACTTACTGTTATTATTTATTGAAAACGCTTGGCTTAAGTGAAATGAACACGGATGCTGCGGTCCCTGGCCTTAATCGAAACAACGTCTATCGTTTGCTGGTCCGTTGCCCAAGCCCGGAACTACTTACAGAGTTCGATAATATAGTGTCTGGCTTGCGTCATCGAATTTTCCTCAATATGGTACAAATTCAGACTCTCACAGCACTCCGCGACACTCTTCTCCCCCGCTTGATCTCAGGCCAATTACGCCTGCCAGACCTGGGATCCATTGCCGAGCTAAAAGCAGCATAAAGCGTATTTGCAAATGGATTAACATAAAAAATCTCGATTTCTATACAGGTCGGGGTTAATATGTATAGAAATTCTATATTTCTATACATGACAACCCGAAGGGCAGACCTGATGATCGGCATTTCTCCGCTAGAGCAATTGGATGTCAGGCGTTTTGATACACCTGCCATACTTAAAAAGCTGGCGAGCAGTAGCCGTCAACTGGCGGAATTGAAGGGGGTTGCCGCATCCATTCCCAATCAGGGCATACTCATCAATACCCTGGGTTTGCAAGAAGCCAAGGACAGTTCGGAAATTGAAAACATCGTCACTACCCATGACGAGTTATTCAAGGACGATGTCTTGCCAGAGGCCGTCGCCAACCCAGCAGCAAAAGAAGTTAACCGCTATCGCCAGGCACTGCGCCTGGGCTTTGAGCTGGTGCGCGATACTGGCCTGATCACGGCCAACCATATTATTCAGGTACAGGCTGAGTTGGAACGCAACAATGCTGGCTTCCGCAAATTGCCCGGCACCGCATTAAAAAACAATAGCGGCGAGACGGTCTATACTCCACCGCAAGATCCGGCTGAGATCGTCAGTTTGATGCGCGGTCTGGAGCATTTTATTAATGATGGCGAAGGCTATGCCGTTGACCCTTTGATCAAGATGGCGCTCATCCATCACCAGTTTGAAAGCATACATCCATTTTATGACGGCAATGGCCGTACAGGTCGTATTTTGAACGTGCTATATCTGGTCAAAGAAGGCTTGCTGGATGTGCCCGTGTTGTATTTGTCCAGCCATATCGTGCGTTCCAAGACGGATTATTACAGGCTGCTACAAACCGTGCGTGATGAAGATGCCTGGGAAGAATGGGTACTGTATATGCTGGAGGCAGTGGAGCTGACTGCTGGCAAGACCATCGCTACCATCCACGCCATCAAGGCGGCTTTGTTTGACTATAAGCACCGCATACGTGCCGGGTTTAAGTTTTATAGTCAGGACTTGATCAATAATCTGTTCAATCATCCCTATACCAAGATTGAATTCTTGCAGCAAGATCTTAAAATCTCGCGCCTGACTGCAACCAAATATATAGAGGCCCTGGCGGATGCCGGTTTTGTGCAAAAGCATAAGATAGGGCGCAGCAATTATTATGTGAATATTGCCTTGAACGAGATTTTACTGGGCACGCAACGATGACCGAAGACCAACTGGAAATTGAAGCGCTGTCCTGGCTGGTAGAGGCTGGTTATCAATGTGTGAGTGGCTATGCCATTGCGCCAGACGGAGATGCGCCGGAACGTAGTGATTATCGCCAGCCTTTGCTGATAGAGCGCTTGCGTACTGCTATTCAGCGTCTTAATCCGGCAATGCCACTGAGTGCACATGACGACGCACTTAAACAAGTCATGGATTTGGGTACGCCTGCCTTGTTCTCAGCCAATCGTCATTTTCATCACATGCTGGTGAATGGCGTACCAGTGGAGTATCAAAAAGATGGCGAAACCCGTGGTGACGTTGCTCGATTGATAGACTTCGCTGATGTACAGGCTAATGAATGGCTGGCGGTTAATCAATATACGCTGAAGGGCCCCAAGCATACCCGTCGCCCGGACATTATCCTGTTTGTGAATGGCTTGCCCTTGGTCTTGCTGGAGTTGAAGAACCCTGCTGATGAAAACGCTGATATCTGGAAAGCGTTTGAGCAAATCCAGACTTATAAAGAACAGATTCCTGATGTTTTTCAGTATAACGAAGTGTTGGTCATTTCAGATGGTAGCGAGGCGCGTTTGGGATCTTTGTCCAGTGACGCAGAACGCTTCATGCAATGGCGCACGATTGACGGTATCAAGCTAGACCCGCTGGGGCAGTTCAATGAGTTGGAGACGTTGATACAGGGTGTATTGGCACCAGTTTATTTGTTGGATTATCTGCGGTTCTTTGTATTGTTTGAAGATGATGGCGGGCTTATTAAGAAGATCGCTGGTTATCATCAGTTTCACGCTGTGCGCGCCGCTATTGAGCAGGTCGTTACTGCTTCCCGTCCTGGCGGTAGCCAAAAGGGCGGTGTGGTCTGGCATACACAAGGTAGTGGTAAAAGTATCACCATGACTTGCTTTGCTGCCCGTGTGATGCGCGAAACGGTGATGGAAAACCCAACCATAGTGGTTATCACCGACCGTAATGATTTGGATGGACAGTTGTTTGGCGTGTTTTCATTGGCACAAGACTTGTTGCGTGAGCAGCCTGTGCAGGCAAGTACGCGACAGGAATTGCGTGCCTTGCTAACAGGGCGGCCTTCTGGTGGCATTATCTTCACCACGATACAAAAGTTTAGCCCTGGTGAAGATGAAGACAGTTTTCCATTATTGTCTGACCGCCGCAATATCGTGGTCATTGCAGATGAGGCGCACCGTACTCAGTATGGCTTTGAAGCCAAGCTCAAGGTGCGAAAACAAGCGCGAGCCGCCAATTATGAATCAGGTGCCAATGATGCTGAATATGCGCCGTTGAAGGTGGCTGAAGCACCTGCCACTTATATGGAGCGTTATCAAGTCGGTTATGCACAAAACCTGCGCGATGCCTTGCCACATGCAACTTTTGTAGCGTTTACTGGCACGCCAGTTTCTGGTGAAGACCGTGACACTCGTGCGGTGTTTGGTGACTACATCCACGTCTATGACATGCAGCAAGCCAAGGATGACGGCGCGACTGTTGCCATTTACTATGAATCACGCCTGGCTAAACTGGGCTTGAAGGCGGCAGAGCTGGATGACCTGGATGCCGAAGTCGATGAGCTGGCTGAAGATGAGGACGACGATGAACAATCCAAACTCAAAAGCAAATGGACTGCGCTGGAGAAAGTGGTTGGTGCGGAGCCACGCATACGCCAGGTAGCGACAGATTTGGTCAGGCATTTTGAAGAACGCTCTACAGCGCAAAGCGGCAAGGCCATGGTAGTGGCCATGAGCCGTGATATCTGCGCCCATATGTATAACGAAATTATCAAGCTGCGGCCTGAATGGCATAGTGAAGACCCCGCCAAGGGTGCGATCAAGATCATCATGACAGGATCGGCCAGCGATAAAGCCTTGCTGCGGCCACATATCTATTCCAAGCAAATCAAAAAAGATCTGGAGAAGCGATTTAAAGACCCTGCTGACCCGCTACGCATGGTTATTGTGCGTGATATGTGGCTCACAGGTTTTGATGCCCCTTGCGTTCATACCTTGTATGTTGATAAACCGATGAAGGGCCATAACCTGATGCAGGCTATCGCCAGGGTGAATCGTGTCTTCAAGGATAAGCAGGGCGGCCTGGTGGTGGATTACATAGGCATTGCCAATGACTTGAAACAGGCGCTGAAAGAATATACCGCCAGCAATGGCCGTGGCAGGCCGACTGTTGATGCACGCGAAGCTTATGCCTTGCTTGAAGAAAAGCTGGAGCTGTTGCGTAGTATGTTGCGTGGTTTTGCCTACGACAGTTTTTTAACGGGTGGGCACAAGATGCTGGCGGGTGCTGCAAATCATGTACTGGGAGAAAAAGACGGCAAGAAACGCTGGGCAGACCATGCACTGGCTATGAGCAAGGCATTTTCTTTGTGTTGCACACTGGATGAAGCAAAAGTAGTAAGAGAAGAGGTAGCTTTTTTTCAGGCTATCAAAGTAATGCTGACCAAGCGTGACATCAGCATAAAGAAAAAGACGAACGAAGAGCGGGAGCTCGCCATCCGCCAGATCATTGGCTCAGCCGTTGTGTCGGAGCAGGTGGTAGACGTATTCGAAGCAGTTGGATTGGACAAGCCCAATATCGGGCTACTTGACGATGATTTTTTGGCCGAGGTGCGCAATCTACCTGAACGTAATCTTGCCGTAGAGTTGTTGGAACGTTTGTTGGAAGATGAAATCAAGAGCAAATTTGGTGGCAATGTCGTACAGAACAAGAAATTCTCTGATCTGCTTGCTGATGTCATTAAACGTTATCAAAACCGTTCCATAGAAACGGCTCAGGTTATTGAAGAGCTGATAGCGATGGCGAAGAAGTTTAAAGAAGCGGCCAGTCGCGGTGTCGCGCTTGGTCTGAGTGACGATGAGGTGCGCTTTTACGATGCTTTGGCCAATAATGAATCTGCCGTCCGTGAATTGAGTGACGAAACCTTGAAGCTGATCGCCCATGAATTGACAGAAAATCTGCGCAAGAATAACAGTGTAGATTGGGCGCAGCGTGAGAGCGTCAGGGCGAAACTTCGCCTGATGGTAAAACGCATATTACGAAAATATAAGTATCCGCCGGACAAGCAGGAAGAAGCCATTCAAACTGTGTTGCAACAGGCTGAAAGTCTAAGTGCTGAGTGGGCGTGATTTTTTGAATATGTTTTCGTAGCGCATCAAAGCTGCACACAACGCTAAAAGGTGAAGCATGGGCACTAGGGCGGTGAAGATTTATTTTTCTGATTTCTTCGAAGTTCAGCCGGAGGTGCTTGATGATTATGGCGCGTTTAACATTTCGCTGATAAATGATTTGCCATTGTTTATCGATCCATTTTTGCTCTTTGATAGTGAAAAGCTTGAATACAAAGCTTTGCATGCTGAGATAGTTCGCTACGTCAAATTTCTGCGTGACGTTTCTATCGACGATACAATTAATAGCGGTTTACTCGATGGTTGGTTTCGCTTCCCTGAGGTAAGTCAGAATTGGTTGGGATTCAGCAAAACAGGGAATAAAGGCAGTGGGTTGGGTAGGGATTTTGCCGAAAAGTTGCATCGCAACCTGCACAGAGTTTTTAAGGATTTTGGCAATGAGAGTATCAGTCGCGGAAGTCACTTGGAGAAGCTTTGTTTGATGGCAGATGGTGTTGGACGAGACCATCTTAGCGATTTTACTACCAATTTGATCAAGTGTTACCTGCTCGATTACACACAGACTTTTGCGAAAGCCAATCTTCCATCTTGCTTGAGACGTCCAATCGCGATCGATAAGGTATCTTTTGACTATGTAAGTCGGCGTTGGAAAGGTGCACGTTACGAGCTACCCATCTTAGGAAGTGATTTTATTCTACTTACGCCAAAGGATATGTTGACCAAAGATGAAGCCTGGATAAATCGACCAGATTTGCTGGACAATTTTCAGGAGATTTATCAAGCAATGCCCAACGAACAGTTGAGAGCACAGGTCAATGAATATTTTTTGCGTAGTTTGTCAGAAGACTCTTTGAAAGAGGAGATTCGCGAAGCTGCTGCAGATGCAATCGAAAAATTCCCCGAAGTACTGGATTATTATGTCAAACAAAAAGAAGATTCTGGTGCCGAGGCGCATAAAATCAGTGATTTGAAGGTTAGGCAGACTCAGGTCCAATTCGTTGACCAGATACGTACTATGGTTGAAGGTAATTTGGCCGGTACAGAATTCTACGAACTTGGTGATAGTTTTGACGAATCATTGCGGCGCTTGCATTTCCTTAAATCAGTGATTGAAAACGGCGATGGTTATCGAATCTTCTATCAAGATGGCAAGCCTATACAACGAGAAGCGGATTTGCAAATTATGTACAGGCTTACATGGTGTGCGACTAGCTACGACGTGAACCGTGAAGTTAACAACGGCCGTGGGCCAGTTGATTTCAAAATTTCTAAAGGAAATCGGGATAAGACCTTGGTTGAATTTAAGCTTGCGTCGAATTCCAAGCTTAAGAAGAACCTGAAACATCAGGTTAAGGTCTATGAGGTAGCAAATGGAACCGCGAAATCGATAAAAGCAATACTCTACTTTTCTCATGTTGAGTATGAGCGCGTTCAGACTATATTAACCGAGTTAGGCCTCAACGGTCGTAAGGATGTTGTATTGATTGATGCCGCTGCCAAGATATCTGCTTCAAATGTGGGTGATCCTGAGCAGGGGTGCTTCGATCTCTGACGATCCAAAAGATGGGGTCTTATATTCATACATTTTCATATTATTAGAAATGTTGCAATGTCAGACCTGACTCCGTTTTTGTTCTGCAGGTATTGCTTTGTGTTGGCAGCCCGTTCTCAGCACACACAATAAGCACCTTGCACCCGCATTGATAGTAATGTTGCTTTCGATGCAATAAAAATCCCAGGCATAAAATTCCCATTGACAAAAAATACAAATAATATCAATATTAAAACTCTCGAATGGAAACGTTTCCAAAAATGTGAGTTAAATGGAAGCAAGTTCGGGAATTGATATCAATGGTCTTTATACATAGCTCAGACAGACGTTGTTGACAGCGTTTTTCCATGTCAATCCGTCTAAACCCTGTTTTTAAAATTGAAAATAACGGAGGCATGATGAATCGGCAGGACTATCGTCTCAACAAACAAAAACGCAGCAGCACACTCACCGCCATCGCGGCCAATATCTTGCTGGCTTATGGCTCGCAAGCCCATGCCAGTGTCACTAATCCTGTGATAGGCAAACTGATCTGGTCAGAAGAATTTAATGGCACCAGCCTCAACACCGGCTTGTGGACTGCCTATGATGGCAATGGTTGCCAGATCAATTTGTGCGGCTACGGTAATCAGGAACTCGAATACTATAGCCCGAATAATGTCTCGATACAAAACGTGCCGTTTGAACCTGGTACACGCGCGTTGGCAATCCAGGCAAAAAACCAGGTCATAGGCAGCAATGTCTTCACGTCTGGAAAAATTTCTTCCGCAGGCAAGGTACAAGTCCAGTACGGCATGGTGGAGATGCGCATCAGCACGCCGCAAGTTGGAACTGGGCTGTGGCCTGCCGCCTGGATGCTGGGTACCAGCCCGCAAACCTGGCCGCGCAACGGCGAGATAGACATTATGGAGATGGGGCATAGCAATGCAGGCAGGGCGCTGGCTGGCTACCCGGCAATCAATAATTATGTAGGTTCAAATGTCATTACTTATCAGGACGCCGCCTGCGTGCCGGGCAACCCCAGTTGTGCCGCTTCGACCGCGTGGCAAACCAAGAACTGGTATATCGCTTCGACACCTTTGATTAACCGTTTCGTCACCTACCGTCTGTACTGGACTGATACCCAAATGCGCTTTACCGTCACCGATAACGGTGTGGAGCGCGATATGTATCAAAACCCTTTGCCTGTCAATTCAACTTCGCTGCAGGCACCGTATTACCTGCTGTTTAACCTCGCGGTAGGCGGCAATTTCACGGACGCGGCAACACCTGCACAAGTAACCACACCCTTGCCTGGTACCATGTATGTCGATTACGTGCGGGTCTATGAACTGGATGGCAAAGGCACGGTGAAAGTGGGTAACCCCAACGTGCCCGAGGTGGGTAAATTTGGCGTGTTCACCGATCTGACCGCAGTCAATAACAAACAGACGACTGGCGTCAGCTCTGACGTGTGGAACTGGAACCAGGCATCGATGTCGGCAGGCTCTACCGCACCGTATGAAGGCAGCAATGTCATCGCCTGGAACTACATCGCCGCCAACCAGTGGTTTGGCAGCAGTATACAATCGCGCCAAGTGCGTGACATGAGCAACTACAGAAATGGCACGCTGAAATTCAGGATAAAAATACCCGCCAACGTCGCCTTCAAAGTCGGCATTGGTGATACCTATACCAATCAGGGCTCGGTCACTTTTCCTGCAAGCGTGGCGAGCTATGGTTTGGTACGCGACGGCAATTGGGGCACGGCGACTATCCCCATTTCTGCACTCGCGGGTAACCTGATCGCCTTGCAATCGATGTCTGATCTGTTCCAGATTTTCAGCGTCGATGGCAGCCTGCCCGGCAGCACTTTCCAGTGGGCGGTTGATGATATTATTTGGGATACTGGTGTGCAGACTCCTACGCCTACCCCAACACCCACGCCAACACCGACTCCGACACCCACGCCAACACCGACTCCAACTCCGACACCAACTCCAACTCCAACTCCAACTCCGACTCCAACTCCGACTCCAACTCCGACTCCGACTCCGACTCCGACACCAACTCCAACTCAGGTTTCAGCCAGCGCCACGCAAATCAACGCAAGCACATTGCAGTTTGGTATCAACACGTCGTCGTGGGCAGACGTGCATTACACGGTCAACTCTGGTGGTCAGCAAAACTTCCGCATGACACAATCCAATGGTAACAACAGCTACGCAGCCAGCGGACTCAAAGCAGGGGACCTGGTGAAATACAGCTTCACTTATTGGGACGTCGCAAAAAATTATGCAGTCGATACCGGGCAGCAGAGTTTCACGATGAAGTGATATTGATGAGTTTATAAAGAACGGTCGTAAGAGATTTATGACCGTTTTTTACCTGGCGCGCGAACGCTCCCTAAGGCATCGCAGCGAATATAAAGAGTGTCCTGCATTTACGCATTTTCTTAATATCGGCTTGTCCTGATATAAGATCGGCCCCATTAAGCTCTGCACTATTTCGAAGGCTTTTTTATGCTCAGCCAATGTCAGGAAGTGATCCAAAAAAACTAAATACTGCTACGATTTTTCCGGCCTCATCGACTTCCACGACATCATACCCAGCAACGATGGCTTGGTTGCTATGCGCACTTCCCAGGCATAACGATGCAAATGGTGATGGGAATCAACTCCTGACGTCCAGACTATCTCTGCATCAGGCCGTTGAGTGCGGAACTCCGCAAGGCAAGCTGAAAATTCTTCCACGCCAGTGGCGACACGGTGCGGATCAAAATGCAGGGTCAGGAATTCAGCGAACCAGGAAAACCTTGGCAGAACGGTAGGATTGAGCGTTTGTTTTTAACGCCTAAAGAGAAGCTGAATTTGATTACTCTTGTTAATGGCCTGATGCTCGATTGTTTGCTACGTGATTTTTGCGACTTGGTATAACCTGGTCAGGCCGTATTAGCATTTGCACGGGTATACGCCTGCTGAGGTGTGGGCTGGTGTTGATCCTTATACGTCAGCGCCGAAAACTGTTCAGTATTTTAATGCCTGGGATGGTTTGCTGAATGGTTACTATTTGCAGCGTTAGCCCACTGTTCACAAAACAAAATACCTGTTGATCTTGAACATTTTTGGGTGTTCAGGGTGATGCTCGTCTCCAATAAATAATTTGTTTAAATTTTAATCAGGCAAACAATATTTCTTGTTCGCCTGATTAGAAATAATCAGTTCAGTGTTCAACTGAACCAAAATCTTCGCCAGATTTTACAAAAAATACTGATCTGGTGAAGGGATTTTGTTTAACTGAACGCTGAACAGGGCAGACGTCGCGAGGCGACAGGCGTGAGGATATTTATCTCGATGATGAAGACAGGCAGGAGTGGTTGACGGTGTTGGCGGAGATGCGTGACCGTTTAATTGGGTGGTGCATGCCTACTGCGAGATGAGTAACCACTGTCATCTTTTGGTAGAAACCGTGGATGGTAATTTGTCGCGTGGCATGCGTCAGTTCAACGGCCTTATCTATCCAGCGTTTTGATCGTTGCCACAGACAAATAAGGTATTTGTTCCAGGGCAGATATAAAGCCTTGCATTCATACGGTTCTGAGGTATCTCTGCCATGCCTTGATTCAAAACTTAGGTTTCAGGCATGGTCAGCAGGCTTATCCCCCGCTCCACGGCACAACTGATCGACCAGTTTTAACAAAGTTGGCAGCCGGTATTCGCCATGCATGGTGGCGATGCTGGCCTGGGTGGTCGCCAGGTCCATGCCCAGGCTGGTGATATACAGCGGCTTGATGCTCTCGCCCCGGCAGATACCGAACGATGCATCTATCGCCGAGAAAGAGGACTTGGCAACGCCGATGATGCTGACCTTGCCAGCCAGCGCCTCGTGCAGGTACCAGCCCAAGCCGGGTTTGCTGGTGCCATCGAGATATACATAACCGTCGATGATGATGCAGTCTGGCTGCAGATCATGTTCCTCCAGCAATTGCAGGATGCAGGGCAGCTCGCGTTTATAGAATTCACCAGGCACATAGTTGGCCACGCTGTTGATGTGGCTAATGCAGGTTTTTGTCGGTTTGTCGTCATCCCAGTTGTGGAAGACAACACCGGCAACGCAGGCGCTTTCACCAGCTTCGTCGCTGCTGTAATGCACATCCACCGCCAGCAAAGTGGCTGGTTTTGTTGTCATTTGTCGATATCCGCTACCCAGTCGCCAGATTTGCCGCCGTGCTTCTCCATGACGCGGATATCGGTCATCACCATGCCACGGTCAACGGCTTTGCACATATCGTAAATTGTTAATAGGCCAACTTGCACGGCGGTAAGGGCTTCCATTTCGACACCGGTTTTACCCACTGTTTCAACCTGGTTATTCCATTCAGTATTCAAGATTTCATTCTTCCGTCCAACGCCAAGTGGACAAAATGTGGACAAAAAATCTTGCCCGTGAAAAGCATAGCTTAGCCAGAGTGGTAACGCAATCAGGAATATTGCGGTAAGCTGGATGGCAGAGGTAGGTGATTCAAATAATTTTTAATACCCCCTTGAAAATTAAATTGAAGCGCATATCATATATAGCTGGTCGTCGTCAGTAGCAAGGCGGTGACCACATGTTGTAGTGGGTATTGTAGAGCCAGAACCGCCATTTGCTCTGCAGCCTGCCTTCTTCGTTTTACGAAGGGAAATAGCTTGGGTTACCAAGTGAGCTTGGTGAGATTGGCAAATCTCAGGTAAGCCTGCAGATAGACTCTGCGGTCAACCGTGCCAAGTCTTTTTTGAGACAATTTAATTGACTCATTAGGGGCTTGCACGTCTATACAAAAGATTTGTGGGTTCTTGGTGAGTCTTAACCAAGACATCAACAAATGAACACTGAAAACATAGTTTCACCCACAACCCAGGACGATTGCATCACAGTCCTGACAACTCTTGATCGTTCCAATTGTACTGTTAAACAGTTCATGCTCAATGACGAAGGCAATTTGACTTGCGCACCTTACGGGCAGGAAAGTTACTTTTATTCCAACAAGGTCAGAGTCAAAGATATAGCGACACTTGCCAACGAAGTGCATCGTCTAAGCACCCAGAAAAACGCAATGATTATCCGGGGCAGTCCGCAGAAAGTGACCGGAAAACCGATGCGGCGGACTAGTGAGAATTTTCCGGAGCCTGAATCCGGTTGCTCCTGGCTCATGATTGATTTTGACAATCTCCCCCTGCCAGAAGGAATGAGCCCACTTGGGCTGGAGGCAATCAATCATTGCATTTCAAAGTTGCCAGCAGAATTTCACAATGTCAGTTATTTTTACCAGTTCAGTGCAAGCGCAGGTATTTTGAAACCTGATGGCACGCCCTTGAAAACAGGTCTCAATGTACACTTGTTCTTTTGGTTGAACCGCAAAGAGACTGGTAAAAAACTTGCTGATTACCTGATTCTGCATTGTATTGAGACAGGTTTTTACGAGAAAACATTTGATCGCAGTGAGGCTCCTTTTATTCGCTGGGGAGTAGATCCAGCTGTATTGCGTTCGTCTGTTCAACCACATTATGTTGGTTTACCGGTTCTTGGACCAAGTGTTCGGTGCAACTTGCCTAGAGAGTTTAGACAGGGCCAAGTGAGAACCAGTCGTAATGAGGTTTCATTGCCAGAATTCTCCCCAGATATGGGAAAGATTGCAGCGTCAGAACGGAAGAGGGTACAGGATGCTTACAGGCGTGAATGTGGCATGGTCCAAACTAGGTCAGTAACTAGGGCGCAGCATGGCGGCATTTCAGTTTCCAGCTACTACACTAACAGGTCAGGTGCGTCACCAAGTACCAATCGAATTTTCACTGAGGCGAAACCCTATAATCAAGATGAGAGCTCTGTCATTTTGCATTTTGATGACGAAGGCAGTCCAGGTAGCTGGTTTGTGGCAAAGTCTAGCCCTCTTGTAGCCAGGCGCTTTGGCGACGGAAGCACGCTTTCGTTGAAAGAGTTGTCTGATGGGGCGTACATCTATGTGAAAGATGTACTCAAATGGTTTACTGAAGTCACTCAACACGACAACCTGCCATTGACGGAATCTGGCTACCTGCCAGATATAAGCTCATTTGCTTTCGGGCGGAATGTCCTGATTGAAGCTCCCACAGGTTCTGGTAAAACAACCGCATTCTGCCGCTTTGCCTTGCAAAATAAGGGGAAGGTAATCTTATACGCAGCCCAGACGATAGCATTGGTCAAGCAAATGCATGATGATCTGCGGGAGCAAGGTTTGCGTACTATACATTACAAAGATTTTTCCCGTGGCGATTCCCTCCAGCCCGCAGTTTACGTTACAACGAACGAATCGTTGTCAAAGTTGGTTAATGCAGCTATTGAACGTGGGGTGAACTTTATTCTCGTCATTGACGAGGCTCATATGGCGCTGGATGATTTTATGGTGACAGAGCATAAGAATGCGTTGATGGAGAAGGCGATTAGCAGGGCGGAGCGTACATTGTTCATGACAGCAACTATCACACCGTTGCAGGTCACGAAGTTGCTTGATTCGGTGTCTCGTGCATGTGGTGCATTGACGCCAGAGGTCTATGCTGGCTACAGGTTTATGCCCGCAAAGGAAAATCCACTGGTAGTAAAACCTGTGGGTGAATTCGGCGGGGACATAGTCGCACTTTTGCGGCATATGGCAAACTTGAAAGAACGCAATACTCCTTTGCCCCGTTTTGTTCTCATCGCTCCGAAAAATAAAATGAAAGTTTTTCGCCTTCTGTTGGCGCACTTTGGATTGTTGGATGATGCCGAAGTCGTGAGTCGCCAAGAAGCAACACCAGAGGAAGTCGAGCGTGCAAGGGTCAGTAAAAAACCGATATTGATCAGTAGTCCAATGTTCGCATTGGGGTTAAATTTTGAAAACCAACCAGCGCACTTTTGGACATACTTCACTTACTTGCAGGTTGACACGAGCCAGATAATCCAGACATTAAACAGGGCTAATCGGGGCAATACGCCATGTGAAGTACGTTTGTATTATGGAGCGCTGGATAGCTCACCGATTCAGATTCCAGCCCAAATTGAAACACGCATGAAAGTCGAAGGCTATCTCGCTGACGAGAGTTCTATTCAAGGTGTATTGGATGCGCATTTCCATATTGATCGCCCAACTTATAATTGTCTCAGGCAAGCCGAGAAACAAACCGGGAAGGCGATGGCAAGTTTAATTAACGGTGATCAATTTCAGAACTATAAAGTTGCTACCAATTGGCAAGAGACTTTGTATGCAAGCAAAGAAGATTTGAAGTTTTTCAAGCAATTGAACATGGACGCCAGGAACTCATATCTTGACGATGTCGAGGAGAAGGCAGAAGACCTCAGGAACGAGTCAGAAGCAACGCTTCTTTTGAAGCTAGACCAACTTCATCGTGAAAAAAGTGTCGTAGACATGATGCAAAATGGAAGGACGGCTGGGGATATTTTGGCTGACGAACAAGCGGTTCTCATGTGCCTGTGTGACTTGGATGATCCCTCTCTTACTACTTTTATTAAACCAATGAGGATACGGCGTCTTTTCGGCGAGTTGAAGCCTTATGCAACGGCACAGTTCAGTCAGGAGCGTACGGTTTTATGGCGTGACGTTGCGGCGGAAAAAACTGAAGCGTTGGTTCCACTTTTATCAGTATTGAAAAGAATGCGTGCTGGTGAATGCGATGGCAATGAGTTTGCCAGCCTTATGCGGCGCACTAATCTGCGTCGTGGAGTTTTGGCATTGGCAGACTCTGAGGCGAATCTGCTGCAAGTCTGGAATCGAAAGTTGGACGAGTTGGACAAACTAATGGAGCAGTCACGTCAACATTGCTCTACTGAGCAGCGTATCAAAAATAAGAACAAGTCCTTTCTCATAGCAAAACAGTTTCTTGAAACGATAGGTGTTTTTTTTGAAAAGACCGTTGTAGATGGCAAGGAGGTAATCGACCCAACAAAACCCATCGTTCCAAACTGGGACTTTGAAGGCATGGCACTTGTTTTAAGGCGCTGTGCTGAAAGTTGGCGTCGGATGCCTACTGTCCCTATCAACCTTTATGAGGTTGCTGCGGAGTGGAGCGATGCTGACGTTTCTGCGGAAAAATGCAAACACTGTGTCCATGCAAAACCTCAATGGGGCTGTGCTTTGGGACGGCCCGTCGAGTGGCCGTATGGAGACGTTCGCTCAGCCACCATTAATTGCGATGAATACAAACCTATATCGGCTTCACTTAGAAGGGCAACGGAAGCCGCAGAATTTGATATTTTTGTGGGTTTGAGGAACGCTACTTTGCCTGCATCTACTTGCTCTTTATCTTGATATCAGTTTCTTATAGTAGTAGGACATAGATAGATAAGTGACTGCCCTTCGTATTTAACACTGCTGCCTACGCCAATATTCTTGGTGTCGGCAGTATTGCTGTAGAAGGGAGGTTATTTATTCCTGAATTGGCTTTATTACCAGAGAAGGTATGACTCCTAAAAATATTGCGAGCCAGAATCAGTATTCCCATCCAGCACTAAATCCCCTTTAAGTTATTTTTCCTAAGGAATCCTTTGCTGAGTGCAACTAAGTCTTCGTTTTCCGATGCTACGCAAGCATCCCAAACCATGCTGTTCCTTGCCCTTCAGAAAAGGAATTTCTATATTTGACGATTTACGTTACGAGTCACAACATGATTATTTGAAAGGGGAATTGGTATGCTGGTGGTATAAATAAGCGGTGCATTTTTGGTTAGCATTGCAGAATACCGTGTTGCAATTGAAATTGCATGATGGCAATACTGATAAGTCCAGTCAATTCTAAAATAACAAGATTATTTTGTATTAAATACTATTTTTTAGTGCAGAATATCACCAATAATCCCTTAGAAAAATTATGAGTTTTTAGCAATATATGAGATTCTTTGGTTTGGTCAAACGCTTGCGAGTCCAAGTTATTCGAGCGCCAGAGATTTTGAGTGGTCGATTTAAGTAGATACGAATTACGAACCCAACTATTTTC
Organism: Undibacterium sp. Ji42W; assembly: GCF_049340405.1. Lineage (NCBI taxonomy): Bacteria > Pseudomonadati > Pseudomonadota > Betaproteobacteria > Burkholderiales > Oxalobacteraceae > Undibacterium > Undibacterium sp. Ji42W. The sequence continues at coordinate 227,296 of NZ_JBMPOV010000007.1, forward strand.
CAGAGGTGACTTTATGGCTCTATACAAAGATGGTGCTAAACTAATAATTTCAAACGATGCGGCATTTGATTTTAAACATAAGCCTGGCACAGCCGCCCCCTATCCAGGTATTTATCGTTGCACATCTTGCGGAGATGAAATTGCAATTGCAGGCGGGCATATTTTTCCCCCACAAAATCACAAGCAGCACGATCCAATGCTTGGATTAGTTCAATGGCAACTTTTAGTGTTTCCTGTGCAAAAATAGTTACATACTTCTCTTACCTTAGTGGTAGTGAGAATTACATCAAATAGTCGATAAATGCGGCTAAACAATACGCAATTTTAAGTAACTACTTATAGATTGTGCTTTTCTAGTATTAAGTATTTTTTCCAATTGATAATAAATGGTCAAGGTTTCGATCTATTTATCGCAAATTTACTTGGATTTCCTTTAGATATTAAAGACGAAAAATGGTCCACCTTGAAAAATTTAAAATAATCGGATTTAAAGACCCTGCTCGCTATGCGGAAGTCGTTTTCTCAGAAGAAGCAGTTTCAGTAATATATGGAGAGAACGGGAGCGGAAAAACGTCATTGCTAAAAGCGATATCAGCGTTTTTATCTCAAGACCATACCGCTTTGGCAGCAATGTCAATTAAGGAAGTGATTTGCTCGTTTAAACATGAAGGCGTTTCAAGGGAAATCTCAGTAGCAAAAGAGGACACCGATATCAGCTATAACTGGACGTCCTTTATTGACTCTCCATTGAAAGAAACGAGATCGCTAGCATTGGGTGTAGACAGAGGGGTCAGTACACAATCTATTCGAATTGACCCTGATTTAATCTACGATTTTATAAGACAATCTAGCATGGCAAGACGATTCTTCGACAAATCAAACGCAGTTTCTGCAAAGCAATTTTCAGAAGAGTTTTCGCATTATTTACGCTTCCGACAACATCATCTGAGAGATAAGCGAGTTGAAGTTGATTTTCTAAGTGCTCATGAAAATCTTCAAAATATTAAACTTGAAAATATAGAAGAAATACTACTAAATCATTACAAAAAAGCAAAATATACAGCTAATTTGAAAATTCAAAGTGCTCTTTTTACCACATTAGCGGATGCCATTGATGACGATACGACAAAAAGCCAGCATTCCGTTAACGAGGATTTTTATTCAAAGATTGTAAATCACAAAACTCGAATGATCGAAGCACTAACTGACGATGATAGTAATCAAACCAACAGCGTCAAGAAAAGGATTCTTAAAACTCTGCAAGCTCTAACTGAAGATAACTATTTAACGGAGATAGAGCACAAACCCCTATTGCTGAAATTGTTCTTAAATATGATTGACGAGTTAGAGAGGGAGAGGTTGGCGCTAGGGTCTATATATCTTCTGATAGATACATTTAATAAGTATCTAATTGAAGATAAAAAGTTGGTCATTAATAATTCAGAGATATATGTTTCCGTAGGTAAGCAGTCACATTCAATCCACGATCTATCAAGTGGCGAGCGGCACATGTTAACTTTTCTATGCTTGGTGCTATTTCAAGGCAGGGACCGTGATTTCCTCATTATTGATGAACCAGAAATTTCCTTAAATATCCTTTGGCAACGTGAGTTGTTAGGGTTGTTTAATCAGTTGATACCGAATACTCAAATAATAGTGGCTTCGCACAGTCCAATATTGGCCAAAAGAAGTCCAAATTTCTTAACTCCGTTGCTCACAGGGACTGTGGCAAATGCATGAGCTAATGCACCTGACGATTGATGAGCTATTTAATTCAGCGATTATGAGCAGGACTCCAGCAATCATTGTTGAGGGTAAATATGATATAAAAATTTACGAAGATATCGCAAAATCTGTGCATAAAGAGGTGGAAGTCTACCCCATTGAAATCATTAACGGATATACAGAAGGTTGCGATCAGGTGATTAAAGCTGTGCAAGAGCTATATCAATTGACAAGTAACACTCCCATTGAAAATCATATCGTCGGAGTCATAGACAGAGACGTTCGTGAATTTAGAAACCAATTACCTACCGAACAAGCATTTCTTATTCTCGATCTGTATTCAATTGAGTCTCACTTCGTTACGAAAGAGATTCTTGAAAATGCAATTCTTGCATACACTTGGATAGGCCGTCCGGCATTGGGACGACGATTTTTGCAAGTGCATTATGACCAAATTGAAGTGAAAATGATGGATATCTATTATTTTTCTTTGGAATCACTGAAGCTATCACTTACTCCCGGATACGATGCTGACTTTCAATATTCTCACTCACTCAATAGAAGAAAAATTGAACCCACATTGACAAATGTCATGGCAAAAATTCCACAATTAGATCAGTTTGCATCGTCTGTGAATTTGACCAAAAGCTTTGGCAGCCTAGCGAAAATTACGCCTGGTAAGTGGTTGCTGCAATGTTTTTCTGAAGAGATTTTTTCTTTGCTGTCGAATTTTTCCGATCATTGCGGAACACATGACGCCGAGCAGTGTCAGTATTGCAAAAGATCGGCTATCGATAAATGCACTTATAAGTTACGGGATGGCATAAACAACAAAACAATTTATTCTTTGGCGTTCCAAAATATTGGTCTTAGCACTTTGGACTATATTAGAAATCGCTTTGCCACTTTACGGTAATTGCAGTAACTGTAGGAGATATAAGCAAAACTGGATACGGACGTTGAAACAAATTATCCTGTTTTTTAGGCAGCCAGTTGCAGGCAGCTAGAGACGGAATCACAGAAAATGAAATTTTGGTGGGTGCGTTGAAGGCGAATCAGCTTGTAACCAAAGGCGTTTTTTGTGGATTCGATTTCTTATATATAGTACACAGAGTCAATAAGCATAACCGCTGGCATACGCCGTCTAAGAGCGCTGCTACGACGATTCACTTTATTTCGCCGACCTTCTTTAAGCAGGTATTCACCAATACTGCGTAGTTAACTTTGATAGTCCTCTGCAGATACTTACTAAAAAAAAGCCCCATTCTGCCGGGGCAAAATTATTTATTACAGAGTGACATGGAAAAGGTGGAACAGTACCCATAACCAGCAAACACCCAGAACGATCAGTCCAATCGGAACGCCAAAGCAGATAAGAAATATCCGTACAATCATGCCGCCTCCTCTAGTCTTTCAGAGGTTTTTTTGTTCAGCTTGTCCAATAGACTGGGCTTAGTCGTTGACCTTGGCAATGGTTTTTCATCAGCCTGAGTCTCAGCAAAGAACTCATCAACGACATCAGCGACCTCGTCGTCGCTTTCTTCAAATGCCCCATTAGCAAACCCTTTTCTGGCTGCAATATCAAGAGCGTCCTGATCGTAGCCGACTGCTTTACGCATTTCATCGGTCTGCCTTGCTTCGCCAATTGCCGCTGCCAGTGTCAAGCCTTCCCGCACAGTGATATCAACATAGTAGATGGCTGACCTATGGCTTTGTGTCGTACTTTTCCCACGAAGACGCAATTCCAGCGGCAGGCAAGACAGCAGATTGCCTGATACTGCTTGGTAATAAGCCAGACGTGCAGCCAGACTGCGGATACTGTTATATCCTGTAGTGCGGAAAACAAAGCTGCCCAACTCATCTGAATCGCCGATAGAGACGTTGAGCCTTGCATAAGGCTTGCAACCGCCCTTGGCAAGCTCGCAGTTATCTGGGGATGGGCAAGTTGCTGTCTCAATGCCAGACGCCGTAAAGCGCTTGCAAACGTCTCCGTTGCCTGCGCACATTGGACGCCCGTTCTTTTTGTCAAACAGGCTGTATTCCGACCTTAGATTCAAATCAGGGTCATTGAACAGCACTTTGACCGGGATTGAGCGTAGTTTGTTATTGGCTGCTCCTTTGCGTAGCTCTTCATCCAAGGGATGCAATACCCAGCCATCCCTGTTTTGAACTTGTGAGGTGATCGTGAATTGATCATCTTTCTCTGGCAGCCGTTTGCCGTTTTTCTCAATCACACGACCAATTGAAATGCGCCCAAGTACAGGCGGTGTGATAGCTAAGCCTTTAATCATGGTGATTCTCCTTAAATAGTAATACCTGCCTTAGGTGATTCAAAGACAGGTGATCGTGAAAGCCCTATTCGTAGGCTATTGACTGGAATGCGTTGTTCAGGTGGTGATAAGAAAGCGGCGACTGCCTGACCTGGTGAGGGGGTACTGCTCCAGTAACTCTGGCTGTTCTTGCAAGAGCGAAGGAATGTCCAAGACCAGGCTATCCTTTGCCTTTCGCCACGTCACAGTGCCAGTTTCGAAGAGGGCTTTGCTTGCTTCTGCCATACGTTGCTGTATGCGCTGCTTTAGCTCAGCTTCGACTTTTTCATGAGCGGCGATTTGCTCACGGACTGACACCAGATCAGCGAAGGCAGAAGACATTGGTCTGTCACTGGTCAGATCAATCGTGTTCCCAGAATCCTTTGGATACAGGCAGCGCAATGCCAATTCAGCAGACTCTGAACCATCAGCAGGCGGTGGCGTATCAGTTTCGACGTAATGCCAGAACTGCCTTTCCAGCTCAATGAGTCTTGAGATCAATGCATCGTCCCTGTCAATTCTGTGTATGCGTATTTCCTGCCCACACACCAAGACACAGACATCGGCAGCAGCTTTACCAGTAACGGCCAATTGATGCTGCACTTGGCAGACTACGTATTCAGGCACACCATCCCGCCATAGCTTCGCACCAAACTCACCAGCAGTTTTGCATTCCAGTATCTGAACATCACTTGCACCCATGACCTCCCGGTCGATATTTGCAAGCATCCATGCCTTGTCTTTGTCCGGGTGCTGCAATACAGCGTTGATCTTGCGGACACGGTGGCCTGTGCGTCTGGTGTAGTGCGCAGCAACGATAGGCTCAAGCAATGTTCCCCAATACATAGGACTGGTTTCATCATTGGGGTCAATTTTTGGTAGATTGCTGTCACGGCCAGTTTTAATCATCCACAATTCCAGCGGTGACTGGTAAGGGTTCAAGCCTACGGCAGTGCCTGCATCACTACTGCCAATTCCTTTCTTGCGCACGTCCAGCCAATCATCCCGTGACAGGTCATTGGTTTTGACCAGGCGTAGCGCTGGCCGCTGTACATGACTGCCATCCACATTTGCGATAATCATGACTCATCCTTAAAATGAAAAACCCGACATGCCTAAGCGATGCCGGGTTAATTGGGTTTGCGTTATCAGTTTCTTGTGCCCATAACGCAGAAAGACACTTGTTATTTGTTGGACCTGCTAAGCCACCATCAACAAGGCTTGATCCAAGGCTTTTTGCTTCAAGTTTGCACCAGCGCCAAACCATGCCGATTCAAGGCGGTGATCGGTGCTACGTGCACGCCTTTCATGGTCAACATACTCGGTTACCGCATTCAGCAGGCCGAAGGCGGTTCCCTTCGCCGATGCCAGTTCAGCTCCCTTGCCATGCCCCTCAAATAAATCTTGCACCTTCTTCATCGCCCTTTCATTGCTGATATTGGTTGTGGACAGGTTTGGGTCATTGAATACCCGCAGAAAGTAATTCATGGATTCATGGGATTTCACTTTACGCTCAGACAGGACTTTCATCCGGTACATGAAGCCGTCCCAGGAAGATACAGAGACACCAAGTTGACGCTTTACTGCTTGTGGGTCAAAGCTGGTGCTGTGTGGCACCTTGACTGCGCCATTGCCATTGGCGAGTGCAACTGCGAGGGTGTTGTTGCATACAACCCGGATACTGGTGAATTGGGCAGTGGTTGCCAGCGTCCCATCACAGGCGGTTGCCAGCAACAGATAGCCGTTGACCTGGTCATTGCCTTTGAGCGTAGCAGACTGATTGGTTTTAGCCAGGGCCCATATCTTGCGACCACCTTTCAGCACACCGGCAGTTTCCAGCTCAAAACCGGATATTTCCGTAAGGTCTCTGTAGAACTCAAGAATTTCCATGGGCTGTACAACCTGGTATCGGTTTGAGACGACGGACAGCGCTGCCTTGGTATCAGAGCGATACAGGACCTTCTGATCTGGAAATGACATGATTGCGCCAAGGCTGCCGACGCTTTCAGTCATGAAACGAACAGGCGTTTCCTTGATGTCAAAATTCATACCTGCTTGTTTTGCCCAAACTTCTATGGGCTGATTACTAGTAAGTTGATTGCCAAGGCCATGCCAGGGCTTTTCGGCGACATAAACCATTGTTTCAATGAGGTGTGCCATAGGTTTCCTTTGCTTGTGTACAGACGTGCCAAAACGACTGCGTGCTATGCAGTGACGTGGCTAAATTGGATTATTCAGGGATATGTGCGATTGCTGGATGAATCGCTATGGTGGGGGTTATTGTTTGACGTGGCTGACTGACTTATGCGAAGTCACCATCATCGTTTTGCCTGAAACTACCTTCATTGCGTCTCATGTTCTGCATGAGAAAGTCTTTGAGGTAATTTGCAACGACTGTGATGGCTTCGACTGCCAGGACCAGCAAAAAACTGATTAAAGATGGGTGCATTTTTCGCTCCTTCAAAGTGGTTGGATTTTGTACTACATCCTACTTATACCAATTTGAAAGAGCGATATTGATTTGGGCTACCTATTTATGCCACATTGCTTGATCTATGCTGAATTGCTCCACGATATCAATAACAAGATTCTGGCGATGCTCAGGCATGTTGCGAATTTTCTCTATTAATAACAGTTCACTCTCGGTTGGAGGTGCAACGGGAACAGGCTTGCCTTTCTTGCTGCCCTGAGTATTTCTGACAGTAGGTGCAGTCGCACCAAATCTCAGCCATTCAAATGAGACATTTAGCCACTCTGCCAGTGTTGCAATCTTGTCGGCAGTAGGCAATGCCTGACCACTTAGCCATTTCTGTGCGGCTTGAGCAGTAATTGACGCATGGGGATGACGCAGATTGAAATTCAAGGCCAACTCAGTGGCTGTTTCAATCTTCTTGGGGCTTCGCTTGAGTGCCTGTTTGAGGCGCTGCGAAAAGGCGAGTTTGTCTTCTTGGGTTGGCATCCCAATAGTTTCAGGGATACAGATTCAATAATAACAACCATTAGTTTACGTTTAATACCATTGGTTTATAATGTCTTACGCCAGCAATACCAATCTTACTCGTCGGAGGAACTTTTGATTCCCGTAATTATTGCCACAGCCGTAGCAGCGGCAGCCTATAAAGCCAAGCCAGAATGTTCTGTTTGCCATTCTAAAATCACTTGGAACCAGCCCGATATGTTTTCGCATCAACCAGTGTGCGGTAAATGTGGGATAGACGTTGAGAGTGTTTATTACGAAGGCCATTTAGTTCTGCTGGCTGGTCGCCACATTAAAACAGAAAAAGACAAGTACGATCGTAGAATCGAAATTGAGAAAAGGGCGATTGATAAATTATTGTCAGATCTTGAAGCCGCAAAATCGGTCAAGGTTTGGCCCGAGACATATCAAGGCAAAGTACCTGCACCAACACTCAATAAGCGTATTCACACAAATTGGCATCGAAGCAAAAGCGCTGCAACTGACGAATTGGCATATTTAACCGCAAAAAATCGCTGCTCCCATGTTCAGAAAGCGGTCTATTTTTCTGAATCTCAGTTTGAAGGTAACTATGAATATACAGTCTGGCTGGCTGAGGGAGTTATCTAACTACCAGCGGAATAATTGAATTTGCTGGCAAACCAACCTATCAACCACCTCAAAAATCAAATCGAGATAAATATGCCGATCCGTAAAATTGTTCTGGTAGTTCTTGCTGTTGCTGCACTCGCAAGCTGTACAAAAAAAGCAGGACGGGACTGGGTAGAAATCGGTGAAGGGCCAGACTATGGCTCTATACCCTACCGCACTATAAATTTGGAGGCTAATGATAAAAGGCCAGCATTCCCTGTAACGAATCCTGATTTAACTTCTCTTACTCTTGGTCTGCAATCAGGAAAATATAGGGACACATGGGTATATATCCAATTGTTCGACTGCTACGCACCGAAGCTAAGAAGTGGATTGCCATCAGTTTTGTGCACTTCAATTAACGGCAGTGATGTGTTCATTGTGAGTAATGATACTGTTCGAGAATATTTGCTTTCTATTGAGAAAAAAGAAAAAATCGCAGCCATTATAGGTCGAGCTATCGGATTACATGCTGACACGCCTGTTGTAGTCATCAAGCAGGAAATTACAGAAAAAGACAAGGCAGCACTCAAATAACCCGACCATCAATCGGGTGGAACGCATTAAAGCAGAAACCACTGCTCTTGAAAGCCCAAGGACGATGATTTGATATCGTCACTGGTTCAGCGTGGAATGTTTTGCTCAGCCTTATATGGTCGCTTGTACGCAAGCGAGAAACATCAGCTTGGGTTAGCGGCCTTATATTCTACTAGCTGAACTATTTCACCATCGGGGAAATTCCATTCGCCGTCCTCCGTTCGCTGCAAACTAGCCTCCTTATGACCAGGATGATCATAAATGATCATAAAATTCCGAGCTATTTTTAGCGGATCTTTCTCATCTATCTTTATGGCGATTTTGCAACAAAAACTACCTGTCTTATCAATGACATTGAATTGATATGCGGGGCTTTTTGGGGCTTCCATAACTCACTCCATTTAAGCAATTTTTTTATAAATGCAAACAGCATCTTTAGATTTCGCACCTTTAGTGCATTTTGATTGAAACAACACCGGGAGAAATACTAGGCCTGAAAGCGAAACAGTTTTTGTCTTTTGAAAGCAACAAAGCATTACCACTGTGCACTATCAATCCGATGATTTTAAGGTAAAAATATTTTTATCAGGACTTGCCAATATTTAAAGGATCTATCATGAAAAGCACCCTTAAATTCCCGACACACATCATTTCGCAGGTTAACATAAGAATGACAGGCATCTGATAGTCAAATGCCAGCTCAGAACGAATTCTTAAAACATAATAATGGATATATTCAACCCTAATGCAGTAAAGGTAGCAATTGATCGCCTTGGTGGACCAACCAAAGCAGCTCACATAATGTCAGTATCAAACACAACTATTCATGCTTGGATAAAGCGTGGCAAGATTGTTGACATCGACAAGGCCATGCAGATGTCGAAAGTGTCGGGCATTGAATTGCAAAAATTAAGGAGCACCTACTGATGAATACTCGTCAAGAAAAACAGCGGTCAGTAGATGCAATTTGTGCAGCGCTTAAGGAGTACCGTCAGGAATCGTACATTGAACCACCAGTGGAAAGAATTGGCCATGGGGACTATTGTGAATTGTCACGTCATCAAATTGATCAAGGGGTAATCGCACTTGTGCATGCTTGTAATCTTACTGCAGGTTCTGTGGGCGATGTTGACCTATATAAGCTCATTAGGTTTTACCTTCAGGATGACGAGGCCAGAGATCAAATGAATTTGATAATCATGCAGACAAAAAAATAGTGTTGGTGTATTGGTGCTTGTCGATTGATGCAGCGACTCTATTCATGACGACTTAGCAGCATCAGACATCAATTTATTAACGCTAGTAATTCTGCAGAATTGAGCAGTTCATGTGCAAATTGCCGATTGAGAACAAAGTGAAAGTTATTAGGTGTGCCGACTTCGACCCCGCCAACTTTTACTGAACTAACTTGGGTCAAGCCTTTTCTCAACTCTTGGATGACCTTGGGGGCATTTTCCTGAACGTGAGCGCCGCCTTCTTTATTTGCCGTTTCTAGAATGATCTTGCGGCGAGTCAAAGTACTATCTTGCTTCCAGACTTCCTCGTTCCACCAATCATCGACTGTGAAAAGAATGGGAGGAGTCGGTAGTGTAAACGGAACAGCGATTCCACCGCCTTGGGAGCTTGCAAACAAAGGGATAATTGAGGTGGGAGAAAAATTCTTGGGCAATCTATTAGACAAACCAAATGATGTAACTAATTTCAAATTGGTTTTTACACCCATCTGATGCAATACAGACGCACTATTTGGAGTATCGTGTATGAGAACTCGTATCACGAGGGCTATCCTTATCGCTTCATCCAAATGCCCAGCATCGTATAGCTCACAGGATCGTCGAAGATAAGATAACTGACGGCGTAAATGATCAGTTAATGTGACAGTTGTACTTGGAAAATTAGGCTTCTTAGTTAATTTTATTTCTGGGCTGTCAGAACTAAACTCAAAATGAGTGCAAGTAGGAGTAGTATCTAATGACTCCATCTGAAAAAGGTAAGCAATTTTGCTATCCATTTCATGTACCAAATGAGCATTTAATAAGCGAACTATTTTTTTATACCAGCGTTGGTTTGCTGCTTTGCAGTGATCTAAATTTAACGGTATCGCACCAACTTTTCTAGGTTCAAGAATCAGATCACAATGCTCGAACAATGTGATGAAATCTTCAGAGGTTAAGTACTCGCTAGGATCGGGAAATTCCCATAACAATTCTTTACCTTGCTCTCTCGGCTGATTAATCGGAACTGGATAAAACTGATCACTTAGTTCATTCAAGTTGGAAATAAAATCATCAGCTTTTTTGTACTTCATGAAACTGGCATAGGCAGGTATTGCTTTTTCTCCGATGCTGAGCACAAAACCAAAGGCTAGGAGTTCAAGAATTTTTCTAAGTTGAAGCGTCGCAACCTCGATGGTTGAGTCTTCATAAATGGCGTTGACGGTGCCATTTGTAAAGGCAACAAAGACTTTGCCACGCTGTTTAATATTTTCCAGCTGTTCAATATACTTGTTTAAAGCCTGCTCTTGCATATGCACTCCATTTAAGCACGAATAATTAAACAGAGAGTGTAGCTATTTTTGCTTAAAAGGCAATGCAAAAGATTTTTTGTATTGCGTATTAACCCGAGTGAGACAGTTCTGTATGCACACGGGTTAATTATTCTAGATCAACTCTTGGTTACCCCAGTTTTTTTGCAAGTACTTCGGCTTTCGGATGGTAGTAACGCTTCAGCATTTGAATTGTCTGGTGACCCGTGACTGATGCGAGTTCTATGACATTGGGAAGCTTCTCAGCAATTCGACTCGTAGCGGTATGACGCAAATCATGGAAATGCAGATTCTTGATACCAGCCCTTTGGCATGCGTGCGTGAAGCAGTTGTGCAGCACCATATGAGACATTGAAAAGACAATTCCTTGAGTTTGTGGCCCCAAGTCCGTAAGTATTCGTATAGCATTGCTGGATAGCGGGACTATTCTAGCCGTACCATTTTTTGTAATGGGTAGAAGGGCTGTTTGATGCTCCAAATCTATATTCTCCCAGCGTAAAGCTAAAATCTCACCTCGTCGCATCGCTGTTTCCAAGGCAATCCTTATTATGGGAACCATTAAAGGACTACGCCTGTAGCGTGGCTGCAATTCTCTGATCAAGGCTTCTTCTTCACTGTCTGTCAGTAATCTGCTTCTACCTATAGGGATTGTAGGTTTTCTAATCCGTTGGCAAGGGTTTTCTATGGTTACGCCCCATTCTTTACGGGCATGATTGATGATGCTTGATAGTATGGATAACTCTCGAAGAATCGTACCTGCTGCAACTGTTTTTAGGCGTTGATCTCGATAATCAGCGATTACGGCTGGAGTCAACTTTGCCATGCTGTAATTCACCATTTTGAATTTATGCATGAATGTGATGCTTTCAAGTTCTCTTTGTGCACTTCTCTTAGTTGGTGTTACCTCTTTCAAATATCGCATCAGAATGTCCGTTAGTAACAGCTCATTTTGTGCGGTTTGGCTTAAATAGACTCCACGATACATTGCGGATTCAATTTCCCTGGCCCAGTGCTGTGCGTCGGCCTTCGTACCGAAAGACTTAGTTTCTTCGGGGAACCCTTTTATCTTGACCCTTGCTTGCCAAATACCTGCTCTCAATCTAAATGATGCCATGCTCGCCTCTCATGTGGACAGGCGGTGGACAGGAAGTGATTTCCTTAAATTTTGAATGTCAAACGAGTGCAGTTTTTAACGCAGATTTTAGTAACGAACTCAAGCGACTTGATTTATAAATATTCTATAAAGATCAATCACTTATCTATATCCGCTACCCAGTCCCCGGATTTGCCACCATGTTTTTCCATAACACGGATATCGGTCATCACCATGCCACGGTCAACGGCTTTGCACATATCGTAAATTGTTAATAGGCCAACTTGCACGGCGGTAAGGGCTTCCATTTCGACACCGGTTTTACCCACTGTTTCAACCTGCGCCTCGCAAGTAACAGTGTTGTTACTTGCATCAATGCTAAAATCAACAGTGACGCGGGTCAGTGCCAGCGGGTGGCATAGCGGGATGAGGTCGCTGGTGCGTTTGGCAGCCATGATGGCGGCGATGCGGGCTATGCCGATGACATCGCCTTTCTTGGCATTGCCTTGCTCGATGATGGACAGTGTGGCTGCCTGCATGCGGATATGACCACGGGCAACGGCGATGCGGTGGCTATTGTTTTTATTGCCAACATCCACCATATGAGCTTGACCACTTGCGTCAAAATGGGTCAGTTCGCGGGCCAATTCGTGGGTCTGCTCTGTTTTGCTTGTTTCTGTGCTCATTGTTGTGTAAAAAACCTGTAGGGCGGTATGATGAGATTACTCAATGACGCCTGGGTTAAGTCCTGATAAATAAGGAAGCTATTAGTGTCCAAGTATCATAGCATTGAGAATCCCTTGCGACGTGTTTTTCGCCTGCCCGCCGTGTCAGCATTGCGTCTGGCAGTCGTGCTGGCTGTCGGTCTGGGGAGTGCCACTCTGTCACCTGGTGTAGTCCAGGCGCAAAACCTGCCTACTCTGGGCGATACCTCGCGTGAAGACCTGTCGCCGCTGGCAGAGCGCAAGCTCGGCGAGCAAATCATGAGCGTGGTCAGGCGCGACCCTGACTACATGGACGATGCCCCGGTCAGTGAATACCTGAACCGCCTCGGCAACAAGATGCTGGAAGCGAGGCCAGATGCGCGTGGCGAAACCAATTTCAATTTTGAGTTTTTTGCCGTGCGTGATCCGGTGCTCAACGCCTTTGCCTTTCCTGGTGGCTTTATAGGTTTTCATTCCGGTCTGATACTGGCTGCACAATCTGAATCCGAGCTGGCCTCTGTCATGGGCCATGAGATAGGCCACGTCGCGCAGCGCCATATCGCCCGCATGCTGACCAGCCAGCGCGGTGATGCGCTGATCCCGCTGGCGGCACTGGCGCTGGCCGTGCTGGCAGCACGCTCTAGCCCTGATGCTGCAATGGCGATTGCTACTGGCGGGCAGGGTCTGGCGATACAGAAACAATTGAATTTTGGTCGCGATGCCGAGCGTGAAGCTGACCGTGTTGGTTTCCAGATATTGCGGGACTCTGGCTTTGACCCGTCTGGCATGGTCAGTTTTTTTGGCCGTCTGCAAACGTCCATGCGCAACTATAACGACAACCTGCCTCCGTATCTGCGCAGCCACCCCCTGACCAGTGACAGGATAGCCGACATACAATCGCGCCTGACAGACCAGGGTTACCGCCAGCATGCCGACAGCCTGGAGTTTTTGCTGACCAAGGCCAGGATCAGGGTATTGCAAGACAGCAGCACCCAGGGCTTGATGGATGCCAGCACTTTTTTTGACACCCAGGCCAAGACCGGTAAGCTTGAAGACCAGATCACTGCCAAATACGGGCTGGCCTTTGTCGCCTACAAACGTCTGGAATTCGCCACCGCCCGCAAATTGCTTGATCAGTCGCGCAAAATGCTGGAGCAGGTACCTGCCTATAAAAACATGCTCACTTACAGCAATATGTATGTCGATATGTCCATCGACATCCTGATCGGTGACAAGCAAGCTGCCGCCGCCGTCAAAGAGGCAGAAAAAGGCATGCGTGATCTGCCGCTCTCACGCGGTGTGGCCGTGCAATATGCCGAAGCCCTGCTGGCCGACAGCAAAGAAGAGCAGGCGGCGGTTTTCTTGCGTGACCAGATCGTACTGTACCGGCAAGAAGCGCAACTCTACAACCTGCTGGCCAAGGTCTATGCCGCTCAGGGCAAACAAGCCGCCCAGCATGTCGCCCTGGCCGAGGCCTATGGCATAGAAAATAACCTCGCCGCTGCCCTGCAACAACTCGACATCGCCCGCCGTGAAAAAGATGCGCAGTATTACGAGCTGTCCGTCATCGATGCCCGCGAGCGTGAATGGAAAGAAAAGCACAAGGAACAACTGGCGGAAGAGAAAAAGCGGCGCTGAGTAGCTAGGGGGCACGCGTCGTCGATGCAGTCCAGACCAGATAAATAAATCAAGTGCAAACAAACGAAACATCAACTGAACTGCTGAAAAAACAGCAGGCAGAAAAAATCCGTCTGCTGGAAGAGCGGGTAATCGCCGCTGGCAAAATTGCAGAAGAGAGACTGGCCCGTCCGCGTGAAGAATGGTCATTCAAGTTCATGGACAGAAAGCCTATGACCAGTAGGCAAAAGTACCTATTCGCACTGTCGTGCCTGGGCCTTGCCTGTTTGCTCTACGGGTTTAATTTGAGTGACAATTTTATTTTTGCAGGCGAGCATTTTTATGCGACGACCTTACCCTGGGTCGTTGCAGTGGTGGTGTTTCCCTTCGTGCTTTACGGATGTTATGACCGTACGCATCAGGCGAATATCGCTGATCGCTATCCATCGCCAGTGTTGCGTCAATTGGTCTTTATACCTCTCATGGCCTGTGTCCTGACTTTCATTATCTTGCGCAGCCCTATCGTCTTGTCGGCCCTGGCAGGCTGGGCATTCAATAGCGAGGTGATCGTTGTAGAGGCTACCGTAAGTTCTTTAGGGCGCCTGAAACCCAAGCTGGGCATGTGTGATCAAACCCTGCGGGTGGGGGCTCCAGAGTTTGCCGCCACCATCTGCATGGAGCAACCATCGTTGGCCGCCAGCCTGTTCCTGGTGACCGGGTTGTGGTCAAAGGGCGTCGCTCTGTACTCGGCATTTATATAGATGAGATCGCGGTGAGGTGAATGGTGCATGCATCTTGCCAGCATGACGATAGCTATGACGATCGCGCGTGAAAAAAAACGTAATAAAGACCTGGATTTGGGCGAGTATTAACTTTTAAAAAAGATGGTGCCAAGCTGTAATAGCTTCATTTATAATACGTGGCAAACGTGATAGCTACCTTGCCTGTCGGTCTATATTTTTTTAAACCATTCATTCCCCACATGTGAAATAAAAAATGAAAATCTGAAGCCACCCTTTGCAGGACTGGTTTCATCCCGGAAGTGCCTGAGCAGTCTGTTTGCGTGTGCGTTTGCACTGTGAATCCTGTTCGTGGGCGCACACCATTCCCTGGATTTTTATTTTGTGTTCACATGTCATCAAGCAAACCTGTCAAAGACAGGGCAGCCGTTCAGCCGCCTGCCCTGCAAACTGTCAAATCCATTTTAATCAGCCTGCTGCGTCAACCTCAGGGCATCGTTGCCTTGCTCAGTGATGAAGTCGATGGTGTGGTGCAGCCTGCTTTGCGGCAGGTGGAGCTCACTGCGCTGGATGCGCGCCTGTTTCCTCAGTCGGCCAGCTTGCTGGCGGACTGGCATAGTCTACAAACTGCCAGCGACTTGCGCAGTGTCTGGCCTGCTTTTTGGCGGGTGTTCTGGATGACAGTGCCTGATGCTGGCAATGTCAGCGTGGTGGCGCTACCGCAAACCGTGGTGCCCAGGAAGCCGGTGGCGACTGCTGCCCACCCGCGTGCTTTTCGCGGTACCAAATACCAGCCGCCAAAGCCAGCGCAGCCTGCGCTTGATTTGTGTCACTGGCTGGCAGATGCACGTTTGCTGGATGCTTTCATTGCGAGCCATGATTTTGCCACCTTGCCTGCGTTGAATGCGCAGGGACAGGTGATGTCGCTGCCTGCCGGGTTTATGCCCAGCAGTGCCACCCTGTATTGGCATCACTGGAACAGGCCAGCACAAGAATTGCCCGTTTTGCCAGAAGCGTTTCGCCGCTGCTTGCTGTGGCAATTGCGTGCATGCAGCGCAGACTTGCAACTGGCCTGGCTGCAAATATGGCATCAGTGCAGCAGCCAGCATACAGATGACATTGCACGTTCGCAAAAACTGGCCGCACTGGCCCGCCTGTGTGCCATGAATACGGATAATACGCACGCGGCACAACTCACTTTGCTCTTGCCAGAAAACCGGCAAACTATTTTCCTGGCTGTAGTGATGCGGGAAGTGCGGGGGAGTTTGTCGTCTCAACAGATGACGGCTGACCAGCTCATGCGCCTGCATGATTTGTCAGGGTACGATGCACGCTTTGAGTTATATTTGCGCAAAACTCTGTGCAACCTGAGCAGACAAGTGAATGTTGAATATAGCTTGACAGGTTGCCTGTTTTTTGAAATGAGTGGGGCGACTGATTTACGTTATTCTGGCCTGACAGTCTTCCATGGCTGTAAGGAAGAAGTCGCCGACATCATCAACCTGGCCTGTGAACGTGCAGGGGTACGCATGCATCTGTCGCTGTGGCGCTCATGCGGTGAGCTGCCAGGGCTGGCTTCACTGATGCGCAAAACCTGCTGGCATGAAATGACTGCACAGACTGCTGACACACTGATCAGTGTAATCTGTCTGTTCAAATGGATGGATGATGATGCTGATAAATTGCGTAAATGGCGCGAATACATGAAGGTGTATCCTCGCTTTCATGCGCTACTGATACAGCATCAGGCCGAGCCGCAGGAAAAGCTTGCCTCACTCTGGTACTTGTTGACTGAGCGCTTTGACACGCAGGCTGCAGGCAGCCTGAAAGCAGTTGTTGAGGATGCATTGCCGCTGATGGCAATGCTGAGCCAGGAGCCTTATTCCTGCCATATCACTTACGGCTGTGCGCTGACGAACCTGATCAATTATTTGCCCGCAGAAATGCGCATCGGCTTGCGCGATTTGAGTGGAGAATTCTGGTCTTTGTTTGAACGTGCCTGCTGCCGTGAAGACAACACCCGACTGCTTGCTTTTGGTATTTTCGCCATGGCTGAATGGGCTCCGGCCTTGATCTGGCAGGGTATGCAGTTGGCAGCGCCACGATTGTTTCATACCCTGTCTCTGCTTGGCAGTCTCCATTATGAGCGCAGGCTGCAATTCATGCGCGGGCAAATATTGGAAGAATATCTGGTCTGTGACTGGGCTGCACTGGCCCCGCTAGCAGCTTGTCAGAAAATCCTGAGTTTGAGTGAACAGTACGAACTGGATAGCCCTTTGCCACGTCGCTTGCGCCTTTACATCGAAAACGAGATAGTCCTGACTGACACGCAGGTGCAAAGACATTGTGCTCTCACGCTCAAGCGTTTGCCAGCATTTCGCCTCCGGGTAATGGAGCAGGCTATCTGGCAAGACATGGATAGGGCACTGCAATTACGCGGGCAAGTTCCGTCTGCTGCCCATGCGCTGCGCCTGCTGGCAGGGCTGGATAGAGATCCCAGGTATAACCGCAAGGGTTTGCAGAGTTTCCTGCGACAGGTAAAGGCTGGCAAGCCAGATTCATATAGCCATCATCCTCTCAATCTGGCCTGGCATGCTGCTCATCCACTTGTTGACAAAGCTTGCTGGGAAGCTGGTTTGCACAAAGACATCAAGGTGGATGGCAAAAGCTTGCGACTGGCTTTTGAGCAGGATCCGTTTGAAATTCTCAAACTGGGTACCTATGCCGGGTCTTGTTTGTCCATAGGTGGCTTTTGCAGTTACTCGGCGGTTGCTTGCCTGCTCGATGCCAACAAGCGGGTTATTTATGCCCGCAATGAAGAGGGCAGGGTGATTGCCAGACAGTTGGTGGCGATTGACGAAAAAGACAGGTTGTTTTGTTGTGAGATATATCCATCTCAATGCTCACCCTCGATGCAGGCAGCATTCAAATCCTATGATTACGAATTGGCAGCTATGTTGGGTATAGAAATATATCGAGAAGAAGAGGGTAGCAACTATGAGGTCATCACCATCCTTGCGCAGAACTGGTGGGACGATGGCCCTAGGCAAGAAGAATGATTGTCAAAACGCAAGTAATTTCCTTTATTTCATGTATGATGCCTGTTTAGTACTTTTAACATTTTTTAATACTTTTGAATTGGCATTTTTTGACGGGGACTATATGAGCATTACACGATCTGGCATTTGTTCTGGCTTTGCTGCTGTCATCATGATCTGCGCCAATGTGGCGTGGGCGCAGTCTGCACCTGTTCCGGCACCTACCGCGGCAACTGATCCAGCCAGCGCCAGCGGTCCTGCCGCTACTTGCGCCACGCCAGGCAAAAATGGTTACGACAAACAATGCAAGCGCTACCCGGATGCTGATACCTGGCCAACGACTTGTGAACAGGCGGCGACCAACATATTGGCCAGGCTGGATGAAGCCAGCAAGCAGCGTACGCGGGATTCAACGTATGAAAATCTGATTCAGTTCCACAACGGATGGGGCATGGGGATACGCAATACGACTGGCCTGTGGCGTGGCAATGTGGCCCTGACTGATTCTTGTATGGCACTCGATAATGACGGTGATCGCCACCCTGACCATATTTCCATGATCATCATCCAGCAAATCTGGAAGAAGCTGCATTAAGCACCAGTTTAAGCAGTCACGCGGTTGGCCAGGGAATGAGAATTGTAATTAAGGTGATGCAAGATTTGCTTTGATGATTGCCCTGCCAGCAGCTAGCATGGCGCTTGCACAAAAAAAATGTGCATGACAGCAGCCATCAAAGAACTTCCAGAAATTTTTATTGCCGTCGATGTTGAGGCAGATGGCCCTATACCTGGCCCCTACAGCATGATCTCTTTGGGCATGGCGGTGGCAGGGCATCCTGAACTAGCGTTTTATACTGAACTCAACCCTATTCCCACCGAGTTTGATCCCGCTGCACTGGCTGTCCTGGCCTCGACAGGCAGAACCTGATAGACAGTGCGCCAGAGGCCGCAGTGGTTATGCGCCGCTTACGACTGGGTGAATTCTTTGCGCGAGATAGGCAGGCCCGTGTTTCTCGCTGCACCAGCAGTATGGGATAGCATGTTTGTGCACTGATAGTTGATGCGCTTTGTCGGCGCCAGCCCTGTTGGCTCTACAGGCCCAGGCGTGGATTTGCGTAGCTACTGGATGGGGCTCACAGGTTGCGAATGGGTGGAAAGCCGCAAGGGCAAGATCAAATTTGCGCTCAAACGCGAAGGCTTGCCGCATACCCACCATGCTGGCGACGATGCGGCAGAGCTGGCCCAGGCGTTTAATGCGGTGCTGAAGAGACAGCCGTGCTGCGGCGTTCCAAGGCAGCCAGCAGTAAGCATGTGGCGATCAGTAGGGAATATGCATGTACCCAATTGTGAAGACATGCAACACCCATCTTTAATAAAGTGACTTTTACACAAGCAAATGCTATCTTGTATTTGTTTTGTTTGTAAAATGTCATCTCCCTGAAAAAACAGGCATTGACAGTCAAGCCTGTTGCTATGCCTGTATTTGCCCTTGAAGCTGGCTTGCTGTCTTTAGGGCGCGTCATGCCTGTTTCCAGATAGAGATACTTGTTAGCTGAACGCCGAGCTGATCTTCCAGGAGTGCAATTTGTCCGATACGACTTTTTCAATTTCCGGAGATCCGGAGGTAGCCAGGATATTCCCGCTGACGCAGCCTGCGCCTGCTCCGCATACCTTCGAGCTGGCCCTGGTGCTGGGTGGCACGGTGTCGGCAGGTTGTTATACAGCCGGCGTGCTGGATTTTCTGGTTGAGTCACTGGATGCCTGGGCGGCGGCGATAGCGCAGGATGATATCGATCACCCCGGTGCACCGACCGTGCCGCGCCATAAGGTGTTGATCAGGGTGGTCACTGGCACGTCTGGTGGCGGCGTTAATGCGGTGCTGTTGTCGCGTGCGCTGAGTTATCTCTATCCACCAGCCGGCATGCAGGCCTCGCCCGAGCTCAGGGCAAAAAACCCGTTCTACCAGATCTGGGTAAATGCCATTTCTATTGAAGGCTTGCTGGCAAACGATGATCTTGCCGGGGCGACGACGATTACTTCATTATTGTCTGGCAAGCCACTCGCTGCCGCGGCAGCCAGCGGTACTTCATTTGACAGCGGGCATACTGCCGCACGGCAGTATGTGGCCAACCCTTTGCCGGTGATACTGACATATACAAATGTCGCCGGTATCCCTTACAAGCAGATGTTTTCTGGCCAGACTGGCCGGGCCGAATATTTTGTCAACCATGCTGACTATGTGCGCTTTGGCATTGATATTCTAGGGGCCTTGCCAACGCCGCAATATCCTTTGTCGCCAGACACGTTTGAAGTTGGCAATGATGCAGAGGACATGCTGGCCTGGTCTGGCATGTCCAGTTTTGCGCTGGGTACGGCGGCGTTTCCTGTGGGTTTGCCTGCGGTACAGTTGGCAAGGCCAGCCGGGCATTATGCCTACCGCTATATCTTGCCCAATACTGGCCAGGGCACATACAGCCCGCAATGGCTAAGGCCTGAATGGTCGCTGTTTGTACAGCCGGATAGCGATCCGGGCAGCAAATATGCCTTTGTTTCGCTTGATGGTGGTTGTACCGACAATGCACCGATAGGTCTGGCACATGATGTCTTGTCTGGCATAGCGCCAACGCGCGTCACCAATGGTAGTGATGTCAACCGTGCCATCGTGCTGATAGACCCATTTACCGATGTGCCCAATTTTGCTGCCTTGCCCAAGGCAGATTTGATGAGTGTGCTGTTCCCCACGATTAATTGCCTGATCCAGAATAATCGCTTCAACTCGGCAGATCTGGCTGCTTTTACTGATGGCAGTGACTTTAGCCGCTTTTTGATCACACCCAGTCGCAAGAATGCGAAAGGTGATGCCTTGACAGGGGGCGATGCAATTGCCTCGTCTGGCCTGGCGGCTTTTTTGGGATTCTTTTCCAAACAATATCGCGAACATGACTACATGCTGGGCCGCAGGAATTGCCAGGCGTTTTTAAAATCCTGGTTTACGCTGGAGCCGGATAATGTCGTGTTCAATGCGCTTAAACCTTCGGCGGTAGAATCCCCGCCCAACAGTGGCAAATTTGAGATTCCCATCATTCCCCTGTATGGCTCAGCCTTACCCGAACAGTCGTCGCCCGAGATACCTGGCAAGTTTGATCCTGCCAGCCTGGAAGACCAGATAGAGGCGAGGGCAGACAATTTGATGCGGGTGGCTGCCAATGTTGATAGCGCTGGCTGGTTGGCGCGGCAGGCATACAAAGTGGTGATAGGCATAGCGAGCAGCAAGGCTACAGACAAGGTGATCAAACTGGTGCAAGCAGCGATACAGGCATCAAAACTGCTCAATCCCAAATGAATTGAGATCATACGACAAGGCGTGGTGCACCATGCGCCAGCGCTGTCAGCAATGGTCATTCACAGTTAACACCAGTCAGTACGAGTTAGCACCAGTCAGCAAAAGTCAGCAAAATCGAGAAAAGGAATTCATCATGTTTGGTAGCCAGGTATTGGAAACGGCCATCGGTATTGCCCTGTTTTTTCTTGCGGTATCGCTGTTCGTGACCGCATTGCAGGAGTTCATTGCCACTGTCTTGAAGCTCAGGGCAAATACGCTCTCTTCTGGCATTGATGAACTGCTGGAGCAAAAAAAGAATCTTGACCCCGTCATACAGGCGATCGTCAATCATCCGCGGGTATCACCGCTGGATGGCAAGCGCTCTTATATTTCATCGACCAGTTTTGCTGCAGCCACCATTCATGTACTGGGTGGTGCCGGGGACGCCAGCAAAGACGCTTTCAACCGTCTCGACATTGCTGTTGATAATCTGCCCGCCGGGAATTTTAAAAGCGTGCTGCAACTGGCTGTCAGCCGCGCACAAGGTGATGTCACCAAGGTAGAGCAGGACGTTGCCAACTGGTTTGATGAATCCATGGACCGTCTGTCTGGTCGCTACAAGCGCTATGCCAGTTATCTGAGCCTGGGCCTGGGAGCCTTGCTGGCCGTGGGCATGAAGCTCGACGCTTTTGCCGTGGGCAGAGCCTTGTGGGTCAGCCCTGTGCTGAGGGATCAGGCTGCCGCGGCTGCCGCAGCAGCCATAGAAAAAGGCGCAACGACGACACCGGCCATCACTGCTGATGTGCTCGCCATGTTTGGCTTTCAAAGTTTCTTCGCCGGTTTCCCTTGCGGCATGGCACTACTGGGTTGCCTGGTCACCGCATTTGCCGTCAGCCTCGGTGCACCGTTCTGGTTTGATTTCTTGCAAAGCGTCGTCAAGATCAATGTGCGCGGTACTGGCGATAAACCGGCAAAGGCGGATGGGAGCTAAGTGAGTGATCATTCTTAAGTTGATGAAGGAGCACGCGGCTTTTGCACAAAACCAAATTCCCGCATCAATTGCCCCTCTTCACAGCGCTGCACTTCCACGCGTAAGTCAGGCATGCCGGGTGGGCGTAATTGCAATTCGCCCGGTGTACTGGCATCTTCCAGCCACTGCAATAGCTCTTCATCACTGACTGACTGCGCGCCCAGTGTCAGCCAGGGCAGGCACAGTGCCAGGTCGCGGTCATCAAGCTGCGCCAGGATATTGCCGCTGCTGAGTTGCAGCCGGCCTTGCGGGTCGAGGAAGGCCAGTTCAGGTGTGAAGGCTTGTTCACCATGTTGCAGGGAAAAGTTGCCATCTGCCGTGGTGTTGGCGATATAAGGGGTGGCTTCCAGATCGACATACACGCGCTGCGGGCCATTCTGAAAATACCAGCAACCCTCTTCATTGCATAAATAATTGCGGGTGATGAAAGCCAGCAGGGCGGCATTGCGTATGGGGTCACCCGGCAGGTTAAAGGCCTGGCTGCGCTCGTCGCGCATGCGCCAGTTGCCGCGTGCATCGAGTGCCAGCCAGCCATAGCAATGCGGTACATTCGGCCACTTGGCCATGGCTGCCTTGACGATGTCATCCATCAGCTATTCGCCTCAAAAAATTGCAGTATCTTTTGCGGTAACCAGTTCAAATTGCCGGGTATGCTGCCCGCAGCAAAACCGACATGGCCGCCATGCTCGGGATAATCCAGCGTCACGCATCTGGCCGCTTGCATGGGCAAATGCTGTGCGGGCAGGAAAGGGTCATTTCTGGCATTGAGCACCAAAGTAGGCACAGTGATGTCATTCAGTATCAGCTTGGCGCTGGCCCTGTGCCAGTAATCATCGGTATCGAGATAGCCATGCAGGGGCGCGGTGACGACATTGTCGAACTCGTACAAGTCGCGCGCCTCAAGCATGGCAGTTTTATTGAACAGACCGGGAAATTGCTCCAGCTTTTTCAGGCACTTGGGTTTCAGTGTCTTTAAAAACATGCGGGTATAGATCATGTTGAAGCCGCTCGACAGCGAAGCGCCACCCTGGGCCAGATCCAGCGGGGCAGAAACGGCGCAGGCCGCATTGACGATTTCTGCATGATGCTGCGATTCACCCAGCCAGCGCAAGAGAGCATTGCCACCGAGGGAAACACCCGCCGCATAAAACTTGCCACCATCATGACGGTGATGGAATTGCTGGTACAGGCGTTCTATGATCCAGTCTATCTCTTGCGCATCGCCAGAATGATAAAAGCGCGGTGCCTGATTGAGCTCGCCCGAGCATCCCCGAAAATGCGGTATCGCGCCCGACCAGCCTTTGTCAGCAAGGGCCGCCATCATCGCGCGCGCATAATGGCTGTCGCTGGAGCCTTCCAGACCATGGAACATCACCACAAAGGGTTTGCCCGGCTCACCATCAAGAAAATCGATATCGACAAAGTCATTATCCGGCGCAATCCAGCGTTCACGCCGGAGGGCCGTGTGCGGCTTGTTGATAAACAGGGCCGGGTAAATCGTTTGCAGGTGGCCACCGGGTAACCAGCGAGGGGAGAGGTATTTCATGCAAAGTTCATCAATGCAGGATGCTGGCCTTGAACATGTCCAGAGGCGGCTTGCCAGACGCGACCGAGGCATGGTGCATGGTGATGCGCCAGCCACGCGGCGTCTTGACATACACATTGGTGGCCAGGATATGTACATCCTGGCTACCATCGCTGGGGCGCTGGAATTCTTCGACGATGCTATGGACCGCTGTCAGCATATTGTGGGTCGCATGCAACTGCAAAGGCCGTATCTGCACACTGCCGCGTTCGAAGATCGCTTCCCAGGAGCTGCGTATGGCCGCATGGCCTATCAGTCTGGCTGCACCGGGGTGGATGCAGACTATCTCTTCATCCTCAGCCCACAGGGCCATCATGCCATCCAGGTCGGCACGGCTGAGTGCATCATAAAAGGCTGCCTCAACTTCGTCGGCACTGCCATTCAACTGTTTTTTAGCGGCCATGATGGGGGCGGTGGTTTAGTGGGCTTTGAGCACGACGCCGGCTGCCAGCTTATATTGCGTGCCACAGTAAGAGCAAGTGGCGGCGCCGCCATGCGACAGATCGAGGTAAACACGCGGGTGCGAAGACCACAACGGCATGGCCGGATTAGGGCAATGCGCAGGCAAATCGGTGGCTTGCAGTTCGACGATGTTATTGGTTGTGGCTGTGCTGGCTGTGCTGGACATGGGGACTCCGTAAATAAAAATGGTGCTGGAAGCAGGTGCGCACAGGCTGGCGACGCTGGTTTGCTCCCGAATTAAACATTGCCAACAGGATTTTAACGGATTATGGGGTGGCTGGGGGTATTCGTGCTGGTGGCTGGTGATGGTGTGTAGCCGGTGATTTGGCACGACGTGGCAAAAATCGTAGGTTGGGCTACGCCTCATCAGCCCAACACGGGGCCGCTGCAAACGTGTACGGTATTTATCCGCCGAGTGTTGGGCTGATAAAACGTAGCCCAACCTGCGGAACTGAAACCCATCCCCACCCTGACCCGTCCACCGCGCAGCTTGCAAGCCGCTTAGATGTCGTCGGCGCAAAGCATGCTTTGCGAAACCCCGACAACATCCCCTTGAAGAGGAGGGGGCTTACACGGCATTTATGTTTGCATCTTATTTGCCAACTTGCTCACAAAATCAGCACTGTCGGCAAGCTTTTTGTTTCCAAGTTACAATAATGCACTTTCCCGCTCTATCTACACTCTCATGTCATTTGAATCAGACAAGGCCGCGATCAAGGAAGGTTTGAGAGTAGGAGCACCCACCTGGTTTGGCATAGGTGCCTGGGGAATGGTGGTTGGCATAGCCATGATCAAGGCTGGCCTGACGCTGCCACAAGCACTGGGCATGACCCTGCTGGTATTTGCCGGATCTGCCCAACTCGCTTCACTCCCCCTGATTGCCGCACATGCACCAGTCTGGGTGATTTTTGCCACGGCACTGGTCGTGAACCTGCGGTTTTTGATTTTTTCTGCCATTCTCGCTCCCCATTTTGCGCACCTGCCCTGGCGTACCCGCGCCTGGCTGGGTTTTATGACAGGCGACATTTCTGTCAGCCTGTTCATACAGCGTTATCCTGAATTTATTGAAGAAAAAGGCAAGCTGGCTTACCTCAAATCCCTGGTCTTTCCAAATTGGGGCGCCTGGCAAACGGGCTCTGTCATTGGCATCTTGCTAGGCAGCCAGGTGCCGAGCAGCTGGGGGCTGGGCTTTGCCGGCACGCTGGCGATCCTGTGTATCATGCTACCCCTGATCATCAACCGCGCTGCCTTTGCCGGTGTCGTTGTGGCTGGCATCGTCGCCTTGCTTGCGGTCAATCTGCCCTACAAACTCGGCCTCTTGCTGGCTGTGTTGCTCGGCATGGGCACGGCCATGATGCTGGAAGAATATCTGGATGGTAAAAAAGAACTGGCGACCGACAAGAACAAAGAGGAGCAAGCATGAGCGACTGGGAAATCTGGCTCGTCATCGGCCTGCTGACTCTGGCCACCTTCATTGCCCGCAGTGGCTTTTGGCTGGTGGGGCATCACATCAACCTGCCCAAGCGGGTGCAGGAAGCTCTGCGCTACGCCCCCGCCTGCGCTTTAGCAGCGATCATCGTGCCTGACCTGTTGCTGACCAATGGTCAGGTCGAAGTGGGTTTGCAAAACCCGCGTTTGCTGGCGGGCTTGTTGGCAACAGTCTTCTTTTTGGTGCGCAAGAATATGTTGCAGACGATATTTTTTGGGATGGCGGTGTTTACTTATATTCGGCTGGGCTTGTGATCTAGGGTCAGAGCCTGGTCGTGAGCTGGACATCACACGGATGGCACATATCGAAGCCTGAATTGATAATAAAACTGTTTTCTTAGCTACGTCATTTCAGCGTGTTTTAAGCTGGAATGACGTAACTATGGGCGGTAGCTGTGCTGGCGTGTAACAGCTTCGGCTGTGGCATTTGTTTGATGCATAAAAATCAAACAAACGTCTTTGGCACAGCAAATTGGCCGAAAAAGCAACAAAAGCACGAACGTACTGATTGCCCATCAAACCTCGTCCATGCACAATCAAACCCGCTCGCCATCCCCAAGCCCACGTAATTCCATCATATAAATACCAATTTATTATTAAATTTCACATTAAACGCGCAAAACCCGCGCAAAACCGTATGGTCTGCAAGCGGGCTTTGGTAAAATAGCGGGCTGAGAACTTATGCAGTAAATATGCATTAAATTTACTGGCGGAATTCATTTGCCCGGCTCTCGCAGGCAAATGCGCCAGCCTTCAACCTTGCCAACTCCATATCACGATGCAATTCAACCGACTCAGTGACCTGATCGCAGCAAAGCAGCTCCAGGGCAAACGTGTTTTCATCCGCGCCGATTTGAACGTTCCCCAGGACGATAACGGTAATATTACCGAAGATACCCGTATCCGAGCCTCGGTGCCTGCGATACAGCAGGCTTTGCAGGCAGGTGCTGCCGTGATGGTGACCTCGCATCTGGGTCGTCCGACTGAAGGTGAATTCAAGGCAGAAGATACACTGGCACCAGTTGCCAAACGCTTGTCTGAATTGCTGGGCGTGAATGTAGAACTCAAGCAAAACTGGGTGGATGGTGTGGATGTGGCGCCAGGGCAGGTCGTCTTGCTGGAAAACTGCCGCGTCAACAAAGGTGAAAAGAAAAACGACGACGCACTGGCACAAAAAATGGCAGCCCTGTGCGATGTGTATGTGAATGACGCCTTTGGCACTGCCCACCGTGCAGAAGCAACTACCCATGGCATCGCCAAGTTTGCTCCCATTGCCTGTGCTGGCCCCCTGTTGTCTGCCGAGCTCGATGCGCTGGGCAAGGCGCTGGGTCATCCTGCGCGCCCGCTGGTGGCGATTGTTGCCGGTTCCAAGGTGTCGAGCAAACTGACTATTTTGAAATCGCTGGCAGACAAGGTTGATAACCTCATTGTTGGTGGCGGTATTGCGAATACCTTCATGCTGGCATCTGGCCTCAAGATAGGCAAATCACTGGCAGAAGCTGATCTGGTGGAAGAGGCCAAGGCCATCATCGACATGATGGCCCAGCGCGGTGCATCCGTGCCTATCCCAACTGATGTGGTCTGCGCCAAGGAATTTTCGCCAACCGCCGTGGCAACTGTCAAGGCAGTGGCAGATGTGCAGGACGACGACATGATCCTCGACATCGGCCCGACGACAGCAGCACTGCTGGCAGAGCAAATCAAAAAAGCTGGCACAATAGTCTGGAACGGCCCGGTAGGCGTGTTTGAATTTGACCAGTTCGGCAACGGTACCAAGGTGCTGGCGCAGGCGATTGCCGATTCAGCAGGCTTCTCCATCGCTGGTGGTGGGGATACTTTGGCGGCGATTGCCAAGTACAACATCGCAGATAAGATTGGTTATATCTCCACAGGCGGCGGCGCCTTCCTCGAATTTTTGGAAGGCAAAACCCTGCCAGCAGTAGAAATTTTGTTGCAACGCGCGGTTAAATAATAAAAAACCACTAACCACAGAGACACCGAGACACAGAGAAAAACAAGAGAAAATCTTTGCAAGAATGAAGGTCTGTGATGACTGTTTTAATACTCGCCTTTCTCTGTGTTCCTCTGTGTTCCTCGGTGTCTCTGTGGTGAGTTTTTTGGTTTTTACTTAGCAAACATCTACATATAAATTATATTCAGGAGACCAGATGTCACGTGCCACCAAGATTGTTGCCACCATAGGCCCCGCTTCCAATGACCTGGCTACGCTCAAGCGTATGATAGAAGCCGGTGTCAGTGTGGTCAGGTTGAATTTTTCGCATGGCAAGGCGCAGGATCATATAGACCGGGCCACGATGGTGCGCCAGGCGGCAGCAGAGTGTGGCCGCGAAATCGCCATCATGGCTGATTTGCAGGGCCCTAAAATCCGTATCGGCAAGTTTGAAAATTCCCGTATCCAGCTGGAAAACGGCGACAAGTTCATCCTTGATGCAGACTGCACCATGGGTACGCAAGAGCGCGTCGGCCTGGATTACAAAGCGCTGCCGCGTGATGTCAGAAATGGTGACCTGTTGTTGCTCAATGATGGCCTGATCGTGCTTGTCGTTGAAAAAATCATCGGCAATGAAATTCATACCATTACCAAGATCGGTGGCGAGCTCTCCAATAACAAGGGCATCAACCGCCAGGGCGGTGGCCTGACTGCACCGGCACTGACGGGCAAGGACATGGAAGACATCAAGACAGCCATGTCTTTCCAGGCGGATTACATCGCGGTGTCTTTCCCAAAAAATGCCACTGACATGGAAATGGCAAGGCAGTTGTCTAATATCGCTGGTGAACCGTACAACCACAAGCCGATGATGATCGCCAAGATCGAACGTGCTGAAGCCATTCCGCTGTTGCAAGAAATTCTCGATGCCTCTGATGGCATCATGGTTGCCCGTGGTGACCTGGCGGTAGAAGTTGGCAATGCGGCCGTGCCAGCGCTGCAAAAACGCATGATCAAGATGGCCCGTGCTTCCAACAAGCTGGCCATTACTGCCACGCAGATGATGGAATCCATGATCGTCAACGCCGTGCCTACCCGCGCTGAAGTATCAGACGTCGCCAATGCCGTGCTGGATGGTACAGATGCCGTCATGACATCGGCAGAAACTGCTTCTGGCAAATACCCGGTAGAAACCGTGGAAGCCATGTCGGCGATTTGTTTTGAGGCAGAAAAGTTCCAGGAAAACAAACTCGACGCTGATTTCCTGAACCTGACCTTTACCCGCATAGACCAGTCCATCGCCTATGGTGCCTTGTTCACGGCCCATCACCTGGGCGTCAAGGCTATTGTTGCGCTGACTGAATCGGGTTCCACTGTTTTATGGATGAGCCGCCACAGTGTTGATGTGCCTTTGTTTGCACTGACACCGAGCATCGCCACCCAACGTAAAGCCGCCTTGTACCGCAATGTGCAAACCTTCAACCTGCCTGATGCTCCTGACCGTGATGCCGCCCTGAAGCTGGCAGAAACCGTCTTGCTGCAAAACGGCGTTGTCCATCATGGCGACATGATCGTCGTCACCTGGGGTGAACCTATGGGGCAGGTTGGCGGGACCAATGCAATGAAAATTGTCAAGGTCGGCGAGAACTGATTTTTAATAAGCAATCTGGAGTTAATTATGCCACTCGTATCCATGCGTCAATTGCTGGACCATGCAGCCGAAAACGGTTACGGTCTGCCAGCTTTCAACGTCAACAACCTGGAGCAAGTCACCGCCATCATGCAGGCCGCCGATGAAGTTGGCGCGCCTGTCATCATGCAGGCTTCTGCCGGTGCTCGCAAATATGCTGGCGAAGCATTCTTGCGCCACCTGATCGAAGCCGCGGTAGAAGCCTACCCGCACATCCCCGTTGTCATGCACCAGGACCATGGCCAGTCGCCAGCAGTTTGCATGGCTGCGATCAAATCCGGTTTCACCTCGGTGATGATGGACGGTTCGCTGGAAGAAGACGGTAAGAGCGTCGCCAGCTATGAATACAATGTCGAAGTATCGCGTGAAGTGGTCAAGTTTGCCCACTCCATCGGCGTCACGGTAGAAGCAGAACTGGGTGTGCTCGGTTCTCTCGAAACCATGATGGGCGACAAGGAAGACGGCCACGGTGCCGACGGTAAAATGACGCGCGAACAATTGCTGACCGACGTACAGCAAGCTGCCGACTTCGTTAAGCAGACCCAGTGCGATGCATTGGCAATTGCGATTGGTACCTCCCACGGCGCCTACAAATTCTCCCGTAAGCCTACTGGCGACATTTTGGCAATCGACCGTATCAAGGAAATCCATCAGCG
This sequence comes from Undibacterium sp. Ji42W, assembly GCF_049340405.1. NCBI lineage: Bacteria > Pseudomonadati > Pseudomonadota > Betaproteobacteria > Burkholderiales > Oxalobacteraceae > Undibacterium > Undibacterium sp. Ji42W. Next base: position 257,395 of record NZ_JBMPOV010000007.1, read on the forward strand.
CATTCCAAATACACACTTGGTGATGCACGGTTCCTCTTCTGTACCGCAAGAACTGCTGGACGAAATCCGCCAGTTCGGTGGCGACATGAAAGAAACCTATGGCGTACCGGTGGAAGAAATCGTCATTGGCATCCAGAACGGCGTGCGCAAGATCAACATCGACACTGATATCCGTCTGGCAATGACAGGTGCGATTCGCCGCTACATGGTTGAAAACCCATCCAAGTTTGATCCACGCGATTACCTGAAGCCAGCGCGTGAAGCAGCGAAACTAGTCTGCAAGGCACGTTATCTGTCTTTCGGCTGCGAAGGTCAGGCAGGCAAGATCAAGCCTATGGCGTTGGACAAAGTGGCAGAGCAGTACAAGAAAGGCGCTTTGGCGCAGATCGTCAATTAAGAAGTAAGTTTGTTTCCTCATTCCGGTGTGAGCCGGAGTGAGGGAGTTCAGGGTTTAGACAAAATTGCTTTTGGTGGTAGTAATCTCGTAGGTTGGGCTACGCTTCATCAGCCCAACACTTGGCGTTTAAATAACGTATATGTTTGCTGAGGCCCAGTGTTGGGCTGGTAAACCGTAGCCCAACCTACAACGAGCCCAACGCTACCAACCCACCAACAATTCTGTGTAAACCCTATCCAGATAGAAATAAAGAAATCCCTCATGACTACGCAAATCAATTCCACTCTTCATTCCCTGCCTTTGCTGGGCCGTGGCAAGGTACGTGATAATTACGCTGTCGGCGACGACAAGCTGCTCATCGTCACCAGTGACCGCCTGTCCGCATTCGATGTCATCATGAATGAGCCCATCCCCGACAAAGGCCGCGTGCTGAACCAGATGGCGAATTTCTGGTTTGAAAAGCTGGGCCACATCGTGCCTAATCACCTGACAGGTGTTGCGCCAGAATCCGTCGTGTCAGCCGATGAAGTGGCGCAAGTCAAAGGCCGTGCAGTCGTGGCAAAACGCCTGAAACCCATCATGGTAGAAGCCGTGGTACGTGGCTATATCATTGGCTCAGGCTGGAAAGATTACCAGGACACAGGCGCGATCTGCGGCATACAATTGCCAGCAGGCTTGCCACAGGCAGCCAAGTTGCCAGCACCGATATTCACCCCGGCTGCCAAGGCAGAAATGGGCGAGCATGATGAAAACATCAGCTATGCAGAAACCGAACAACGCATAGGTGCAGAGCTGGCCGCCAAGATTCGTGACATCAGCATACAGCTCTACACCGAAGCCGCAGAATACGCCGCCACCCGTGGCATCATCATCGCCGACACCAAGTTTGAATTTGGCCTTGATGATAATAATGTCTTGCACCTGATGGATGAAGTGCTGACTGCCGATTCTTCCCGCTTCTGGCCTGCTGATTCTTATGCTACCGGCATTTCACCACCGTCTTTTGACAAACAGTTCGTGCGTGATTATCTCGAAACCATCACCAGCTGGAAAAAGACAGCACCAGCACCAGCCCTGCCGGATGACGTCGTGCAAAAAACTGCCGCCAAATACCGCGAAGCACTGGAACGCCTGACTGGCGAAAGCCTGAAGGACTGATGATGACTATTAAAGACAAAGTGATTGTCGGCGTCGTCATGGGTTCCTCCTCGGATTGGGACGTGATGCAAAACGCCGTTGCCATCCTGAAGGAATTTGGTATAGGCTTTGAAGCCAAGGTCGTCTCTGCCCACCGCATGCCCGATGAAATGTTCACCTATGCAGAAACCGCCCGTGAACGCGGCCTGCGCGCCATCATCGCCGGTGCTGGCGGTGCAGCCCACCTGCCAGGCATGATCGCTGCCAAGACCATCGTGCCGGTATTGGGTGTGCCCGTGCCATCCAAATACCTGCGTGGCGAAGACTCCTTGCTGTCCATCGTGCAAATGCCAAAAGGCATACCGGTGGCGACCTTTGCGATAGGCGAGGCAGGTGCAGCAAACGCCGCCCTTGCAGCGATTGCGATATTGGCGACGACCGATGATGCATTGGCTGCGAGGTTGATCGAGTTCCGTGAAAAGCAAACGCAAGTTGCACGCGATATGGTGTTGCCGGTGTGAGTGTGAATGATCGTAGATTGAGTTAGCTTCGTAGGTTGGGCTACGCCTTATCAGCCCAACACTTGGCGTTTGAATAACGTATGCATTTGTTGAGGCTCAGTGTTGGGCTGGTGAAGCGTAGCCTAGCGAGGCCCGGCCCAACCTACGGCATGGCCCAAACTACGTACACGGCCAATTAACGAAACTTGATATCGCAACCCGGATTTCTATTCACCTAAATATCCGTACCTCATTTGATTTGTACTATTGTGTACAAACGATCCCTAGTTTGAAATCACGACCATGACCACTCATCCACAGCCCACACAGCCCCGCCAGCCATTGTTACCCAACACCCCCGCCAGTTGCCTCGGCATCATGGGTGGTGGCCAACTGGGCCGCATGTTTATCCAGGCGGCACAAGCCATGGGTTATCAGGTGGCCGTGCTGGAACCTGAAGCAGGCTGCCCTGCCGCACAAGTGACAGGCCAGCATATCCAGGCTGGCTATGAAAACCACCCTGGTCTGATGGCGCTGGCCAAACTCAGCAAAGCTGTCACCACCGAATTTGAAAACGTCCCGGCAGAAAGCCTGAATCTGCTAGCGCAAACCAGCTTCGTGGCACCTGCCGCTGCCTGCGTCTCCATCGCGCAAGACCGCATCGCAGAAAAAAACTTCTTCACCCGCTGTGGCACGACTACCGGCGTTTACCCTGCACCGCACCTGGCTATCAATAGCCAGGACGACGTTGCCAAAGTCAGTGATGATCTCTTGCCCGGCATCTTGAAAACCGTGCGCATGGGCTATGACGGCAAAGGTCAGGCCCGTGTACGTGACCGCGCCGAACTTGCCGCTGCCTTCGCTGGCATGAACGGCCAGGTCTGCGTGCTGGAAAAAATGCTGCCACTGGCCTACGAAGTGTCCGTCCTTGTCGCCCGTGGTGTTGATGGCGAAGCGGTGGTTTATCCAATCGCAGAAAACGTCCACCGAGATGGCATCCTGTTCACCACCATCGCCCCCAGCACCCATGTGTCGGCAGATGTCGCCCGCAAGGCGCAAGCCGCCGCGTTGCACATCATTGCGGAGATGGGCTACGTCGGCGTGTTGTGCATAGAATTTTTTGTGCTCAAGGATGGCAACCTGGCTGTCAATGAAATGGCACCACGCCCGCACAATAGCGGCCATTACACGATTGATGCCTGCACCACCAGCCAGTTCCAGCAACAGGTCAGGGCACTGGCACAATTGCCGCTGGGCGATGTGCGCCAGCATTCGCCAGCCGCCATGCTCAATATCCTCGGTGATGTCTGGTATGAAGGCGACACTGATAACATGCGCGAGCCTGCGTGGGATCAGGTGCTGGCTATCCCAGGTGCGCACCTGCATCTGTACGGCAAGGCAGAAGCCCGCCGCGCCCGCAAGATGGGCCACATCAGCTTCGTTGCACCGACGATGGCAGAAGCACAGGCCAACCTCGGCAAAGCCTGCACCATCCTTGGCATCGCAGCACCGGAGTGGGCATGAGGTCACAAGCCAGTACACCAGAGGCAATTGCAGCAGCAGCGCTAGCACTGGAAAGTGGCCAACTGGTCGCCTTCCCAACCGAGACCGTGTATGGACTCGGTGCTGATGCCGAAAACCCGGTCGCCGTTGCCAACATCTACACCGCCAAGGGCAGGCCATCGAATCATCCGGTGATTGTCCACGTTGCCCCCGGTGCTGACATCAGCTACTGGGCCAAGGACATCCCGGCAGAAGCGCATAAGCTCATCGCCGCCTTCTGGCCCGGCCCGCTGACCCTGATCTTGAAACGTGCTGACCATATCCCCGATGCCGTTTCAGGCGGGCAAGACACGGTAGGCATACGCTGCCCATCGCACCCCGTGGCACAAGAACTCTTGCGCGCCTTCAAGGGAGGCAAGGGCGGTGTCGCTGCACCGTCGGCCAATAAATTCGGCCACGTCAGCCCGACCATGGCTGCGCACGTAGAAGAAGAATTCGAGCAAGAGATACAGCCCGGCGGCCTCATCGCCAGCATACTCGACGGTGGCCAGAGTGATGTCGGCATAGAATCCACCATCGTCGATCTCAGCCGCCTCGCCACCCACGGCCCCGTGCTGCTACGCCCCGGCCATATTACGGTCGCCCAAATGGCCGCCGTGCTGGGTGTAATACCCGCAGCTCCAGACGCCGCCGCCCCCCGCGCATCCGGCACGCTGGACGCTCACTACGCACCACATACACCAGTGATCCTGGTCGAAGCCGCCGAACTCGACGACACCGTCAACCGCCTGCACGCCAAAAACAAAAAGCTCGCCCTCATGAGCTACCAGGCCCACCCTGCTATCCAGGCCGAAGCATGGCGCCACTTGCCCGCCGATCCGGTAGGCTATGCCCACGACCTGTACGCCGGCCTGCGCGAACTTGATCATGCCCATGCAGATCTGATTCTGGTAGAGGCCCTGCCACAGGACAAAGACTGGCAAGGCGTGAACGACCGTTTGCGCCGCGCGGCATTTGATTCGCGGGATGTGTTAAAGGGAATGCTGGGGTAGGGGGCGCTAGTTTACTTTGACAGACTTGCATCTCATTCCAACAATGATAAAACGGCCAAAGCACAAAAGTAAACCATGGGACTGGACGAAGCGCTACGATTGAAAAAATGGATGTCCTTTTCCAGGATTGGAGAAAGCGCGGAAGCAATTTCCGGCGGTTTTTTTAGTCGGGGGACAAACCTTTATGTCGGGACCCAAGCTTATAATAAAAATCTGGAAAGAGATGACCCGCTGGCCCCATTCATTACTGGCGTATATTGGGCTACATCCGTCGCAGCCATGAAATGGGCATATCTGGATAGTGATTTGCCAGCGACCTCAGATACTTCTCTGGCTACTCCCCCGCAAGAACTTCTGCTGGGGACTTCTGGCACCTATTCTGAACTGCAGCATCAGATTCCTAAAAGTGGAAATAGAATTTTTGAACGGGTCGAGTATTCGAATAAAGGTTTATTTTTATTTAAAGAGCTTAACATCGATGGTTTTAAGTACCTATTCTTTGAAAATAAAAATAAACCAAAAGAGCGAGTCTCAGTTATTAGTTTTTCCTTGCAAACTGGATAGGCGCAGGAAAATGATGCATCCCTACAGCGATGTGTAGATATGGCCCAGATTTATACTAATCCGTAGGGGCGGCTTTAGCCGCAAATTTTTGTGCTGCGAGTCCAAGTGTGCTTGCTCATACGGGTAATATATTCGAAATTCAAAGACTATTTGAGTTTCAACTTTTCAGTTGATAAGTTTCAGTTGATAAGTTTCAGTTGTTCAACATGTTCAGTGAGAAAGCAAAGTATTCCATAAATTGGGCATATTACAGCTTTGCAAAAATCATCTCCTGACAAATCAGTCTCTAACAAAACATGAACAATACTGCCCTCTTAAATGAAATTGCATCTTCATTCCAAGTAGTGCCTATGCCGTCCAAGGGGGCACTCTCGATTCACCAGCGTGATTGCCCGCAATGCGCTTACTTGAGGAGTTATCTGGAAGAACAACGAGACCGGAAGATTACTGGGGATGTTATCCGTTATCTGCATAATGAGTTGAGTTGCTTATCGACTGCCGGATTAAAATGGATACTTCCCCACTATCTTGAATTCTGTCTGACGCCGGAAGCAGAGTACAGCAAGCTGGAAACAGAGTTCTTGATTTACCATCTTGGGCCGGAGTTGAAATTCCAACATGAGGCGAAAGCGCAGCTTTCTTGTTTGCATCAAAAACAGATTGACTGTCTTGTGCACTTTCTGGAATGGTGTGAAATTCATCCCAGTTGGAGTGAATATTGTCCTGACGATATACAAAGAGCCTTGAATTTTATGCGCACATTGCTTTGACGCTTCGTCATTCAATGATCAAATGTCTCTACTCTGGAGTGCATTTACTTGCGCTCTGGTACGCTTCTCCAGTCCTGAAAGTAAATTTCCTATGTTCGACTCCTTCAAGCAATTTATCTATGTCCAGATTTCTCCTGATCGCTTAAGCGTGAAGAATATCAAATCGGGAGAGTGCATTTCAGAAGTGCCGGAACTGGCGATCAGTGCGTCACCTGATCAAAAGATACTGGGTGTTGGTGCTGCGGCGCGGTCTTCGATAGTGGGAAAAGCCGGTGCCGTTGTGCTTAAGCCCTTTGCTCATCCGCGCTCACTTGTATCTGATTTTACCGTGGCACAGCAACTCATCAAGGCCTTTGTTAAGCGTGTCAAGTCCAGCTCTGCCATGGCGATGAATCCCATCATCATCTTCCACCCACTCGGCAATCCTGATGGCGGTTTTACCCAGGTAGAGAGCCGCGCATTTCGTGAGTTGGCGTTCGGGGCTGGTGCATACAAAGTCATACTCTGGTACGGCGATGAACTGACTGATCAGGAAATATTGTCCGGCCAGTACCCCGCCCATGGGCGTGTTATTGAGTGATTTTGTTGGTGCAGCAGAGCCTGTGCTTGCCAATGAAGCTCAGTCGCTACATCCTGTTTTTATGTTTTAGTGTTTATCTAGCGCCTACTTGGCAGGAAATATTATGTAAATGAGCGACGGAAAACGTAAAAAAAAAGACCATGAAAAAATAATCGAATTAGCCAGACAACGTTTTATTACATTGGTAGTTGGTGATTATCCCGAGGATACCGCCAGTAGATTGTCGGTTGGCATTTAAATTCCTAGAGCACGAAGTAAACCTATTATTACAATCGTAAAAGTAAGCCTCTTGCCGCCACCCTTGCCTAAGCCTTTCACTGCGGATGGCTATATGATTGATTATTACAAGGGGACAATTGATTTGTGCCACCTGAATGTGAATGAAGTAACTGAAGAGGTCGAAGTGACGATATTGCATGAAGTGCCCTGGTTGAAACTCACGTAGATACACCAGGTAGCCCGCGCTGGTTTGATTTCATCAGGTCGCTAGATAGCAAACTAGATAGCAATAAGAGGAAAACATGATTATTGAACTGTATGGCGAGAGTCTTGGGAGTGAGGGTGATTTTCACGAGGCACTGGCAAATGCACTGGACCTGTCAGAATTTTACGGTAGAAATCTGGATGCCTTGTGGGATGTATTGAGTATAGATGTAGAGCGACCACTTCAGCTTGTTTGGATTAATTCGGAAAAATCCAAACAAGCAATGGGAGCACGCTTTGATCAAATTGTGAAGATTCTACGCAGGGTTGAACAATACGATCTTGAGGCCAAGTACAAGAATCGCTTTGAGTTGGCTCTCAAATAATCAACCTGCCTGCGCCTGTCAAGCGTGCTGAGCCGCGGTGTCGCGGCTAAACTGACAAGGCCCGCAGGTATCTGCGCTTACTCGCCTGTTAGCACTTCTATTGATGGAGATATGAGATTTGACAGCAGATGAGAATGAAAGTCACAACGCGTGCACTAAAAATCAAAAGGCGTACATCATGTTTGGCAATCCAGTCAGCGAGGAGTGGGATTGCGTCACTACATTTGAGATATGCCCCTATGTCATGCCGGACTTTACCAAGGTGACAGTTTTTGATTTGCAAAAGAAGAGAGGCCGTGAAGTAGCTTTGCCAAATGGCGAAACTATAGACATAGATATTATCTTCAATGCAGAGCGTAAGCATTTCACCCTCGAAATAATGCAGGGCAAGAAACAGTTTTTGCTTGTTCTTTGTGATGTCATGGTCACTGCAATTTTCTATACTCTGAGCAGGGCTGCCGTAAATATTCAAATTGCCGATTGAAAAAGGAATGGTCGAGCACGACAGAATTGATCAAGCCTTGCAAATGCCATTAATGAATTCAAGCAAGTTGAACCTGCCATCACTCTATGCTTGTACATGTAAAGGCTTACCAGGCAAGCCAGGAGCAAGGGCAAACGCGGCTATGCTGCCGTAATGATTGAAAAGAAAACATGATTGTGCATTTGATTATAAAATGCATGGTCTTGAACTGTCTTTTTATCCCGTCTTTTGATTCCCCCGGTCTGTTGTTTGTCGCCATGGTGGCGAATGCCGGTTTTTCCCCTGGAGTTTTGCATGGCCTTCAATTTTGAGAACGACAGACCTTATTTCATCATCCCCAAACATAGCAAGCAGCCACTAGGCGTGCAAAGGCAGGAAAAACAAAGAGGGCTGAAGATAGAGTCGCAAAACGCGATTCAGGGCAGCGCGGCCCAGCAAGTGCGTTTCGCCCGCCATGGCAAGGGGCACTTTTATGTGATCATGAGTCATTCCGGTTTGTACTGGGATATCAAGAACGCTTCGCAAGATGCGGGTGCAGAGCTGTTGCAATGGGATTGGGGTGATTCACACGGTAACTCGCCCAACCAGCGTTTCAGGCTGATGTCGAACGGTGAAGGCTATTACTACATCAAGGCTGCGCATAGTGGTCTGACGCTGGAAGTAAAAGATGCCGGGAAAGATGGCGCGCAAGTACAGCAAAATCAACTGAACACCAATACCGCCAACCGCGATTACCAGTTGTTCAGCATTATGCCGGCCAGTACTGGTTATCTGGTGAGAGAGCCAATGGCATTTAAGGTTCATACCGATTTTATACGTGAGGCAACGCTGTCACTGATAGACAAGATGCCCGAGCTTGGTGGTGCAGTGCAGGCCATTGTCGGCTTCTTCTGGCCTGACAATCACGATCAGAATTTTTGGGATCAGATCACCGCCTATGTTGAACAGCGTATGAAGGATTTGCTGAAACAGGCTGAAATCAAAACATTGACGCAGACCCTGGAAGGCATCAAAAAAAATCTTAAGGAATATCTGACCACCACTAACCTGACCAATAAACGCATCAAGCTGATTGCTGCCATTGCAGCGGCTACGCAGGTAGAACACCAATATCTCGATAATGATGGCGGCCTTGCCGTGCTGCCACTCATGGCATCCTGGGGCACGATGGTGCTGACTATGCGCATGGAAATGGTTAGTCACTATAATAAGGCGAACTTGCTCCTGGCCAGCACTGACGAGGTTGCGCTGAAGGCGGATGGTGATGAACTGCAATTTTTAAACGAAGCCATAGCACGCTTTGGCCTGGCCGCCAGTACCAGCCGCAAAAAGGCGATGGAATGGCGATTGTCATTTATCGTCAGCGATGTAAAAGTCACTTCCAGTGGGCAGGGGCGGCTGGAAGAATACTGGGTCGAAGATCGTTATGAAGGTTGGCGTGTTTCACATACTTCCGCGCCTTCATCACGCGTTCATGATCCCTATGCCAAGGCCAAGGTAGATAAAGCCAAGGAAATGCATGTGGCCAGGGTAAAGGCGAAATTCGATGTCGAACTTGACGTTATCCTGGCACAGGTGTACCTATGGCCTTATTTCAACAGAGAGCAAAAACCTGGGCCGGGCAAAAAGAAAGTCGCAGTAACGACCGCTTATGGGTATATGCCTTCTACCAACAGTTTTGCCGCAAAGCTTGATGATTTGGGCGAAGTCGTATTGTGGACGCATGCAAATAATCAGCCACATGCCTTTCTTTGTGGCCTGCAATTGTTACCTGTTAAAGGCGATGGTTTTTCCGCCGGCAAGACAGAAGGGAATAAACAGACACTGAAACTGGCAACAGGTGAATATATCTGTAATGTCCGCCTTCTTGAATGGGATAACATCATTTTGGGACTGATACTCGAAACCAATCTGGGACGATCGATCCAGGCAGGCAAGATTGGCGATCATATCAATGGCCGCTATTTTGACGCGGGCCTTGACGATATGGTTGCTGCCAAACTCGTCAATATTTCTGGCACCCATAGTGCGGATAAATTCAATTCACTGAATTTTCATTGGGAATATGAGCGGGCTGAATAAGTCGATCGCTGCCTATGGCATCTGTGGTGATGGAGATGAATGTGGTCATCAATGCGTTGATGACACTGCAAGGCATTCATTGCAGTTATGCTTTGCTGTCTAAGCTTCGGCAGCAAAGCATTGTTCCATGGCCCTCAATGCATGCAGATTCGATGGAATGAAAGCATGGCTTGCCGGTACAGGTATCGCCTGCGCCTGTGAAGATGGAATGGCCTCATCAGCAGCGACCATGCCATCATGTGGCATGCTAAATCCAAAGAAGATACAGAAGGCGCCTAGCCAGGGCCATGTACCATAGACGTGTGCGCAGGGAATGTTGAGTATGGGGACTTTGCTCATTCTTTCTTCATCAGCGGCAAACTGGCCACATTCGCCAGTCAGTATCTGATAGATTTTCCAGTGACGTAATCTGCGGGCGAGCCGCATGGCGCGCAATGGTGATGCCAGCAATACTGCGCGCTTTGGACGTAAACGCGGTTCCAGTTGCTCATTCAGACTTCTGAGAAGCACGCCACCAAAAGAATAGCCAACAGCATGGTAGTCGCCTTGGCTGCCGACTGCAGTTAATAATTCGTTGAGCTTCTTTTGGATTTCATCAAAGGATTGGGACGATACCTTGTAATCAAAGCATAGTACCTTGTAGCCGCGTTGTTCAAAGTAGCGTACAAACTTGCCGCGCATATAGCGCTTGCCGCCAACGCCATCGATAAACACAAGCTGACGGGTATTCTTGCTCATGCAAACTTTCCATTAAAACCTGAACACGCGACAAAGACCGGCTACACAATTCTCTGCAGCTACCCCTGGTATTGATGCAGAATAAAAAATTCCGTGATTTTTATGGTAGCGGTCGCTAAAGTGATTTTTCATTCAGAAAAATCTTGTAGTATTGTAGCCTGAACCAGAGTTTGACAGCGCCACAGGTACATGCGCATTTTCATGATCTGTACTTTTCCTGATTCATACGTATTCGTAATTGAATAGCTTACCGGCTCAGTGTTTCGTGCAGAGTATTTTCTGCTTCTAAATGTCGTCAGTTGTGCTTATTAACTGTTTTTATCAACTGTTTCTAATAACTGTTTCTATTAACTGTTTTCATCAACCCTTTAAGACCATGAAAATTTCCTCAACACTGTTAATCGCAGCAACCGTAACTTTGTCAAATTTTGCTGGCGCGAGCACGGCAACGCCTGCAAAACCAGCCGCGTCAAATGCCAAACAAGCGCAAGCTGGTAAATTCTCCATTGAGCTGCTGGCGAAGGACAAACTCCCAGTCAATTTCAAAGGTGCGAATTTAATTGAGACTATCAATGCACTTGAGAAAATGTCCCTCATCAAGAAAGGGGAGTTTGAAACCACGGCAGATTTCGATAACCGCAAAGCCAAGGCATATGCAGCTAAATTGCCCGGCGGGCTGGGCATAGATGATTATTTTGCTTTTACTTTCCCGGTCTCTGTTGCTGATTCTCTTCCAGTCGGTTTCAGGTACAAATACGATGCAGATGCTGGTGATGTGCTGTTTTTCATGCTGCCTACCAATGCGTCTCTTAATGGTATAGGCTCACCTAACCATGACATTAAAGGTGCAAGAGCCGATAGGCTGGATGCGCTTGATTTTGATCTTAATATTGACAAGACCAGGACATATCGTGCAAGTAACGCCTATGGCGCAACGGTCAATGTTGAAGAGACCTCTACGACAGTATTTGGTCTGGCGTCACCCACTATCCCATTTCTCGACTTTAAGCGTGAGGTAGGTTACTACAGAGACTTGATACCCGCTGCCCGCGTAAGCATGCCAAGTGCTCTTGCAGCAAAAGAGCTGCCTGCGATAAAGGCCCTGGTTGTCGCCAAGATCACCCAGCCTTATCTGATCTATGACTTTTATCACTCAGAGCCAACCAGGGATAATCCAAAAGAGAGCTATCGCCAGAAAAAATATTTAAGTACAACGATAGAAGGTGTGATTTTCTATTCCCTGGCGACAGGTCAGGTCATTGCCCGCCTGCCTGATGGTTTTGGTCTGCCAGCGAAACAGTGATTACAGTGATTATTGTCAGGCGATGAAGGAAATGCCCTGGTTGGGCCTGGGATGGTAGCGTTTCATGCGATTAGCCTGGCGTTCATTGATATGCTTAAAATGTCGATTGCGTCCGGCTAGCCAGTATGGGCGCAAGCTTCTCTGTTTTTTAAATCCTGCACTTGAGTATGAGAGTATGACACATTTTTTAACAAATGTTATGATAGCCAACTTTATCGCTTAAAAAGTGTGCAGAAATAAATGAAGAAACTTTCCTCTTCCCTTTGGATGGCTGGCCTGCTGGCGTTTTTGTCTGCTTGTGCGACCAAACCAGCAATTACTTATCTAAACCCCGGCCAGGACAAGGCGCGTGAGATGAGTGATCAATTGATGGCGCAGCAAAGTCTGGCCAATCATGAAAAAGCCAATGCCATCAGCCATCACCGTGTCTGGTATGCCGGCTTTGGCTTGCATTCAGGCTCCAGGGCTTTTCTGGGGGATGTGCAACTGGCCAAGAAGAGGCTGGAAGAAATCAATCCTGAACTCATCAGCTACAGTTTTGATAACGACCCGCATCAGGACAAACTTGATGCTCCCTTTGCCCATCTGGGCAGCCTCGACCAGACAGCCAGGGATATTGCCAGTCAGGCCAGGCAGGGTGACGTGGTGACCATTTTGCTGACCAGCCATGGCTATACAGACCTGGTGGCGGTTGAAATAGGTAATAAGCCCACTGCACCTATCTGGACGCGTTATCTCAAAACGGCACTGGCACCTCTGGAAAAATTCCCTACTGTATTGATCGTTTCTGCCTGCTATTCGGGTTCCCTGATCTCGCAGTTGAAAGCGCCGAACCGCATCATCGTGACTGCGTCGGCAGAAGACAAGGTGTCTTATGGCTGCCAGCCATTGGCGCACAATACCTTTTTTGTCGATGCCCTGTTCGGTAGCAAGCTAGACGCCGGGCAAAACCTGATGCAGGTGTTTGAACATACCAAAGAGCTGGTGACAGAGCGTGAGAAAGTTGCGAAATTTGATCCCTCGTCACCACAGATTTTTGTCGGTGAGAAAATGCAGGCCTATGCGCAGCAACCTTTGAAGTCCTGGTTGCAGGCTCAATAAGCCTGGCATTAGTTGGCAGCAACGCTAGCCAGCTTGACCAAAATAAATAGGGCCATCATCAAGATGGTCCTGGCTTTTTATGAGGCTGCAGGTCTAGCGCAATACCGTAAATAATGGCACCGCTTTCACCACTGGCAATTTTGCTGCCCGCCATGCAGAGATGCCGCCGCGATACCAGTACAGGTTGGAATAGCCCATGTCTTTGAGGCGCACCAGGGTATTGATACTCATCCAGCATTCTTCAGAAACACAAAACACCGCGATGGCAGCATCTTTTTGTGGAAAATTTTTCTTCATCAAAGCATGTAAATCTGCATCCAGGTTTTTATTGAAGGCAGCCTGTGGTTCATCAACAAGATTGGCCGCCCCATCAAGAGAGATGGCAAATGGCAGGGTCATGTCGGTATTGTCTATGCCCAAGGCATCAATTACGCTGATCTGTTTTTTAGCGAGCTTTTCTGCCAGCTCAGGTGTGCTGATGTTGCTGATGCCGTCTATGCGGGTGGGCGTGGCATAGTGAAAGCCTTCACTGCCGGGGCGCAGGTGTTTCACCGGCGGTAAAAACCAATCGGCATTTTCATAATCCTGATAACCGTCCTGGACTTTGAGTTTTTTGATAGCCTGCTCAGACTCTGACAGGAAAAGTGCATACTTGTCCTGAAAAGTCTGGTCATCAAGGTCATACAGATTGCAGTTAACTTTGCTACGGCGCTGGCAATTCGACAGGGCCGAGCGCACGGCCAGGATGTCGTTACTCATACCATAAGCTACACCCCAGGCACCGTCTGCCGCCACGGCAAAGGCTTTCTTGGTTTTATGTTCCTTGTATTTTTCAAATCCGGTCTGGGCGCTCTTGCCCAGTTCAATCGGCCCCTGCCAAAGAGCCTCAGCATGGACAGCGCCTAGTGCACAAAAATAAAACGTCAGGACAGCAGAAATTTTCATGGTTCGCAATAATGAGATGGTCACATGGTTTGATGCTCCTGCATGTACGGCTGTGCAGGGAAATTCAAATCCGGTTGCCATTTTACATTATTTAACTTTCGCGTGAGTCATGCTCTTGAGCAGAGTACTGGCTTAATTCATTTATGCTCTAAGTGCTGCGTTGTTACGTAATATGCTTTGCGTAGTGCGGTTTGCGCGATACTCGTTGCGTGATGCAAGTCCCGCGCCTGTGTTTCAAGCGGACGTTGATACAAGGCTTGAGTCCTGCCTGCCTCATGTGGGAAAATGCTGTAAATATATTAAGACAAGATTTACTGTGAGCCTGGTCTCAACAGACATTTACCTCATACCTCATACCTCATACCTCATACCTCATACCGCATTTACCCATTGACGCCACCATGCACCCACCATTGCGCAAGACCCTTATCGCAGGCCTGGTTTCCACATTCGTCTCCAGCATGCTGGTATCTTCACCGTCCACCAGCCATGCCGCACCCCTGGGCAATATGCGCAACTTGTCTGTCAGCGCGCAGCGCCAGATAGAGTTCACGACGGATGAAGGTAGCATCGTCCGTATCAGTTTGCTCAAGCCAGATATGTTCCGCGTCTGGGCGGGTAGCAAGGGACAATTGCTGGATGCGGGTGACAAGGCCGCACCTATCGTGCTCAAAAAAGACTACCCTGATTTTTCGGTCAGCGTTACTGCGCCAGACGGCTATCAACTGGTGCAGACATCCGCCATGGCTTTGCGCATCTACCGCTCTCCGGTGCGCCTGGCGCTTTACAAGGCCGACAACAAAACCCTGCTCTGGGAAGAAAAACAACCGCTGGAGCTTGGCGACAAGAGCAGCTTCCAGACTCTTTCCAGCACTGCTGACGAAGCCTTCTTTGGTGGTGGCCAGCAAAACGGCAGCTATGCCTTCAAGGGTAAGCAGCTAGAGGTATCTTATTCCGGCGGCTGGGAAGAGGGCGACAGGCCCAGCCCGGCACCGTTTTACATGAGTAGCAAAGGCTATGGTGTGCTGCGCAATACCTGGAGCAATGGCAGCTATGATTTCCGCTCGAATGATTACCTCAGCACCAGCCATCAGGAAAAACGCTTCGATGCCTATTATTTCGTCGGCGACAGCATCAAGGACGTGCTGGCCAGCTACACCGAACTCACAGGCCGCGCCAAACTCCTGCCACGCTGGGCCTATGAATATGGCGATGCTGATTGCTACAACGATGGCGACAATAGCAAAAAGCCCGGCACCGTGCCCGCAGCCTGGAGCGATGGCCCCACCGGCAAGACGCCAGACGTGATGGCAGCAGTGGCCGCCAAATACCGCGAGCACGACATGCCCGGCGGCTGGATACTGCCTAATGACGGCTATGGTTGCGGCTACAGCAATTTGCCCGAGGTCGTTGCTGGATTAAAAAAACATGGCTTCCGCACCGGCCTGTGGACAGAAAACGGCGTCGATAAAATCAAGTGGGAAGTTGGCACCGCAGGCACGCGCGCACAAAAACTTGACGTTGCGTGGACAGGCAAAGGCTACCAGTTCTCGCTCGATGCCAACATGGCCGCAGCACAAGGCATACTCGATAATTCAAACGCACGCCCCTTTGTCTGGACCGTCATGGGCTGGGCGGGCACACAACGCTATGCGGTCACATGGACAGGTGACCAGTCCGGCAGTTGGGACTATATACGCTGGCACATCCCCACGCTGATAGGCTCAGGTTTGTCCGGCCAGGCCTATGCCACTGGCGATGTCGATGGCATCTTTGGCGGCAGCCCCGAGACCTTCACGCGTGACCTGCAATGGAAGACCTTTACGCCCGTACTCATGGGCATGTCAGGCTGGTCAAAATCAGAACGCAAACACCCCTGGTGGTTTGATGAACCTTACCGCAGCATCAACCGCGACTACCTCAAACTCAAGATGCGGCTCATGCCCTATATGTACACCTATGCGCATGAAGCAGAGCAGAGCGGCGCACCCATCGTGCGCGGCCTGATGTGGGATTATCCGCAAGATACCAATGCCAATAACGAGAACTACAAATACCAGTTGATGCTCGGCAAAGACTTCCTCGTGGCACCGGTATACCGCAGCCAGGCCGCCAGCAAGGGCTGGCGCAAAGGCATCTATCTGCCGCAAGGCCAGTGGATAGATTACTGGGATGGCCGCGTCGTCGCAGCAGACACCAAAGGCAAAGTCATCGACCAGCAAGTCACGCTGGAAAAACTGCCTGTCATGGTACGCGCCGGCGCGATTTTGCCCATGTACCCAGTCGCCCTGTACGATGGTCAGGTGCCCAAGGACGTGCTGACGCTGGACATCTACCCGCACGGTAAATCCAGCTTCACCTTGTATGAAGACGATGGCGAAAGCCGCCAGTACCAGAACGGTAAGTCCAGCCTGCAAACCTTCACTGTAGATGCACCAGAAAACCGCGCAGGCGATATCAGCATCAGCATCAGCGCAATCAACGGCAGCTATGAAGGCATGGAACAACAACGCGCACTGCAACTGCAAGTACACCCCCGCGTGCAGCCAGATGTAGTGCACTTTGGTGAACAAAACCTGCGGGCATACAGCAGCCGCGCAGACTACGACAAAGCCAGTAGTGGCTGGTATTTTGAAGCCGCAGAAAAATACGGCACCGTCCACATCAAGACCGCCAAACTACCCGTCAACCAGGCTTACCAGTTCCGTCTGGGCATTGCCGCCAACAAGCAACTCGCGACAACAGCAGACTACCCACCAGCACCAGACCTGGGCAACACCATCGCCGCAGACAGCCTCATCGTGCTAAGCCGCCCCGCAGAAGAACCCGGTCACCCACTGGAAAACGCCTTCGACGGCAAACCCGGCACCTGGTTCCGTACCGTGCGAGACCAGTCGCAAAAAACAGGCGCCCATGAATTCAGCCTTGCCCTCGGCGAGCGCCGCATGATTAACAGGTTTGACATCGCCCCACGCAATGACAAGAACTGGCAATACGGCCAGGTCAAAGATTTTGAAATCTACCTGGCCGACACTAACGGCGAATGGGGCAAACCCATCTACACCGGCCAGCTCAAAAAACAAGAGGGCAAACAAAAGGTAGAATTCGCCGCCAAAGCAGGCCGCCTGTTCCGCTTCCGCGTCCTCAGCACCCACGACCAGAACGACGACGGCGACGCACAAGACCCCATGGTATTAACCAGCACAGGCGACGCCAAACCAGCCAAGGCCTACAACGCCTTCAACCCCGTCGTCATCAGCCCGATCACGATTTCAGAATTCAGCATCCTCGAAAAACCAGCACCAGACAAAGCCAGGCTGCAAACTTATTTGTCTGACGCTGTCGCAAATACTCGCAAAGGTGGCAAGGCCAGCTACGCCAAAGACCTGGCCTATAGTACTGGAAGTACCAAGCCAGTCAAAGGCGAGGTCAACACACAAAGCAGCATGCAAAGCAATATGAAAATGAATGGCCTGCTCTTCCGCAAAGGCCTGGGCGTTGCTGGCAACAGCGAAATCGACTACCAGCTCAAAGGCGACTGGCAAACCTTCCGCGCCGACGTCGGCATAGACGACAGCTGCCGCAACCACGGTGGCCTGCAATTCCAGGTATGGGGCGACGATAAACTGCTATTCGACAGCGGCCTCATCATCGCACCAGCAGTCGTCAAACCAGAACTGGACATACGGGGCATCAGCAAACTTAAATTAAAGACTACAGGTGTCAAAGCAACGAGCAAGGCAGAGGTTTGTGCTAACTGGGCGAATGCTTCGGTGATTGGGTTTGTGGGGGATGGGGTGGGGAGGTAGTTTGTGACTTACTTTGATGAACTGCCTGATGGGTCATCGAACGCCACTGGTGCACCAGCGCGGTAGTCTCCTGCCTATGCAGGAGGAAAGGGTTTTGAGGTTCCCGTAAATATCTATTGGTTGTAGTTTATCTGTTTCAGCAAAAAAAAACCACCATTTAACCTGGTTACGCACATGCATAACCATAATTTGCTTAATGTAAGCAAGTAGCAAAGTTCGCAAGGAGCTTGACCCCAAATCCGTCGTTTCTGCGTAGGCAGGAGCCTAGTGGCGTAGCTTGTAAAACTTGTGGCAGATTCAATGCGAAAGTCAATTTCAGAAAGTAAGTCGAATGCTTTTGAAGGAGGGGGATCGCAAATAATATGACTTCGGGGATGTAGTTAATTTGCTGCATATTATCCATACGATTGCATTGATCTAATCGTATCTGCGATTGCCAAGCGTTTTTTATCCTAGAAAGAGCCAATATTTTTTACAGACATGGTAATTAAGGCGTTATAGTTTGCTTAATTAATGAGCATTAAAAAATATTAACAATTATCCTTTTTCTGGGGGAATGAAAAATGTCTCGATGGATACAATACTTTCAGTTACATCCATTTCAAATCAGTTGGAAGAAACTGAAGTCTTCAATTCCGAAGCTAGAAAATTTGGATATAAACGAAATTGAAAAAATAACGGAAGTTTCAAGGCTTTCGAAAGTTATTTTATTTATTGATGAAATTTTGATCGCAAATGATCTTGAGCTAATTCCTGAGAATTTGTGGGACGCAATGAAAATTTATTCTGATGAGTGTTGCTCGCAAATTGAAGCGTTTAACAGCAATCAGGATATTGGATTCCTCAAAGGCGCAAATACTTGCGCAGATAAACTTTTGATTGCTATTCGACCGTATACGATAATTAATGACGACGTTGTGAAATCACTTCAGCATTCTCTGTTTAATTATCACGAAACAGTGGAATTATCCGTTGCGCTATTAAAGAAGAATTCTAACAAGGCAAATTTGCAAATCACTGCAAGCAACGAAAAAAGCATAGAGTTGCTTGCTTCGATATCTAAGGCGAAAGAAGATATTGATGAATTGCATGGTCAATTATTTGGTTTGAACGATCAGTCTCAGCAACCAAGCATAAAAGAAGATATTAATGCAGTACATCAGAAATTCCTTTCCGAATTTGAGCAAGTAAAAAACTACTCAATGGAACTGCTTATTGGAAATAATGATCGCGCATCGACCAAGAGATTAATATTGGAAGCTCAAGAAGATATAGAATCTGCGCAAGAAGAAATTCATGAATCGCTAGCAGATACAGAAAAGAAAATTGATGAATTAAATATTTTTCATACAAAAATTTTTGGAAAATCGATTGAAGGTCAAGATAGGCCTGAAGATGGATTAAAAAATGAAATAGAGATGCGGATGAAAATCTTAGCTGATTTCGAAAGTGAGCAAAACAAAAGGTACATTGCTTTAAATGAACAAATAGAGACTTTACTTCCTGGCGCAACAAGTGCAGGGCTAGCATCAGCCTATAAGGAAATGGCCGATTCATTTAAAAAGCCAATAGATGTTTCTACTAATTTGTTCTTGGCCTGCATTGTGTCGTTAGTTTTAATGACTTTTTTCTTCTCAATTGATTCTGTGCTTATGTGGCCAGAATTTTCCATTAGATATGTCAAACATACTGATTATCTTGATGTGATAAAAGGAATTTTATTTAAAATTCCTTTTTATGCACCCGTTATTTGGTTGGCGCTATATGCAACAAAAAGAAGAAGTGAAAGTCAACGGTTGCAACAAGAATACGCTCATAAAGAAGCCCTTGCTAAGTCATATAAAAGCTATCGCGATCAGTTGGCGGCTCTTGGTGATTTGGACAACGAAATGCAAAAAGACTTAATTAAAAAAACGATTGATGCCATTGCGTACAACGCATCCGATACGCTTGACAGTACTCATGGCGATAAAATGCCAATTCAGGAAGCTTTTGAAAAAGCTCTGGACGGTTTGCAAAAATCTAAATCCGTGATTGACAAACTAACAGAATTGGGTGGCAAGTCGCCTTTGCCTAAATAAACTATGTTTCTTTTTCAGCGATGTGTATTGAGATATCGTACTTATACTCGCTGAAGCAAAATAATAAATAAGAGTATTCAATATGAAATACGCAATTCCCTTTATTTTTATATGCGGCTGCGATCAGACAGGTAGGTATCAAATTGCTGCGACTAAAGGATCAACCCCTAATGATGATCGAGTTTGGGTACTGGATACGAAAACGGGGAAGGTGAGTCTTTGCTATGAACACGCTGCTCAAGTAAAGTGTCTTCAAAATAGTGGATTGCCTAGTCCTTAATGTTCCCTATGCTCATCAGTCTTAGTGAGGGTAACATTAACTATGATTGCTTGAAGTAGCTTGGATTTATCGCTCACCTGTGCGCTGCAACGCACCCTACAAATCTGTCTCAGGAAGTTTCATTTTCTTTTTTCAACGCAATGGCCAAATCCAGAATTTCTGATTGATACACATACGCTTGCATGCTGCGGCTCAGATAGATAACTGTGAAAGCCATCAGGGCCAGTAAGAATGCGACACAGAATAAAGATTCATAGAGAGGGGTGGATAACAAAGAAATTTCTGGAAATTTCACAGGAGGGGTTTTAGACGAAAACACTTTTAGCAAGGTCCATCCAATTGCTGCGAGTGAGAGTAGTGCTATTTTGTCTGGGGAGCCGATCAAGAGACTGACTTTGTTTTTGATGCGGGTGATCTTTAGCTGAATGATTCTTTGTGCATTTTCAAGATCTTTTTTGGAGTATGAATCCAATTCGCTTACATGCTTTTGATCGGTTTCGATGTCGATAATGAAGTTATCCAGCGACTTCACTTTCAGACTTTTGATATTCACAATGGTTGAATAAATATTGATAAGAAAAGCGCAGATTGGAAGGACTAATGCGGCCACACCCAGAGCAAGGGCAACTATTACAGCATATTTATTTAAAGAGCTGATGACGTGCCACAATACGAAGATAATGATGAGTGCCAGTAATACGAACCCTGCTTTCATCAGCCTGCGTGGGAGCTTTTCATGCCAACGCTCTTGTCTGGATTCCGGTTCTGTACCTTGTGTGTCACTCATATCATGTAATTTTCTGATGATGTCCAGGGTTTGCGGTTTTTGTATCTTGACTGCTTGATGTTTGAATGAGCGCGGCATAAGCGGTGGTATAAATAGATAGTTAAATAATAAATAACTATAATTGTATTATTTGCCACTTACCAGTGAAATTTATTTCTTAAGTGCACGCTCATTTGCTTGGGTGCTTTGCTGCATACAATCTTATGATCAGGGCAGGGTGTCAGTGAGCCTTTTATGCAAGCGCGCACTGGATATCATCATTACGGTGTGAAGTGCGACCGGGGATTTTGGATGCTTGTGGAGCGGTCGTGAATTTTTTTGGGGAGTCGTGCCAAGTCTGATATTGCCAGCTGAGATGGCACTGAGCTTCGTAAAGCCCAGTACCATTTGAATATGCGGTACAAATAAAGTCTTATTGCCCTGGCTTGACCGGCACAACCAGTTCACGCGAAATACCGCCACTTTGGGCGCTTCCGGACTGGGTGCCTTCACCGCGCATGCGTTGCAAGCAGTATTCACGGTCTGCTGGTGGGAGGGCGTTGCAGCGGAGTTCGCGGTTGCGCTGGAGTTGGTCTTCGCTTGCTGTGGTGAGGCTGTCTGATTTGGCTTGTTGCCTTGCCGCACCGGCTTCGCGCAGGCAGGTTTCTTTTGATTGATTGGATTGGCCGTTGAGGCAGAGACTTTTCTCATATTCGTAACGTGCGCTGGCGCTGGTATCCTGGCGATCTGCTGCCACGCTCATATTAATGAACAGGAAAGAGGAAATAATACCGGCAATCAAGCCTGCTGTTTTTTTTGCGGTGTGCATGCGTGATCCTTTATGCTGGCGATGGAGGGCGTTGATTTCTGTTTGACCGTGTTTCATGGCATGACCTCATTGAGATGGTAAAGATGCTGTACATGCAGGCATATAGCAGTTGGAATATCGCCCAAGCCAGCAGTTTATCTTGTCACTGACTTGAGTGTAGGCGAAACCAGTCTCTTTTTCTGCGTGCTACCGCACATTGGAAATGAAATCTTTGTATGCCGGGGCAAGGGGTCGCGAGTAACAAATCAAGTATCATATTCAGGTCTACCCTGTGCATGTCAACGGCACTGGCACTGCGTGATTTTGTGCCACCTGGCTGGACGGTGGAAAACCAGGTCAGTGGTGACCTCAATGGCGATGGCCTGGCCGATATTGCTGCCGTGGTGGTGGAGGGCAAGAGTACTACTGACGACAGACAACGTGGCTTGATCGTGCTGCAGGCAAGCGCGGGCAAGGGTTACAGTGTATTGGGCAGCAATAGCAAGCTGCTGCAATGCCAGGGTTGCGGCGGCGTCAAAGATGGCATCAATGTCACTATCAAAAACGGTGTGCTGGTCGTCAGCCAGTACAGTGGTTCGCGTGAATACTCAGTCTATACCTGGCGCTTCCGCCTCGATGCGGCCAGCCAGCGTTTGCAAATGATAGGTATAGATGAAGAAGAGGCAGATGGTATGGTGGGCAAGGGTTCTACGGTCAGTACCAATTTGCTGACTGGCCTGCAAATCAGCGAAAGCTATCAGTATGACGAGAAACGCGACCGTAAAGTCATACTCAGCTCTAAGAAAGGCAAGGTCGCAAAAAGCGTAACTTTGCTGGAGGATGCGGTTGGGAGTCAATAGGCGTGAAAAACAGGGTTGTTAGAGCATAGGTACGATTAGTGCTTACGTAATCTTACGCAAGCATGTTAATTTTCTCCATCAACTTCGATAATTGATGATGTTTGCTAAGGCAGAGTCAAATCAAAGGTAACAGCAATTGATGACGGAAAATTGCAACATGACTTTAATCCGAAGATGGGACGTGGATTTTATTTGACCGCAGACATGCGTACGATTACGTTAGCACTAATCGTATCTACACGATATTGAAACGACGATGCGGTGTGAACAGACTTGCCTGTGAAAATCATCACCACTCATTCTTAGAAATTATCCCCGTTTGCCATTGGCCAAACGGGGATGATCAAGCGCTTTAGTTAAAACTTGCAGAGCTGGTATTGGTATTTGTCAATGTCTGAGTTTTGAAGTTGACGGTGAAGCGGTCGCTGGGTTTGCCTGAGCCCAGTCCTTTGAGGATGCTGAATACTTGCTTGAACTGGTTTTGGAAAACCACATTGACCGCATTCTGGTCTGAAGGTTTTCCATCCAGCATACTGATGGCAGCCGGGTTGGCCGGGAACGCGTTCATCAGGACTTTGTATTGCTTGACCCGGTCTGTGCCCATGTCACGCAAGGCGAGTTCGCCGGCATAGACGGTGCGGTGGAAGTCGCCATAGAATTCATAGGCGCTGATTTTGGCGAAGTCATCCAGCTTATAACCGGCAGCAGTGGCGAGTTGTGTTGCCTTGTTGGTGGCTACTGTCCAGTCGGCGGTCAATTGGCTGGCGGAGACAGGCGTAGCGCTGCTGCTACCTTTTGACATGCAGGTGGCAGTCAGGGGCAAGACGCCGGGGATGTCTTTCAATTGCGCGAACGTGACCTGGGTCTGCAATTGCGACAGGATCAGCATCTGTTTGGCGTCGAGGCTGGTGGCGGCTTCTTTCATTTCACAAGGCCAGTATTCATCCATAAAGCGCAAGCGTGACAGTTCACCAAAATAAAAGCGGGTAAATTCGCCATAGGATTTGGTGGCGAGTATGTCTTTGCTCCAGCGCTTGCTCACATCAGCGGCGAGGCTGCTGTTTTGCAGGTAGTCGTACTCGGTCTGGTAATACTTGAAGAGTTCGTTATAACGGGCCACATTGTTGAGGGACACGGTTTCGATATCGACTGTGTCCTGGTCCTTGTATTTGACGATCTTGTAGGCAGCACCAAATACGGCCAATGAGGGCGACTGCACATTGACGAAGTAATTGCCGGATGCGTCCTTGTAATCATTTGTGCCATTGAAGTGCATGTGACCGCCCATGTGCAATTGCATGCCCGTGGCTGCGAGTGCAGTAGTGGTGGCCTGATCAGGCACGCGAGTAACCTGGAAGGCGCCCGACTTGAAGACTGCCTTCATGGTATCAGTCTGGTTGGCGTAAAAGTCCATGGTCGGATAATGCGAGAAGGCAATCAGGCGCTTGCCCTGAGACTTGGCGCGGGCAGTGACAGTCTTGATCCATGCCAGCAAATGTTTTTTATGCGTCAATACCTTGTTCCAGCCCGCATTGCCAGCGCCATCAAAGCCTTTGAATGCCTTGGCATTGACCGGGTCAAATGCGCTGTTGGGGATGTGGACATTGGCGTCAATCGAGAGCAGCCAGACACCCTTGACCGGTTCTACCAGATAGCTGGAGTCGATGATGCTGGTGCATTTGGTAAATGCCTTGCCCAGGGTTTTTTCACCTTCTGCCTTGTAGCTGCCGCCTTCACCCTCTGCGCAAATTTCAAACTGGCGATTTTTTACGTCGGCGCTACTGAGTGCTGCGTCATAGGTGTAGGTGGCATTGGCGTAGCTGGAAAACGGGGTCTCCCAATACACGTCGGCCTTGTTGGGCATATAGCCAAACTCGCCCAGTTGGGTGATCAGTTTTTCGTAACCGAGTTCCATGAGTTGGTTGGT
Organism: Undibacterium sp. Ji42W; assembly: GCF_049340405.1. Lineage (NCBI taxonomy): Bacteria > Pseudomonadati > Pseudomonadota > Betaproteobacteria > Burkholderiales > Oxalobacteraceae > Undibacterium > Undibacterium sp. Ji42W. The sequence goes on from NZ_JBMPOV010000007.1 coordinate 281,891, forward strand.
ACAGGCGACAGTGGCGTCCTGTGATTTGCAGCCGGAATAATTGACTGCATAGACCTTTTGTTCTTTGCCTTCTACCGTCAGGAAATCATTTTTGCCAGCTTCGTCATCGTCATAGGGCTCATTAGGATCATGATTGCCGGGCGCGATAAAGAAGCGCATGCCTTTGGCCTGATACTCTTTCAAGATGGCGGCAATGCCATCGATGTTGACGGGTTGTGCATCGTCGGAATAATCGCCGGACAAGGCCACCAGCCTGATGCCGCGTGCATAAGCGTCATCCAGTGCACCACGGAAGGCAAAGTAGTTTTCATTGAACAGGCGGGTTGAAGTCAGTTGCGCATACATGGTACGTATGGTGGCAAATTTACCGTCACCAGTCGGTATGCCAGAGAATTTGGCATTTTTCAGGTCACCATAGACGTTTTCAAAATGCACGTCAGACATGACGGCCACTGCGGGTGTTTCAGCGACGGGTTCTGGTGCGGGTGTTGCAGCATCTTTGCTGTTACCGCAAGCGATCAGCACCAGCGGCAAGCATAATGAAAGCAATTGATTTGCGGCCTTGCGCTCATTTAAAAAACGGACATTCATGGTCATTCCTGTCACAGGTTCGGAGACTCACCTGGCACATGGGTACAAGGCGAAGATGGATAGCGGGACTGTTGCAGGGACGTACAATGAGAGGCACTAGCCGCCTGCATGGGCTGACATTGTAAAGTTGCTTGATGACAAGGCGGTGACGATGCTTATCAGGTGTTGCGGCAAATGCTGTGTTGCCTGACATGAGTTCTGGAGTTGTTCGGCTTGTTCAAGCTTTAGAATTCAGCTTTGCGAGCAATCGCCCTATCCCTGTAATTCTTGGACAAGTAGGGTGCGTTATAACGCACCGGTCGTGATGGTAAAACGAGGGCGGTAGCAAAAAAACGGTGCGTTGCAACGCACCCTACAAATTGCCGTTTCGCTTAGGTTTCGCTTATGTTCATATATTGCGATGGCGTTTATTGTGAGCAAATCGATGGTGATCAATTTGCAGACTTAGCTGATTTTTTCATCTTCAAACGGCTTATTACCGCAATCCCCAATGCTGTTAGCAACATCACGCCTGCCACGATAAACGTCATCTGCATGCCAGTCGCTATCGCTGCTGGTGTAGCCGCTCTGATGTCACTACTGGCTGATGCATGGGCAAATACTGCGCCCATCAAAGTTGCGCCCGTGATGAGACCGAGGTTGCGGGACAGGTTGAGCATGCCGGAGATAAGGCCGCGCTGATTCGGGGCGATGTCTTGCATGACGGCTGTATTGTTGGCCGCCTGGAAAAGCTGGTAGCCGGGTGTGAGTATGGCGATGGCGATGACGTAGCCAGAGATGCCTGTGATGCACGGCAGCAGGGCGAGGGCGAATGCACCTGTGACCATGGCGACGAGCCCACTGGTGACGGTGGCTGGTGCGCCCATGCGATCAACGATACGGCCTGCGACAATGCCGCTGCAGGCAGAGATGACGGGTCCGATGGACATGAGCAGGCCAACCATGGCGTCGCTCAGTGCCAGTGAGCGTGACAGGTAGAAGGGGCCGACCACCAGCGTGGCCATCATGACGGTGGCGACCAGGGTGTTCATGGCCAGGCTGCTACTGAGGGTGATGTCGTGGAATAGGGTGGGGCGTATCAGTGGTGACGCGACTTTGGTCTCTAGCAGCATGAACAGGGCTGCGCCAAGGATGGCGGCAAGCAGCAATGCCAGGTTGAGTGCGCCAAAATGTCCGCGACCCAGCGTCATGGCGAGGGCATAGGCAGCCAGGGTCAATGCCAGCAACAATGTGCCTGTGTGGTCAAAGCGCGCGCTGGCTTTATTATTGGCTTTGTTGCTGGCTTGCTGGTCTTGTGGCAGATGACGTTGCGCGAGTATGAAGCTGAGGATGCCCAGCGGGACATTGATCAGGAAGATGGCGTGCCAGTTGATGCCTGCAATCAGTATGCCGCCCAGCGAAGGGCCCAAGGCAGTACCAATGGCAGACATGGTGCCCAGTAAACCCATGGCGCGGCCGGTTTTCTCTTTGCTGACGGTGTCACCGACAAAGGCCATGGTCAGCGCCATCATGATGGCGGCACCCAGGCCTTGCAGGGCGCGGGCAGCGATCAGCATATTCAATGTGAGCGCTGCGCCGCACAGGGCAGAGGCTACGGTGAACAGGGCAATACCTGTTAGCAACAGACGTTTGCGCCCCACCTTGTCGCCCAGGCGACCGGCGCTGACAATAAGGATAGTGATGGCGAGGAGGTAGGCAACCACTACCCATTGCACTTGCTGGAATGAGGCACTGAATACGTGGGTAAGGGTTGGTAATGCTACATTGGCGATACTGGTACCCAGTGAAGACAACAGCATGGACAGCGACAAGCTGGTGAGTATCCAGCGCACCTGTTGCAATGCCTTGGTGCCAGTGGACGATGCAACAGCCTCTGTGATGGATGTGGCTTTCATTTTTTTGCTGACTTGAGTAGTAATGTCTGATCATAGGTTTTTACGATATAAGGCGGAAGGCGCACGGTTTGCATTATATTGATGCGTTTAACGCTATGTTGTTGATCATGCCATGTCAAAGCGCGTTAGAATCAATGCATGTCCATCCCTGATCTTAACCTGTTGGTTACCCTCGATGCTGTGCTGGCTGAAGGCAGTGTGGCGCGTGCTGCTGCCAGGCTGCGGCTGAGCCCGTCTGCCATGAGCCGGGCGCTGGCACGCTTGCGCGAGACCACCGGCGACCCTTTGCTGGTCAGGGCAGGGCGCGGACTGGTGCCTACACCCAGGGCGCTGGAATTACGTGAGCAGGTCAGCCAACTGGTACAAGATGCGCAGGCGGTATTACGTCCCGCGGCGCAGCTTAATCTCGCACAGCTGGCACGAACCTTTACCCTGCGCACCAGTGATGGCTTTGTCGAGAATTTTGGACCGGCGCTGATTGCCCATATCAGCGCAGAAGCGCCAGATGTGCGCCTGACTTTCATGCCCAAGCTGAACAAGGACAGTGCGCTCTTGCGTGATGGTAGCGTGGATCTGGAAACCGGCGTGGTCGGCGATTCCATCAGCCCTGAAGTACGTACCCGCGCCTTGTTCCGCGACCGTTTCATCGGCGTCATGCGTATAGGGCATCCATTGAGTCAGCTTGTCATGACGCCAGCCGTGTATGCATCTGGCCAGCATGTGCTGGTGGCACGTCGTACCCAGAGCAAGGGACCGATGGCGGATGCGCTTAAACCCTATGGGCTGGAGCGCGATGTGGTGACGACCGTGGGTGGTTTTTCTGCGGCGCTGGCCCTGGCGCGGGCGTCTGATTTGATTGCTACTGTGCCTGAACGCCATACGGGCAATTTGCGGGCGGGCATGCATAGTTTTGAGCTGCCATTTCCTACGCTGGAAATTACTGTCTCCATGTTGTGGCATCCGCGCATGGATGCTGATCCTGGGCATCGGTGGTTGCGTAATTGCTTGTGGGAAGTCTGTGCCGGACAGACTAAGGGGCCTGGGCCAGGAACGAACCTATTCATAAAAGGCAGAGCCTAACGGCTTCCAGCGGTATTGCCCGTGCTTTGCGAGTGTAGGTGTGGAGGTGATTTTGTCAGCCTCGCTTCAACGTACATCACGGCTTAACGACACTGGATGCCAGATCCAGTCTGGCATGACGGTTGGGAGGCTAATGGCTGGTGATGGAGATTGCCGGGCATGGAGTAGTACTGCAGACGCTATGTTTACCTGGCGCGGTTAAAGCTATTCTCGCTGCCGTACCTAATTTTATATAAAAACCAAAGTAAAATATATTTTATTGTAGAATAGGTATTGTTGATGCTTTTTCTCTTGCCTCATACTTCAAGAAGTGGATGCCTATGAATAACTACTTTCCCGGCAGTTTTCGTTTGTTGAGCAGTCTTGTCCTGGGGGCGGCCTTGTTGCCTGCTATTGCCAGTGCGCAAGTGACGGCCAAATCAACTACCTATATCACTGAAGCCAGCCTGCATTGTGATGAGCTGGATGTCACTGTCGAAACCTATTGCGAACCGAATGAACGTCTGGATGGCGCATGCTTCCTGCAAAAAGTGAAGCTGCATCAGACTGGCACCGACAAGTTCTCAGAAAAACTGTATCTCTACGAAGATTACCTGAAAGACCGTTCAATGATTACGCAACTGGCTTGCGTCAAGGGTAAAGGGGACAAAGGCGATGGCAAGAGCAAGATTGTATTGAGCTCTACGAATCTCGGTAATTGCAAGTCTTGCGAGTGGGATGATTATTTTTCTGAGGTGGGTGTCTTTCTCGGTTCTACCCGTGAAAAATTTGGGGCAACGAATAGCAAACCCAAAGCTATACCAGGCAATTTTCTTCAGAAGCACGGTTTTGTGCTGGATGACAATGGACGTTTCACTGAAATTGAAAAAGTATCCGTAAAGCGCACGCAGCGCGAGGGGAAATAACATGACAGGCGGCAAACAAAAAACCAAGAACTATAGCCATAACGGTGATCCACTGACGGCAGACTCTCAGGGCGACAGCCGCACCTGGGGTGATGCGAATGATCATGTGAAGTTTGAAGTGCAAAAAGAAATTGTGCAGCAGGCGGGCAAGGCCAATCTGTCTCAAAAGGACACTGCCAACCTGCTGGCGTTGGCCGAGGTGGAGTCTGGCTTCAACCCAGACGCCGCAACGACTTCGCGCAAGTCGTCTGCATCTGGTGTATTTGCCATTACTGACAGCACGGCCAAAGATGCAACAGAAAGGCTGAGCGGCACCAAGCGCATAGGTGGCTATGAGGTGGCCGACAAATACGACAGGTTCAACACGGCATCGAATGTGTCTTTCGGTATTGCGGTTTATCTGGATAAAAAGAAGGTCGCTGGTTCTGATGATGTCGGTGATATCTACAAGGCCTGGAATACCAATCCGGCGGAATACAATAAATTGCTGACACGCCTCGACAAGCATGCGACGCAATATGACAAAGACCTGACCAACAAGGTTTGGGATGGCCCAGGCCCGGCAGCACCAGCCAAGCCGGCAGTGCCCGCCAAGCCTGGTGAAACAGCAGAGCCAGCCAAATCTGCCAAGCCAGCGGCGGAAGCACCAAAAGCGTCTGGTGATGTGTTGTCATCCATCCCGCTGTTGAACAAGACGGGGCAGGATGCCGACAAAAACTGGAATATGCTGACGGGCACCGATTCACCTTCCAGCCGCCTGATGATGCGTGTGCCTGAGCCGGTGAAGAAAGAAACTGTCAAGCCGCAATAGCGTGAAAATAGATACGGGTCGATGGCAGGGCTGTGAGGGCTTCCGTCATCAATTATCATTGTCTGCATAGCTCTACGTTTTCCGTAATTGGTTCCACGTAGTTCCAAACGCCCACTTCACGCTCAGTATGCCGCGTTGCATGGCATTGCCCAACATCAGCACTTGCTCGCCTTCTACATTTGTGCCACGTAAAGTTGGGTCGAGGATTTCAAATGCGCGGCCACCCTGGGCAGGGCGATACGGAAAAGCTATTTTCAACTGTAACGGCGATGTGCCGTAAGTATAAAGAATGACTATCACCGCATCGAAACGGCCCTCTTCAATATCAGCGTAACCATTATAAGAAAACACTTGCCATGTTGCACCGTCCGGGTTTTTTTCCAGGCAATCAACTCCATACTGCAAAGCCTGTTCAGGGCTTTCACCTGGCAGGCCAGACATCAGCGCGCACCAGGACATGGGCGCAGTTGAGCGTAGCATCAAGGGTAGCACTGCACCGCCGTCAGCCGCCATCATCATTTGCCATGAGGCAGTGCGCCCCAGGGCCTGCATGCCTGTCCACCAAATGACAGGTGCGTTACGTTCGAGTTGCTGTATCAGGCTAGCGACATAATCTGCCGCCTTTGATTGCTGGCTGTCAGCAAATATCTCTGCCTCTATCCAATCCAGAGGCATAAATGCGACGCCCTGGTCTGGCGCAAGGGCAATCAGCCGGGCAAACGGTTCGTTGGGTAATGGCATGTCAGCCGGTAATTCTTGAAGTGCCGATGCCTTGTCATGCCAATCGATATGTGCGCCAGTACGGCGACGCAGGACTTCAATCACATGATAGGCAATCAGGGCGCAAAAGTTGCGACCTTGTAGTGACCCTTGCATGTCTTCTCGGGATGGCTTTACACGTTCCCGCATGGCTGCAAATAATTGGTCCAGCCGGTGTAAACCCTTGTCTGAATAATCGAGCTGGGTTTGCTGCAAAGCTTTGGCAAATTTCCAGCCACCATCTATTTCGCCGCCGCTGGCATAGGCATCCAAAAAACTCTTGGCTATTTCATTCATGTCGCAATCTTTCTGTGTGTTACCGAGGTGCCCAAGGTAAAAGTATCTGCTGCCTTCGTTTTGGGAACGCCATTTTTTAGATAGATTGTAACGTATCAGTCAAACAGCAAAGATGTTGCCACCCATATTGACAGGATAAGATGAACTGATCAAAACTTAAAAGAATTGCTCTGACCGATGCCCCCAATTTATAATGTGGTCTATGACAATACCTGCTAAAGAATTGAATAAAAAAACACCACAGGCTGCAACCATCTGGCGTGTACTTGAGCAGGGCCTTATTGCTCTTGGTATCGCGATTTTCGTGATACTCAAGCCAGCATTGATGCTGGATATTTTCTTGTAAAAAATTTTACTGTTCGCGGATACCTTCCTATCATCAAGAAAGCCTTGCTTGACATGTAGGCATTTACCTGCATATAATGAATTTATGCAGGTATTTTCCTGCATTTTATTGCATTTCAGCTGCACATGCCTTGTATCCTTGTCCTGGCATCCTTGCATATGAGGCGCAATTAAAATTTCAGGTGCAATACATCAATGACAGAAATAGACAAAGTCTTCAAGGCACTGGCTGACCCCAGTCGTCGCAAATTGCTCGACAGTTTGCATGCCAAAAACGGGCAGACGCTGGGTGCGCTTTGCAATGAGCTGGAGATGGCACGGCAATCGGTGACCCAGCATCTGGGGTTGCTGGAAGAGGCCAATCTAATTTCTGTCGAGCGGCAGGGGAGGGAGAAGCTGCATTACTTCAACCCCGTACCTATCCATGAGATTTATGAGCGATGGATACGCAAGTTTGAACGACCCCATCTTGAGGCCATGCACGACCTCAAAACCAAACTGGAAAGGAAGTGATCATGAACCAAGAGAAGTTTGTCTATGTGACCTATATCGCCACGACAACCGAGAAAGTCTGGCAAGCCCTGATGGACGGTGAATTGACCCGGCAATTCTGGAAAAGCGAAATCGTCTCTGACTGGACACCAGGCTCAAGCTGGCAGCATATTGCCGACGATGGCAAGGCTACGGTAGAACATGTGGGCACGGTGCTCGAATGCATACCCGGCAAGCGGCTGGCTATGACCTGGGTGGGTCCTGCCAATGCGGCAGACCTGGCAAAGCATTCAAAGCTGGCGATCGACATTGACAAGGGTGATCCCAAGTCCGGTGAATTGGTACGCCTGACGGTGACGCATGAAGAGCTCACGCCTGAGGTGCATCGTGGCATCAGCTTTGGCTGGCCGCTGGTGTTATCCAGCCTCAAATCGCTGTTGGAAACCGGACGCGGCATCGACTACTGAACATGCTTTTGTATGTCTGCAGCATAACGCCAGGAATGACCTGATATTGTCTGGTTGACCATCATTCCTGGTCATCGTATGCTACTGCTTGATTGTCAGTTACGCGGGAGCATCCATCTGTCATGCCGGTTACCCCATTTCATTTTGGTCTAGGTGCTGCCCTCAAGGCGGCAGCGCCGCGCCATGTCAGTTTTTTGTCTTTCGCTGCTGTGAATGTATTCATTGATGTGGAGTCTTTGTATAACCTCATGCATGCACGTTTTCCAGTGCATGCTTTCTTCCATACCTATCTTGGTGCGCCTTTGATGGCGGCTTTTACGGTTTTGCTATTCCTGCTGGCACGCTGGTGTGCGCGGCGATGTTATCTCCCCAATTTTTATCACTGGCAGCAACTGACGCTGCTGCAGGTCGGCATTGGCGCCTTGCTTGGTGCCCTGTCTCATGTGGTGTTCGACAGCATCATGCATGCTGACATACGACCTATGCGTCCTTTCAGTAATGAGAATGTCTTGTATGAAATTATTCCTTTAATGCATTTGCATTTGCTGTGTGTTTTTGCTGGGGTGATCGGTTTGATAGGGGTGTATGTGCGGCGGGCGGATGAGGTGTGAATCACCTTGATGCAACTGCATAGTTTATTCAAGGGAGGACAGTGTTGTCCTCCAATTGGTAGTTCAAATTTAAGGGGGATTGTATGGGTGCCTGGGCTGCCGATTCTTTCGGAAACGATACTGCATGTGACTGGGCTTATGCTATTGAAGACTGTCATGACCTGTCACTGGTAGAAGAGACGCTGAACAAGATATTGCAGGAAGGCGATGGTTATATTGATGCTTCTGATGCAGAAGAGGCAATTGCCGCTATCGAAGTGATAGCCAGGTTGCAGGGCAACTGGGGTACGCGCAATGCGTATAGCGAAAGTGTCGATAAATGGGTCAGAAAAACAAAGCTGGTACCGGGCAAGGAGCTGGTCGAGAAGGCTCACAAGGTGGTTGCCAAAATCCTGGGGGATGAGTCTGAACTCAAGGAACTTTGGGCGGATTCAAACCTGTCGAATGAGTGGATAGTGTCGGTGCAGGAGCTGGCGGGGCGAGTGAAGCTCTGATTTTATGGATGAAGATAAAAATAAGAATTTTTTGCTGCTGATTTTTTCTCTCGTCGAGTCAAAGTATGCCTCTGTCGCAGAGATCAACAATCTCGCAAACGCGTTGAGTGAGCTTGAAGTGATGCCCAAATTTTGGCTTACAGAGCTTTCTGCGTGCGAAACTGCAGATGAGGCGCAGGATATTTTACGGGAACAAATGAAGAGGCAGCATGTCGTTTTTGACGAGCGCTATGCGTCGCTTTTACTGGGCTTTTTATATCTGGGTGTTCAGGAAGGAAAAATATCTATAGCAGAGTTTGACGCTGAGCTAGTCGATATCATTGATGGCTATAGTAATCACTTGATGTTGACTATAGAAGATTTTAGTCATGATTTCTCGCCGTTGAATTGCCTGCCAGATCAAAACACTGCGTTTGGTTGTTACCTGATTGATGCAGCAGAAAAATCCAAAACTGCATTTTGTGCGGCGATAAAACCATTGCTGAATACTTGATTTTATTGAGGGCAAGAAAAATATGGTACAGGGATATGCAGATGTCAATGCCAAAGACATCACCCAGAGAGTGAAGCGGCTGGCAAAGGTTGCCCGTGCGCTATAGTGCGCGGCAGGCATCATACGGCTACAGGGGGAGTCCCTGGTGGAGCCGCACAGCTGTTTGCAGTTCATTTTTATAAAAATCTTACCAGATGATCATGCCGGGCCGAGCGCATAGTGGACGGACAATTGCCCCTTTTTTTCCTTGATCCTGGTAATGTTGACATGGCCGATCTGGCCAGTGGACAGCGCGTGCGTGCCTCCGCAAGAGTGGGCTGGCAAGTGGCCAAAACCAATCTGTCGTTGCCCTGCTTGCAGGCTGGTGTGGCGAGGCAGGTCGGCTGTAATCCAGGACTGGATTTGTTGCGCCAGCTCGTCTGCGGGCAAGGCAGAGGTGGCGCCGCCGTTTTCAAAGACTACCCTGGCTTCACCTGGCCAGTGGTGTGCCTTAACGGGGCGCCATCCAGCCAGCTCTCCATAGCAGCCTATCAGATGGCCTGCTGAATGGAGCTGGGTATGCAGCCTGCGTGTTTCTGGACAAACTTCAATCAATGCGCTGCCGACGGTGACTGGGTGCCCGGTAAGATGGATGATCTGTTCGCCAGTTTGAAATACCCGCTTGACCTTGACGCCTGCAATGCAGCCCACATCAGACGGTTGCCCGCCACCTTGTGGATGAAACACGGTGGCTGCCAGAATGATCTCATATTCTCCTTCCTGCGTTGGCGTGCACAGTTGTACTTCCGTGTGCAGGCTGAGCTCATCGCTCTTGAAATAATGGCGCTCTGTCATCATGCAAATTCTCCTTGTTGTTGAGCATGGATATGCTGCATGCTGGTGATTAGTTGATCGACCTCGGCAATCGAGGTCGAAAAGCGGGTGACGAAGCGAGCGACTCCGGGTTCCCAGCGATCATGCAGGTAGGCATAGCCTTCCTTCAATAATGCGGCTGTCATGGCCTGCGGCAAGCGGCAGAAAATGATATTCGATGGCGACTCGCCCAGCAGTTCTACAGAGCTTATTTGTCGCAGACCTTGCGCCAGTCGCTGCCCCATTTGATTGGCATGACGGGCATTGTTGATCCATAAATTGTTCTGCCGATAGGCATTCATTTGGGCCGACAGAAAGCGCATTTTTGAGAAAAGGTGACCGGCACGCTTGCGTCGATATGCCATCTCCCTGGCAAGGTCCTGGTCAAACAGGATGATTGCCTCAGCACCCATGACGCCATTTTTGGTAGCGCCAAATGAGAGTGCACCTACGCCCGCTTTCCAGGTCATTTCTGCAGGTGTGCAAGCCAGCGACACCAGCGCATTGGCAAAACGGGAACCATCCATATGCAAGCGCATGTCGGCGTCCTTGCAAACTTTGCTGATAGCCTGGATTTCATCCACGGCATAGACGCTGCCCATTTCTGTGGCCTGGGTGATGCTGACTGCATGCGGCTGTGTTGCATGTACGTCGCCACGCTTTAGCCTGCTGGCCTTGGCGAGTTTTTCCACGTCGATCTTTGCTGCTAGACCATCTATTGCAAGCAATTTTGCGCCGTTGGTGAAAAACTTAGGTGCACCGCATTCGTCAGTATTGATATGGCTGGACGGATGGCAAAAAATACTCCCCCATGGCGGCGACATGACACTGAGGCACAGGGAGTTTGCTGCCGTGCCAGTTGGCACAAGAAAAACGCTGACGTCGCGCTCGAATAGCTCGCAAAACTGTTGTTCTACACTTGCAGTAAGAGCGTCAGCCCCATAAGGCGTGGTGGGGTCTGCATTGCAAGCGACGAGGGCGTCCAGTATGGCGGGCGAGACGCCGGCGATATTGTCACTGCCAAATGCCTTGCCTGGTGCGCTGGCATTGGCTACTTGTTTGTTTTGCACGATCTATTCTCCTGTCTTTGCCTGGCGTGTTCTCCAATGAAGGCATAATAAGAGCAGGACTGGTGCGGTGGATTGTAAAAAATTGACTATTAGAACTCATTTCATGAATAGGATGAGTGCGAACAAAACGATTTGGGATGCAGTGCAAGACCTCAGGTGCATACTCTGCGCTGCTGAGGCTCCTGCCTTAGCGAGGGGCGAAATGCTGCAATGCGCTCAAATCGTCAGTTTCCGAAGTTTGCCTCATAGCACGCGCTGGACTGCCTCGTCCATAGTTTTACCATTGGCCAGCCCACGTTGTGAGGCAAACGCATCTCACCCTATTGATGAAATGAGTTCTAGTACGAGGACGGTGCGACCCCGTAGGCCTGTCTGAAAGCGCGGTTAAAATGGCTTTGGTCATAAAAGCCCACCAGTTGTGCCACATCGGCGATGGTCTGCGGATTTTTTCCCAGTAATGAACAAGCGTACTCCAGTCGCAGCCTGACTAGCCAGGCGTGGGGTGTCATGCCTATGCTGTGCTTGAATTGACGCAAAAAATGGAATGGGCCGAGGCCACAAATGCCCGCCAACTCATCCAGGCTTATTTTTTGTGAGAGATGCGCCACGCAGTACTCCTTGATGCGCTGGTATTGCCAGGAGGCGAGGCCACCTTTGATGTTCTGCGGCCTTATGGTTTTGGATTGCGTGAAGATAAAATCCAGCAGTGACAGCCAGTCCGACTGTATCGCCAGAGGAGACGCGTCTTTATCCGCATACATGGTGTCATGCAGACGCAGCAGATGGGCGGCCCGTATGGGGTCTTCCAGCATCGTTCCCATCAGAGCCGGTTCACGGTTTGTTCCAGAGAGTTCTTCTGTGACCTGGTTCACGAGGTCAAATGGCAGGCGAAAGGTCTTGAGTGTATAGGCATCACCATCCTCGGCCATGCCATCATGGATTTCGCCCGGTGGCATCAGGACGATGCAACCGTGGCCCAGCAGCACCGAGTTCCCCCGGAATTCCTGGCGTTGCACACCTTCCGTCACCAGGCCGATGTGGTAGTCGAGATGATAATGGCGGTCGAAGTGAAATTCTGAAATCCGGCTAGCACTCAGGACCAGTCCCGGCACCTGTGGAACGCGTTGGTAATGTATCTGATCTTTCATTGTATTAATAAGGCATGCCAATACAGCAACGGCTGGATTGATTAATTGCGTGCTTCAATTTACTTGCACCACACGCAAAGAGAAAATGACGTTACGTGCCAGGTCAGCATACCTCAATTTCACCTTGATGGTTTGGCGGTAGTCGAGTCCTGCTTGAAGCAACAAAAACAAGAATCAAGGACCATGAAGCAAGGATTTCATGTCTGTAAGGCTGGGTGCGCCAGCGTACAGATGATTCTCCGGAATGCGTCTATCTTGTTAATAAGCACCCTCATAGGCTCCCAGACCAATGCGGGTTTTGCAACCAGGATGGAGAGCATCATGACACATATTATTGCCGGACGGCTGCAGCAGCAGGACCAGGTACAGCAGGCTATCCATCAACTGATGGTACTGGGCTTTGCCCCAGGACAAATCAGCTCTTTTTATCTTAACCCGCCGGGGCAGCATGATATGTATCCACTTGGCGGTGACCGGGATGAGTCTCCAGGTGCAACCAAGGCGGGCAATGGCGCTGTCAGTGGTGCTGCTGCTGGTGGGGCGGTTGGTGCTGCAGTGGGTTTGATCGGTGCGCCGGTGACAGGACCTGTGAGTACCGCATTGGGTGCGCTGGTTGGCGCGCATGTGGGTGCGCTGATAGGCAGCTTGTCGCAAATGAAGGACAAGGGTGAAACGACAGATGATGACGCTGAAAATGCTGCAACCGTCCGACGCTCCGGCATGATGGTTGCAGTGAGCGTCAACGAGCCCGAGACTGAACAGCGTGTCATCAGGCTCTTGACAGACCTGGGGGCAGACCAGATTGAGCTGGGCGAAGGCACCATCAGCAAAGGTGACTGGACAGATTTTGATCCGCGTGTACCACCGAATCTTATCCCTGGCGGTTTGCCATCGACGAATTCGGTGGCTGCTGCAGTTGCTGGCTCAGCCAGTACGCCTACTGTTGAGCAGCAGGCGGCTGATCAGGGAGTGGCTGGCCGTGAACTCTAAACAAGTGAATCTGGACAATAAAAATCGCAAGCAGAATAATGCTGATGAAGCTACCCATCAGATTGCTGATGGCTCTGATAAGGCCGCAAAGGTCAACAATAACGAAGCCCTGCTGCCACACGAGCGTGATCAAACGATCGATGACAGTACTAAGCCACGCAAAGTCATGAAGCAGGCATTAACTGACTTGCAGGATGGTAAGGTCGATACTGACATGCATGGTGCACGGGGTGTTGAATCGGTTGTAAAGCCAGCGACGACAACTGCTACCAAGACTTAGTCAGGGGCGCTAAAAAAGTCCCGCACTGTTAGCTGGGACTTTTTTAGCATAATTGATTTTGCAGGTTCTAGCCTCGTCACACCCTCGTCTATCTGTTGTCAAGTTTCGATGGACGGTCAGAATATGTGGTGAGTCTTTGGTACTTCACACCAGGTGGCAGTGGTGTCGTGATGAAGTTATGGATCAGTCTTTCATTGTCTGCCCGTCTTTCACGCTCGGCATGGCGCTTGTTAAAGGCTTCATTCTGTGCTGCCCAGTTGGTTTCCTGTACTTTTTCCGAGCCTACATATTTTTGATTGGTCTTGACCGATTTTTCCTTGACGCTGGACTTGGGACAGACATTGTCTGTAAAAGTCACACGGCCATCACTATCAACGCATCTTTGCACTTGTGCTGATGCGCTGTTTGCCAGTGCCATCACAATGGCGGCAGATAAAATAGGTGAGAGTTTCATGCAGGATGCCTCAGGTTCCGAGTCTTGATCAAGGCCCAAGCTTCTCACATCCTGGCTTTGGATTCAAGCAATCGCCAATATATCAATCAATCTGCTGTTTTTGCCAGATCTAACTGTTATTGCTGTTGCTGTTGCTGATGACGCTGCTCCGCACGGTTTTTCATGAGGCCGAGAATGGATTGATGAAAATCGTTGAGCACCATCTTGCCCCACAGGTCACCATAGGTCTTGAGTTGTGACTTGTTAATGAAGCGGGTGCTCAGGCGCAGTTCTGTACCGCCATCTTTTGCCTTCAGGTCGTAGCCGCCATCAATGACATCGAAATATTCACCTCCCATTTCCACATGCCTGTCGAGTACATACTTGGGGATGCCACCGGGCAGGATATCAAAGCGGTAATGCATGGTGCCGGGTTTTTTCCAGGTGGTGATGATTTCTTCAAAGCGCACATCTTTTTCCCAGCGCGAAGTTCTTACTGCACCGACACCAGTGCCCGTAAAGTCTGCAGCGATGGGTTTTGGCAAACCTATCAGGTGTACGAAGGAAAAGCCGAGTTCATCGGGCTGGATGTTTTGCACTGAGGCCAGTTGGTCAAACACTTCTTCTGGGCTGGCCTGTATCTGTATGACAGAGCTGACCAGTTGCTCGCTTTGCACTGGCGGCAAGCTGGCCTCTACCGGGCCTAGCAGGAGTGGCAGCAGAGCAAAAGAATACAGGCTGATTTTGGATGCGCGAAAGCGGTTGTGGATGGCACCTGCAATCAGGCCGCCTATCAGGGCCGCCACCACAAAGACCGGGAAGACCAGCACCAGGCAAACCATGCCCTCCAGCAGGAAAACGAACATGGCGAGCAAAAAGGCCATCATTGACATGAAGGACACCATGACTTGCATGCCCACATGAATATGGGATTTACCCGCCGCCAGCACGACCGCAATTGCGCCGACGCTGAAAGGAGCGAGGATCAAAAAGGCGGTAGAAACAATTTGCAACCACGCATGCAGGGACTTGTGTTCAAAGCCTACCCGCAGCAGCAAGCCATAGATGACACCTGCCGCAACGGCGGCAAACAGGCGCATTCTGGGCCTGGCAGCAGCCGGGATTTTATGGATCCTCGTTATCGTTGCTTTTAACGTCGCCTGTATTATTGTCATCATTGTTGCCATCAGACATGCTGTCCTCCTGGATGTGTATATGCGGCAGGGCGCGAAGCCAGGTGCTGGAAATCTATTGATAGACCAGCTTCATCACGAGGATAAACATAGCCAGCATGAGCGTGATCATATTGGCGATGATGATGGGCAGGGCGCTGAGCATGAGGCCATACACTAGCCATAGCGTGATGCCAAGGACGAGGATGATGTACATGCCCAGGGAGACACCTTCCGCCCGTTTGCGCCGCCAGGTCAGCCAGGCCTGGGGTACAAAGGTGGTCGTCGTCAGGCAGGCGGCAAAGTAGCCGACCAGGTCGGCAGGCAAAATGCTGATCATGGATGTATCTATTCTTTGGTGGGGCGCAGGAACTGGCCTGAATGAAACACCAGCGGTGCCTGTTTGGTGAATTCACAATGCTCGACTTCGCCGACGAAAATGACATGGTCACCCTCGGGGTAGCGGCTGCGGTTATGGCATTCAAACCAGGCCGAGGCACCAGTCAGGATAGGGTGACCAGTGCGTGACAGGGTGTAATCAACACCTGCAAAACGATCAGTCTTGCGGCTGGCAAATTGCTCGGCCAGCCATGCTTGTTCGGCAGACAGGATATTGACTACATAGTGAGAATTACCGCTAAACACGGGCAGGCTGTTGGCGGCTGTGCCCAGGCTCCAGAGTATCAGGGGCGGGTCCAGCGAGACAGAATTGAAGGAGGATGCGGTCAAACCCAGGAACTGGCCATCTGCCAGACGGGTGGTGATGACAGTGACGCCAGTGGCAAATTGCGACAGGGCATCCCGGAAATGGCGGGTATCAAATTCTCGCTTTTCAGAGCGGGGTGAGCGGGTGTGCATGGGTTTCCATCGTTCTTTTTTTGCCATTATCACAGATTTTGGGCCATTTTGGCTTGTTGCGGCTGCAAGTGCTGCTATGCTGCAATAGGAAGTGTGGCGCTGACTGTGTTAAACTTGCAGGCTTGCCGGTTTCCCGAGGTTTTGACCTAAGTAGTTGATTCCTTTGAATTTAATCCCCACCAAGAGGTGACGAGTTATGCCTATGCTGCTGGCTTTACGCCGTGTAATGATGATGTTCATGCTGGTCTTGCTGGCAATGACGAGTTTGCAAGGTTTTGCACAAATACCGGATGAACGTAATTTTCCGGAGAATACCAAGCGTGGCGTATTGAATATGTCGCAATATCCCGATGTGCTGATTGATGGCAAAGCCAGGAATACGGCACCGGGTTTGCGTATTTATGATGACCAGAACCTGTTTATCTCGCCTACGCAAATTACCGGCAATTATGTCATCATCAATTATCTGGAAGATAATTTTGGTGACGTTGCCAAAATCTGGGTATTGACCGAGATTGAACGTAAAAAGGTATTACCAGTTGCCAAGGAATGGGTGCCTCAAATTTTTAAAAATACGAACATGTGATGTAGCGCTGGCTCAGGGGGAGTAGTGCAAGGCAGCATGGACGATGTCAGTCCCTTGAGTAGGTAGAGCTTGTAGAAAATTATGCAAAAAAAAGTATTTATTAAAACCTTCGGTTGCCAGATGAACGAGTATGACTCGGACAAGATGGCCGATATTCTCAATGCCAATGACGGCATGGTGAAAACCGATAATCCCGACGATGCCGACGTGATCTTGCTCAACACTTGCAGTGTGCGTGAAAAAGCATCCGAGAAAGTATTTTCTGACCTCGGTCGCCTGCGTGAACTCAAACGCAAAAAACCTGAATTGCTGATTGGTGTCGGCGGTTGCGTGGCCTCGCAAGAAGGCGATGCCATCATCAAGCGCGCGCCTTATGTGGATGTGGTCTTTGGCCCGCAAACCCTGCACCGTTTGCCGCAGTTGATCGATGCGCGCCGTACTTCTGGCCGCTCGCAAGTCGATATCAGTTTCCCTGAAATTGAAAAGTTTGACCACATGCCGCCAGCCCGTGTTGAGGGTGCCAGTGCCTATGTGTCCATCATGGAAGGTTGCAGCAAGTATTGCAGTTATTGCGTCGTGCCCTATACCCGTGGCGAAGAAGTCTCGCGCCCGTTTGATGATGTGCTGGCAGAAGTTGCTGGCCTGGCTGAACAGGGCGTCAAGGAAATCTCTCTGCTGGGACAAAACGTGAATGCCTACCGTGGCGTTATGGAAGATGGCGAGATCGCCGACTTTGCTTTGCTGATCGAATACATCGCCGAGTTCCCGCAGATAGAACGCATACGCTTTGTCACCAGCCACCCCAAAGAATTCACCCAGCGCCTGATCGACTGTTATGCCAAGGTACCCAAGCTGGTCAATCATCTGTACCTGCCTGCCCAGCATGGCTCTGACCGTATTTTGTCGGCGATGAAGCGCGGCTACACCGCGATAGAATACAAATCCGTCCTGCGTCGTTTGCGACTGGTGCGCCCGGATATTTCTGTGTCGTCTGATTTTATCGTCGGCTTCCCCGGTGAGACTGATGACGATTTTGATGCACTGATGAAGCTTATCAATGACATTGGTTTTGATAACAGCTTCAGCTTTATCTTCAGCCCCCGCCCAGGTACGCCAGCGGCGAATCTGACTGACGATACCCCGGCAGAACTCAAATTGCGCCGTCTGCAGCATTTGCAGTCGGTGATTGATGCCAATACCAAGAAATACAGCAATGCCATGATAGGTACGGTGCAGCGCATCCTGGTAGAAGGCCCGTCGGTCAAGGACCCGAATGAATTGCAGGGCCGCACTGAGAATAACCGCGTTGTCAATTTCGCGGGCTCCAAAGACCTGGTCGGTACGCTGGTGAATACCCGCATTACCGAATCCTATAATTATTCCTTACGCGGCGAACTCGTCGAAGAGGCAGTGACAGCATAATGGCAAAAACACCCGTGCCGGTAGCACACTTCATCCCTCAACCCATTGACAACACCCGCCTTGCACATCTGTGCGGGCCACTGGATGAGAACCTGCGGCAGATTTCGTCGGCACTGGATGTGACTATATTCCGCCGTGGTGAAAAATTTATCGTCAGCGGCCACAATGCTGAAAAAGCGATAGAGATACTTGAGCATTTCTATGGTCTGGCGAAAAAAATCATCACCATCGATGAAGTGCAACTGGCCCTGGTAGAGCAACGCGCCAGCAAGAGCCTCAAAAAAGGCAAGGTCGGCAAAGATCAGGAAGATGTTATTCCTGCCGACGCCGTCGCGGTAGATGCACCCCTGCCGGAAGATGCCGACATAGAAAGCCCGATGCTCAAAACCCGCCGCAGTGATTTGCGCGGGCGCACGCCGCATCAGAATCATTACATCAAGACCATACTCGAGCACGACATCAGCTTTGGCATAGGCCCGGCTGGTACAGGTAAAACCTATCTGGCCGTAGCTTGCGCCGTGGATGCGCTGGAGCGTGATGCCGTCAAGCGTATCGTGCTGACCCGTCCGGCGGTAGAAGCGGGCGAACGCCTGGGTTTCTTGCCGGGTGACCTCGCTCAAAAGGTCGATCCGTATCTACGCCCGCTGTATGACGCGCTGTATGATTTGCTGGGTTTTGACCGCACGCAAAAAATGTTTGAAAAACAGGTCATCGAGATTGCCCCGCTGGCGTATATGCGTGGCCGCACCTTGAATCATGCTTTTGTCATTCTCGATGAAGCGCAAAACACCACGCCAGAACAGATGAAAATGTTCCTCACGCGCATAGGCTTTGGCAGCAAGGCGGTGATTACCGGTGACCCTACCCAGATAGATTTGCAGCGTAATGTCAAGAGCGGCCTCATTGATGCTGGTCAGGTGCTTGATGGTGTGCGCGGCATAGGTTTTACCCATTTTGGCAGCGTCGATGTGGTACGTCACCCGCTGGTGGCACGCATTGTCGATGCGTATGAAACCGCCAGTGCCAATACCACGGCCAATAATGCTGCCATCGGCATGTTAAAACCAGCAACACCCTTGAGTACTGCCCATCATGGTCGCAAAAAGTAAAAAAGAATCACAACATAAGCTGACGTTGTCGGTGCAATACGCCGACAAGCGCCTGCAAGACTTGCTAACCCGCCCACTGATACGCAAAACCGTGCAGGCGGCGCTGTTTTTTCCGGCAGAAATCACCTTGCGTTTTGTTGATGCTGAAGAGGGCAGGCTGCTCAACCATGACTATCGCGGCAAGGACTACGCCACCAATGTGCTGACCTTTGCCTATACCGAGGATGAAGATGCCGAGGTGACCCAGGCTGACATTATCCTGTGTACCGATGTGCTGGAGAAGGAAGCGGCCGAGCAAAAGAAAACCGTGCTTGAACATGCGCAGCATCTGATCGTCCACGGCGTCTTGCATGCCCAAGGGTATGATCATGAAGAGGATGATGAGGCTGAGGAGATGGAAGCGCTGGAGATAGAGATATTGGAGGGGATGGGGTTGGAGAATCCTTACCAATAGGACTTGCGCAAAATTGGCATTGACTGTTTTTGCGTCAGCTACGCTTGGATAGCAATGAGCGCAAGCCATGCAATGCACCCTAAGCCGTCATTCCCGCTTGCTGTTAGCGGGAATCCATCGTTGATCAACCACGCAGGCAGTAAAACGGGTAAGGCCGATAAGGTATGGATACCCGCCTGCGCGGGTATGATAGTTTTTAGAGTATCCCTTGCACCAAAATCATCGCCCCCTCAACCAATCCCACCGCAGGATGTTAGAATATGAGAGCCACCCCAGCTATGCAGCAACTCATTACGTTTAACGTTTAGACTCATTGATTGCGTCTGCAGGCTTGGCCACTTCGCGACGAACATTAGTTTTGACGGTAATTGTCGTAACAGTCGACCTTGCCTTATTTTCCATTTCAACTGCCTTTTCCTTCTGGCCGGTCTTGCGGTAGAGAAGGGCGCAGTAGGTGAACAGGTTCTGGTAATCAGTGCCTATCGTATTGGATGCAGATCGGCTTATTTTGATAGCGCGCTCCAACACTTGCGATGCCTGCTCCGTCTTGTTTTGTGCGAGTAAAGCTGCGCCCCATTCTCCGAGCGGCCCAATAAGTTCCGGTGTGTCAACGCCAAATTCACGCTCGACTAATTCGACCGCCTGTGCTGCTGATGTTTCTGCTTGCGCAGGGTCGCCTGCCAAGGTCAAAATTTCTGCAAGCTGCGTCAGGCTAAACGCCTTGAATTTCACATCAGCTGAGGGCGATACCATGGCAATATCGATGACTCGGCGGGCGTATTTTTGTGCCCCAGCCCACTGGTTCAAATGTTGATGCGCCATCGCCAACTGCGAGAGAATATGAGCAAGCCTTAGCTGCGGGAAATCCGGATCGTGTTCAGCCAGCGTTAATGCCCGCTGGGCGAGTTCCTTTGCTTTTACGTATTGCTTCGCTCCAGATGCCAAACTTGACTGGAAGCTAAGCTCATCAATTTTGGTGGTATCTGCTGCCGAGGCTTCATTGAAGGCGAGTAGCAGGGCAAAAAAGAAAGGGAGCGTTTTGTTCAACATGATGTGCCGCATTAATTTTAAAGTGGGAAATTTAACTCTTCATATGCATAACGATGTGCTGCCAACGTCAATTTTTATCGTAGTGCAGGTGCTGAGCTCTTCAGTACTCACATTCTAACATTGTCATTCATGCATTAGCACCTGTTCGGGATCTTTTGCGCGGGTATGAGGAATCGGGAAGCACGGTAAGCTGTAAGCTTTTGGGGCGGTTTTGCGTAAGTCCTAAGCAATAAGTCTGTACCTGGCAGGTTGAAAAATTTTCGCTAATTTATTGCATTACTCCTTCAGTGATCAGCAAATGCCACTGGCGTACCAGCAGCGTTCGTCGCGTAACAATAATTCGTCGCCATGCCGCCGAATTTCAACGACAATGTCAGCTTCACAAAAAAATATCCTTCCTGAACCTCTTCCGGTTCTGCAATTACCAGAAAGCCCCCAACATGACTTCACAAAAACCGCATGGCCGCAGTATCAGCATGGGTGGCCGTTCTGTCGTTGCCTATGGTTTGCGCACGCAGTTCTGGCAAGATATTTATTACTATGCAATGACCTCAAGCTGGCCGGTGTTTTTTGCTGGTGTGGGTGTGGTGTTCCTGGTATTGAACCTGTGCTTTGCCTCGTTGTTCATGCTGGGAGATAACCCCATAGGCAATCTGCATCCTAACAGTTTTCTGGGGGCGTTTTTCTTTAGTGTGGAAACGCTGGCGACTGTGGGTTATGGCGACATGCACCCGCAGACTATCTACGGGCACAGCATCGCCACGCTGGAGATTTTTATCGGCATGGCCAGTGTGGCCTTGATTACCGGCGTCATGTTTGCGCGTTTTTCGCGCCCGCGTTCCAGCATTATTTTTGCCCATCATCCTGTCAGTCACATCATGGATGGCAAACGGGTCTTGCTGATACGTCTGGCTAATGCGCGCATGAATATCATCAGCGAGGCGACCGCCAAACTACGCCTGATGCGGGATGAAAGCACGGCCAATATGGGCAGTTTTCGCAAGATCACCGACATGAAGCTGGAGCGTGAGCAGCACCCCATCTTCATTCTGGGCTGGACGGTCATCCATGTCATTGATGAAAGCAGCCCCTTGTTTGGGATGGATGCAGAAGCCCTGCATGCGTGCAGGGCTTCGCTGATACTGAGCATAGAAGGGGTCGATGACACCACCAACCAGCCGCAAAGGGCGCGTCACTATTACCCTTGCAGCCAAATACACTGGAACCATCGCTATGTCGATGTGTTTGAAAACAACCGCGATTCAGACAATGTCCAGCACATCCACTATACCCGCTTCCATGACTCGGAAGAGATCGTCGATGTGCTGCAAACCTGATTTAGAAGTGCAACAGCACTAAAGCCAGCAAGGCTGGTGCTGCCTGTATGTAGAGGATGCGGCGGCTGACAGAATATGCACCATAGGCACCGGCCACGATGACGCAGGTCAGGAAGAAAATCTTCACATGAAAACCTTCATGGCCGCCCATTAGCAAACCCCAGACCAGGCCAGCGGCCAGAAAGCCATTGTATAAACCCTGGTTGGCGGCTAGCACCTTGGTGATCTCTGCCTTCTCGGGCGTGTTCTTGAACGTACGCAAACCCATGGGCTTATCCCACAGGAACATTTCCAGCACCAGGAAGTAGATATGCAGGGCGGCGACGATGCCGGTCAGTATGTTGGCGATGAGGTACACGGTGACTCCTTTTTGTTGATGTTATCAATGTTGTAGAGATTGTTTTCCATGCCCTGATACTAGTTGATCCCCGGCTATTTAAACAGTGTTGAAACTGACAGTCTTGGCGGTTTATGTGCGTGCCCGCATAATAAATTGCGCATAGTCTTGCCAGGCAGCCTCCATGCCATACAGGCAGCTCCTGATCTGGATCAGCAATGCCGTGGCATGCAGTTGCCGTTGTTGTTTTTGCCTTTGCTGAAAATTTGCCCTGGCCTGTGGCGTGCCCAGGTCTGCTACACACAGTGCTTCTGACAAGCCGCAGGACAAACCCTGGGATGACAGGATGTCACGCGCCAACGCCGCATCACCGATCAGCACGCTGCGGGCAGACGCCGCCCATTGCAGCGACACAGGGCGGGCCATGCCGCTATGAAACTCTGTCAACTGAGGCAAGCCTTGCAGTACCCACTCAGCCTGTGTGTCCTGCAAGAGTTTCTGCAATTCTTTTGCGCTGCCTTTGACTGCCTTGCCGCGCCCGACAAAAACCACATTCTGTACCTCGGGGGTAGCCAGGCTATACACATAACCCTCGGGCAGCGCTGCCAGCTTGAAGTGAGGCTGGAAATGAGATCGGACGGGGTTTGGGTGCCGTGTGTTGTTAGCCAGTGTGTACAGGCGGGCTACCCAGGGTTGCTGTGATTTGTCTATGCTGCTGGCGGTCCTGGCGGCGCGGCCACTCGCATCAATCAACAGGTCGGCGTGCCAGTTGTTAGGATTGTCGCCATTGATACTATCGACACCGACATCATGCAATTGCAGGCTTTGCTCGCCCAGATGCAGGTGGATACGAGGCTCTTGTAATAACTTTTGCCACAGGGCTTGCTCCAGCGCCGGGCGGTGGATGTGTACGGTCCTGGGTGTGGGCACCGACATGCAGCTCTGGCTATCCCACTGTATCTGCCTGACAGCATGCGTCTGCCCGGCTCCGATCAGGTGGGGATGGATGCCATATTCCAGCAGCAATGCCAGCATGCTGACAGGGACAGCCTCAATGCGGTAGCCGCCACCTTCAGCATCAATACTGGCGGGTGGGTCTGCCGCCAGCAGCAATACCGGGCCATGCCCTTGCCTTGCTGCGTGCAAGGCAGCAAGTATGCCCACCGGGCCATTGCCCAGCACGGCAATGCGGTAACGCTTCATAAGCCGGGCGGCAGGGCAATAGGGGCAAAGCGGGCATCGTTGATGGTATCAAAAGACAGTAGGAAACCCGCGTTGATCACCGCCCTGGCGGCACTGCCAAAACCACTGGCGGCCACCATGTCGCCACGCGCAGCGTTGATATCCACTGCGCCCTGCGGCATGCCTGCCTGGTAACCGGCATACAGTTTTTCCAGCAGATTGCGGTAAGCTTTTTGCAGTGCCTGGTAGCTGCTGTTGCTGGCCGGTGCCTGTACCAAATTCTGGTGTAGATAATGGCGCGGCTGGAAACCTTGCAGCCATACCTGCATGTTCTCAAAGGTTTCAAAATGGTCCTGCCCCTCGGCCATGATGTAACGTATGCTTTGGCAGTTTGCATCGCTGCCAAAGCCAGGCTGGCGCAGGGTGGCATAGATGCGTGCATATAATTCGTCTGCACCTCTGTTGGCCTGCTCAAGCGCCAGGAAATCCAGAATGGCTTGCGGGTCGAGTATTCTCGCACGTACCTGGCGCTGATTGCCAGCGGCATCAGGGATCGTTTTGGCGACTTGCAGGGCTGGTGTGTAGGCCGGGCCGTTCAGCGATTGCAGCACATTATTGACAGCCCGCAGGTGGCGCATTTCTCCATAGGCGATGCGCATGAGTTCCGCAAAGCTGGCTGTGACCCGGTTGCGCAAGCTGCCTGCTGCCAGGCTGGCCGGGCTTCGCAGCGAATATGCCGCTGACAGGTATTCCTGTATTGCGGCCAGTTCCAGCCCGGCAGCATAGCGCAGGTATAGTTGTAATTCTTCCCGTGATGCCAGTGGAACGGCAGTGAACTTGCCGGGCTTGTAGGGGCGTATGGTTTCGCGGCCTTCCAGCACAAAGTTCAGGCTTTGCCACTGATGGTTGATCGCATAATGGCCCAGTTCTTCGGGGGTATTTGTAGTGGCGGGTGAGGGGGGTGTGCTGCCTATGCTGCGGTCCAGCCTTTCCCACGGTACTGGCGCCAGCCAGGGCACACCGGGCTCGCTGGCATCTGGGGTCGGCGGCTGGGCAATGTCGGGATGATTGCTGGCCCAGTAAAAGCAGCCACAATCGCGAAAATTATGGGTCCAGGGGCTGCACAGGGATTGCGTGAGTTCACCGGGTTCAAACATGGCGGCCAGGCTGCCTGTGCCACTCAGGTAGGCTGAGCGCCTGCCTTCCAGGCTGATGTTGCGGGTGCCTGACCGTATCGTCAGGCTGATGGCCGTATTTTCTGGCAGCAGACGTATTGCGGTCCAGGCATCCGGGGGCGCAATGCTCTCGCTGGCATTGCGTGGCGGGCTCAGCGTGGCGATGTTCAGGTCATGATGGCCAAACGGCCCAAAATTACCGCTGATCCTGCTAATGATGCAGGGCTTATTCTGGCTGATGCCCAAGGCCAGGTCGCGGTATTTTTGCGCGACTGCATCGGGTAGCGTGGCAGCCGCGACTCCCGTGCTATCGACAGCTACGATGCGTATTTCTGTGTCGGCAATATCGACTTCAAGGAAGGGGAAAAAACGTCTTTCGAGATTGCGTAAATCAGCTTCCAGGCCCGGGTAGCAATTGCCTACGCCGGACTCGAGCCGGGTAGAGACGGGATTGCCGGCAACCGGTGTAATGGCGCTGGCAGCTGTCTGCGCGCGGCGCAGGGCAGCAGCATTGCGGGGGACCAGTTTGATGATATCCGGAAGGCTCATTGTAGATTCCTTATGTTCCTGGTGATGCTGGCGTGCTGGCACGCGAAGTTGGCAGGCAATGGGTAAAATAATCCGGCCTGGCCTGGCTGAGTTCGCAATACGACTGCAAACAGAAAGTCAGCCAGTGACGGATGAAATCGCAAGAGGCCTGGCTGCGGCTGGCTTTTTCCTGGTGGCAGCCGCCTGAACACAGGTAACGTGCCCAGCAAGTGTGGCAATCGATCTGGGCATGGACGTGGCGGTCCTGTAAAAATTGCAGGCGTTTGGGCGCGTCCAGCGTGTGCCTGTCACCCAGCTTGTAATCATGATTGCCAATCGCACGGTGGGAGGCATACCAGTCACCATCGCTGGCAACAGAAAAATAACCACCGCCTGCACCGCATGGGTAAGGGCTGCTGGCACCCACATGCAATTGCTTCAATGCTGTGGCGAAATTACTCAGGCGTATCTGCTGCCCCTGCAAGGCACCTTGCAATTCGCGGCTGGTCAGGCTGACCATCGCTTGTTCATATACTGGCCAGTCGTGCTCCTGCAATGCCAATGCCGATCCGCTGCGCAAGGGTGAGAAACCAATGTCCTGAAAGCCTAGCGCAGCAATGGCATCAAACTGCTGGGCCAGGTCAAGCGAGAGGCTGTGGGCCGTTGCGCGAGCCGCGAGTTTACACATGCCGGGTTGGTCGAGCAAAGGCTGGCAATGTTCGATTACGGCAGCAAATGAATCGCGCTTGCCGTTGAGCATAGGGCGCTGGCGGTTCTGGACAACGCTGCCGCCATCAATGCTGACGGTGACTGCAAAGCGATGTTGCCGCAATAGCTCGTGGTCTTCTGGCCGCAACAAGGTGCCATTGGTGGTGACGGAATAGCGCAAGTCCAGGTGACGCTGTTGTGCCTGCGCAGCACTGTAGTGCACGCACTGACGTATCAGGGCGCGGTTGACAAAGGGTTCGCCACCTATGAAGCCCAGGGTCAGCGGCGCTTGTGGATTGGCGGCTGCCAGCAGGCGGTCTATGCTGTTGCGTGCCTGTTCCCAGTCCATGCCCTTGCTTTGCTTGCCCTCAAAATCACCCTGGCTGGCATAGCAATAGCTGCAACCGAGGTTGCAACTGGAACTGACATTCAGTGACAGGCTTTGTACAGTAGGCAGGCTCAGTGCGTCGAGGCTGACTTCATTGTCCAGAGTGCGCTCCAGCATCTGGCTGAGGGCGTGATCGAGATTGGCATCCAAATCAGCTACCTGTTCTGGCAGGTCATAGATCTGGCTGTGCTGTACCACCAGCAAATGCTGACCCAGGCTGGACCGGAAGCGATAACTGCCAGGAGCCTGCGCCGCAGACGGGAGCGGTAACAGACTCATGGCTGGCCACCGGGCGCAGAAGTGCCCATGCCAGCGAGGATTTCATCCAGCCTTTCATCCGCCCGCCTGGCGACGATGGCAGAACGACCCAGCGGCGAGGTAACGGGGGTCTGGACAATGTCATCTACCCAGCTCATCAACAGATCATATTGCCAGGTACTCAACGTCAGCGGCAGGGCATTGGAGTTGCGCATCAGTGGCGGCATTTGCATGCTGGTGGCATTGGCCGTTTCTGGTGATCTCAGGTGAAAACTCTGGCGTATCAGTTGTTTCAGCCGGGTGGGGTGCAACTGTACAAAATCATGCAGGGCCTGCAAGTCAGACAGGTAGCGGTGGCGCGAGCGTGCATGGCTGGTCAGTGGCAGGGGATCATCGGTATTGCCATTGGATAACGCAAAATCGGGATTACGCAAAGGGTCACTGGCACCAAATGCCCTGAGTGGCAGGCGCATGCTTTCACCGGGGATGGGCTGGGGACGCCGTGCACCGGCGGGCAAGCGCATGGCCCGTAGCTCGCGGTAGTAATCAATGTTGAGCAGGCTCAGGGTTTCATAGGCTCGTTCGAACAGGTCTTCTACCCAGCGCTCGCGCTCGGCTGTGCTCATGGCGGCATTACGCTGGGCGATGTCGGCACTGCGGTCATTGATTTCATCTGCCATGGACAGGAAAGGCCGGCGGTCCGGGGCAAAGTCAGGTGGGGCGACAAAGATATTGGCCGTGGCGCTGATGGTTCGCCCCGCCGCGCCAGGGAAGCGCAAAGTGGCTTTGACCCTGGCTTCGCAGGTATCATCGATCACACCTAATGACAGCTCATCATTGGCATCATTGTCGTTGCCATCATCTGCGCCATCATAGGTGTCCCAGGGGCTGACGATAGATGCCTGCGTACCCGTGGTACCGCGCCAGCCGGCATCAGGATTGAGGAAGTTGAACGGTTCCAGTACCGGTGGTGCCGGAGCACCCGTGGGTGGCTGGTGATCCTGGCTGGTATCTGGCGGGCCATACACGCGACCCCGCGCCGGGGTAAAGCGAAAGCGCAATATTTCTACATTGACTGCCGCCAGCCAGGGTTGGCCATTGCTGGGGCCAATGTTGGGCTGGGGTTTGCTGAGCAAGAACTGTATGCTGCCAAGCGGGATATTGCGCCCCGCCGGTATCATGGGGTTGGCGGCTGCGGGCGGGCTGACAGCCAGCAGAGGGATGTTGGCATGATTGTCTGCCTTTACTACTACAGATGGATAGGTGCCAAAGCGTAACAGCGGGTTGGAGGCGCGCCGGGCCGCCTTGTGGTTTTGCGCATTCACTTCCAGCGACAAGTTGGCAAGCGGTATCTTGAAGCGCTTCAACAGGGCTGGGGTCAGCGGCGCATCTGCCCAGCTGCTTTCTGCCGAGCCGGGTTCGCCCATTCTTGCCCAGATTTCAAAGAAGGGCGCAACGGGCCTGATCAGTTCTCCATCACGCAGGCTGATTTCAGTCGGCATATACGGCTCGACCGAACTGTCAGGCAAGATGCGCAGTGACCAGTCTGGGGTAATGACCGTTTCTGCATTGGCGCGCGGTGCTGGATTTTGTATCCACTGGAAAGCCTCTTGCGGCGTACTACTGCCACCCAGGCGGGCAATTGCCATGGGTGGATTGATAAAGATGGCCTGGATGATTGCTGACATGGATGCTCTCCATTGGTAATTTGCTGTTGCTGCATCTACTGCTTCTGCCGCTTCTATTACTGCTGTTATTTCAATGTCAGTGCAATTACCAGCGCCAGTGCTAGTGCCAATGTTTGCAGGATGGGCTGTTTTTTTGCAGGCGCGGATGGCGTTAGCACTTCTGCCTTAGGTCTGCGCTTTGTCAGCCATCAGCATAAGTTGTCGAAAAACCAAAGGCAATTGTTTTTTTAATCTTTTATTGTCATTGAATTAATTGATGTTTTTGTACCACGGCAACCAGTTGGTCAGCCGCCAGGTGTACGTAAAACGTGGCGGACAGCCATACCGCTAATATGACAGCGGGATGACAAATGGTGTTTTTTATGGGTTTTGGTCTGCGCTTGCGCATGTTTTGCTGTAGTTTTTGTAACTGCCCATGTCAAAATTTGGGAAACAGCCGCCATTTGTTGTATTCTGTAGGATTGAAACAACGGCGTTACGCCTATTATGCAAGAGCACTCTAGTAAGGTCAGACCATCTGACCTTAAACCCCACAGGTCATTGTTTGAACGATTGACCGCCCTGATTTCTCCTGAACCTGAAAACCGCGCAGAGTTGCTTGAAGTATTGCACGACGCGCAAGAACGCAACCTCATCGACGCTGATGCATTGGCAATGATAGAAGGCGTGTTCCAGGTATCCGACTTGTGCGCACGCGATATCATGGTGCCGCGCGCGCAAATGGACGTCATCGACATTTCCAACCCCATAGAAGAATGGATGCCAGAAGTGCTGGAGACAGCGCATTCCCGCTTTCCTGCTGTCGATGGTGACCGTGACAAGGTGGTTGGTATCCTGCTGGCCAAGGATTTGCTACGCTACTACGCCTCAGACGCCTTTGACGTGCGTGACATGCTGCGCCCTGTCATCTATATCCCTGAATCCAAGCGCCTGAACATTTTGCTGCGCGATTTTCGTGCCAACCGCAATCATATTGCCATGGTGGTCGATGAATACGGCGGTGTCTCCGGCCTGATTACTATTGAAGACGTGCTCGAACAAATCGTCGGCGATATCGAAGATGAATACGATTTCGAGGAAGAGGAAGACAATATCCTGGCGCTGGAAAGCAAGGGTAATGGCAAGCGCTGGCGCATCAAGGGTCTGACTGACCTTGAACAGTTCAATAACACCCTGGGTACGACGCTAGGTTCTGACCATGCCGAGACCATAGGCGCTTATGTGGCTGATTACATGGGCGAGTTGCCGCATATGGGCGATGAATTCTCCATAGGCAACCTCTACTTTGAAGTCTTGCGTGCCGATGCGCGTGAAGTGCAGATGCTGCTGGTAGAGCAGCGACCCACCGTGCGGCCCGATGATTAAGGCTGTGCGGTCTTTATTGTCTTCCCTTTCTGTACGTTCATCCTTCCTGCTGGCCCTGGTGGCAGGGGGGCTGAATGTATTGTCGTTTGCTCCCTTCCATTTCTGGCCTGTACAGATACTCAGCCTGGCACTCTTGTTCAGTCAGGTTTTGCGTGAAGGCGATGCCGCCATCAGCCGCAAGCGCGCAGGCTGGCTGGCCTGGGCCTATGGCCTTGGCTGGCTGACTGCCAGCACCAGCTGGCTGGTGTATGCGATGACGGTGTTTGGCGGTTTGCCCGGTGTCTTGTCTCTGCTGGCGTTGATGTTCTTGACCGGGGCGCTGTCCATTTACCTGGCGGCGGCTGCCTGGGGCACACGCTGGCTGCAACAACGCTGGAAGAATTCTGCCACCGTCGCTGGCCTGCTGGTCTTGCCTGCTTTGTTCACCGTGGCTGAATGGTTGCGTATCTGCTTTCTGACTGGCTTCCCCTGGACTATCTCAGGCTATGCCCATACTCATAGCCCGCTCGCTGGTTTTGCGCCTGTCATCGGCGTGCTTGGCCTGTGCTGGATCAATGCCCTGCTGGCCGGAGCGCTCGCCCTGTTACTGGTAAGCACTGGCGGACGCCAGCAAAAAATAGCGCTGCCTGCCTTGATCGTGCTGGTATTTGCCGCTGGCTTTGGCCTGCAGCAAATCAGCTGGACCAGGCCACAAGGCCAGCCCATACAGGTGCGCCTGTTACAGGGCAATGTCGCGCAAGACATGAAGTTCAGCCAGGAATACCTGAACGACTCGCTGGCGCTGTACCACGACATGATTACGCAAACCCCGGCTGATCTTATCGTCACACCAGAGACAGCCTTGCCTATGCTGACTTCGCAATTGCCGCCCGACTATCTGCCCATCCTTAATACCTTTGCCCAGGACAGTGCCAGTACCGTCATCCTCGGCGTTGGCGTGCATGATGGTGGCGACAAATATTCAAACAGCGTACTTGGCATGTCGCGCCAGTATGCCCAGCCCTACCGTTACGACAAACACCATCTCGTACCTTTTGGCGAATTCATCCCGTTGGGCTTTCGCTGGTTTGTGAGCATGATGTCCATCCCCATGGGCGAGTTCTCCACCTCCGGCCCGATACAACCCGCGATGAAAGTCGCAGGTCAGTGGGTCATGCCAAATATCTGCTATGAAGATTTGTTCGGTGAAGAAATTGCCGCGCAACTGTCAGCCCAGCACGCTGCAGGCCAGCCGGTTGCCAGCATCTTGCTGAACGCATCCAACCTGGCCTGGTATGGCAACTCCTTCGCCATCCCTCAGCATTTGCAGATATCCCAAATGCGCGTACTCGAAACCGGCCGCCCCATGCTGCGTGCAACCAACACCGGTGCCACCGCAGTTATCGTGCCCGGTGGCGTGGTAGAACAGTTATTGCCCGAGAATACCCGCGCCGTGCTGGCTGCAAATGTGCAGGGCTATACCGGCATGACGCCTTACATCCTCATCGGCAACCTCGGTGCTCTGGGTATTTGTGTGCTGGGAATCTTGCTGGCGTTTGTGTTGGGACGCAGGGCAAAAAATAGATAGCTTGTAGCATTCACGTAGGAGCGGCTTCAGTCGCGAACAAATGACGGATAGTGTCCATTGTTCGCGGCTGAAGCCGCTCCTACAGAGAATGACAGCCAGTGGCAGGTACAATGAGCGCACAACACATTTCCCGTTCTACGTAAATCATTGCAGGAACCACTATGACAGAAGATCTCTCCATCCTGACCCGCAAAGGCACTCCACCTGACCACAACCTGATCTATGGCAGTCATGCCGACCAGGTAGCCGACATACGTTATGGCAGTGACGGTGCGCGACGTCCATTGCTCATGCTGATACATGGCGGTTTCTGGAAACCAGAATATGACAGGCAGCATACCGAGGCCATGTCCAGCGCACTGGCCGCTGAAGGCTGGACGGTAGTCACACCAGAATATCGCCGCATCCCCGGCAATCCCGACGCCAGCCTCGAAGATATCGCCAGCGCGATAGAAATGCTGCCACACCAGGTGGCGCGACACAACGGCAAGATCCTATTGGCCGGGCATTCTGCCGGTGGACATCTCGTGCTGTGGGCCGCCATCAAATGTGCCACGCCCGCACTCGCCGGTGTACTTGCCCTGGCACCTGCCGCTGACCTGCGCATGGCCCATGATTTGAAACTGGGTGATGGTGCAGTGTTGAAGTTTCTAGGCAAGAATCCGGCTGAACGCCCGGATGCCGACCCCATGCAATTACCCGCACCCGCTGTGCCAGTGACCGTGCTACAAGGCAGCCTCGATAAAGTTGTGCCACCGGTTGTGCCTGAAGCTTATTGCAAGGTTTTCCCCAAAACGCAATTGGTATTGCTGCCTGACGCCGGGCATTTTGCTGTGATTGATCCACAAAGTAATGCCTGGCCTGCTGTGTTATCGGCTTTGCGTGGATTGTCGGAAGTGTAAAAAATCATAGTCGAATTCCGCGACTGTCAGGGTAATTGGGATTGTGGCGGCAATATTGGGTAACAAAAAAGAGAGAGGGAAATATTGGCAAACGCAATAAAAAGATATGTCTGGATGTGGCAGGATTCGGGTTTATATTTTATTCGCCGTTCTCTACAGAATTCATTCAGCATGGTGAAGACTATTTTGAAACAACTTTTTCTGATCCAGCCGTAGTTGAAAAACAAGCGACTGAAGGTCGAATTGTTGGTGTAAGCACTGGGACGCCTGGTCGCTTCTTTCTTGAGATATTCAAAGGTTACCCGGAACAAACTACTTTAGAGCGGCACATCTTTAAGCTAAGGCTGGGTGTAGAAGTGCGTGATCGTACTTTGTGCATCAGAGATCTTTTTGATTTATTGAACTGGGATGCAGAGTGTCCTCGTGAGCAGATGATCGATATTGATGATGGTTTCTATCATCTGACCTTGCTCAGTAACGAACCAGAATCAGGCGTGCTGGGAGATGATCAAGTTGTTCAACTCTATCTTCAGGAGTTACCAGAGATGCCAAGACTTAAATACTCGGGTGTTCCTACTTTATGTTAGCCAATTCAATAATCGAAAATGGCAGGAAAAGAGGTTCAGTCAGGTAGATACGATTAGCGCAAGCATAATGGTCTATTTATCTCAGATACTCTAAAAAGCGTGATACTTATTTTGTTGAATTCAGCAGGGCAATGCGCCGGATTTTTTTGTGAGAAATTAAATGGCAGTGGGTTTTTCCGGCGCGCAGCATGAGTCCGATTACTTGTGGCTACACCTACCTACTGGCTACTTGGTATTATAGGTAGCAATCGCTGTTCTAAAATGAACATTGGGCGTCTCAAAACACAGATTATCAGTATCGCTTGATCCGCCAATCATCGGACTGACTATTGGTGCGTAGTGCATTCCAGTTCGCAGAGGGCCAAGCCTATTGAGCGCGGCTGCAAATCGTTGCTCATCCAGAAGCGCATATTTATCGCTTAAAACACGGGAAAAAAGATCTGCCCCATTGTCTGTGATGGTAAAAGCTTCGAACGTATCTACACAAAAAAGTACATACAAAGCACGTTCACCATCCCACCTGAATCCTAATTGATCACCAAAGCAGGTTTCTGCAAAAAAAACAGGCCCGCCATTTTGAGGTGCCGGGTGCACAGCCTGCCAAAAATCTTTCTTATTCCATTCTTGGAATGAGTCTCTGGCCAGCAAATTTGTGCCATCCCCGTAAACATATAAAATCCTGTCTCCAAGATATCCAGCACCAACGCAATCCCAAAAGGCGACAACTTCTGCTGGCACGCTTACACCCAAGTTTTTTTCGACAAATTTAACTAGCACAGATACATCAATAATATTTTTTACGCCGCCTTCAGATGGAAATGTCAAAGAAAATTTTTCAAACATAATGGTCGGTAGGTGGAACGAAGTGATTTGATTTTCTAGAAATAGGCTGTGCAGATAAGATTAACGTAACGCAATCATACGCATGTCTATTCACATCAGATACATTGACTAAGTGTGATGTCCACTTCGCCGAATTCAATTTATGCTATTTATTGCGGCTAAGTATGCTTGGTGGGAGCGCCACGATTATGGTCATGTCCAACCAAGCCTATCTCGGCGACTTATTGTGTCACCTCGACATTTCTTACTTATTCCCCTGCACCATCTGCGCATCAATATCTGCCAGACATTCGATGCCACGCTGGGTAATCGTCATCTTGCCAGTCTCGGCATTAACTTCCACATGCGCCTTCTTGCCCAAGAAGGTGGCTACCGGGCCGGGCAGGGTGGTGTCCGGGTCATTGGCAATGGCGCGCAGGCCGTCTATGCATTGTTTGATGAACAGGGTTTGCCTGCCTGCATCGGTCAGTTCCAGCGTGCCGTCTTTGCGGTAAGTCATGAGCTTGATGCCGCACAGGCGCTTGGCGTTGCGGCTGATGCAGGCATTTGGTTTAGTGTTGCGCGGCAGCTTGCTTAATTGCTCCAGTGCGTCGTATTCATCTATGCTGAGTTTTTGATTCATTGCTGCTTTCTAAAAAAGAGATGCAAATTAAAATGAAGAATCACAGTTTGTGTTTTTCTTCTGATCTTTTCTGCATCTCTGTGCCTCGGTGTTGAGAGGTCTTGACTTAAAAAAATGACTTGTAAACCTTGCCGCTCTTCATGACGAAATTTACTTTCGTCAGGCTCGTGACATCCGCCAGCGGGTCTGCATCAACGGCGATGATGTCGGCAAACTTGCCGACCTTGATGCTGCCGATTTTTTCTTTCAAACCCAGCAAATCGGCGGCACTGATGGTGGCTGCCTGTATGGCCTGCATGGGTGTCATGCCGTACTTGACCATGTAATAAAATTGCTTGCCATTGTCACCATGCGGATAGACACCCGCGTCTGAACCAAAGGCCATGCGGGCACCGCCTTGCAGGGCTGCGCGGAAATTATCACGCTGTTTTTGGCCTATCTCTTTTTCCTTGGCGAGGGATTCTGGCAAAAAGCCTGCTTTTTCGCCTTCACCAAGAATATAGTCGTCATTATAAATGTCCATGACCAGCCATGTGCCATGTTCTTTGGCGAGTTTGATGCCTTCTTCATCAATCAGGCTGCTGTGCTCGACAGAATCGACCCCTGCGCGGATGGCGTCAGCAATACCGCTGGCACCATGGGCATGGGCAGCGACCTTGCGGCCCAGCTTGTGGGCTTCCTGCACGATGGCCTGCATTTCTTCGAGCGTATATTGCTGGGCTCCAGGGGAGTCGCCTTTGGAGAGTACGCCGCCAGTGGCACAGATTTTGATGACATCGGCACCATACTTGGCCATTTCACGCACCTTGGTGCGCGCAGCCCAGGGGCCGTCGGCCACGCCCTTGCCGGTGTCATTGTAGTCGGGCGGCAGCAGGTTATTGTCGCAATGGCCACCCTTGATGCCTATTGCATAACCAGCCGCCATGATGCGCGGACCGGGGAAGTCGCCATCATTGATGGCATCGCGCAGGGCAACGTCAGAAAAACCTTCAGAACCTACGTCGCGCACGGTGGTGAAACCGGCGCGCAGGGTATCGCGTGCGGCCCGTACGCCATACAGGGCGGAGCGTATCGTCGATGTTCCCAAGGAGCTGTAGCCATGCAGGTGCGGGTTGCTGGTCAGGTGGGTGTGCGCATCGATGAGGCCAGGCAAGACGGTCGATTTGGACAGGTCGATGAGTTTGGCAGAGGCAGGAACAGGTGTGCTCGCGATGGGGCTGATGGCAATAATGCGCTCGCCTTCGATGACGATGAGCTGGTCACGCAAGACCTTGCCACTTTCAACATCAAGCAGGCGGCCTGCCTTGATGGCGACAATCTCTTTGGCCTGCTCTGCTGTTGCTGCCTGTACTACCGGGCTGCTGGCGAGCATGAGGCTGCACAGCATGCTGCTGAACAAGGTGGGGGCGAGGTTTTTATTCATTATTGTTCCCTATGGTGTTTTTATAGATGGAATTTATCCTGCTGGCGACTATACCATGCGGGACATGCAGGGCAGGCTGGATAGCGCATCGCAAGGCCCCTGCGCTTAATCGACGATGAACAGCTTTGCCCCGCTTGCCGTCGATGAGCGATGTGCCTCTGCGCCGTCAGCCACCTGGTAACTCATGCCTGCCTTCAGTGTCAGCACGCGGCCATCGTCTAGCTCGGTGTGCATTTCACCTTCGAGGCAGAGCAGGATATGCCCCTTGCTGCACCAGTGGTCAGCAAGGTAACCAGCTGTGTATTCAACCATGCGTACACGGATATCGCCAAACTTGCAGGTACGCCAATAGGCTTTGCCAGTGATGCCGGGATGTTCGGTTTTTTCTATGGCAGACCAGTCTGTTCTGCCAAAGGGAATGTCAGTAATTTTCATAGATGGATAAAAAAATGGACGCGGCTATTCAGCCAGGGCGCTGGCTTTGAGTGCGCCTACATCGCCAGCAATGATCACGCTGATGTAGTGGCTGATTTTTTCTACCGGCCATTCCCACCAGGCGATCTGCTCCAGGGTATCGATGACATCATCGCTAAAGCGCTGGCGTATCGGTTTGGCTGGATTGCCACCGACGATGGTGTAGGCAGGCACATCGGCGACTACTACGGAGCGCGAAGAGATGATGGCGCCATTGCCTATCTTCACACCCGGCATGATGAGGGCTTCATACCCTATCCAGACATCGTTACCGATGATGGTGTCACCCTTGTAGGGCAGAGACTCAAGATCCATCGGTGTTTTCTCCCAGCCATTGCCAAAAATCTGGAAAGGGTAGGTGGAGATGCCTGTCATATGATGGTTTGCCCCGTTCATGATGAACTTGACACCCCGCGCCAGCGCACAGAATTTGCCGATGATGAGCTTGTCACCAATGAAGGGGAAATGGTAGAGCACATTGCGCTCGAAATTCTCTGCATCTTCCGGGTCATCATAATAGGTGAAGTCACCGATGATGATATGGGGATTGCTGACCGTATTCTGGATATAGCAAACCTGCGGGAAGCCCGGCATGGGCTGAGGGTTTTTGGGATCGGGTCCGTGCATAAAATTCAGTGTCGGTTCAGTGCTGTCTCAGTGTTGTATGTCATCCAGCAAGCGATGCAGGGCCGCAGTCATGGCCTTGATCGAGCCCTGCATATCCCATTCATCATTATCGACATTGACGAAGTTGGATATCGCCCGCAATTCCAGGAAAGGCTGGTCTTCCTGCAGGCAGGTATAGAAGAAGGCTGCACCTTCCATGTTTTCAAGGTCGACGAATTCTGTATCGACATAGTGGGCCATGGCAGCGTTCAGGGACATGCTGCGTGCCCGGGCGAACTCTGTGCCTGCCGGGATGAAAGGGCAACTGAGTGTATGGCGGCGCTCAAATTCCATGTCTATTGGCAGGTGGGCGAGGTGGGTAAAACCATCGGGCGTGAAAAAGCCGAGGTCGCCCTCGACTTCGCTTTCTACCAGTGCCACATCGCCGACCTTGAAGCTGGAATGGGGATAAGCTCCGGCGATGCCTGCCATGATGAGCATGTCGGGTTCGTA
Source organism: Undibacterium sp. Ji42W (assembly GCF_049340405.1). NCBI lineage: Bacteria > Pseudomonadati > Pseudomonadota > Betaproteobacteria > Burkholderiales > Oxalobacteraceae > Undibacterium > Undibacterium sp. Ji42W. The sequence continues at coordinate 319,058 of NZ_JBMPOV010000007.1, forward strand.
TTCATAGATTGCCCGCAGTGTCGCATGGGCAGTCGCAGTGAGCCCTACGCCAGAGACGATGGTGATGATGCCTTCGCGCTGGAACAAGGCGGCTTCTGTCTGGGTAGGGAAGAGGACAGCTATTTTCATGATGACTTGCTTTCTGCTTTTTTGCTACCGGGCCTGGGCTGACTAGTGAATGACTTGCAGGATGTTTTGTATTTTATCAATTACACGCGCGGAAAATAGGAACTGGCGGGTTTTTTAATGCCTGTTGTATGAATTGCGTCGAAAATTTTTGGCATATACTGCATAAATAGGGGTTTTTCCGTCTGGCAAGAACCCTGAGTTTATCCGATTCGCATGATGGGATTGTGAACAACGCTGGATAGTTGGATAAAACACTGAAACTTTGAGAAAGTTTGCCGTAAAGTAGTGAACTACTAGTCCACCAGGGCATGTTTGCTGTTTCTCCATGATTATTTGCTGCAATAAGTGCAGGTGCAACGATGGCTAAAACCAATAAAGAATTCGTCACAGGCTTGTTCCAGATACTCTGGGACAAACAACCCGATCAACAGACGGTAGATTTGTATGCGTCCCGCCTTGATTCTGGTTTGCTCACCCGTGCCGGGGTGGAATACAGTTTTTTGATTGCGCCTGAGTATAGCCCGGTTGCCGAGCAGATCGTGCGGCTTTACCTCGCAGCCTTCAACCGCATACCGGATACCGATGGTTTTACCTTCTGGATGGGCGTGCACAGGAATGGCGGCAGCAATAGCCAGATTGCCCAGGTGTTTGCGCAATCAGAGGAGTTTGTCAGCAAATACGGCGCAAACTTGTCCAATAGCCAGTTTCTCGACCTGATTTACCAGAATGTGCTTGGCCGCGGCGCCGATGCCGCAGGCCGCGATTACTGGGTAGGGCAAATGACCAACGGCATGGCGCGTGGTGAAATCGTCAACCAGTTTGCCCAGTCGCAAGAATTCAAGATAGCCGCCTCGACCAAGGTGTATGCCAGCGTGGTGTATACCACCCTGATAGGACGCATGCCAACGGCGGCTGAGGCTGCTGCGGCCCCTACCAATGTTGAGCAACTGGTCTTGAAAGTGGCGCAGGCGTCTGAAGTGACTCCCACCATAGGCAGCATCAGTTATTCAGCCCCGGCATTTGTCGAGCAGCAGCTCAATGATGGCAGTATCACCAGCAGCATTATCCTCACCCTGGCTGGCGACACCTTCAAGGGTAATGTCGGCACATCCCTGGGCAAAATCACCAATATACCCACAGGCCTGACCGGCACCCTGGTCAAGACGACCGATACCACCGCGACTTTGACCCTGAGCGGCAAGGCCACGGCCAATGCCAGTATCAACAATGTCACGAACCTGACGGTGACGCTGGACAATACCTCTTTCACTGGTGGCAAAGTTGTCAATATCATCAATGCAGTCAAGTCTGATCTGCAGATCAATTACATCGATATCCCGCTCAATGAAACCAATCACCTGCTTAGCGGCAAGGGCGCGCTAACCACGCCGCTTGTCGTGGATCTGGGACAGGATCTGCTGACGCTGGACGGCAAGCCGCTGGCCTTGCTCAGTGGGGATATCAAGAAGGTCGATTATGTCGATCTGAGCCTGATTGCCGCGCCTGCCAGCAGCACTGGCACGACGACCGGCTCGTCCGCAGGCAAGGTGACGGTGACCACTACCATCAAGGGGGATGAAGCGAATAATTTGCTGATAGGCTCGAATTACGCGAATTTCTTCACTGGCGGTGGCGGTATCGACACCATGCAGGGTGGCATCGGGGTTGATACCTATGCTTTTGGCATTACCCCGGTTGCCAACGGTGTCGATACCATCACCAATTTCACCATAGGCAAGGGGGGGGATGTATTGAATTTCTCCGCCTTCCTGAACAAGACCGGCACCACCAAGATTGCCGCAGTCAATGCGGCAGCCACTACGCCAAAAGCCTGGGTAAACGGCGATGTGCTGACGGTACAGGGCAATGCGCTGGACACGACAAAGATTGCTGCTCTGTTTGGTGCAGGCAAGGCCTTCACTGGCCCCACTGTTGCCAGCAAGATGGTCATCATTACTGCCGACATCATAGGCGATGCCAGCATCTGGTATGTGATCAACCAGCTGGATGTCAACAACATCACGCCGGATGAAGTTGTGCTGGTAGGGATATTGAAGAATGTAAATAACCTGAGCCTGGTTGGCTTTGATGTGACGAATTTTTTGTGATGCGTAGAGAGATCTCACAGAGTGATGTGACCGGGAGGCGGCCAGTAAGGTAGCCGCTTATTCCTTGACTACCCTGGTACCCGCCAGCATATCACCGAGGCGCAGTCGCTTGCCGCCGAGCGCGAACAACCAGTCAACCACCGTCAATGCCAGGATATTGCGCACAAAGGATTGCGTCAGGTTGCAGGGCTGCTCAGTGTCACGCTGCAGCACACGTATGCCCATGATGCGCTTGCCCAGGCTTTGTCCGTCAAAGCCATCCTTGAACAAGAGGTAAAGCACCCACAATATCATGATCGCGCGGTTGGTCTGCTTGAACAGATTGGGCAGGGCGACGGTGATCAGCAAACCCACCATGGCCAGCAGCAGAGCGATGCCTATCACATCAATAAGCTGGGCGGCCAGGCGATGTGACATATAGGCCAGCTTGTCATCAGCAGGTTTTTGCTGCTCGGCACTTTTCAGGTATTGCTGGCGGTGTTCCCTGAAGGCATTGATATCTACACCGCGTACGGAGAGTATCGATTCCACCGCAGCATATTCATGCTCAGCCAGATCAGGCTTGATACCCAGGGCGAGCAAATCCCCCGTCTCTCTTGACGCATAGCTGTCATGCAATGGTGTGAGTAGTGCATTCATTCTTGCAATTCAAAACCCAGGATAGGGGATGCCATGACTAAGCATAGCGTATTCAACAGACAAGTTTTGCCAAAAATTGTTGCAACATATTACGGCGCGAGATGAAACTGCAATAGCTCGTCAATAAGTACACGTATTGGCGCACAAATAAGTCAAAAATAAGACAACAAATCAGGCATGTGCAAACGCAGCGTGCCCGCGAGAAGCTGAAGATACCAGTCACCGGGCCAGAAATCAAAACCTTGCAGATAGCCTGTCATGTGCAAAGTAATGGCAATATGATTACTTGTTGCTGTGCGGCAGCGATGCGACTCGCCAGAATACGCCTGCGCCCATAGGTAAAACAACATGCATGCAAATATTTAACAATTGCGTCCAGCCCATTGATATTAATCATATTAATTGTCGGCAACGTCGTCAATTTGCAACTAAATGGGGAGACTACTGCCCAGCCGTGCAGATGCAAGTGACCACCATGTTCTTCTCAATTCCATGGTCGTTGCAATTAGTTAACATGATTCCCGAAAAAATGATTTCCAGTCTGGCTATAACAGCAGGCCGGGTTTGCCAGATGACTGCATGACAAAATCAGTGCTATGCTGCAAGAGCTGTTGCCACTGAATATCCCGTCTTTTGTCATCACTGGAGAACCGGTATGTTTTTTTCGTCGCTACGCAGGAAGCTCATCAGCATCTGTGTGTCCATCGTTGTGATCGCCATGCTGGCCATGGTGGTGGCAAATTTCTTTACCACGCGTTCGCGCACCATGGATGCACTCAACAGCCAGTTACTGCAACTGTCTGAAAGCCATGCCACAGCCATTACCGAATGGGTCAAGTCCAAGCAGGCAGCAGTCGCCTCGCTGAAGCTGGCGGCAGAATTGCCCGAACCCCTGGGCGCACTCAAGGCGGGTGAGCAGGCCGGTGTGTTTGACATGGCCTATATAGGCTTTGCCGACAAGCATGCGGTATTCTCGCAAGACCGCAAACGCGCGGCCGACTATGACCCTACCGCACGCCCCTGGTATATCAAGGCCAGCGAAGCAGGTGGCCCCATCATTACCGCGCCCTATATCGGTGCCAGCACCGGCAAACTGGTGGTGACCTTTGCCGACCCCATAGGCGCTAAGGGCAGCATTACCGCCGTGGCCGCCGCCGATGTCATGCTTGACGTAGTGACCAGCAATGTAGGCTCGATCAAACCTACGCCTGCCAGCTTTGCGTTTTTGCTGGATGGCAGCGGCAAGATCATTGCCCACCCGAATGAGAAGCTGACACTGAAACCGCTCAGTGAGCTTGATGCCAGCCTGACCACCCAGGTCTTGAATGCGACCGAAGCATCCAAGACCAGCAGCACCGTGCACCTGAACGGGCGCGAGGGCATGCTGTTCGTGACCAAAATCGCTGGCACTGACTGGCTACTGGCAACCGTGTTGGACAGGGCAGAGGCCACCCAGGCACTGACCGCCATGCTGAGCGCCTCTGCCGTTACCGCCATCATCGTGGTGGCCCTCGCCGCTCTGGTATTGACAGCACTGGTAGCCCAGGCCCTGAAAAAACTGGAGCTGGTACGCGATGCCATGGCAGACATTGCAACTGGCGAAGGTGACCTGACCCGCCGCCTGGCTGCTGATGGCAAGGACGAACTGGCACAGATCAGCGAGGCCTTCAACCGCTTTGTCGATAAGATTGCGGCGGTGTTGATAGATATACGCGCCACCAGCGGCTCGGTCAGGCTGGCCTCCGGCGAGATTGCAGCGGGCAATGCTGACCTGTCTGCCCGCACTGAAAGCCAAGCCAGCTCACTTGAAGAAACCGCTTCTTCGATGGAAGAATTGACCTCTACCGTCAGGCAAAATGCGGACAATGCACGCCAGGCCAATCAACTGGCTGCGTCTGCTGCCAATGTGGCAGGCAAGGGAGGTGAAGTGGTCTCGCAAGTCGTGACGACCATGGTGTCGATCAAGGACAGTTCACGCAAGATAGTCGATATCATCAGCGTCATTGACGGCATCGCCTTCCAGACCAATATCCTGGCGTTGAATGCAGCAGTAGAAGCGGCGCGTGCTGGCGAGCAGGGGCGTGGTTTTGCGGTGGTCGCATCTGAGGTGCGCAACCTGGCGCAACGCTCAGCTACGGCTGCCAAAGAAATCAAAACGCTGATCGATGACTCGGTAGGCAAGGTTGATTCCGGCGCACGCCTGGTCGATGAAGCGGGCCAGACCATGGGCGAGATTGTCACCTCGGTCAAGCAGGTTGCCGACATCATGAGTGAGATTACTGCCGCCAGCCAGGAACAAAGCTCAGGCATAGAAGAAGTCAACCGCGCCGTGACCCAAATGGACGAAATGACGCAGCAAAACGCCGCACTGGTAGAAGAAGCCGCCGCTGCTGCTGAGAGCCTGCAAGAGCAGGCAGAACATCTGTCGAAAATCATCAGCATGTTCAAGCTCGACGATGCGCAGAAAGCCGCCAGCAAACCGCTGGCCAGTTCATCAAGAGTTGTCACTGGGGCAAAACCCGCCAACAGGTCTGTCACTGCTGTCACCAGGCCAGCGGCAAGGGTAGCTGTACCCAAGGCAGCGAGTAAGCCAGGTGAGGAGTGGGATGAGTTTTAGGCGACGGTGTCGAGTAATGGTTGCAGCAGGCACTCATGCATGAGTATTGCTGAGTACCTGCATGAGAATCTGCATAGCTGTGTGCTGCGGCCACGCTGCTGAATTTACCTTAAGCTGGCAAGGAACTGGCAGACTCTTTTTATCACCCAGTCTTCCTGTTCCCTGTGCGGCACATGTTGTGCACCAGCGATGATCTCCAGTTGTGCAGGGCCAGTTGTCAGCCCTGCAATCTGCTCAGGGTGCACGCTTGATCCATATTCGTCATGCTCACCGTGCAGTACCAGGGCAGGGCATGTTACCTGCGGCAGCACATCTCGCAGTGACCAGTTGACGAAGGCGGGCGACAGCCAGGTATTGATCCATGAGTTCAATACCCATGTGGCCTTGTCGCCGTGGTAACGGCGCAGCCGGTCTAATGCGCCTGGGGCCTGGAACTGTACTTGCGCTTCGATAAGGCCAGCCCGCGTTTTGTCTTCGACCAGGGCCTGTGCAGACTCGGTGATCAGGGCATCGCACATATCTGCGTAAAGGGCTGCAAAATGCACTGCCATACCTCCACCGACGCTATGCCCCATGACCACGAAGTGCTCAAAGCCAAAGCAGGTTTGCAGAAGAGGCAAGGACGTTGCGGCTTCTTGCGCAATAAAATCCAGGCTCAGCACTTCATCACGCGCATCCGATTGTCCAAAGCCCAGTCTGTCGTAAGCGATAACTTGTCTGCCGCTGTGCTCAGCCAGCAGGGCAGGGAATGTGCGCCATAAAGCTACGCAGCCCAGGGAATCATGCAGTAGCAAAATCGGCGGCTTGTTGTCATGGTCCTCAGTGTTTGTCGGTTGCCAGCTAAAGGCATACAGCTGGCCTGCTTCGGTGCTTATCCAGTGCTCAGTTGATCTTATTTTTTCATCTCTCATTATTGGTGATCTTTCATGCCTCAGACGTTGCCACACAATCGACCGGGCTAGTGATCAAATTGCTTAGTCTGCTGTCTGGATGATAGCAGCAAGGGCAGGCGGGCAAATTGGGAATGTATAATTGTAGCCATGCAGGCAAATTGATTTTGCCGGACCACGAACACATGCTACGCGCCATTTAGAACTCATTTCATCAATAGGGTAAGATGCGTTTGCCTCATAACGTGGGCTGGTAAGGCGGACGAGGCAGTCAATAGCTTTGCCTATTGACAACGAGTCCTGCGCTGTCCAGCACACGTTATGAGGCAAACCCTTCGGGAACTGACGATTTGGGCGCATTGCTGCGTTGCACCGCTTGCAAAGGCGGACGCCTTAGCTGCGGGTCACGCCTTGCACTGCATCCCAAATCGTCTTGTTCGCACTCATCCTATTGATGAAATGAGTTCTAGCTAATTCAAATATGCTCAAACGCCATATTTGCCCGCAATGCCGTGCTGATTTGCAGTTGACCTCGCCCATGTTGACCAGACATCGCTGGTATAAACTGGTCCGGCGGGTGAGCTATGACTGCCCGTCTTGTCAAGCTGTGCTTGAGCGACGCTTCAGTGACATTGATATGGGCTTTGCTTCAGCATTGTCCCTGGGCATGGCTGGTGCTCTGTGGGGGCCGGGCAAACCTTTATTGCTGGTGGTCGTCTTGGCTTTTGGCCTTAGGTTGATTGCAGGGCGCCTTTGCTCTGTGTACATACTCGCTAAAAAGCAGGGATAGGACATTCTGTTGTGCTGCTGTCGGCCGGTGGCAACCCGGCAGGCGTGCATAGCTCCCTGCGTATCTCCAGGGCCATCGCACCTGCACCCCTGCCCGTGCCGCGATTGTGTTCGTGAACATTGGTCTGTGCAATCACATCAAGCCAGACTTCTATGGAGTTGATTAGCTGGTGTTGCTGGCTAGTTTCAATTTCAAACTCGATGAATTTTTCTTGCTGGCTCAATATTGTGCCCATCAGCGTGTCCGGTATCCCCGGTACATCAAAATCGAGATCAATGATGATGCTATTATTGCCCCAGTCTATACCGTGGGCAAGCCCGGCATCATGCAAGGCCTCGGGAAGTGCATGTGCTCGCCAATAGGTGGCTGTGGTTTTCAAGCCATATTCGCTTAATCGGTTTTGCTCCTGGACATTGCGCTGTCTCTTTTTGCTTAAGTGAACAATGTCGGCGGGCGTGTCAATCTTGTTCATCACTGTATCATCACAGAGTTGCAGTGCGACACTGGCGCGCAGAGGTTTTAATTCTTTTCATACTCTTCCAGATCCTTGATACGCCGCTCAGTATGGGTTTGCATGCAGCTGATGGACATCACGCCGCGTATGGTGCCTGCAATGTGGTACTGATAGACGGCATTGCAATCCGCCTCACGGAATTTGATCCACGCGCGCTGGGCTTCTATGAGCGTGGTCTTGGATGCCTTGTCAAGATCACCGTCAGCAATCTGTTTGTCGAGGAACTTCATCACGCGCTGATAGACGGTATTGAGTTTTGCTTCCACTTTCTTTTGTTCTATGGATGCGCATTCATTGATTTCAAGCGTGTTGGATGCCTTGCTGCAATCCAGTGCCAGGGCCAACTGGCTGGCACAGGCCAGGGTAATCAAGCAGATGAGGTAACGCATGGGTTCAGCCTTATTGGTTGTGGTCAGTATATTTTCATGGTGCCGTGTTTGCTGGTTCAGCCGATTCAGCCGATTCAGCAGATTCAGTTAATACGGCCTCATAAATCTTGAGGTCACTGTCCGAGAAGCAACAGAAAATCACTTCCTGTAGCAAGGGGTAGTCTGTCAGCGCCGAGCGTACATAGCTTACCGCAATGCGGGCAGCCTGTTCTATGGGGTAGCCATAAATACCAGTGCTGATGCTGGGGAAAGCGATACTGGTCAGTTGTTTTTCTGCTGCGATGCGCATGGCGTTGTAATAGCACGAGGCTAGCAGACCAGCTTCACCGTTGGTGCCGTTGCGCCAGACCGGGCCCACGGTGTGGATGATGTGCTTGGCTTGCAGGTGATAGGCTTTGGTGATCTTGGCCTCGCCAGTCTTGCAACCACCGAGCAAACGGCATTCGTGCACCAGTTCAGGCCCGGCGGCACGGTGGATAGCCCCATCAACGCCGCCACCACCCAGCAGGGAAGAGTTGGCGGCATTGACGATGGCATCGACTTGCAGTTTGGTGATGTCGGCACGGATGGCGAGGATGTGTGGCATGGATGGAATGACTGAATCAAAAATAAGTGTCAAGATATCATGAAAACAGCTTGCTGTTATCAAGCTGTTTTTTCTATGTAAGAGGGCGGGGCTCTATCATTTTCATGGCATTTTGCAATCGTTGACTTGCAAAATAGCAATGGTCTAATATGCTTGAAAGAGGTAAAACAATGACATCTTGCTTCATCAGACACGAATGTGAAGGTGAAAAGCAAGTAAGGGGTTGGGATAGGTAGTTTTCCTGTATTAACCCCGGCTCTGCAGTGCCTATGACAAAAATATACAGGAGACAGGCAATGAAAATTCAGAATCTGAACATAGGGACGCGTCTCGCCATGGGCTTTGGGCTGGTCATGCTGCTGGCGACGATATCCTCAGGGATAGGCTTGTGGCGTTTGCATGAGGTTGCTGACAGCACCCGTGCCATGATGCAGGAACCGCTGAAAAAAGAGCGTATGACGGAAGAATGGTACCGGATCACAGTGGCCGGGCTCAAGCGTACCCTGGCGATTGTGAAGAGCAATGATGATGTACTGGCAGAATATTTTGCCAACGATGCCAAGGTATCGACAGTCAGGAATAATGAAATTCAAAAATACATGGAAGAGCATATCGCCTTTCCTGAAGAGAAAAAACTGCTTGATGACATCATCGCTGTGCGCAAGCAGTATATCGCCTTGCGCGACCAGATCACCAAGTTGAAAAAAGACGGTCAGGCAGATGAAGCAGCAAAGTTGTTTGAAAAATTCATGCCAGTGTCAGATGCTTATCAAAAGAGTGAACTGGATTTCCTGGAGTTCCAGAAAAGGGATGTTGATGACTTGAGCCAGGAGGTCGATGCCATCGCCAAAAACAGCCTGATGCTGATCAGTTCGCTGATCGTCATGTTTATTGTTCTCGGCAGTGTCTGCGCCTGGTTCCTGACTGTAGGCATCACCCGGCCCATGCACCATGCGCTGAGCCTGGCGCGCAGCGTGGCAGATGGTGACCTGACGACAAATATCGAAGTGAAATCCAGCGATGAGACTGGTCAGCTCATGCAAGCTTTGAAAGACATGAATCATGGACTGGTGAATATCGTCAGCGAGGTGCGCACTAGTACCGATACCATCGTAGGTGCATCGACCGATATTGCCAACGGCAATATGGATTTGTCAGCACGCACTGAGACGCAGGCTGGTTCGCTGGAAGAAACCGCGTCTTCCATGGAAGAACTGACCAGTACGATGAAGCAGAATTCACAAAACGCCCGCGATGCGAACCAGTTGGCACATGCGGCATCTGACGCTGCCGTCAAGGGTGGCACGGTAGTGTCGCAGGTCGTGACGACCATGGGTGCCATCAGTGATTCATCGAATAAAATCGTCGATATCATTGCCGTCATTGATGGCATTGCGTTTCAGACCAATATCCTCGCTTTGAATGCGGCTGTGGAAGCGGCGCGTGCAGGCGAGCAGGGCAGGGGCTTTGCCGTGGTTGCGTCCGAGGTACGCAACCTGGCGCAAAGATCGGCCAGCGCGGCGAAAGAAATCAAGGCCCTGATTTCTGATTCAGTTGATAAAGTGGGCGAAGGTGCGCGCCTCGTCGATCAGGCCGGTGCGACCATGTCCGAGATCGTCGATAGTGTCGCAAAAGTAACGAGCATCATGAATGAAATCAATAATGCCAGCAAAGAGCAGTCTGCCGGCATAGACCAGATCAACAATGCCATCATCCAAATGGATAGCGTGACCCAGCAAAACGCAGCCCTGGTTGAAGAAGCCGCTGCCGCCGCAAAAAGCTTGCAGGACCAGGCGGGCAATTTGTCGAATGTGGTCAGTATTTTCAAAGTGCAGCAACAGTTCACGCACGCCAGCCCCGGCAGGGCTGTGAAATCAGACAAGAGGCTGGCATATAGGCAATGAGCAAGCCCCTGCAATTTAGTCCTTTGCGGGTCTTGCAAGGCGCAGTGATATCTTTGTTGCTGACGCTCATGCTGCCCGCTGGTGCTGTCACAGAGATACATACGGCTGCCCAGGAGGCATCCGAGCCCAAGTATACTGCCATCGTTAATCAGCAAGGCAAGCTTGCGATAGGCGGGATGTGCGTGGATATTATGCGCGCCATGGAGAAAGCTGACCATGAGTTGCAATTTACCGGTGACCAGGTCTGGCAACCGCGCGCCCGCATTGATGCCGGTCTGAAGGCGGGCAATATCGATGTGATTTGTGGCGTGCAACGCATAGCGCGTAATACCTCGCAATACCAGTTCGCCGTGACGCCGCTGTTCTCTGTCAATTACCTGCTGGCCGTGCGGGCGGATGATGATGTTGCAGTTGAAGACTGGGGCGATATACGCAAGCTCGGCAATGAAGGCATCATCCTGGCCCTGCGCGGTTTTGGCATAGTCGATATCCTCACGCAAATGGGCGGCCTGAAAATAGACGACACCGCAACTTCTTCCATTTCCAATATGAAGAAATTGCTGGCAGGGCGCGGACGTTTTTATTGTCACCGTTCACCTGGCATAGGTCAGGCGATCAGGCAGGCGGGACTGAAAGATAAAATCCGGCTTTTAAACAAACCCCAACTGACAGAAAAATTCTATATGGGCATGGCAAAAACCATGTCCCCTGAGCTGGTCAGGAAGATAGGTGCAGCACTGTTCTTTTTGGAGAAAAACGGAGAATTAAAAAGAATATTTGAGCATTATCAGGAGTAATGTTTCGCTGCTCGACAAGCTGAAGTGCGTCATTTAATCTGTGGTTCCCGTTCTCAATTTGAATGTCTCGACGATGTCGATCAGGGCACGATCATTCTGGTCACCCAAATAAGGGATAATCACCACATGGTTTCTTGGCTGCCTGACGATTTTTTCTGGTGAATCATCCACTATGCTGACCTGGTCCAGCGTATATCCCTGCCCCTGAATTTTTCTTAAATCCTTGATGTAGACATAGCTATTGTTTTTGATGTCTACCCGTTGCACACAGCGCTCTACGGACCAGGCAAACTTGAGAGGGTAGCGAGCGCCAAAGACCTGTGCAACGATGGCATCAACATATTCTCTTGACGACGACCACACTGCCAGATCATCATTGGGTGCGAGTTGTTCCAGCATTTCTGCCAAAAAGGGTCGCTGATATACAAAATAGGGTGTCAATGTCAATGTGGCGGGATGGCCCAAATCTGCTGTGCTTGCGTGGACTAATGTTTCATCGAGATCGAAAACAATAAGTGGGCGTTGTTTATCTGAATTCATTTTTACTTTACGCAGCCTTCGGTAAATACGGCGAATGTTGCTTTGCCACGGACAGTGCCACACCATCATGGTTGGTGGCTTTGCTTTGGGCATTTCTCAATGCACAAACAGTGGATCAGTGTTGAAAATAAAGGTGGCTAACCCACTGTACTTTTTTAATGCAATAAATCTCAAGCCAGAGAAGACATGCAGGAATTGTAATCGCGTTTTCGTAACGAGGTAGTGTGCAAGTTATAGTAAGGAGTGCGTGCGCTCTTTGCGATAGCGATCTTCATTCCTCAGGTTAGCAACCGGCGATAATATCCCGGGGTCGAAATCATTGAGTGGTATGCCGTTCAGTACGCGCGTTGGCCAATCTGCATGGGTCAACGCGCCGCGTCCAAGCGACACTAGATCAGCCTGGCCGCTTGCTATCAAACCAGTCGCGCGCGTGGGATCATGTAGTGAGCCATTGGCGATCACAGGTACGCCTGCATGTTGCCTGGCCAGGCTAGCCAGGCTAGCGCCATTCCCGAAGGCACTCTGCCATGCTTCAAACTCGGTCGTGTGGAGATAGTCGATAGGCAGCTTTGCCAGCGTCCCGAAGATAAGTGCGGCCTTATTTTCTGCATTGCGCCATTTGTGCGTGCGATCGTTGACCTTTCCTTGGGATATGCGCAGACCGAGCGTGAACGCAGGGCCCACTGCAGTGCGTACTGCGTGTACGACCTCGAAGATCAGGCGCAGGCGCCGCTCGACGTCTCCGCCATAACTGTCGTTGCGCAGGTTCGTCTCTTCGGTAAGGAATTGGTCGAGCAGGTATCCGTTCGCACCATGGATTTCGACACCGTCGAAGCCAGCTTGTTGTGCCCGGACCGCCGCGTCAGCGAAACCGTGTATCGCCTCCGCGATCTCTTCGTGAACCATGGCACGCGGTATTGGATAGTCACCTTTGCCCCGGTAGAATGCCATCTGTTGTCCTTTGGGCCGCAATGCGGACGGGCCAACGGTGCCGCTGCGATAAAGGTTTCCCTGCGAAAGCGCGCCGGCGTGCATCAGTTGCGCAACCATACACGCCCCGCCTTTGTGGACGCGGCCAATCACCGTGGCCCAGGCATGGCGTTGGGTGTCGTCCGACAGACCGGGTTGGTTCCAGTAGCCTTGCGAGTAGGCCTTGTCCGTATAAATCCCTTCGCTGATGACCAGTCCGAAACCGCCCTCGGCGAAGGCGCTGTAATAGCCTGCCATCTGCCCTGTCGCGCAACCATCGTCCGTTGCGCTAATGCGTGTCATTGGCGCTACTGCCAGGCGATTTTTAAGCGACATGCTGCCAATGCACTGCGGCTTGAACAGGCAGTCGTGCAGGTGAGCGTCATGCTTTTCAGTGGCATTCATATCAGTTCCCGGTGTGAGGACGGACAGCGGCAATGGCCTCGATTTCTATCATGGCCGCCGGATCGTAGAGTGCTTTGATTTCGGCAATTGTGTCTGCCGGATAAGGTGCCGTGAAAAACTGACGCCGCAGCTCTACGACCTCTTTGAAGTTACTCATATCGGTCACGAAGATAGTGACCTTGATGACGTCTTCAAGACCAGACTCACCAGCTTCAAGCGCGCGCCTGAGGTTGGCGAACGCCTGCTCGCCCTGGGCGCGGAAACCTCCATCAACGATCTCGCCATCGTCGCCAGCACCGGCTTGGCCTGAGACAAACAGCAGGTTACCGAATTTGATCGCCTGAGAAAGCAGGTAAGGTTCGTAATTGTCTGGTTGGGTAATAATTCGTTCGAGCATGATTTGCTCCTTTCATAAAGGTAGTCGCAGGATTGTGGAATAGTGCCCTGCCTTCCAGGGCCGCAGCGAGAAGATAGGCGCATGCCCTTGCGTTGACAAACGCTATGTTGTCAGGCATAACATGAGTTATTCTCATCTGTTATTTTTCATCTATACATGCAATGCGGCGACTACCCTCACTCTCAGCACTACGGGCGTTTGAAGCGGCAGCCCGCCACGGCAGCTTCAAGCAGGCCGCCAATGAACTTGCTGTCACACCGACCGCGATCAGCCATCAGATTCGCCTTCTTGAGGAATACACGGGCCTGTGCCTGTTTGATCGGCAGGTGCGTAAAGTGGCGTTGACCGATGCCGGGGTGGTGCTGTATCCGGTGCTGCGCGACGGTTTCAATGCTGTCGAGAAGGCTTTGCAGAGCTTGGAAAAGACACATGAACGCCGCAGTGTCATCATTTCGACAACCAATGCGTTCATGGCGCGCTGGTTGGCACCCCGGTTGACGGGCTTCCAAAAGTTATACCCGGAAATCGACCTGGAGTTGCACGCATCCGATCAGGCAGTCGACCTTGGGACTGACGTTGCCGATATAGCGATACGCTATGGACGAGGACCATATCCAGGCATGGTGGCGGAGCCGCTGTTCACTGATCGCTTCGCGCCGGTGTGCAGCACTCAGCTAGGTTCTATAGGTCATGCGGACCTGGGTCAGCTCCCACTGATCGATTTTAAATGGACCCATGACCATCCGCTGAACCCTACTTGGAAAAACTGGTTTGCGGCGGTAGCTCTGCCTTGGAAGGCGCGTCGCGGCCGGCTGGTTTTTTCGGACGAAGGCCATGCAATCCAGGCGGCCCTGGCCGGCCAGGGTATTGCCCTGTTGAGCCTTGAGCTGGTGGCGGAAGACATTGCCGCTGGGCGTCTGACGCAGCCCTTTGGCCCGAGCATACCCGGGCATACCTATCATCTCGTGAGAAGTGCGGGCCATATACCAGGGCCGCATATTGAATCGGCATTAGCTTGGTTACGCAGCCAGCTACTACATGAAGGTGATCAATCAGGAGCCAGAGCCAAATAGATGCGGAGCAGGAAGTACCAAAAAACGAACCAGTGACACGCTGTGGCAAATGGTGCTCTACATGCTGCGTCTGGGTGCACTGGGCTCTGGTATCGCATGCTCCATGTCAGCCGGACAATGTCAGGACTGGTCAGTGCAATGGCAAAGACGAGGTATGGAAAAGTATCATGCCGTCAGATCAGGCTTAGTGGGTTAAATGGCGATAAATAGAGCTAAATGCCGCTAAATTGCGCTTAAACGGGCTTGGGTAACGGGCTGCAAACAAGCTACTCCTACCTGCCTGTCTTTGCAAATAGGGGGTTTTGTCTGCCACTATTTCACCTGGCTTGACGCCGGACTTTTTTCAAATTGTCCATTACCCAAATACTTCAGGTATTTGCTGTTGCCATCGGCGTCGGCCATCTGATAATACTCGCCTACATGCAGAGTCGGCAGGCCATCATTGAGAGCCTGCATTTTCTCAGCAGTAACATAGTGAACGGTGCCGGATTGCGAGTCGATTCTATAGACCTTGCCGTCGGATGCCGCCACCAGCTCGTAACGCTGGCTGGACCAGCCTCGGTCGCAGGCGGCCAGGTTCAACATCACCATTAAGATCGACAGTATGCGCAGTTGTTTCATGCCTACTCCAGGAAATTGTCATTCAGGGCTTCAAGAGCAAATGAAGATTGAAAATATATTTTCTAAATTGTTATTTTAAAAATATAAATGATCATTATTTAAATTGCAATTAATTTTAGTATGAATATCAGTGCGACAGCCATAAGAAAAATATATGCCCTGCGTGGCACGGGGTCATTGACTATGAGTAAGATGGAGAAAATAGCATTGTCATATGCAAACTGAGACAAAATGTTACAATTGCCGAGAAATTCTTTGCAATTTATTCATGCATTTAAGCAAGACATTCGTTTCATCTGCTGGCAGTCAGATGCATGCTGCAGCTTGAGGCGGTGGCTCATTTCCCACATTCAGATCAATTTCATTTATGGCAAACATCAATATCAAATTGTCTCAAACCGTAGTAACCACTAATTACCAGCAGCTTATCAAGGCACCTCCTGCCAACGGTACCCTGGGTACTTTATTCGATGTGTTCCCCAAGCTTGGCGCAAGCTGGGCTAGGGACCATCAATATTATTCCTCTTTTGATTTTACTGGCAGCAGGGTTGTTTTTGGTTTTCCTGACGGTGCAAGCACGACGTATAACGGTGTGATCCTGGCGAATCCCAATGCGCTTTCAGGTACCGGTACAGCAACGAATCTGCAAATATATAACAACGGCGTCATGTCGATTAACCAATCTGGCAGATTTGATTTTGATTACACAAATACGCCTGTCAGCGGTGGTTATTCTGTGAACATCAAGCCCACCACAACACTGCTCAATTCCATGTCGGTGTCTACGCTGATTCCTAGTTATAGTCCTAACTATGATCCGGTAACGGGGAATGTGACGATTGGTGTGCAGGGTGCTATCCATGGCGATACCAGTGGCAATAATATTGGTACGATCAGCAGAATCACGGCAAGTGCAGACAAGTTCATCAGCTCCGCCACATTGGACGGCAGTTTTAACCTGTCTTCCAATTCCACCACGGTGGCACAGGGCCTGACCAAGTCCATCGTTACTGGCACCATGACTTCTTCGGTCACTGAATACCGTGACGGCAGCTTCAACCGCATCACTGGTGTTTCCATGAATGTCGGTGCCAACCAGCAGATTGATGAAAAACTGCTGGCTGACGAGTCCCTGTTTGGCGGCGCAGATGTGATCAGCGTTGATTTGCCTGCCACCATGTATTCTGATTACCTGATCGCCTCAGGCGCAGGTGCCGACCTGATCACCATCAATGGAGGCGGTGGCCGTTTGCATGTGAATGCGGGCAGCGGCAATGATGCTATCAATGTTGGCACTGGCAATCATAATATCGATGGCGGCACAGGCTTGGATACCGTCATCATGGCTGGCAATGCCAGCAATTTTGCGATTACCCCTGTTGGCCCGGCTTTCCAGTTGCGCGTTAAATCCAGTGGAGACATCGACAGCCTGTTCAACGTCGAACGCCTGCAATTTTCTGACAAGAGCGTCGCGCTCGATATCAATGGCACGGCAGGCCAGGCTTACCGCCTGTACCAGGCAGCATTTGGTCGCAAGCCTGATCTTGAGGGCCTGGGTTACTGGATCAAGGACATGGATAAGGGTTCGAGCCTGACGACAGTGGCAGCTGGTTTTTTCCAGTCGGCTGAATTCCAGAAGCTGTATGGTGCCAACCCATCGACCACGACACTGATCACGAACTTCTACCAGAACGTCTTGCACCGTGCGCCAGACCAGGCTGGCTTTGATTACTGGAACAACCAGTTAAGCAAAGGCCAGATCACAGCGGCTGGTGCACTGGCGAGCTTCTGTGAAAGTACCGAGAACCAGGCCCAGGTCATAGGCACGATACAAAATGGCATAGAGTTCAAGTTGTGGCTGGGTTGAGCTGCTTGCTGTGAGATGATTGATTTTCCTGCCTGGCTTGCAACATAGTGCGCGGCAAGACAGGCTGGAAAATGATCAAACTGGCTTTACACTGCCAGCGTGAAGTCGTTGCCATTCATCTGCCACATCCCCCATGGTCTTGGGCTCACCATTGATGATCCAGGCCATGAAGTTGCGGTCAAGTTTGCAGTCAGCACCACATTCTGCACTTAAAAAGCGCCTGACGTTTTGGGTGCTCTTGTAGTCTTTATCGACGACGGTGGTACGTGAGATTTCCAGGCCGTGCCAGTCTGTTTTCATGGTTTATTCCTTTGTATTCCTGTTCAAAGTGTAATCACTAAATCCGGATCAAATTGCGCATTCTCCATTCTGCCATTGTGCAAGGGATAGCCGCAAGGGTTGCAGATGACGCGGCATTTTCCCAGGTGATAATCAAAGCTATCATGCATGTGGCCGTGTATCCAAAGATCGGCTTTTTGCGCCAGCGTGTCGAGTTCAGACGCAAACGCGGCGGATAGCAAATCATCCGCATAGCGCGGTGCTACCGACTGTATCGATGGTGCCATGTGGCTGACGACGACAGTGCGGCCTTCAAAGCGGGTATTGAGCCGTTTATTGAGCCAGGATTTTTGTCTCGCATGGATGAGTGCAGTATCAGCTGCTTCCAGTTTGCGGTAGCCTTGTTCGACCAGGGTGATGCGCTGATAATCGGGCATCAGGTCGGCAGCCTCCGTCATGGCGTAGGGGCGCTGCTCTTCGCCAAAAAGGCAAAAATCTGTCCATAGTGTTGCACCCAGAAAGCGTATGTCGCCGATCTGGTATTCACGGGCATTGAGGAAATGCACATTGTCACTAGCCTCGCAGGCACGGGCAACGTCGGCCTGCATGTCTTCAAGGTTTTTGCCATAGGCTTCATGGTTGCCATGTACATACAGTACCGGGATACCGGAGAACTGTCGCGCTGCCCAGCTAACTGCCTTGCTGCCGCTATGGATATCACCTGCCAGCACCACCACATCAGGCTGGCTGATGGCGGGGTCAATAAGAGGGGCAGTATCACCCCAGGCTTCAAGGTGCAGGTCAGACAGGATTTGTAGGCGCATGGGTGCCTGGCGTATAGTATTGGTTTTGCATTATAACAAGTGAGCTGTCATTGCATTTGCCAGGCGCATTTATTATTACATTATGTCTGAACTAGTCATCCTCACCACTTACTTCAACCCCTGCCGCTATGCCTCGCGCAGGCAGAATTATGATGTCTTCATGCAGGGTATGCGGGCAGCCGGGGTGACTTGTATTACGGTCGAATGTGCATTTGGTGATGCGGCCTTTGAATTGCCAGCGGCGGTCGATATCTTGCAACTGCGTTCAGCCACCTTGCTGTGGCAGAAGGAAAGGCTGTTGAACCTGGCGGCATCCTGGTTGCCTGTCACTTGCCGCTACGTGGCCTGGCTCGATTGCGATATCGTATTTGGGAATAAAAATTGGGCAAACGAGCTGGTGACGGTATTGCAGCAATATCCGGTGGCGCAAGTGTGGGAAAGCTGCCTGCGCCTGGAGCAGAATGGTGCGGCGGGGGCTGTGCCTGACCGTGTCCGCTCTTTTGCCGCGATCATGCAGGCCCAGCCAGAGACCTTGCATGCCGGGCGCTATGATACCCATGGGCACACTGGTTATGGCTGGGCAATGCGGCGCAATTTGTTTGACAGCGTGGGTTTGTATGAGGCGGCGATATCTGGCAGTGCCGACCATTTCATGGCACATGCGATTTATGGCGACTACAATTTTTGCATACAGAATGCATTGAAACATGACCATGCCCAGATCGCCCACTTGCAAGCCTGGGGGCAGCGCTTTTACGAGCGGGTACAAGGCAGGTTGGGTGTGGTGCAGGGGGAGATACGTCACCTGTGGCATGGAGAAGCACTGCACAGGCGTTATTTTTTGCGCATGCATGAAATCACTGATCTGGGCTTCAATCCCTGGACGGATTTAAGCATGCGCGCAGGGCAGGCACTGGAATGGCATGCAGACATGCATAAACCCGGTCTGCGCCAGTATTTTATTGATTATTTTCAATCCCGCCGTGAAGACGGCGAAACCCATCAAGAGGTAGCCAATGTCTGACGCGAAGATCAACAATGCCATGACCATAGACCCAACGCTGCCAGACATGCAACTGGCTTTGCAGGGTTTGCAGAATTCCTTGCATGCCATGCAGACAGAAATCTCCCGACAGACCATCGCACTGGATCAGTTGCAAGCAGGCAGACGGCAATTGCTAGAGGGCCAGGTAGCGCGTTTATTACCTGATTTTTCTGGTGCCACGCTGGATGCCCTGGTGCTGGCTTGCCCCGGTTTTGTCGATGACATGGTCCGTGCCAGCTTCAGCGAAAACCGCAAGATACTGGGCTTGTTTACACGTCCCGGCGCAGCGGCGGCGCTAACGACCCTGAAGATACGCCTGGCCTTTTTCCTGGATACGCAAAAAGCTGAAGACCTGCGCAATATAGACTTCCAAATAGCCAACGCGGCAGAAGAAAAACTCAAGCTGGAAAAGCTGCGCTATGAAACCCAGGCTGGTATCAGGATGCTGGAAAAATACCAGGCCAGCGGGCAGGCTGTACCAGCGGAAGTGCAAGTTTATATCCGTCAACTGGCAGAACGGGCACGCCAGATTGCAGCAAAACAGGTGGGCGGTCCAGTGGACAATACCACTACTGATTACGACAATTCTAACTATACCAGCTATGACAATAGCATTGCCTTCCCGTGGCTGTATTTCAGTCAGGACATCAATCACAATGTGGATTATGAGCCGGCATCAAACCCACACAAGCACACAAAAGACGTGCACCAACTCTTGGCGCCACTACAGCCGGTATCGCAAATTGAGTCAGCCGCACCTGCCAATTGTGTCGTTGATACATCAGTCACGCAAGATGGAACAGCACCCTTGTCCTGCCTCACGGACGATCGCCTGGGGGCTTATTCCTGAAGGTGGAATTGTTGAATTTGGTAAAAATGAAGGACGATTTTGAGCTACCGGTCTGGAATACCACGTTTTACCTGAATTATGATTGTCAACAAGTAAGTGAATGCTAATATTGTCACCGGGATTCATTCACATTGTCGAAAGATATGTCATCCAAAGGACTATTGCGCTTTCGGAATATCACCCTGAAAACCCGCCTGACGATGGCGGTGGCGATTTTCTTTGTCTTGTCCCTGGGTTTGCTCTATGCGCTGGCTTCATCGGTATTTGAAAGCGCTCTGGAAAAACTCATCATCGCCAGGCAATCAAGCCTGATTGCCAATGCTGCCAACGAAATCGACCAGAAAGTCGAACTCAGGAAGAATGCCCTGATACGTCTGGCGAGTGATCTGGGTTCCGACGATATCGGTACAGAAAAAATCCAGAGCTTTCTGGCGCAGCACCATAGCCTGGATGGCTTGTTTGATAACCTCACGGTATTTGACCTACAGGGTGAACTGCTGGCTAATCTGGATAATCCCGCGACACGCGGCAAACTCAATATCAGTAGCCGCGACTATTTTCAAAGAGTATTGAAACAGAAAAGGATCGTCATTTCTCCACCGTTGAAGAGTGGAATCTCAGGCCGGCCCCTGGTAGTTATTTGTGTACCCGTATTTGACCCAGGCGGTCACATGCTGCTGGTCTTGATCGGCACCATAGAATTGACGCAGGACAGTTTTCTGGCTGATCTGGCAACGGCCAAAATTGGTGACCGTGGTTATTTCTATGTGGTCACAACGGACGGCGTGTTCGTCACTCACCCTGACCAAAGGCGTGTGTTGAGAAGCATACGTGACATGCCAGATAAAAATCAAATATCCGACAATGCACTTGCCATGCTGGATGGCAGTCTCACCACCAATGACAATACCAAAGATGAATCCATCTTGTCTTACCGGCGGCTTAAATCGGTAGAGTGGTTGATTGCCGGTGTCTACCCTACCAATGAAGCCTTTAGCGTGGTCGCAAAAGTCAGGCGGGACGCCGTGCTGGCGGGAGCAGCCTTGCTCCTGGTTTTTCTTTTGCTGGTCTGGTGGTTCATGTACTGGCAACTGACGCCACTGCAAAGACTGCGTAACAAGGTCAACGGTGCAGAAGCAGTTTTGCCTGCGGCACAGGCCAATACACACTATCCCAAAGACGAGATTGGCGATCTTGCCAAGGCATTTGATGATGCCATGATCAAGCGCATGGATGCCGAGGCAGCCCTGAGCGCCAGCGAAAAGAAATTGCGCCTCATCGCTGACAATATGTCGGCTTTCATTGGTTATATCGACTATCAGGAAAAATATACCTTCGTCAACAAACGCATAGAACATCTGTTTGGCCTGACAGCCCAGCAAACCCTGGGCAAGACCATCAAGGAGATATCTACCCCTGATTTTTACCGACAGACCAAACCCTATGTGACACAAGTGCTGAACGGCGAGTGGACGTGTTTCGAACGCCGCGTTGAACGCTATGGCTATTGGGAGTGGGACAGGGTGACCTATGTGCCGGACGTTAATAAATCCGGCAAGGTAGATGGTTTTTTTGTTCTGGTGGAAGACATTACTGAATTCAAGCGCGTGCAAGATGACCTGACGCGCAGTGAAAAACGGGTACGCACCATTACCGATAACATGCCGGCAATGATTGCCTATGTGGATGCCAGTGAACGCTATCAATTCTGTAACCGCAGCTATGGTTTGATCCCTGGCCTGCAGCCAGCAGATTTGCTGGGGAAAACCATCACCGAAGTGTTTGGCGAAGAAACTTATCTGGAATTAAAAGACAAGATAGACCGCGCCTTGCACGGCGAAAAAGTGTCATTCGAACGCTATGCACCTGAACGTGACATCAAGCGGTTTTTGCAATACGAGTATGTACCTGACATTAATACCTCAGGCGAAACCCTGGGCTATTATTCCATGGTCATAGACATCACTGACCGCAAAGAAGCAGAGCTCAAGCTGGCCGCCAGCGAAGGTTTGCTGCGCACCATTGCCGACAATATCCCGGCCTTTGTCAGTCTCATCGATAGTGAAAACCGCTATCAATTCGTGAACCGCCCTTATGAAGCCTGGTTCGATCTGCCCCTGTCAAAGATACGTTGCCAGCCTGTATTGTCGCTCTTGTCGGGTGCCATGCAACAGGAACATCAGGTGCATTACAAACTCGCCATGGCCGGTGAAAAAACCGAATTTGAAACCGAAATTACTGTCGCAGGCCGGACCGGACATTATCATGCCACCTATGTACCACAATATGATGGCAATGGAAAAGTAGTCGGCGTGAACTCACTGGTCAATGACATCAGTGACGCCAAAGCAGTAGAGCAGCAATTGCTGGCCCTGGCCAGGTTCGATACCCTGACCGACCTGCCCAACCGCAACCAGATCAATGAAAGAATGGAGCAGGCCAGCGCCCGTTCACGACGCACAGGCCGCCTGATGGCGATGATGTTCCTGGATGTTGATAAATTCAAAAGCATCAACGATAGCCTGGGCCACCATGCCGGTGACCTGGTCTTGCAGGAATTTGCCAGCCGCCTCAAGCACTGCATACGCCAAACCGACCTTGCAGGCCGCCTGGCAGGCGATGAATTTGTTATTGTCCTCGAAGGCCTGAACATGCACAGCGAAGCCGACATGGTCGCCAGCAAAATCGTGCAAGCCATGACCACCCCTTTTGAGATAGAAGGCAAACCCCTGATGGTAACCACCAGCATAGGTGTCGCGATTTCGTCAGAACATAATTCCAATGCTGGCGAGATGTTGAAGAAGGCGGATGAAGCCTTGTACCTGGCCAAGAAGGCGGGGCGGAATAATTTCAAAGTCTTGCAACTGGAATGAGTACTGTATAAATCAGGAGATAGGTTTCGCTTGAGGATTCATGCGTTCGGCTTGCTGATGAAACCCATCCCCATCATTTTTTACTCTTTACTCTTCAGCAGCTCAAGTATGCTGGAAAAATCCTTGCCACCAGCCCCGGCCTTGCTATGGATGCCATACAGGTTGCGCACAGCTTCACCCAACGGGATGCTGGAATTGCTACCCAGCGCCGCCTCGGTTGCCAGACCCAGGTCCTTGAGCATCAGGTCTACACCAAAGCCACCGGTGTAGCCGCGTGATGCGGGGGCGTTTTCCATGACGCCGGGGTAGGGGTTGTACAGTTCCAGCGCCCAGTTGCGGCCTGAGCTTTTGCTCATGATGTCGGACAGGACTTTGGGGTCAAGCCCATTCGCTACACCCAGCGCCAGTGCTTCTGCCGTGCCTGCCATGAGTATACCGAGCAGCATATTGTTGCAGATTTTGGCGGTTTGTCCGGCACCGTGTTCGCCTGCGTGGAAGATGTTCTTGCCCAGGGCGCTCAGGACAGGGCGGGCACGTTCGAGATCGGCCGTGCTGCCACCGACGATGAAGGTCAGCGTGCCTGCGGCTGCGCCTGCAGTGCCGCCGGATACCGGGGCATCGACCATCGCCAGCCCGCGTGCGGCTGCGGCTTGCGCGACTTTCTTGGCAGATTGGGGGGCGATGGTGCTGCAGTCGATGATCAGTGCGCCATTGGCGATGTGGGCGAGTATGCCTTCACCGCCGAGGTAGAGGCTTTCTACATGGCGGCTGGCGGGCAGCATGCTGATGACGATGTCTGCGCCTTCTATGGCTTGCCTTGCGTTGCCTGCGGCCAGGGCACCGGCGTCTGCCAGTGTTTTCAGGGCGGCAGGGGAAAGGTCGAAGACGGTGAGCGGGTAGCCTGCCTTGAGCAGGTTAAGGGCCATGGGTGCGCCCATGTTGCCGAGGCCGATGAAGGCGATTTTGGATTGGTTTGCCATGTTTATCTCCTGGTTTTACGTGTTCTGTGTTCAGATTGGCGGGCGTTTTCCGCAGGTTGGTCCGATCGTAGGTTGGGCTACGCCTCATCAGCCCAACACTCGGCGTTTCAACAACGTATTCGTTTATTTAAGGCCCAGTGTTGGGCTGGTAAACCGTAGCCTAGCGAGGAACGGCCCAACCTACGGACCTCGGCTTGATACTTACGCAGCTCTCTTTTGGATATTTTCACCTGCACCCAAATCCCGCAAAGGATGCTGATCTGCCATCCAAAGACGCGCAAAATATCGCTCGTCATCTTGCGGCTGCAACGCATCCAAAGTACCCGGCAACCATTGCGGTTTCTGATCCTTATCGACAATCAAGGCCCGTATGCCTTCCGCAAAATCATGACCCTGCGCGCAGGCGAGTGCTGCCACCAGTTCCATACGGAAGATTTCTGCCAGCGACAAATGTTTGCCGCGTTCTTGCAAGGCATGTGCCAGCCAAGCGGAGGTTGGGCTACCTTTTTGCAGGCTGGCGATGGCTTTTTGCAGCCACACATCGTCGTTGACTACGCTTGCATCAAGCTGGCAGATATTGCTGATGATGGTGCTCAGGTCAGCGGCGCTGCACAGTTGATTGATGAGGTCAAAATGTTGGCGCAATGGACCTGTGCTGCTCAAGCTGCCAGCACTGCGCTGTTGCTCATGCAGGATATGGCTCAGGCGCAGGTGATTACTCAGCTCATTGTGTTCTGCCTGCTTGCTCCATTCACAGGCTTGCAGGCGGGCCAGTAGTTCTGCCTTGCTCTCGTGCGGCAATTGCAGGTCGGCCAGTTTCACAAATACGGCGTCGCTGGCAGTGATATTCGCACCCGTCAACGCCAGGAACAAACCCAGCTTGCCCGGCATGCGGTTGAGGAACCAGGTGCCGCCTACGTCCGGGAACAGGCCTATCGCAATTTCTGGCATGGCGAGGCGGGATTTTTCTGTGACAACGCGGTGGCTGGCGCCAGCCATCAAACCTATGCCGCCGCCCATGACGATGCCGTGGCCCCAGCATAAGATGGGTTTGCGGTAAGTATGGATTTGATAGTCGAGACGGTATTCCTGTTCAAAAAAGTCCAGGGCGTAGGCATTGCCCAGCAAGTCATCTTTTTTATCCGATGCATGATGCTCGCGCATGCTGGCGTACAGGTTTTGCAAGTCGCCGCCTGCGCAAAATGCTTTTTCGCCAGCGGCCTGCAAGACCACCATGGCGATGGTGTCATCTTCATCCCAGGCTTGCAATTGCTTGCCCAGTAATTGCACCATCTCTTTGGACAGGGCATTCAGGGTTTTTTCTGAATTGAGGGTGGCCACGCCCAGTTGCATGCCATTGGCGGCAGGCAGGGTGTGGAACAGGACAGGGGCGTCGTTCATGCATTCCTCCATACGGGAGGGCGTTTTTCCAGAAAGGCAGTGACGCCTTCTTTTTGATCGGCGGTATCAAACAAGGCCAGGAAGGCTTCGCGTTCTTGTGGCAACACGGTATTCATGGGTTGCTGGCGTGCGCCTTGTATCAGTTGCTTGCATGCCTTGACGCTACTCGGGCTTTGCTTGCCTACCTGTTTGGCCAGGGCCAGGGCATGTTCGAGTGCGCCGCCAGTGGCGACGACTTCTTCGACCAGGCCTATGCGCAGGGCAGTGGCAGCATCGACACGGTCACCGCACAAGATCAGGCGCTTGGCCCAGCCTTCACCGACCAGCCATGCAAGATTTTGCGTGCCGCCAGCGCAGGGCAGCAAGCCGACTGCGGCTTCTGGCAAGGCCATTTGCGCCTGGGTTTCGGCAATACGCAAATCGCAAGCCAGTGCGCACTCCAGACCACCGCCCATGGCGTAGCCATTGATGGCAGCGATGGAAACACCACGGAAGCGGCTCAGGGTTTCAAATGCTTCACCAAAACGGTGTGCCATGTCCAGTGCCACGGCCTTGTCGCCATCGGCAAACAGTTTCAAATCTGCGCCTGCTGAAAAGAATTTCTGGCCTGAGCCCGTGATGACGAGGCTATAGATATCTGCATCGGCATTGAGGTCATTGACGAGTTGCGTCAATGCCTGCAAACCCGCAGCCGTCCAGGTATTGGCGGGCGGGTTGACCAGGGTGACCAGGGCAGTGTGGCCTATGATTTCGCATTGCAGATTGGTGTAGTTACTATAATTTTTGTGGTGGCTCATAAAAATTCCTCGCTTGCGGGTTGGTTTAGCATGTGACGGGCGACGATGACGCGCATGATTTCATTCGTGCCTTCGAGTATCTGGTGCACCCTGACATCGCGCAGGAAACGCTCCAGGGGGTATTCGCGTATATAGCCGTAACCACCGTGGATTTGCAGAGCTTCATTGCAGACGGCAAAGCCGGTGTCGGTTGCCAGACGCTTGGCCATGGCGCAATACACCGAGGCATTGTCGGCCTTGCTGTCGAGCTTGCTAGCTGCCAGTCTGACCATCTGGCGGGCTGCGACCAGCTCGGTTTGCATGTCGGCCAGCTTAAATTGCAGTACCTGAAAATCAGATAGTTTTTTCTGAAACTGCATGCGTTCATTCATATACGCTTGCGCGCTATTGAGGGCCGATTGCGCTGCACCGATGGAGCAGGTGGCGATGTTGATGCGGCCACCATCCAGACCACGCATGGCAATACGAAAGCCTGCGCCTTCTTCACCCAGCAGGTGGCTGCGCGGTATGCGTACCTGGTCAAAATTGACAGTGCGGGTGGGCTGGCTGTTCCAACCCATCTTGTCTTCTTTCTTTCCATAGCTGATACCGGGCAAATCTGCAGGAACCGTAAAGGCAGAGATGCCGCCAGCACCATCGCCACCCGTGCGCGCCATGACGACCAGCATATTGGTGGCACCCGCGCCAGAGATAAAGGCTTTGCTGCCATTGAGGACATAGCTGTCACCATCGAGGCGGGCGCTGGTGCGTAGTGATGCTGCGTCAGAACCTGAGCCAGCTTCGGTCAGGCAATAGGAGGCCAGTTTCTTGCCTGCGGCCAGCCTGGGTACCCATTCCTGCTGCACTTCCGGCGTGCCCCAGGTGGCAATCATCCAGCTTGCCATGTTGTGTATCGTGATGTAAGCCGTGGTTGAAGGGCAGGCTCGTGCCAGCTCTTCAAAAATGATGGCTGCATCCAGCCGCGTCAGGCCCAGCCCGCCCAGTTCTTCTGGCACATATAGCCCGCAAAATCCCAGCTCCCCGGCATGGGCGATGACGTCCAGCGGGAAGTGGGAAGTGGCATCCCAATGCGCGGCTTGCGCCGCCATTTCATGGGCCGCGAAGCTGCGGGCAGATTGCTGGTAGGCGCGCTGGTCTTCACTAAGATCGAAGTCCATATTATCCTAGCCCCGGTAGTTGACCGCTATTGGCAGTCAATAGATGAAGTAGTGTATTAACCATTGTTCGCTTTCAATAAGGTGTGACATGCTGAGAGCGCTACAAGTGCAATTGCACACTTTTCCAGCTCCCTGCCGTTGTTGTTCCTCCTAGCAGACGCTAGTCTGCGTCGTCGTCACGCCTAGCCAGGAAACTGGAAAAATGCACACTTGCACTTGTCCAACCACCGTGACTAGGATGTCCGCTTACTTGAGCGAGATGGTCGTATTCACCTTGCCAGCGCTGACGCTGTCATCAAACCAGCGGGCCGTGATGGTCTTGGTCTGGGTGTAGAACTGGATGACCTGTTTGCCATACGGCCCCAGATCACCGAGCTTGGATGCCCGCGAACCGGTAAATGAAAACAGCGGCACAGGCACAGGGATAGGCACGTTGATGCCGATCTGGCCTACATCGATATCTTCTTCAAAAGTGCGTGCGGCAGCGCCAGACTGGGTGAACAGCGCTGTGCCGTTGCCATTAGGATTGGCGTTGATAATGGCGATGGCCTCTGCCAGGGTATCTGCCTGCATGATGCACAGCACAGGGCCAAAGATTTCTTCTTCATACACGCGCATGCCGGGCTTGACACCGGTGAATACCGTAGGGCCAACGAAGTTGCCATGCTCATAACCAGGCACTTGTGGCGCGCGGCCATCCAGCACCAGTGTCGCTCCTTCAGCAATACCCTGGGCGATCAGGCTTTCTACCCTTTCTTTGGCGGTGCAGGAAATGACCGGGCCTATATCGGTATTGGCTTCTGCGCCCGCATTGATCTTGAGACTGCGTGCGCGATCCAGCAAGTCTGGCACCCATTGATTGGCTTCACCAACCAGAATTACTACGGACAGTGCCATGCAGCGCTGGCCAGCCGCACCAAAGGCAGCGCCTGCGAGATTGTTCAGGGTTTGTTCTTTATTCGCATCTGGCAGGACGATGGCGTGGTTCTTGGCACCCATCATGCATTGCGCACGTTTGCCCGCCAGTGTCGCACGGTTATACACATGCGTGCCTACGCGGGTAGATCCTACGAAGGACACGGCCTTGATATCAGGGTGGTCGCAAATCGCATTGACGATGTCTTCACCACCATGCACCACATTCAGCACGCCAGGTGGTACACCAGCCTGCATGGCCAGCTCCGCCAGGCGCATGGTGACCATGGGATCTTGCTCGGATGGCTTCAGGATGAAAGTATTGCCGCAGGCAATCGCCATCGGGAACATCCACAGCGGTATCATGGCCGGGAAGTTGAAAGGGGTAATGCCAGCGCACACGCCCAGCGGCTGGTTCAGGGTATAGGTATCGACGCCGCTGGCAACGTTGTTGGCGATTTCGCCCATTTGCAGGTTGCCGATATTGGCCGCATGCTCAACCACTTCCAAACCACGGAAGATATCGCCTTCAGCATCGGCCAGGGTCTTGCCCTGTTCGGCTGTCAGCAATGCGGCCAGCTCGGCCATGTTTTCACGTATCAGTTGTTGATATTTCAAAAAGATGCGGGCGCGTGTGCCTATTGCCGTCTTGCGCCAGGTCTTGAAAGCGGCCTTGGCAGCATCGACTGCGGCCTGCATTTCATCTGGCGTGGTGAATGGTACATGGGCCAGCACCTGTTGCGTGGCCGGGTTGATCACATTGCGCCATTGCGTGGATTTGGAGTCTATCAGTTCGCCGTTGATGAGCAGTTTGACGTTGGGAACCTGGGTAAGAGTTGCCATGATGCTTTCCTGAACCTTCCTGATTGCGCACGGATTCACGGCGGGCTATGCCCGCAACAAGAGCCGCACTGATGCCTGAAAACAGGATGACCACCGCATGCAGAAAACCTGCCGCAGCAACCATCCTGACCATGGACATGCACCGTGTGGATGCACACCCGCCACGCACCTTCCGTACGTGACCAGACCTTGGGAAAAAACAGTGAAAGAACAGCATTGAAGACAAGCACCCGCTCGCCATCAGGCGTGCCATGCCATATCCCAAACACCGCCTTCCGCAATGTTTTTCTCAGCGATCAACAGGCCGGTATCCGGGCTTGCAAGTCTTGTTACATCGCCTTCCCAGTCATGCATGACCAGTGGCGTGGATGATGTAACCGCACTTGCTTACCGTTGCGGAGGCAGCAGGGGCTTGAAACCTGCTTACGATCTTACTGCGCGAGCGCAACTTGTAGCGATGCGGGGTTCATGCGCTGCTCAAAATGCTCATGTACTTAAGTACATTCCGCTTTTTGCGCTGCGTTTTTGTTACCCTTACTCCGCTGACGCCTGCTCGCTACAGATCGTAAACACGTTTTTAGGTCTTGATAGCTACTGTCACTTGCTAGTGACAGCGATCAGGACGACCACTTTCCCGTTTAACACAACCCAAGAGATTGGGCTATGCACCTGTTATTTTTAGAATAGCACAAGAATTGACGTTAACGTAAACGTTAATTGGTGAAAAAAATTCAAGGTGAAGTTAAAATGGGTTTTGTTATTTTGATATTGACCACTTGGAGGCCTCAATGAAGCTGTTTGTTATTTGTGCCTTGTTGTCATGGACGCTGGTATCTGAAGCTTGGGAAGCTTCAGGTGAAACGGTGTCTGAAAATGCTTCAGAAAATGACCTCATTTTTGTTGGTCAAATAAATGGAAAGTCCATTGATGATTTTCTTGAGAAGAACAAAGATACCCCGGCGAAAAGCATGATCATTTTTTCGACTGGTGGAGAAGTTTTTTTTTGCTTTGAAATTAGCGCACTGGGTTCGTGAGCATAGCCTGGATTTAAGAGTCCGGACCCTGTGCATGTCTGCATGTGCAAACTATGTCTTTCCCGCTACAAACAGAAAAATTATTGAGCGCGGAGCACTGGTAATCTGGCATGGAGGCATAATCGCATTGAAGCAGAGCATTTTACTGAGTACTTTAAATAAACAATCAATACAAACCACGAATTTTTAGATACAGCCAAGCTATGCTGCCTATCTGGCTGATGTTGAACTTTTGTTGTCTTGCCCGCCTCATGTGACAACGTTGACGCCGATGTGGGTGAAGTATCCTAGATTTTGATGAGAGTGTAAAACATAGCTCATAACTCATCATTTAAATCTGCCGCTTTAAGATGAAATATTTTTTATCCTGGGGTGACTTATTTAAATGCCAAACAAATTTATTCACGAAAAACTTATTTGAATTCATGTACTTAAAATTATATAAGCAGTTCGCAGTCTTGCTGACAATGACAGCATTATCAATGAGTGCAATGGCTGGTGAATCTAAACCTGAAAAAAACAGGACGCCTGCGAAATTCTATTTTTTAGGCAATGTTGGTCTTTATTTGGGTGTCATTGATGAAACGGTCAATGACTTTATTTCTGCTGCGGCGGACAAAAAAGTAGAACGTTTGGTCATTACTTCCCAGGGAGGAGATGCGCACTTCGGCATTGTTTTTGGCCATTGGGTATACGATAATCAGATTGAGGTCGAAGTGCCTAGTTTGTGTATGTCTTCATGCGCAAACTATGTATTTACAGCTGCAAAAAGAAAAACAATCCGGCCTTCTGCATTGGTTATCTGGCATGGTAGTGCTGAACAATGGAATATCCGGGAAATAAATAAAAAGTATGAGGACTATCTGGCACTTTATTTGACTGGGAAAGCGTCCGCGGACCAAATGACGTATTTGGACAGTGATAAATTACGCTATGAGGGTTCCAATCAATTATTGTCGGAACAGCGGCAGTTTTTTAAAAAAATAAATGTGAATGAGTATGTAACCAGACTCGGACACGAACCTGTTTTTTACGACCGGGTGTGGGTTGCAACAGTTGGTGTAATGAATAAAATGAATATTCAGAATATCACTGTACCAGAAGGATATGCGAATATTGATTACTTGCAAAAACATCACCCTGATCGAATGGACCGTCTGGTGTCATTTGGGTTGGACGCTCAGGGAGAAATAAAAAAACTGGATTAGCTGAAACTGAATTTCTTTTGTGAGTTCGAAGCGGTGTCAGGTAGTCACTGACTGACACCGCTTTAATTTTAACAGCAGTCCTGATGCTCCTCATCATCCACCGCCACAGTCGCCCGCAACAACTTGGCTGCTTGTACCATGTTTTCCAGCGCTGCAATTGTCTCTGGCCAGTCGCGGGTTTTGAGGCCGCAGTCTGGGTTGACCCAGAGACGGGCGTCGGGGAGTACGCTGCGGGCTTTTTGTAGCAGCCTTTGCATTTCGCTGACCTTGGGCACGCGTGGTGAATGGATGTCGTAGACGCCGGGGCCGATGTCATTGGGGTAGGCGAATTCGCCGAATCCATCCAGCAATTCCATGTCCGAGCGCGAGGTTTCTATGGTGATGACGTCAGCATCCATGGCGGCTATCCAGGGCAGGATGTCGTTGAATTCTGAATAGCACATGTGGGTATGGATTTGCGTGTCATCCCTGACGACGGCAGAACTCAGCTTGAACGCACGCACAGCCCAGTCGAGATAGGCGGACCAGTCTTGCTGTTTCAGCGGCAGGCCTTCGCGGAAGGCGGGTTCGTCTATCTGTATCATGCCTATGCCGGCTTTTTCGAGATCGGCAACTTCTTCACGCAGGGCCAGAGCGATTTGCAGGGCAGTGGTGGAGCGTGGCTGGTCGTCGCGCACGAAAGACCATTGCAGCATGGTGACGGGGCCGGTGAGCATGCCTTTCATGGGTTTGCTGGTGAGACTCTGGGCATATTCACTCCAGCTGACTGTCATGGCTTCTGGCCTGTATACATCGCCATAGATGAAGGGCGGTTTGACGCAGCGTGAACCATAGCTTTGTACCCAGCCGTTCAGGGTGAAGCCATAGCCCCAGAGTTGCTCGCCAAAGTATTCAACCATGTCATTGCGTTCTGGCTCACCGTGGACCAGTACGTCGATGTCGAGTTTTTCTTGTTGCTCAACGACGAGGCGGATTTCTGCGCGCATGGCTTCGAGGTATTCGAGGTGCGACAAGTCTCCACGCTTATAGGTGGCGCGGGCCTGGCGTATGGTTTTGGTTTGCGGGAAGGAGCCTATACTGGTCGTGGGAAACAGGGGCAGGGCAAAGCGTTGCTGTTGCTGGCCTATGCGCCGCTTGAATGCATTGTGGCGTGTCACATCCTGCTCGGTGATCGCAGCCAGGCGTTTTTGCACGATGGGGTTGTGGATGCGGACTGATTTGCGGCGGCTGGCGATGGACTGGTCAGCGGCCTTAAACTGATGTGCGACTTTATCTGCATTGCCATTCAGTGCTTGTTTCAGGGCGACGACTTCATCGAGTTTTTGTGTGGCAAAGGCGAGCCAGCTCAGGGTTTCTGCATCGAGTGCGGTTTCTGTTGCGAGGTCGACAGGGACGTGCAATAAGGAACAGCTTGGAGCCAGCCACAGGTTGTCGCCGAGTTGTGCGTGGACTGCATGCAAGTCGGCCAGCAAGCTGCTCAGGTCGGCACGCCAGATATTGCGGCCATCAATGACACCGGCAGACAAGACGCGGCCTTGCGGCCAGTTAACCAGCAGGGTGGTCAATTGTTGTGGTGCGCGTACCAGATCCAGGTGCAGGCCAGCGATGGGCAGGGCATGCAGCAGGGCAGCCCGCTCTTGTACTGATTCAAAAAAAGTGGACAACAAAACCTTGGGTGTGTTTTGCGCCAGGGCATTGTAGGACAATATAAAGGCATCAAGCCAGATGCTGTCGAGGTCCAGGGCCAGGATAGGCTCATCGATTTGCACCCATTCCACGCCTTGCTCTTGCAGGCGCGCCAGCAGGCGCTGGTAGGCGGGGATGATTTTGGGCAGCAAGTCCAGTTTATGTGTCAGGCCACTTTTGATTTTGCCGAGGTAGAGCAAAGTCAATGGACCAATCAGGGTGGCTTTGACTGCATGGGCAAGGGACTGGGCTTGTGCCAGTTCTTCAAACAGCCAGTCTGTGCCGCCATCAAAGCTGGTGTCTACTGTCCATTCTGGTACGAGATAGTGGTAATTGGTGTCAAACCACTTGGTCATTTCCATCGCAAAATGCTGGGGGTTGCCACGGGCGGCGACGTAATAGTCTGCCAGCGTCAATTGTTTGGCATCAAAGCCAAAGCGGCGGGGCAGGGCACCCAGCAGGGCCAGGGTGTTCAAGACCTGGTCATACCAGGCAAAGTCGCCAACGCTGACCAAATCCAGGCCTGCCTGCTTTTGCAAACCCCAATGGCGGGCGCGCAGGTCGCTACCGGTTTCGCGTAAGGTGGCTTCGGTGATGTCACCGCGCCAGAAGGATTCTTGGGCGAATTTCAATTCTCTTTGGGCGCCAATGCGGGGGAAACCTAAGCTGTGTGCAGTCATTTCTATTCTCCAATCATATTAATCTTATGATGGGTTAGAATTGATTATGATTCAAACGACATATTTTAAGAATTAACTTGAATTTCATTCATAATGCAATCGATACTAGAGCTCCGCCACCTGAAAACCCTGCATGCCCTGCGTGAATCCGGCAATTTATTGCGGGCTGCGGTCTTGCTGAATGTCACCCAGTCTGCCCTGTCGCACCAGATCAAGTTGCTCGAGGAGCATCATGGCGTGCCGCTATTTGAGCGCAAGACGACGCCCATACGCTTCACGCCTGCCGGTGAGCGCCTGCTGCAACTGGCGGACAGTGTCTTGCCGCAAGTCGCCAATTGTGAGCGCGACCTGGCGCGTCTGGCACAGGGTGTGGCGGGGCAATTGCGCATCGCTGTAGAATGCCACACCTGCTTTGACTGGCTCATGCCTGCCATGGATTTGTTCCGCCAGCGTTGGCCTGAGGTGGAACTGGATATCGTCTCCGGTTTCCAGGCTGACCCTGTGGGGCTGTTGTATAGCCACAAGGCAGACGTCGCCATCGTGTCCGAAATGGATGCCGATGAAAGTGTAGCCTACCATCCTCTGTTCCGTTTCGAGATTGTCGCTTTGATTGCCAAGGACCATACGCTGGCCAAGCGTGATTATTTGGTGGCGCAAGACTTTGCGACTGATACCCTGATCACCTATCCTGTACCTGATGAAATGCTGGACGTGGTGCGCCAAGTCTTGAAGCCCGCTGGTATAGACACCACACGCCGCACGACCGAGCTGACAGTCGCCATGCTGCAACTGGTCGCCAGCAAGCGCGGCATTGCTACCTTGCCGGTGTGGGCAGCACAAAATTATGTGAACCGCGATTATGTGCTGCCCAAACGTATTACTAAAGATGGGCTGACTGGCAGGCTGTATGCAGCCTGCCTGCCGGATTTGTCTTCCAAGGCGTATCTCAGTGATTTTGTGACGACGATACGGGAGAGTAGTTATTTGAATTTGCAGAGTATAGAGTTGATTTGAGTGCATTGCTGATAGGCAGGTCTAGCTATTCGTAGGAGTGGCTTTAGCCGCTAGCACTTTGCTGCATGGGACGTGTGTGGTGCTGGCCATTGCTGTATTTTCTGTTCACGGCTGAAGCCGCTCCTACAGAGGATTTTGCTGGTTTTATTGACTGGCCATTTCTGTACTTGCTGCTTCATCTTCCGAGAATTTTTCCAGCCCGCGTGCCAGTGATGAGACGCTGGGATTTTCTACGAAGACGCAGCGCTTGCCGGTGCGTTTGCAGAAATCCTTGACGCGCCAGTAGGCGGTGTGGCTGATGCAGCCGGTCTGGCAGATGACGAGGTCGGCGGCGGCCAGGCTGGCGTCAAGCAGGCTCTGGTTGTCTTCGAGGCCACCGTCATGGTGGGCGAAGCGGCCGCCTATGCGTTCTATGAGGTTGCGGTAAGTGGGCACATTGCCGCTGCGGCCGCCTACGCACAAGACTGTTTTTTGCTTCAGGTGCAGGGTGATGGGATAGATTTTTTCTTCTGGTTGTTGCCTGCTTTGTTCTGCTGCCTGCTCTTGTATGTCGGCGGCGGCTTTGCTGGCTTCTGCGAGTTTTTGTTTTAGCTCGCGTACCTGGTTTTCTGTTTCGGTTTGGCGTTCAGCCATTTGCTCGATTTTCTTGAGCAGGCGCTGGCGGGTTTCCAGTTCGGGGATTTCTACTTTTAGTGCGGCGATGTTGCAACTGAGGAAATGGATGCTGCTGTCCTTGCCTATGCTTTCTGCGCGCAGTTGTATCAACTGGGTATTTTGTTTTTCTATCTCGCGGGTTTTCTCTGCCAGGGCGCGGTTATGTCTTTCCTGAACACGACTGAGTTCGCGGGTCAGCAATTTGTTTTGTTCAACCAGGGCATTGAAGCGGGCGATATCTATGCGTACGCTGGCACCGGCCTGGTGCTGCAGCATGTGCATGTCACGGCATAAACCGTCTTGCAAATCGGCGTCGCAACGCGGGTGTGTCAGTGCGGCCCAAAAGGCACCCGCTACATCACCTTTGTCGATGGCGGCCAGCCACAGGCGGGTGACGGCTTCCACTGTCTTTGCCGCGCGGAATTCCTGTATGGTGCGGGCATAGCGCTGTTCCAATTCTTGCTGTATGGCTTCTGACAGGCGGTTGCGGCAGCCACACTCAGCAATCGCGCCAACATGGATTTCATAGTCTTCGGCTATGGCCTGACCATTCATGGCCTTATTGACGATGCGCCGCAAGGTTGTCAGTGGTATGCAGACACCGACGACGGGGCAATGGCATTCATGCGTCAAATCCCAAATGCGGCGACGGCGTGAACCTGCCGGTGTGGTTTCTGGTGTTAATGCAATACTATGTTTGTCATGTTCACACATACGGTACTCCTCTTGATACTTCTGACCAGTGATGTTGCATAAACTTACTTGATGATTTGCTTAGTGCATTTTTTTACCCGGTGCTATTTCAAAGCCGGTGACGTGAGGTGCTTCCGGGGTTTTTGGCAGGCGCGCATCATAGCTTTCTATGTTCAACTGCGCTTCTGCCAGCATGTAGGCGAGGACGCGGAAAGCCTCGACATCAAAGCGCAGGGACACATGGTTCAACGACAGGTGGACTACCCCGCATTCAGGGCAGATCATGACTTCGCCGACTTTGCTTGAGGCCAGACCGAGATGCTGGCAAGCGTTGGCTGATGGCTGATGTTTCATGTGTTCCTCTGCGCTAGGCTTAAGTTGGATCTTAGTTGGACTTTTTAGGTGCCTGAACACTCAGGCATGGATCGGGGCGGGTATGTGTCTTGACGACATGGCTGACGTCATAGATGGACGCAGTGGATGTAGTGGATACGCTTCCTGATTTACTGTCATCTGTTTCTACATAACCATGGATTTGCAGGCTGGCTTGCTTGCTGGCGGGCAGCCATACCGGCACACCGAGGTCGCGTCTGACGTGGCCATTGCCAGCCAGCAGGACGACGCCGCGGTCGGCGTTTTCAGTGACGATTTTGGCCATGACGACATCACGCGCAACTTGTGCCCTGACCATGCTGGGGACGATATTGTCTGGCATCTTGCCGCAATGACCGCTTTCCATGGCAGCACGCTGGCCATCGACTACCACACTCGGTAAAGGCTGGTCGAGCTTGTAGCTGGTAATGGTGTTCTTGTCGAGCACGGCAGCATAGCCTTCACGCATGACGCGGGCAGCATCGCTGCGGGACAGGTTGGCGGCCAACAGCGGCAGTTTGTAATCGATGGCGAGTTGTATGACGGGGCGATAATGCGGCCATTCCCAGCGCTTGTTGCCGACCTTGCTGATGATGCAGTCTGCATCGCTACAATTTGCATGTGCCTGGGTGAGTTCGGTCTGGTTTTCACGATCGAACTGTTCCATGGCGATGGCCGGGCGCCAGCCTGCAATGACCAGTTTTTGCAGATCGGCATAGCGGTGTGCATGTCCTTCAGGGTTGTCGTGGACTTCGCCCAATAACAATATCTTGCTGCCGCTGACGGGTTTGTCAACCTGGGTTGCGCATGCTGATAAAAGGCTGGCTGCGACCAAAGCAGCGAGTGCGGTTGTGAATAAGTTTAATTTACGCATTGCTACATTTATCCATTTTTTCGTATACGCTTTTCCTGGCGCGGGATGAGGCGCGCAAGGGAGTGACCAGCAAATCACCTTCTTCATTGTGCATGCAGGTCAGGGCGATATCGTATAAGTCTTCCAGCGCCGGTACTGCTTCGCGGTTGCTGGCAATGTCAGCGACGAGCTGGCCATTCTTGACGAATAGCAGACGTTCGAATGCCTGCATAGCATGGTTGATGTCATGCAGGATGGCGACGATGGCATGCTGGCGTTCTGTCGCATATTCTTCGAGGCTGGCGAGCAGGTCAAATTGCAGGCCGGGGTCGAGTGCAGCCAGAGGTTCGTCGACGAGTATCAGGCCATCGCGCTGGTCCCACAGTTGGGCAAAGATGCGCGCCAGTTGTATGCGCGCCTGTTCGCCGCCAGAGAGGCTGTCAAAGCGGCGGCCCAGCAAATGGGCTGCATGGGCCATGGCAGCTGCTTGCCTGACGATGT
The DNA here is from genome assembly GCF_049340405.1 of Undibacterium sp. Ji42W. Taxonomy (NCBI): domain Bacteria; kingdom Pseudomonadati; phylum Pseudomonadota; class Betaproteobacteria; order Burkholderiales; family Oxalobacteraceae; genus Undibacterium; species Undibacterium sp. Ji42W. The sequence goes on from NZ_JBMPOV010000007.1 coordinate 356,952, forward strand.
TGGACAGTTCAGGGTCATGCGCACGGCTGACGCGGCCCAGGCTGATGACGAGATCAGTTTCCAGGCCAAACGCCACGTCACTGTTTTGCGGCAGGACGGCACGCAGGCGGCTGAGTTCCTTCAAGGACCAGCTTGTCAGCGGGCGTGACTGGAAAGCGATGTTGCCGCTGCTGGTTTTCAATTCACGGGACAGCAGTTTCAGCAGCGTGGATTTGCCTGCGCCGCTGGGGCCGAGGATGGCGATTTTTTCTGCCTTGCCTATAGCCAGGTTAAAAGGCCCAAAGTCTTTCTTGCCCAGCCTGGCGCAGGCGGCGTCTAACTGGAGCAAACCCTGTTGTGGGGCGGTTTTCATTAACATGATGCGATTCTCAACCATGTGATTCAGGCTAAACGACCACGCGCGTTACGCAGCAGGATCAGGAAGAAAGGGCTGCCCAGCAGGGCAGTGAAAATGCCCACCGGTACTTCAGCCGGGATGGCGATGCAGCGTGCCACAGTGTCAGCTACGAGTAAGAGCAAACCACCCATGAGCATGGAGCGTGGTATCACCTGTCTTTGATCTGGCCCACCCATGGTGCGCACCAGATGCGGGGCGACCAGGCTGATGAAGCCGATCATGCCGCACCAGGCTACTGCAAACCCGGTCAGTACCGCGACCAGCACAATGACCTGGGTACGCAAACGGTGTACATCGATGCCGACATGGGCAGCCGCAGCTTCACCCAGGGCCAGGGCATTCATGGCACTGATCATGCGCCTGACCCACCACCAGGCTGGCAACAGTAGCATCAACAGCAAGCCAGTAGCCAGCCAGCTTGCGCCTGCCAGGGAACCCAGGGTCCAGAAACTCAGGTTGCGCAATTGTTCGTCTGTTGCCAGGTAAGTACACAGACCCAGCACGGCGGCACTCAGGGCATTGAGGGCAATGCCTGTCAGCAGCAGGCCGACGATGGAGCCAGGTGAAATCCAGCGGGCGACACGATCGAGTGCAAAACACACCAGTAGAGCACCGCTGAACGCAGTGACAGGCAAGATCCACATCCGCCAGGACATGGGAATAGGCAAATGCATGCCCGACAGGACAACGATACTCAAACCCGCAGCCGCAGCCGCACCGGCAGTAATGCCGAGCAAATTGGGATCTGCCAGTGGGTTGCGGAACAGGCCTTGTGTCAATGCACCTGACATGCCGAGTGCTGCACCCACCAGCAAGGCAAACAGGGCGCGTGGCAGGCGGATATTCCACAAGACATAGCTGCTACCTGTCAGCGTCTGGTCGTCGCTGAAATCAAGCAGGGTTAGCCAATCTTGCAATGTGACAGGCACGGCACCGAATTGCACACTCAGCAGCAAAGCGGCAAGCAGGGATGTACCCAGCACCAGCAGCAGGCCAGGCTTGCCGCCTTGAAAAAGCTTTGCCTGCAAACCTTGGTGTAAACCTTTTCGCAATTCACCAGACACGTCTACTGAGGCTTTCATGCCTGCATGGCCTTGATGATGGCGCTGTCCAGCTGGCTGATTGCAGATGGCAGACGTGGCCCAAAGCCCAGCATGAGCATGGCTTCTTGTGACAGCACGCGGCGCTTGCGGCCTGCCGGTGTTTGTTCCACACCCGGCAATTTCAACACAGACCCTATGCCGCCCGAGGCTTTCAGGCCTTGGTCAGTCACGAGAATGATGTCGGGCTGGGCAGCGATCATGGCTTCTGGCGTCAGAGGTTTGTAGCCGCTGAAACTATTGCCGCCATTAGCCGCAGCCAGGGCATTGCTGGCACCTGCATATTCGAGTACGGCATGCGCTGCGGTTTCACGACCTGCCACCATGATCTGGTTAGGTGCATGGGCGAGGATGAACACGGCTTTGGGGCCTTTGCCCTTGCGCTGTTCTATCGGTGAGCGTACCCTGGTCCATTCTTGCTGCAGGCTTTGCATCAGGGTAGCTGCCTGGGCTTGTGTGCCAGTCAGTTCACCAATCTGCTTGATGCGGTCGAGCACGCCTTCAAACTTGTGATGCGCTGGCAAGACAGCCAGTGGGATGCCGGACGATGTCAACTGGCGTATCACGGCAGGCGGGCCTGCATCTTCGCTGGCGATGATCTGGGTAGGGGCCAGGGCCAGTACACCTTCTGCCGATAGAGCGCGGGCATAACCGACGTTAGGCAGTTTTTGCACGCTCTCAGGGAAGTTGGAAGTGGTATCAACGGCGACCAGGTCATTGCTGGCATTGAGGGCGAAGATGATCTCGGTGATTGCTCCGCCTACGCTGATGATGCGTTGCTTGCCTTTGCTGTTTGCAGCACGGGCAAAGGGGGGTAGCAGGCTGGAGGAAGCCAAACCCGCTAACCCCGTCAGTTGTATCAAAACCTGCCTGCGCAGGCGATTGTGCTGAGTTTGCGGATTCAGGCTGCGCATGTCTGGCTTTCTGACAAGAGGTTGTCGATCAGCGCACGCCATTCGCACAATTCTGGCTTACCGGGTTTGCGTTCACCAAAGAACATGGCGATTGTTTCACCATCCGCGTCAAATAATTCCAGTGAAGTGACCAGGCCATCCGTAGTTGGTTTTTTGACGACCCAGGCGCTGGCAATATGGTCTTCACGCAGATGCAGGTTGAAGCGTGGGTCGAGTACATTTACCCATGGGCCCATTTTGGCAATCTTGCTGACCGGGCCGGAGTGGATTTGTATCATGCCGGCATTGCCGGTAAAGACCATGATGGGCACTGCTTCGGCAGCGGCTGCCTGCAACAGATCTTCGCAACTGCTTACATCAATCTGCTGGACGAACTGTGCATCAGCCAGGCGCAGGGCCTGGGTACGTGTTACGGCAAATTTTTTCATGAGGCCAAAGAACTCATGGGTATCACGCAACGAAGCCCAGGCCTGGCGGAAGCCGGTGACATCAATATCCTTGTCAGCCAGTTCCAGCAGTTTTTCTGCCACGTCTTTTGTTTGTATACCGGGTTGCTGTTCAACAGCAGCAAAGCTGGCGACCAGGGCTTCATACGCTTCTACATTGCTTTGTGGCTTGATGAAGATCTTGTGGATGGCAGTGCCGGTGGCATCATAGAATTGCAGGCTTTTTTGCTCGCTGCGCTCTTCGCCGCTTCCTGTTTGCTCAATGACGGCAAAGCCAAACGCCCATTGCTGATAAAAAATCCGCAAATCGATTTCACCTGCCAGCACCAGGCCGACATGGTGATTGTGGCTGATGTTGCTGTAGCTGCCCGTTTTTTCATGGACGCAGGAAGGATTGCGTGTCAGGGCCATGACTTCACCCAGGCTTTCTACCGCGGCGATAATTTCTGGCCACTCTGCGCGCAGGCAGGTGGCACGCAGCAGGCAGTTGCTTTCTATGGCTGCTATGCCTGCGTGAGCGGCGATCAGCTCGCCTTCGCTGATCTCCAGAATTTCGGCGATGTCACGATGTCTGGCTTTTTTCTCGCGGCGCATGCTGGCGAATTCTTCACGTACATTCGCATTTTGCTGCGGGTTCAAATGTTGGGCTGGCATGACGATTCCTTTTTAAAAGTCGTAACGAACTGATACCTGGGCATTCCTGCCAGGGGCGGTGTAAGCATCTTTGACGTTGGTGTTGTCAGCCAGACCGCGTACATCAGACCAGGCCCAGTATTTGGTATCAAAGACATTGTTGAGGTTGGCATTGACTGTCAGGTTTTGCGTGGGCTTCCAGTACACACCCAGATCAACGATGTGGTAAGAACCTGGTGCAAACTGTGTTGTCGCTGCTGGTGCGATTCTGTCGAGCTGCTTGCCTTGATGATGCTGGAATTGCGCACGCGCACCCCAGGCTGCGGTGTCATAGCGCACGCCTGCCAGGAATTTCATCGGGTTGATGGTATCGAGCGGTGTTTTGACTCCTGCAACTTCGCTGTCGCCCTTGGTGTAGGAGACGCCGGCAGTGGCTTGCCAGTTACTGTCGATTTGCCATTCTGCACGGGCTTCTGCACCACGGATTTGCGCCTTGGCCAGGTTGATGTACTGGAATACCAGTGGGTCAACTGCGGTGCCTGTGCCACGCACTACCTGCTGGCTGATGAAGTCTTTGTAACTATTGTCGAATGCGGCGAAGGAATAACGCAAACCCTGCACCTTGCCACGGAAGCCAATCTCAACACTGTCAGCACGTTCTGCTTTCAGTTGTGAATTGCCTATGCTGGTGTAGCCGGATGCCAGGTTGGTGAAACCATTATTGACCTGGTCTGGTGTCGGTGCGCGGAAGCCCTTGGCGAATTGTGCATAAGGTGCAAACGCAGCGTTGAGTTGCCATACCAGGCCCAGGCGTGGTGTAACTGCACTGTCAGAAAGGGTGGCGACTGCGCCGCCTGTGTAGCCTGCACTGGATGGAGCAAGTTTGTAATGGTCATAACGCAGGCTGGGGATGATGCTCAGTTTGCCTGCTTCAATTTCATCCTGGATGAAGGCGCCTGTGACTGTGTAAGTCGTATCCGGGAAAGGCTTGGCAGGGAAAGTTTCGCCAAACGGCGCTACCGTACCATCGCGCAGGCCAGTGACTTCTGTGCGGTTCCAGTCAAAGCCATAGCTGAGTTTTTGTTCAACAGCACCGGAGAAATTGCTTTCCATGATGTTGGACAGGCCGATGATCCTGGTGTTGTAGTGGTTGTCGCGGGTGCGGTCAGCAGCGGTGTTTCTGTCTTCAGCAGAGTATTGACTGACCTTGGCATCTTGCCAGTACAGGCGTGTCTCGGCATTGTGTAACCAGCTGGAATTCAGGTTTTTATAGCGGTGTGCCAGGCTGAGTTTATTGCGTTCTACCTTGTCGCGAGTATCAAGGTCCAGTGTGCTGGTCGAAACCAGTGGCGGGACGGCACGGGCAGAATAGACTTCAGTATCTTGCGTGCGTTTTTGTGCTTCTACGCTGGCTTCGATTTGCTGGTTACCATCGATGTTGAAGATTGCTTTACCCAGCAGGTATTGGGCATTGAAATCAACGGGATTTGGTTTGGTGCGGTTGACATTTTTTGCGTCATTGTCTGCACGGTTTTCTGTTTCATGACCACGGCGGTCGCTGACCAGCAGCAGGCCTTGCCAGCTACCATTGTCGCCAGCGATGGCGGCAGTATTGCGCCATGAGCGATCGACTGTGGCATAGCCAGAACGCACGAAGCCACCAAAAGACTGACCTTTTTTGAGCAAATCAGATGGGTCCAGCGTGCGGAAGCTGACTGCGCCAGCCAGACCATCGCTACCGAACTGTGTGGAGGTTGGGCCACGCAAAATTTCTACTGCCTTGATGCCATCAAGTTCAAGGAAATCACCACGGCCTGTTGCAAATGCGCCAAACGAAAAACTACCCGGTACACGCGTACCATCGACCAGCATCAAGACCTGGTTACCTTCCAGACCGCGGATATTGATGCCTTCATTGCCTGGGCGACCAGTGGAGCTGCCAGCCGCCGTAAAGCGGGTAGGGGCAGCACGCACGCTGATATCGAGTTCATTGCGGAACAGGTCCTTGATATCGCGGCCACCTTCTTGCTCTATCCTGGCAGCAGGGATGACGGTGACTGTATTTGGCACACTATCGACTGTCCTGGCGGTACGCGTAGAGGTGACAGTAATATCTTTGAGGGTAGTAGCTTCTGTTGGTGGGACCGGGCCTGGAGTTTGTGCAAAAGTAGTTGCCGGAGCCATGCCCCATGCCATACCCAGCGCCAAGGCGATTTGCGTCTTGCTTAGCATCGTGTTTCCTAATAATTAGAAAAATTGAACACTGGCTAGCGGCGACTGGCTTGTGCGTATCATGGTCAACTCCCTAGCCCGCACGTTCATTGCACCGTGCTTGAGGCTGGGAGCACCGTAAAAAGGGGAGTTTTTACGGCTAATATATTTTAATCGATTTTATTATAAATGAGAATCATTCTCAGTCGCAAGTGCATTTGAAGTTTTATTTGTTATTCTTTTTCCCAGATTCTGCTGCGTTCTTTTGCATCTGCCTGATACACCTCTCATACTGTGGTGACAGAGCGATATAGAATCTAAGCGTACTCAAGCTATTGAGTCTCCATGCAATGAATCTCTATTAACTGCACTTTATAAGCTCAGGACTCAATAATGTTTTGGTTCAAGTTCTGCAAGACGCCGATAGTGAGTGCATTAGTTTTATTTGATGGTTTTTATGCTTCTGGCGTTCGAGAATGGGAGGAGTGGCATGCTGGTGTGCGCATGCATGGTGTTCGTTTTCATTACATGCGCTACTACGCCAATGGCGATTGGATTAGCTGTTACCGCGATCACCCGTTTGATTTTTGAGCTTTCACAGAAACTGTTACCGACGATCTCTGGGGGCTTGCTAAGCGTGGTCGTGCGCCGCATGTTGGAGACTATGATCCAAGTTGCTCCGCTGGCACATTCACGGTAGACAAAGACACTTTGATTAACTCATTTTCTCCAGATATGTTTGATGGCCGCAGTCAAAGTTGGAACAGGAGGATTGCGGAACGGAAATTAACTAGCGTCAACGATGGGAAAAAAATTTCATACTCGAATTCTCACCGCGGCCTGATTAGGCAGGTGAGTATCAGCGATATCATGTCGAATCACTGTGTCGTTTTTGGCTGTCACTAAGTGCTGACACTTTTTAATTGATGACGGTGCTTGATAGTCGGTACGTGAGTAAACAATAAGCACGGTGTGCATATTTGTCCTGACCAGAAAGGTGGCGTCAGCAGGTGCAACTCTTGTGCGCGTTTGAACGCCTGGCTGCTGGCGATGCCATAACCACAGTTGCAGATGCCTTGGGTTATGCAACGCCTGATAATTTTATTGCGATGTTCAAGCGTTATTTGGGGCAGTCACCGGGTCGATATTTTAATCATGCTTGATTTTCTTTTTGTTGACTCGCGGTTTCAATATCTACAGGCAGAGTAAAGAAAAATTCACTACCCTGGCCGATAACACTGGTAAAACCGATTTGCCCGCCATGATGTTCTATGATGGCCTTGGAAATACTCAGACCCAGGCCGGTACCGCTTTTCTTGTTGAAGTCGGAAGAAATCGCTTGGGCAAATTTCTGGAAGATTCGCTCACGGAATTCATCCGCTATGCCTATGCCTTGGTCGATGATAGCGACACGCAATTGTCCGGTTTGTGAAGTCGCCAGCACATCGACAGTCGCACCCTGGGGCGAAAATTTGGCGGCATTGGAGAGCAGGTTGATGAGTACCTGGGTGATGCGGTCAGTATCTATCCTGACGATGTCGGCGTCTTCGCCTTCAATTTCTGTCTGCAGTCTGAAACTGACCTGGTGTTGTTCTGCATAAGCTGCTGTAGAAGCGATGGCTTGTTCTACTACGGGGACCAGATGCAGTCTGGCGAAATTGAATTCCATCTTGCCTGATTCTATTTTTTCGACATCGAGAATGTCATTGATCATCCTGACCAGGCGCTGGCAATTCTTGGTGGCGATGTCGAGGATTTTTTCTGCACTCTCTGGCATTTTACCGAGTGCGCCACCCATCAGCAAACCCAGTGCGCCGCGTATGGATGTCAGCGGGGTACGCAATTCATGCGAAACGGTGGAGATGAATTCATTTTTCATGACTTCGACTTTTTTGCGCTCGGTGATGTCGTAGGCAATATTGAGGAAGCCGGATATCTCTCCCTCGTTGTCTCTGAGAGTGGTGACTGAAAGCATGACAGGCAGATGGCTGCCATCTTTGCGTTTGTAAGTCCATTCGCTTTCGTCGGCGATGCCATGCAAGGCACGCAGGGCAAAGACAGCAAACCCGGCATCTACCTGGGTATCAAATTCCTGGCCGAGCCTGGCGGCGCGGTTGCTCAGCTCAGCAGGTTCATGCAGGCAGACAGGGGTTTGCTGGCCTATCATTTCTGCAGCATGGTAGCCGAGCATAAGTTCTGCGCCTTTGCTCCAGACTTGTATCAGGCCGATGGTGTCGGTGGCGATGATGGAGAAATTGGCGCTGTCGAGTATGGCGTTTTGCAGGGCAGTGGTGGCAGCTAGTTGCGCATTCAGGGCGAGTATGGCTTCTTCTGACTGCTTGCGTTGGCTAATATCGGTACCCACGGTGCATACACCATAAATTTCGCCTGACTCATTGCGCAAGGGTGTGAGCATGAGGATGTGCGTAGTGTTAATGCCACCGGCAGTTATTGCGATTTCCGTGCGCAGTGTATGGCCATCACGTATTACTTCGTCAGACATGCGCATGTATTGCTCTGCTTTTTCTCTGGAGAATAAATAGAAGACGCTGGTGCCTATCAGGCTGGGGATGTTGGCAGGTTTGAAGAGTCTGTCATATTCTTTGTTGGCATAGAGATAGTTGCCATTTTTGTCGCGCAGGCAGACCGCTGATGCTGTGCTGTCCATAACGGCTTGTAACAGCATGAGGTTTTCATATTGGGCAACTTCATCACGCTTGCGCTGGGTGATGTCGGTACCGACACCGCAGGCGCCGAAGACTTTGCCCTCAGAATTGATGAGTGGGGAGCGTACGACGAGATAAGTGTGCATGCCATCTTTTTGCTGCACCATGGCTTCAGTACGCAAGGCGGTCTTGGTGGCGATGACGGTTTGTTCGGCGCTGCGGTATTTTCTGGCGAGATCAGGTGGGAAAACGTCTTCTATGGTCTGGCCTATCAATTGCTCGCGCTTCATCTGGAAAACTGTTTCATATTCCTTGTTGATGTAGAGGTAGCGGCCATCAAGGTCGCGCACATGGATATAGGATTTGGTCCCTTCCATGACGGTTTGCAAGAGCAGGCCACTGCGTATCAACTCTTCTTTACTGGCTTGAAGTTCCAGCGTGCGTTGTGTGACCTTATGTTCGATATGATAGGCATTGCCGCTGACGACCAGTAGATACACGCTGACGAGGCTGGTAAAGAACAGGCCGCCTATCAGAGTGGCCCAGGCTGACCAGGAATGATGCAGTTGCCAATAGGCAGGAGACGGCTGGGCGCTGAATTCAAATTCATGGTCGCCGAACCGAATGATGCTGCGGAATGACGTGCTTGTCTGAATCTTTTCCAGAGTGTCATAGACATCGCCCTTGCCAGTGGCGCTGTTGAGGTCACGCAGACGGAACTGGATCTGTTTGCGTATATCTTCAGTAAATACATGCCGTATCAGGTCATCTACCTGCAACACGCTGAGCACAACGCCGCGAAATGCTGTACGTCTTTGTTCCATGGTGGAGATGGGGAGATGGCGCATATACACAGGTGCAAAAATCAGGCTGCCGGTGACATTTTTTGCCCTGTCTGTATTGATGATGCTGACGGTGGAGCTGGTGCTCATCTGGCCGGTGTCGCGTGCTCTTTCTATGGCGACCCGTCGGCCTGGTTCAGAAAACAGGTCAAAACCAAGGGCCGGTTTATTGGCCAGGTAAGGTTCGACAAATTCAACAGGCAGATAAAATTCACGCGCACTGGCAGGTGCGAATGGCCCTTGATCGCTGCGTTGTTTAATAATGAAGGAGGTATCGCTTTCTTTTCTCAGCCTGGTTTCAAAACTTGATCTGTCGCTGTGCATGACCATAGGGGCCCAATCGACTGCGATGATCGTGCTTTCTCTTTGCAGTGTGGAGCCAACAAAGCTCTGGAAATCTGTTCTGGAGACATGATCAGTGCTGGCAAAGAAGCGTTCCAGATTGCGCAGTAATTCACTCTGTAAATCGAAGCGTTGCTGTATGGCTTGTACCATACGGCTGGCCTCGGTTTCAAATTCCTGTTTTTGTCGGTCGGATTCTGATTCGCGTACATACAAAAAAATAGAAACGACAACCGACAGTGTCAGTAATAAAGGCACACCTACATTAAAACGGCGCGACTTCCAGATAGTGCGTGGATGGCCCGCCAGTATCATCACCAAGGGGGCGACAATGAGAACGCCAAGAATGTCGCCGACCCACCATGTAAGCCAGTTGCCAAACATGTCTGCTGCCGACAGCAGACCCAGGGTGAACAGGGAGAAGATGCCAACACTGGCATTGACGAGACAACCAACTGGCCCAGCCAGCAATAGGAAGAGGGCAACATGGCGTTCGTCATCAAGCGATGCCGGATAGCCGACGTAGCGTTTCAGCAGATAAGCGCTGTACATGGCTTGCAGCATGGCACCTGTGGCAACCAGCAAGGCCAAGCCGCTATTTGCGAGCGTCAATTGACTCTGGCTTTCCCAGCCTATCCACAGATTGAAGATACATGAACCCAGGGCTATGCCAGGCAGCAGACGGTACCCGCCTGTTAACACGGCGGTGACAGCAATGCCCGACGGTGGAAAGACGGCAATGGCATAGCCGGGAGGAATCGCCAGCAACAGGGCGATACGTCCAAATAGGATATAGACGAAGGCCAGTAGCAGATTCCTCACGAGCAGAGAGGAGACATTGTTCAAGGACGATGTGGGCAAAATACCTGGCTCCCCATGGTGAACACCTCACAGCGAAAAATTTGCTTTGAATAATTATATGACCGAAAGCAAGTCATTGTGATTTTATTCATCTGAACGAATTTGCGCTTTGTCTACATGCTTGCTTGTGTGCCAAATCAGGTTTAGTTCCTTGCGTCACCAGTTGTTTTTATAGAGAGAATAGGCATGAAAAATAAGCTTAAGAAAAATTTGTGCTGATTAAATAATCAGTGTATAGTGTTGTTCAGGGAGAGTTGCGCTCTATTGTCTTACTGTAGTATCCCTCAGATAAAAACCACGGACCCTGCTTTGTGAAAAGTGGGGTTTTTGTTTTTAAGACCTTGTTTTTATTGATTATTTTATTTTTGTTAATACGTGTGCGAGGCTGAATTCAGATGTTGTTTTCTTGCTGCATTTGCGTACTTTAACTTAATAAGAAAAATTTGCACTGATTAAATAATCAGTATATAGTGTTGTTCAGGGCGAGCTGCGTCCTGTTGCCATATTGTAGTATCCCTCAGATAAAAACCACGAACCCTGCTTTGGAAAAAGTGGGGTTTTTGGTTTTGAGGCTATGGATTATTCTTAAACTTTAGCACTGTGTTTTCAGAGAATTTTCCTGTGAATGCTGGAGCTTAAGAAATATTTGCACTGATTATATAATCAGTGTATAGTTCTGTTCAGGGCGATTTGCGTCCTGAAGAATTTGATTTGTTAGAGTTGATCTGGCCCCGCTACTGTAAAGCAGCGGGGCTTTTTGTTTTCTGCGTTTTGTTCACGAATTTTTGTTCGCAAATTTTGTTAATGAATCTTGTCGATGAATGCAGAAAATTGACAGAATTGCGCCGCACGACATGCTTGTGCTGGCGCTCAGGCTTTTACCTGTTTGTGATTGCAAGCGTATCACCCTATCACATAGTGCTGACCATACTGAACGCGAAACAGCAGACAGGTAAATCTTTTTGGGCGTTGACGGGAATCATGGGAATGTGCGCCTGCAATTGCGGTCTATGCAGCCCGTGCAGATGCGCTGCCCATGATTCCCGTACGGGGCTATGCTGATAACCTGGAGTAGGACAAGCCGCAAGGCGTCCTGAAAATAGATGAGTGAAAGCAAAATTGTGAAAGCTGCTGCTGTATCTGAGATGGCGGTCAAGCCAGCTGCCAAGACGCGCGGACGGCCTAAGAAAACAGTCAGTCAATCTACATTGACGGTCAGGGATGCGATTGCCAAAGCGGGTGAAGAACTAGGTGGCGCATTGCGCCTGGCGCAGTGGGCAAGAGAAGACCCGACCAATGAAAAAGCCTTCTGGACAGTGTTGTATCTGAAGATTTTACCCCTGCAAGTGAATGGTGCAGGTGAAAATGGCGAACATCTGATTAGCGATATCGCCATCAAACTGGTCAAGCCGAATGCAGATTGAATGCGAGTTTCCTGAAAAGCTGGAATTTTTATTCCAGCCAGCGCGTTACAAGGTGGCGCGTGGTGGGCGCGGCAGTGGCAAGTCCTGGGGCTTTGCCCGCGCCTTGTTGTTGTTGGGCGTGCAGAATGTGGAGCGGATTTTATGCGCACGCGAATTGCAGAAATCGATCAAGCAATCTGTGCATCAGTTATTGCGTGACCAGATTGCAGCGCTAGGCTTGAATCATTTCTACCAGGTGTATGAATCAGAAATTCGCGGCATGAATGGCACGCGTTTTTATTTCAGCGGTTTGTCGGACCAGACGGCTGACAGTATCAAGTCTTTTGAAGGTTGTACCAAAGTGTGGATAGAGAAAGGGCAAAGTGTATCGGACAGGTCATGGAGTATTTTAATACCGACGATACGTACAGCAGGCTCAGAAATCTGGGTGACTTATAACCCTGAACTGGAAACTGATCCTACCCATCAGCGTTTTGTCGCAAGACCACCGCATGATTGCGTCTCAATCTTGATGAACTGGCGTGATAACCCCTGGTTCCCTGAAGTGCTGGAAAGAGAAAGGCAAACCTGCATGCAGCGTGAGCCTGAAGCTTATAAAAATATCTGGGATGGCGAATGTAAACCTGCAGTCAGTGGCGCGATTTATTACCATGAAGTTGCTGGCGCACAGGGCAGGATTTGTCGTGTGCCATATGACCCCATACTGAAAGTGCATGTGGTGGTTGATCTGGGCTGGAATGATGCGATGGCGATCAGCCTGGTGCAAAGACAAAGTTCAGAATTGCGGGTAATTGAATATCTGGAAGACGCCCATCAGACTCTGGATTATTACTCGGCCTTGTTGAAGCAAAAGAATATGAACTGGGGAAAATTATTTTTACCTCACGATGGTCGCAACAAGGACTTCAAGACCGGCAAGAGTGCCGAAGAAATTATGACCGCTCTGGGCTGGGATGTGGCAATCACACCGAGTATGAGTGTGGAAGATGGCATACGCCTGACGCGCATGACATTTGGACGCTTGTGGTTTGATGCGGACAAAACTACGCGCCTGATTGAATGCGTCAAGCGTTATCGACGGGTGATCAACCAAAGCACGAATGAGGCGGGCGCGCCATTGCATGATGAGTTCAGCCATGGTGCAGATAACCTGCGCTATATCTGCATCAATGCAGAAACGATGTCAAACGAGGAATGGGGCGGCAAACTGACTTACCCTAAATTTACTTATGCATAGAGGATGGAATGGCTAAAGCTTTATCTCAAGACGAATTGAAAGCACTGGTGCAGACAGAAATGCGCCAGAGCCTGGGTTATTCATCTTCGCGTTTGTCGCAAGCCAGACAAAAGGCGGAATATTATTATCTGGGCCTGGCGGTGGGTGATTTGTCACCACCAGAGGTGGATGGCCGTTCATCGGTGGTTTCTACTGATGTGCGTGACACGATAGAGTCGATGTTGCCGCAATTGATGGTGACGTTTTGCGGTGGTGATTCCATTGTGGAGTTTGAACCGCAAAACCCGGACGATGAAGCCAGGGCGAAGGCGGCGACTGAGTATATCAATTACCTTTTCTTTAAAAAGAACAATGGTCACAAGATAGCTTATGTGTGGATGAAGGATGCCTTGCTGCAGAAAAATGGCATTGTAAAAGTGTGGTGGGACACTCGCTTTGAAGAGGCGAAAGAAGAATACAAAGGTTTGAGCCAGATAGAGTTGGCGCAAATCCTTGATGATTCTGAAATTGAAGTGATAGCCCAGCAGGCATATCCGGATGAGGATGATGCGAAGCAGCGCCAGCAGGTAGTAGAGCAAATTAACCAGCAAATGCAGCAGGCGCTGCAAGTGAATGCTCAGCAACCCGGCCAACCGCCTGGTCAGCCGGGTATGCCGTCAGCAAATTTGCAAGTTAATCCAGTTGTGCAACAGTTGCAAGCGCAGCTACAGCAAATCCAGTCACAGCCACCTGAAATGTTTTACGACATTACCTGCAAACGTGTGAAGACTGGTGGCAAGATACAGATAGACAATGTACCGCCTGAAGAATTTCTGATTGCTCGCAATGCCAAGGATATACAGACGGCCAAGTTTGTCGGGCACAGGGTGCAGAGGACAGTGTCTGAGCTGAAATCTATGGGCTACAAGAATGTGGACAATATCAGTGGCGAAGACCAGGGGCATGCGTTAAACCTGGAACGCATTGAGCGATTGAGCTGGAATGATGAAAATGCCTACCTGTCGGATGAAGTGACGACTGCCGATGACAGTCAGCGCAAGATATGGATCACGGAAGCGTATGTACGTTGTGATTTTGACGGTGATGGCATCAGTGAATTGCGCAAAGTGACGGTGGCGGGTAATGAGTTGCTTGATAATGAAGAGGTCGATTTCATCCCCTTTGTGGATATTACACCTGTGCCATTGCCACATACCTTCTTTGGTCTGTCGATTGCCGATCTGGCGATGGAGAGCCAGAAGACCAAGACCAGCATCTTGCGCAGCCAACTCGATAATCTTTATCTCAACGTCAATGGCCGCTATTACGCCGTGGAGGGCCAGGTTAATCTGGATGATTTGCTAACTTCACGGCCAGGTGGCGTGGTGCGTATCAAACAGTCTGGCGCGGTAGGCAGGTTGGACCAGGCGCAAGGCAATACGGGTGAAGCCATGGGTTTGCTCGAGTATATACAGCAAGACCTGGAAAACAAGACAGGCTGGACACGGTATAGCCAGGGTAATGACTCTGATGGCTTGAATCAGACTGCGCAGGGGATGAATATCATCACCAACAAGGCGGATATGCGCCTGGATTTGATCTCGCGTAATTTTGCTGAAGGTTTTACTGAATTGTTCAAGCTGGTGTTGAAACTGATATGCCAGCATCAGGACAAGAAAGCGCAGGTCAGGTTATCGAATGGCTGGGTGGATATTGATCCGCGTGAATGGCGCAATCAGTTTGATGTGAGTATCAATGTTGGCATAGGCCTGGGAAATAAAGACCAGAAAGTGAATCATCTGATGGCCTTGCTGGCGCAGCAGGAAAAGGTCTTTCCTTTGGGAATAGCGAATTCGCAAGGGATTTATCAATCCAGTTCTGAACTGGCGCGCTTGCTGGGATTTAAGAACGGCGACAAGTTTTTTAACGACCCAGCTAAAAATCCGCCGGCACCGCCGCCACCGCCTGATCCTGCGCAAATGCAGATGCAGGCCGAACAGCAAAAGACACAGATGCAAATGCAGGCGAGCAAAGAAAAGCACTTGATGGACATGCAAATGCGCGAACGCGAATTGCAGCAGGAAGCCATGCTGCGTGAGCGTGAACTGCAACTGGAAGCCCAAAAACAGCAGGCGCAATCACAGAATGATATGCAGGAACGCCAGCATAAAGCACAACTGGATGCACAACTTGCGCAGCAACGCATGGAGTTTGAACGCTGGAAAGCGCAACTGGAAGCAGAAACCAGGATGATGGTTGCCCGTATTGCTGCGGAAGCGAAGATGCAGCCACGACCGCAACTGGATGCTTGTATGAACGGTTTAACTGCAGGAATGACAGATGGATTGACTGGGGTAAATGATGAGCACATTTGAACAACGCGTACATGCAGCCAGCCGCGCCAGGGAAGTGCTGGAGAATGAAGCCTATCAGCAGGCATTTGCCGACATAGAAAACGAGGTCACGGAAAAATGGAAAAACTCACCAGCGCGCGACGCCGAGGGGCGGGAAAAACTCTGGATGTATCTGGCCATGCTGAAGAAACTCAAAAGCCAGCTGGATACGACACTGGAAACCGGCAAGCTGGCGCAACTGGAAGTGGAGCACAAGCAAGGCCTGATGCATCGTTTGAAGAGCTGGTAAAGGTCGTGCAGGATTTCAAGGGCTGGAAGAATTCGGTGGCAATGGCTTTTCATCCACGCCCTACGGTGGAGATGATACAGACAGGCAAGGGCTGGGTCAGGGTGGCATGTGGAGAGGCTGCTTATCAGCTCAATAGTGGTGAACTTATCAAAGTCTAGTGGCGGTCCGGCACACTGGATGTGCCGCAGTAGCGGCTTTTCTGCCGGATAAATCTTAACGCCGCGAGGCGTCGGGAATGGGTGGAAGTCCCATTCATTGATTGGAGATGGAATATGGATAATCAGGTAACTGAACCCACAAGTAGTGCTTTGAATGTAGATGGTGCAGCGCAAGCTTTAGGCGCTTTTTTGGAGCCGCTGGCACACGAAAAAAGCGCCCAGGCTTTGGAGAAGGAAATCCTGGATGACTTGAGTGGACGACGGGACAGGAGCGATACTTTGTCTGCAGAGCCAGTTATTGAGGACGAAGAGCAGGACTTGTATGCCGGGGATGATGAGGCTGTCACCATCGTAGTGGATGGCAAGACCGTTAATTTGTCCAAGGCAGAGTTGGCAGATGCCTATAAGAATGGCTTGCGTCAATCTGACTACACCAGAAAGACCATGGAAGTTGCCGAGCAGCGCAAAGCTGCCGATGCTGAAATCCATAGGGCCACCCAGGAGCGCCAGGAATATGCCAGCAATCTGCAAAAGATGGCGGCACAAATCGAAGGAGCCTTGAACCAGCAACAGCAGATAGACTGGGAACATCTGCTGGACAATAATCCCGCTGAATATCTGAAACAGCAGCACCTCTATCAAAGGAGACAAGCAGCCTACCAGAAAAATATTCAGCAACAACAACGCCTGGCACATATTGCCCAGGCAGAGCAGGCGCAGCATCTGGAATCTGTGCTCCATACGCAGCAAGAAGCACTTCTTGCCAAGCTACCGGACTGGAAAGACAGCAGAAAGGCTGAGGCCGAAAGTAACGCCATTCGCCGATATTTATTGGAACAAGGTTTTGAACATCAACTGGTAGACAGCATTGCCGACCACAAGGCAGTCTTATTGGGCCGTAAAGCCATGCTGTACGATGCAATGATGTCCAAGGCCAATGCGGCGGCCAAACGTGTGACGAGCATACCGCAAAAGGTAGTCAGGCCGGGTGTGGGTGAATCGCCCTGTGGTGATGGTCGTCAGGCTGCCATGCAGCGTCTTGCCAAATCCGGCAGAGTTGAAGACGCTGCTTCCCTTTTTGCAAAATTTATTTAAGGTCGCGAGACCCCGGAGAAATCTATGACAGCACCAAGCAATACCTATGTAACGACCAGTGCAATCGGTAACAAGGAAGATCTCAGCGATATCATCTATCGCATTTCCCCCACCACCACGCCTTTGATGAACATGGCAGCCAAGGCAAAGGCCAGCAATACTTTGCATGAATGGCAAACGCAGGACCTGGCCAGTGCCGTCACTACCAATGCGCAAGCAGAAGGTGACAATGCCACGGCCAAGAGTGTGACGCCGACTGTGCGGCTCAGTAATCGTACGCAAATCGCATCGAAGACAGTGATTGTCTCTGGTACCCAGCAAGCAATGAACCCGGCGGGGCGCAAGGATGAACTGGCTTACCAGTTGTCCATGGCTTCGCTGGAGTTGAAGCGTGATATGGAGTCGGCCCTGTGTCAACTCGACTTTGCTGCAACTTCGCCTCGTCAGGCGCGTGGTCTGGTCGGTTGGGTGGTTGATAACGTCGATAATAATGCAGGTACTTTGGCATCGTATACCGGCAATACCGGCCGCACTGTTGGTACGCCGCGCGCTTTTACTGAAGCACAGTTGAAGAACGTCTTGCAGAAATGCTATAGCGCTGGTGGCGAGCCTGATACCATCATGGTCGGCCCGGCGCAGAAACAGACCTTCTCGACATTTTCTGGCAATGCTACACGTTTCGATAAGTCGGAAGATGCCAAGCTGTATGCGGCGATTGATGTCTATGTGTCCGACTTTGGTTCTTTGAAAGTGGTACCGAACCGCTTCCAGGCGGCGCGTGATGTGTTTGTCTTGCAGGCTGACAAACTGGCACTGGCTTACCTGCGCCCGTTCAGCACTATCGAATTGGCAACGACAGGC
Source organism: Undibacterium sp. Ji42W (assembly GCF_049340405.1). NCBI lineage: Bacteria > Pseudomonadati > Pseudomonadota > Betaproteobacteria > Burkholderiales > Oxalobacteraceae > Undibacterium > Undibacterium sp. Ji42W. Next base: position 374,761 of record NZ_JBMPOV010000007.1, read on the forward strand.
GATGCAGTGCAACGTGAACTGGTGGTGGAATACACGCTGGAGTGCCGCGCACCGAAAGCGCATGGTGCGATTTACGACGTTTTGTAATTCTTGACGTCGCATTATGTAGTCAGCCTGATTTTGTGACTGCATAAAAAAGCTGGCGGGTGCAAGCCCCGCCTTTTTCAATTGAATTAAAACGCTGTGAAGCGCAGGAGGTTTTATGAATGGTGGATATATCACCGTTTCGAGTCAGACCACCGGGGTGGCAATTGCCACTTCGGGCACGTCTGCATCTGCAACTATTCCCACAATGTCCAGCGGTGAATTACCGCGCTTTATCCGTATTGCTGCGACCGCGCCAGCTTGTGTGCGCCTTGGCAAATCATCTGCGACTGCTTTGAGCACCGATTTGCAGGTGCAGCCTGGCGATGCGGTCATTCTGAGCGTGAACGGTAATGACAGGATAGCCGCGATACAGGTAGCTGCTGCGGGCGTGGTGCAGATTTCTCCGTTGGAGAATATGTAATGGCAGTCACGACGAATATCCATGTCGAAGGTGGTGATGTCACGTTTGAGCGCGTACAGGATTGCACGGCCATTGCTGAGCACACCCAAGCTTTGCATAAGGAAGGAAGGCATGGTTCGAATGACATGCGGCATGCAGCGTCTTTTCCCATGGTGATAGTAGAGAAATATCTGAACGATAAAGGCATCAGCTTCCAGGAGTTCATGGCGGAAGCCGTGCATGTAAAGAGCATGCTGGCAGATCCAGCCCTGTCTGCCTTTCGTGTATGGAGAGGCCAGGTATGAGCGCCATCACTGATTATGCAAGCTTGCAAAACGCAGTAAGTAGCTGGTTACATCGTACTGATCTGACGCCGTTTATTGCTGATTTTATTGCCCTGGCTGAAGCCAAAATGTCGTCGGACATCGTGGCTCGGCCCATGGATATACGCAGCAATTTACAGACAATAGCTGGTAATGCCTATGTGAATTTACCGCTTGATATGCTGGAAATGAGACGGCTGATCTTGCGTAGCGACCCCTTAACAGTATTGCGTTATGCCTCACCAGATCAACTCAGTGCTGATCACGCCGGTGCAGCGACTGGCAAGCCGGTGGCATTTTCTGTCATTGGCCAGCAACTGCAACTGGCGCCTATACCAGATACAGTTTATCAACTGGAATTGACTTATCAGCAGCGCATACCGGCGCTAACAACTATCAATACGACGAACTGGTTGCTGGCTGCTTTTCCTAATGTCTATCTGTACGCTGCTTTATGCGCAGCCCAGCCTTTCATCATGAATGATGCGCGTATTCCTACCTTTGAAAAACTGTATCTGCAAAGTGTGGATGCCATCAATTCCATAGACTGGTATTCAGGTTCAACCATGCAAGTGAGGGCTAAATAATGGCATTGGAAACTGCAAACTATATCAATGATCTGACGATCACAAATCCAACGGCATCTGACCCTAAATCCCAGGGCGATGACCATATCCGCATGTTAAAAACCGTATTGAAGGAATGCTTCGCTGGCTTTACTGGTGCGGTGATTGTAACCGCTGCAGATACAGGTACTGCTGCGGCACATGTATTGAATCCGGTTACGGCTTTGCTCGCTTATACGACTGGCTTGCTGCTCTTGTATAGGCCAGTCAATGCTGGCACAGGTGCTTTGACAGTGAATGTTTCAAGTCTAGGCGCGAAGCCGGTCAAGACCTTGCTGGGCGCTGACCCTACTGCTGGCGACATCGTCGCTAATCAGCCACTGTTGTTGATGTATGACGGTACAAATTTCGTCATCATTGCTGGATCGGAGACTTTGCTGAGGACTGGGAATCAGACTTTGACGGGGAATTTGACGTTGAGTGGTAATCAGATTGTGAGTGGTTCTTTGGACGTGGGTGGAGCTTTGTCTGGCGCAAGTATGAATTCCAAGGCGAATAAATCTGGTGAAAACTATGCTGGTGCGCATGATTTTTCATCTGCGGTGCTTAGCGTTGCGACCCCAATTTCTGCTGCTCATGCGGTTAGCAAAATGTATGCAGATGGATTGGTCTTTTCTGCCGTTTTACCTGGGCAAAGTGTAACGACTACAGGTCAGACTATTTTAAGTGATGGCAGTACCGCTTTTTGGGGGGATGCAGGCTCGGTCGGCAGTGATCTGTATTTATACAATAATTTTTAAAGAGGTCGGATGGCCGCGAATCAAAAACCTATATTTCCATTGACGCCAAAATTTCCGGCGACGATGCCACCTGTGATCACTGCAGCTAATACCGCAAAAGATGGCACTGGTACGGTGACACAAATTTCCGCGCCTGCAGGTCTCAATGGTGCGTTCGTTGAAAGCGTAGAGGCGCTTCCTATTGGTACGAATACAGCGTCAGTTTTACGCATATTTCTGAATAATGGTTCTACGACCACCGCAGCTACAAATAATATACTTTGGGAAGAAGTGAATTTACCGGCTACGACTTTAACTGAAATCTCAGCTCAGACGAAGGTCGCGATTCCTGTTAATCGCGCTATTCCAGCAGGATATATATTGTATGCCGCAATCGGAACGGCGGTAACCGCAGGTTGGCGTGTACGTGTGCACACGGGGGATTACTAATTATGACTGGGTTTACGGGTTTCGTTGGAGCAGCACCACGCGGTGCAGGTTTTCAAGTGTTTAAAGTATCTGGAAATTTTCAAGTGCCTCTGGCTAACTATTATTTAGTTGATGTATTTGGTGCCGGCGGTAGTGGCGCGAGTGTCGCAACTTATGCTTCTGGAGGCGGTGGTGGGGCAAGGCATAGGTCTATGATTCCGGCGCAATTGATGAAACCTGGGACTGTGGTGCCAGTGATTGTCGGTGCAGGGGGCGGAGCTGTAACAGGTGGCGTAGGTGTTGGAAGTACAGGAGGGAAATCTGCTTTTGGTTCATTAATATTGGGATTTTTAATCGAAGCATATGGGGGAGGTGCTGGTAGCTCCTCATATGGAGGAGGAGGAGGAGGTATAGCAGGGCCTGGCAATGCAAATGGTTTGGGTGGAGGACCAAATATTCGCAGTAGTAACGTTCCGATTTCAAATCTGAATGTTAATGCCTCAAGTGAATATGGTGGCGCTAACTCCGACGGAATGAGTGTAGGAGGAAGCGCAGTTTGGGGTGGTGCGGGAGGAGGCTTCGGAAATTATTATGGCAATGCTGGGGCAAGTTTATTCGCTGGTGGTGGCGGAGCGAGTGGGTGGTGTGGAGGAACGGGGGGTAAATCGGGTGTGTATTCGGGACAGGTGGTTGGTGCTGCAATTGATGGAATTCTGCATGCTCTTATGGGGGGCGCGGGATCAGGGGGTAAGTCGCCAGGGACTTCTGGTGGAAATGCTACCGACGGCGGCTTCCCATCCGGTGGCGGAGGTGGAACTGACTCCGGCACTTCTGGCAAAGGTGGCGATGGTTTGGTAGTTATTTACTGGTGGTGAACATGAAAAGCGCAGAAATTGAAAATAACATAGTGGTGAACATCGTTTTGGGCATGGTAGAAGGCTACATCCTCTGTGACGATACGGTATCAATAGGTGATCATTGGGATGGTCGGGTATTTACTAAATCGAAAGGATAAATACTGTCATGGCACAAAATAATATTGCTGAAATTGGTAGTGACCCCACTAAATCTGCCAATCAACTAAGCGTTAACAAATCATCTGATTGGTATAAACCATTTGGAAGAGTTGGTGACCAGGCTGGTATGGATTACTGGGATAAAGAAATTGCCAGTAAGGGGTATGACACTGCATATAGTAATTTTCTTACTGCGACGGCACAAAATATGGCAAGTGGTAAAGTTGTTGGCGCGGATAGTATTTCAGGTCAGAACTTTACTAATAAGTCAGCCGACTGGTATACCCCATTCGGCCGGATTGGTGATCAGGCAGGAATTGATTATTGGAATAACGAAATAAAAAACAAAGGCTATGATGTATCTCACAATGCATTTTTGGTCGCAGCTGCACAAAATCTTACTAATGGTAAGGGGGTGGGCTCTGGCAATATTCAAAGTACTGAAACTAGTGCATTGGCAGATACAAAGGCTGCGGGCACAGCTAATGGAATGCCAACGGCTGAATATCTGGCTGCCCAGAATGCGAGGATGGCGGCGCTAGGAAATGTTGGTGGTCCGTATCAGGCCGGCGAACTTGGCATGCCTGGTGCTAGTGCCAGGCCAGATTATGAACAAAAACTTGCCGCACTTCGTATGCAATCCGAATTGGCAACCGCTGCCGCAAACCGCCAAAAACAGATGGCGGCGAAACCATTCGATAGTGTTCAATCGTCTGGTATGTACTCCAGCGATCCTTTGATTGACATGCAACGGCGGATTGCTGAAGCGCAGTCCATGAATCCGGCCCAGCAAGATTACCTGAAACAGCAAATGTCTCAGCTGACACCCCAGCAATTGCAGCAATTGGGCGGGATTGACGAACAGCGTCAGACGTATGCAAAAGCGTACAATAATGGCGCATACAATAATGCCCAGCAGCAGTTGTTTAATCAGCGCCAGGCATATGGTATGGCCGGGTTTGATGCTCCCGTAAATCCGCCGCAAGTGCCAGTGGTACAACAACAGCAGCAGAATCCTTACATACAACCGTTTCAGCAAGCAAACGCCTATAGCAAGTCTGTTAACATGAATTGGGGCAGCCCTGATCAGCCGAGAGCACAGGCTTACTGGGGTAATGAAGGGCAAGCTGGCAACTGGCAAACCCAATCGGGGCAATCGAATCCCTATTTATATAGCGGCCAGAGTAATAATTTTCAAAGCCCATTTTCACAATATCAACAAAATCCCTACGGTATACAAAACCAGGGGTCGCAGAGCAATTTTCAGCAACCAATGGGATTGCTCAATCAGGGTTTTACACAGCAACAACCTACTAACAGCAATCAAAACCGTTACGGCTTATTAAGCGCATATGGCTCTCGTTAAAATACAAAATGTGGGGCAATTTGGTGTGAATAAGGATTTGTCCCAGCATGAGATCCCGGTCAATGCCTGGACAGATGTGCGCAATATTCGCTTTCTTGATGGCTATGCTTACCAGTTTTATGGCCATGGCGAAGTATATAACTCACCAACTGTCGTGCCGCAATATGTGCTGCCATTGACGATCTCTGGTAACCGCTACTGGTTGTACATGAGTGCAGCCAAGTCGCATGCAGTTACTTATTCTGGTGGCGTGGTTACACATACAGACATTACACATGCAGCACCCCGCACGGGTGTAGTGAATCAATGGACTCATGCTTTGCTTTCAGGTCTGCCAATATTAAATGTTGGCGACGTATCAAAAGTTCCGATGTCATGGGATTTGAATGTGGCAAATAAGTTTGTTGACTTGCCTAACTGGCCAGCAAACACTTATTGCAAATCATTGCGGGCGTATAAAAATTTTCTGGTCGCGATGAACCTGACTGTTGCCGGTACGAATAAACCGTTTCTGGTGAAATGGTCACATCCTGCTGATCCAGGTGCTTTCCCAGCGAGTTGGGATGCTGCAGATGCGACCAAGGATGCGGGCGAAGTTGATCTGGCAGAAGCAAACAGCCCTGTTGTCGATGGCTTGCCTTTACGCGATTCTTTTATTATCTATACGGAAAACTCTACTCATCGCATGGACTTTGTCGGCGCGCAATCAATGTTCCGTTTTTCCAAAATCTTGGGCATGTCGGGTATGCTTAACCGCAATTGTGCTGTGGAATTTGATGGCTGGCATTTTGTGGTGACTGGTTCTGACGTGATCGTCCATGACGGACAAACAGCGAGCTCGGTATTGGATAAACAAACGCGCAGATTTTTCTTTCAGAATATTGACGTCAATAGCCGCAGCAATGTATTCGTATTCAAGAATCCTTTTCTGAACGAAATATACCTGGCTTATCCCGCGATAGGTTCCGCAGTTTGTGATAAGGCCATGGTCTACAACTTTGTCGACAAGACGGTGTCATTCCGTGATTTACCTAATGTCAACCATGCAAACTACGGGGCCGTATCGAATGATCTTGGTGGCACCTGGGCACAGGATTCTGATTCCTGGGATTCTGATCTGACATTCTGGAGTGGCCCCGACTATACGCCGGATACTGCGCGCGTGGTCATGGCGTCGAACGATCAGAGACTGTATATGCTGGATGCCTCAGCTTCCTTCAATGGCAGTTTGCCCAGCGCTTATCTGGAGCGCCGGGGTTTGTCATTTGATACACCTGAAAGTATTAAACTGGTGAAGGGAGTGCGCCCCCGCATTGTTGGTAATGCGGGTGAAACAGTCAAGGTAAGCGTAGGGTATGCCGACACACCCTATGATGAGCCGGTGTGGGTTACTGGAACATATACGATAGGTTCTACCGTAGCCGTCGATCTGTTTGCCAGTGGCCGCTATATCTCGCATCGTTACGCATCGGGGTCTGCATTTCAATGGCGACTTGATTCGGTTGATATGGACGTGGATATTATGGGGGCATGGTGAGAGCAAGTAATTCAAACACGGTGGCCTACGCGCCATCGCAATTACCAGATGACGCTGCAGAAATGCAGCGTTTTTTTTCTTCTGAACTTCAAAAAATAGCCACAGCCATTGCTGGATTATCGGTAGGGCATTTAGACAAAACCACAGTCGCCCCGACCAAGCCAAGGGATGGCGACATTCGCTACGCTGATGGCAGTTTGTGGAATCCGGGAGCTGGCATCGGTGTGTATTACTACAAAGGTGCAAGCGCATCATGGGTTTTTTTAGGATAAATCATGGCGGAACTAATTAAACATGATGCTGTATCGAAACTGGAAGAATGCCTTAGGCATGGTCCACAAATTGATTTGAATACCGAACATTGCCTGTCTGGCGGCATGTATGCAAGAACCATACATATACCTGCTGGTACGGTGCTGGTTGGCACCACGCACAAAAAAGATCACTTGAATGTCGTGTGTGGCGATATTTCAGTATCAACTGACGATGGTATGCGGCGTATCACCGGATATTGCGTTTTACCCACTAAGGCTGGTATGAAGCGGGTCGGCTTTGCTCACGCAGATACGGTTTGGACAACGGTTTGTAGAACGGATTTACTTGTCATTGAAGAGATAGAAGATGAGCTGGTGGTACAGAGCGATCAACTTCAAACCAGGAAAAGCCGATTAGCAATGGAAGAAGTAAATAAATTGGAGAAATAATAATGTCTTTTGTAGCTGTAGCAGGTGGCGCGGCGAGCGCCCTGGTCGGTGGCATCATGAGTGGCGGAGGCGGTGGTGGTAGTGGGGGCGGTAGTTCGGGCTCGCAAACACAAGTCGTCAAACAAGAGCTTGATCCACGCATTGCTGCCATCTTATTTGGGTCGGGCGAAAAAACCTTAAAAAACGGTGCGATTCCAACAGGCACGGATGAAAATGGCAATCCCATTTACAAATCTGAAGATTATCAAACCAGCGGCGGCTTGCTTTCGCGTTATCAAGCAATGCTGGACAAACCGCAAAATGAAGGGCTGCGTTTGTATGGTCAGGCTGCTGATAATTATCTTGGTGCCAATTCGGCCTGGGATATGGGGGAAGCGAGGGACTCCGCCTTCAGGCTGATGAAGAACGCTTATGACCCTGTCAGCATGCAGGCCGCACAAAGTGCCTACACAATGCCGATGAACGCAGCTTTTAGCCAGATGCCGCAAGGCTATCAGGCCGCAACTTCTGCTTTGACGCAAGCAGGTCCGGCTGCCATGATTAGCGCTCCTGGTCAAAATAATCTCGGCCTGGGTAAGGCATTTCAAGATGTCATTTACGGCGATCTTGGAAATAATCCCTATCTGGCTGGCGCAATCCAGAAAGGCCTGAATCAAAGTTCTGCACAATTCCAGAATTTGCAAAGCGATGCCATGCAACAGTTCAAGGAAGATATTTTGCCTTCTTTGCGTGGAGATGCCATTGCCAACGGCCAGTATGGCGGATCACGTCAGGGTATCGCAGAAGGAAAAGCGGCAGATTCCCTGGCACGCAATATGAGCCGCGCCTTGTCACAAGTTGGGCAAAACATGACAGACGCCGCGGTTGCTGCGCAATCTGGCCAATATAACCAAGACAGACAAAATCAGCTTAATGCAGCGATGGGCCTGTCAGGCCAGCAATACAATGTGGCGGGGCAGGATGCAGGTGCAAAGAATCAGGTTAATCTCAGCAATGCGCAGATGGCAAACAATAATAATCAATTCAATGCGGCGGCACAAAATAATGTGTTGTCGCAATTGTTTGGTGGTGCCTTGCAAACCAATCTGGCCAATGCGGGTTTCTTGCAGCAAGCTAATCAAAACAATTATCAAGGCATGCAGGCTACCAATATGGCAAATCTGGGTAATCGTCAGCAAGCCAATATGCAAAATTCTGCATGGCAGTTGGCTAATAATCAGCTCAATAGCCAGAATAAACTGAATGGCATGAATGCAGTCACTTCATTGATCAATAACGCCTATGGAACTGCAAATAATCAAAATGATTATGCATTGAATCAAGCTACCAGAATCAACGGACTGTTGTCTCCATACATTGGTGTCAACGGTACATCAACCACTAATGGAACCTCTACCAAATCTGATCAAGGCGGTGGTGATAATAGTAATGCAAATTTGATAGGTGGCTTAGTCAAGGGAATAGGTAGTTATTTTATGGGAGCATCATAATTGATGCGACCAATAATCCCGAGCACTCTATGATGAACTAAGGGTTTTAATGGCAAAAAGATATAAAGGACACCCTATTGTAAAAACAGTTCGCGATGTCCAATTTTTCCAGTAATTACATATCACCCCGTTAAATGTATTGTTCGCGGTAATACCGCTGAGCAGAAAATTTATATCTATCCAATTCCACTGCATTATCCCCTTCTTGAACAAATAAAAATCGTCATGTCACTAATCTGCATGACGATTTTACCATCCTGATTTAGGCCGAAAAATTTGTAAGGACTGTATTCATGAATATTCCCGAACATGCCGAAACTGCCGCTAGCCAGGTAGTAGTGGCAATTAACAACAACCCGAAAACTGCCCTGGCAGTACCAGCGATCACGACAGCAATTGCACCCCTGACTTCTATAGCCGACATTCAGGGTTATTTATCAATTGCATCCATGCTCATAGGTATCGCCATATCACTCATCCTGCTACGCCAGCGCTGGGTCAGCTTGCAGACAGCAGAAATAGAAAGACAGGAAGCAGAACAACGATGGAAGGAGCAACAACATGAGCAACTTTGATATCTGCATTGCTCCGGTTCTGAAAAGCGAAGGAGGCACGAGTAATCACCCTCTGGACGCTGGCAAACTTACGCGGTTTGGTATCAGTCAGCGCAGTTACCCCAAACTTGATATTGCAGCACTCACTCTGGAGCAAGCCAAAGCGCTTTACAAGCGTGACTTTTGGGATGCCAATCATCTTGATCAATTGCCGTTCGCTGTCGCCTTCGAATTTTTTGACTGCGCCGTTAATTGTGGTGCAGGTACCGCCACGAGGCTGCTGCAACGCGCCCTTGGCGTCGCTGAAGATGGCATTGTCGGCCCGATCACCCTGGCAGCCATGGACAAGATCAGTGCCGACAAACTAGCCAGGCGCATGCAGGCTCACCGCATGCAGTTTTATACCAAATTGTCCAACTGGCCGAGTTTTGGCGCGGGTTGGATCAATCGCTTGGCAAACAATGCTTTATGGGAGGTAGATCATGTTTGAAAAAATAAGTGCCATCATTAATCTCTTTCGCAAAGGCAGTGAGGTCAGCAATGTTGAACTCTGGAAAAACGGCGGCATTTCAATCGCTGCCCTTGCTGCGGCAATGGGCGCAGCGCTTCAATTTGGTAACGAATTTGGCCTTCAAATCGCTATCACGCCTGAACAGCTCAATGGTCTTGCTATTGGCGTCGTCAGTCTTGTTGGCATCGTGCTCCCTGTCATCACCTCTAAAAGAGCCGGCTTACTGCCAGCAAAAGCAGATCAGCCTACTCCAATCGAAGATCACAGCTTCAGCGGCAACTTGCCAACAATACCAGCGCTGGTGGCAACAGCAACGCTGCAGCAACAGTCTGGCGCCACAATCAACGACAGTGACAACCCACTCGCCGGACTCGATACCACATTCTGCGCTTGACTACGCACGCGCTTACTTCAAATCGATCTACGGCATTCAACTTACACGTAATTGCCAATTTTAAGGACGATGTCATGCTGCAAATCGCCGCAACCATATTACAAATCATCAGCTTTCTCGCTGAACATAAAGAGCAAATCAAAAAATTGATACTCGATATAGAAAACCTGATACCCGCAACACCGGGCAGTAGCAAAGCCCTGATTGTACGCAACTTCATTGCTACCAGCCTGAGCATTGAAGCGCAGATGGAACCAGCCTGGCCATTCGTCAGCAGTTTGTTCAATGATCTGGTCGCGTTTACCAAACGACCTGGCTAAGTAAAAGTATTTAAAAAAGCACGCGAAGCATAAGGCTATCCAATATGGATAGCTTTTTTTGATCTTCAGATTACGGGCAGTTGCCGATGGCAATGCAGAAGTTCTTCTCAGAATTCGCATCGCAATATTTATATTGAAAGGAAAAATAATGGCAAATCTTCAAAGAATTTTTGGTGATGATGGGCTTCCATATCTTATTGATAGGCCAGACGAGGATTTTAATGCCGGATACTCGCCGTTGACAACTGGCATCGAGAATCTTGAGCTAAGTTCTGAACCATTATCATTTGTTCGCAGTCCTGACAGGGATATAAGCTACGAACAGGACATGGCAGGTTCCAGAGAGATTCAAATGAGACGTCCTGTATCCATGGGAGCGATAGAAAATTCTGGAGATCTGTCAAAGTTAACTTTTCTGAGCCCGGAAAAAATAAACTATCAAAATGTTGATATCGGCGATACCAATTTCAAACAGGCCAGTGATGGAATAAAAACTCAGTTCAAGCAAGAATATGGATATACACCAAGCTCAGGTGAGTTGGCTCAATACACCAAATTAAGCGGTAGCAGTAGTCCGCTTCGGTCTGTACTCGTTGGGCCCGAAAAAACTGAGAGTAATACAAAGCGAATAAGCGACAATTTTCTCGATAACATCAGAAATGGTAGTTTGAGTTCCGATTCAGTTCCGTTTTTATCTCTTTTGAAAAATACCCAAGAGAAAGGAAGGAGCAATAGTGAAGCAATGAATACGCGCCCAACAGTGCGTGTCTATTCCAGTAATGCTTTTGGAATACCTGGGTTAAATCATGCTTACGTTGCCAGCCCTGAAACCGAGCAGCAAAAAGGCCGAGACGGCCTTTTCGGTATTACGAAAGGAGCAGGAGGATATGGCTTTGAAAATCCTTATCATAGTGTTACTCTTCCAGATGGGATGACTGCCCGTGATTTTATGGACCGTATTCAACGTTATCCAGGCTGGAATAAGGGATTGTGGTTCCCTTGGGTGAATGACTGTCACAATGACCTTGAAGACGCTTTTAAATATACCGGAGTTCCCTATCCAGGCGCTCCAAATGGCCGTCTCGACATAGATGATGATGTTATCGGGACTGTCAAAAGAGTCGCAGATGAAGCGCAGCAATGGAGTTGAACTCAGCTTAATGGAGGCAAGCGTCAATGAAATTTGTTTTCTTGCGTAAATGTGTGTTGATTATATTGATTTTATTCGTCGCATCGTGCAGAGGCACACATTATGTGGGGCAGCACTTTTATTTTCCTACCGGTGCAAAACATGATACAGATTGGATTTATCATGGCTATGTTCATATGTCCCTGGTCGACCAATGGTTCGATCTGAATGAAAAGGAGGTAACAATTTTCCTTTCAAACAGAGATGGAAAAGAATTCAAATTGGATCAATTTACTATGGTGTCTCGGGGGCTGAGTGTTAGCGCCATATGGCACACGGAAGATTTTTTGGTCATTACTTTTACTGAAGAGGAAGGGCCTCCGATAGTTGATGGAAAGCCCGATTTTTCTCAGCCATCAAAACAAGGGAAAGTAATAAAGGAAATGACCTATCATCCAGCCGCCAGATTACAATTTAAATAGTTAATCCAAAGTATTCAATTATTATTACACCAGCCTGAATGCGCGAGCGCAAATGGCGACTACCAAACGGCTCGGCCAGAAGAATAATCTTTAAAGTAAGACAAAAAAAACTGCCCGATTTTGGGCAGTTTTTTTAATAAAAATTACTGCCTTATTGATTGTTATACATAAGATCATGCCGCGTGCTAAAAATTTTCTTAAATTTTTAGGAGGGGGAGTGATGTGTGCAACATAAAGAATAAATTTTTGATAACATCCATTCATAGGCTTCTATATAGCTAATCTTTGCCCAAAAACGTTTTTGGCGACATGCCTCTTTGTTCATACCCTTATGTTTATACTTTACGGTAGAGCTCGTGGCAAGATGTGGGATTTATACACCGTAGATGGCGATCATTTTTCAATTAACTGCGTCAAAGACTATCGTGGCAATGAGCAACTCCTTTTTTCGCATGAATGCGGCGGATCTGCATGCGTAAGGGAAACGGTATCATTGATCTCATGAATCTGAAATTCTTGTTAAGACCCCCTTGGGGAACAAAGAGAATTCCAGGGTTGCTAAAAAATATCAGGTGTTGAGATGCTGTCCAAGCGGGGATTTTTTTCTCTTTTTATACAGGGCTAGTGATAAAAATATGGATTAGTTCTGATTGACTTTGAGTTCCGCAAGCATGAATGTTGTTCAAGCAAAAACTTGATATTGTTTGTCTTAATTTATCTTGTCAGAATGGTTATGAGATAATATTTCCCAATGACGGCTTGCTTATAAGAACTTTTAAGAACTGTTTTAATTAATATTAAGCACTGCTTTCATCTGGTAAAATACTGGCTTCGCGAAACCTGGATCTAGCTTAGACATCAATCAGTCAAAGCTGGTCGTTACGCTTTGATGCTCTGACGGCGTTAGCCTTGATTTCGCAACTGCCATTATTCTTTCTTTCTGAATTCCCGTATGTCTGATTCTAAACCTGCTGACCCTGCCAAGCCGATGTTTTATGACCCTACCGAGCGCCGCATCCGTAGCTTTGTCACCCGCGCCGGTCGCTTGTCTGATGCCCAGGCCAGGGCTATAGAAAGCCTGAGCCCGCGCTTTTGCATCCCTTATCAAAAATCGCCGCTGGATGTGGATGCGGCATTTGGCCGCAATGCGCCAACAGTGTTTGAAATCGGTTTCGGCATGGGTGAAACCAGTGCCAAAATTTCTGCTGGTATGCCTGAGAAAAATTTCATTGGTGTGGAAGTGCACACGCCAGGCGTAGGTAGCCTGCTCAAGCTGACGGATGAACTGGGTTTGCAAAACCAGCGCGTTATCCAGCATGATGCTTTTGAAGTGCTGACTCATATGATCGCACCAGCATCCTTGCATGGCATACACGTATTTTTCCCTGACCCTTGGCATAAGGCACGCCACAACAAGCGTCGTCTGATACAGGCCCCATTGGTGACATTGTTGGCCTCGCGTCTGGCACCAGGCGGTTATTTGCATTGTGCAACTGACTGGGAAGAATACGCCGTGCAAATGCTGGAAGTGTTAAGCGCCGAGCCGATGCTGGAAAACACAGCTGACGGCTATGCACCACGCCCCGATTATCGCCCAGTGACAAAATTTGAAAATCGCGGCTTGCGCCTCGGTCACGGCGTATGGGATTTGGTATTCCGTAAAAAATAATCCTTATTTAAGATAAGTCCAGCGCTATTGCAAAGCCTGTAGCGCTGGCTTGGTACGGAGGTCGCGCCAGCGTGCTTCTGTTTTCCAGCGCGCTGACCAGTCAATAAATTGATCTGCGGGCATGGGGCGGGCGATGCCATAACCTTGCGCCAGGCGGCAACCCAGTTCCAGCAATTTGGCACCATGTGCCATGGTTTCCACACCTTCGGCAATCACTTGCCTGTCAAACGCGCCAGCCAGGCGTATCACGCCTTCGACGATGTCCATGTCTTCTACATCAGTCAGCATATCGCGTACAAAGCTTTGGTCTATCTTCAATGTATCTACGGGTAGCTTGCGCAGATAAGTCAGCGATGAGTAACCAGTACCAAAATCATCAAGTGAAAAATGTACCCCTAACTGGCGGCAGCGGTTCAAAATCGCCACGGCTTGTTCCATATCGGCGATAGCGGCAGTTTCCAGCACTTCCAGCTCAAAATTGCTGGCCTGGAAGTAGGGGTGAACGCGTAAGGCTGATTGCAGATAATCGCAAAATTCCGGTGCCAACAAATGATGGGCACTGATATTCGCGCTGACGCGGATGGCGATGCCGCGCAACTGCCAGTGATAGGCTTGCTGTATTGCGGCTTTGATGACCCATTCGCCCAAGGGCTTTTCCAGCTTACTGCCATAGATGTGCGGTAAAAATTCGCCTGGTGCGAGTGTGCCGCGATTGGGGTGTTGCCAGCGTATCAGGGCTTCTGCGCCGACAATTTCACCACTGATCAAATCGACCTTGGGTTGGTAATATAAGACGAATTCATCCTGGTCAAGCGCAATTTCCAGCCTCTCCAGTATCTGCCTGCGCTGCTGCGCTTTACGGTCACTTTCAGGATCAAAAAGATGATAGCGGTTCTTGCCCGCTTCCTTGGCCAGGTACATGGCGTGGTCTGCATGCCGCAGCAACGTGTCGGCGTCAACATTGTCGTCCGGGTACAGGCTTACACCGATACTGGCCGAGATGCTGATTGATTTCATATCTATCTGTATCGCCTTGCCGATACCCATCAAGACACGGTCTAGTATCATAGCGCTTTCTTCTGCGGAAGATATATCAGAAAGTAGCACGGCAAATTCGTCCCCTCCCAAGCGCGCCAGCGTATCGTCAGAGCGCAACACCTGTTTGAGATTTTCTGTGACGCCAATCAATAAACGGTCACCTATTGCGTGCCCGTATTTATCATTGATTTCCTTGAATCCATCCAGATCGATGAAGCACACAGCCAGTGACTTACTGGTGCGGTTGGCCCGGTTGACAGCCTGGTTCAACCGGTCTGCCAACAGGCGGCGGTTTGGCGCGCCTGTCAGTGGATCATAATGTGCTATGCGGTCAAGCTCGGCTTCGTGGGTCTTGAGTTCGCTGATGTCGGTGAAGATGCCGATATAGTGTTGAATCTCACCAGTCGCATCACGCACGGCTGAGATAGAGAGTAATTCGGGAAACACCTCGCCATTCTTGCGCTTGTTCCAGATTTCCCCACGCCAAAAATCGTCTTCTTTCACCGCTTTCCACATTTCGGCATAAAAGCTGGCAGCATGACGGCCAGATGCCAGTATCCTGGTTGATTTTCCATAGACTTCTTTGTCGCTGTACCCGGTGATGCGGGTAAACGCTGGATTGATCTTGGTGATGCAACCCATGGGATTGACTACCATGATGCCCTCGAAGCTGCTGGAAAACACGGTGGCAGCTTCACGTTGCGTCAATTCCAGCGTCTTCTGTGCCGTGATATCGGTATGGGTGCCTGACATGATAAGCGCTTGGCCATGCTTGTCCCACGCCACTACTGCACCCCTGGTCAATACCCAGCGCCATTCACCTGATTTGGTACGTAAACGCAGTTCAAGTTCATGGCTGGCAGAATGTCCTCTGATGTGCCTGTCCAGTGAGATGTGTGAGGCCTTTAAATCATCTGGGTGGATATGATCAGACCAGTGTTCGGGGCTGACATTCATTTCCCCAGGCTCATAGCCCAGCATTGTTTCCCAGCGCGCACTGACCTTGAAGGTATTGCTGAGTAAATCCCAGTCCCAATAGCCGAGATTCGAGCCTTGCATGACACGCTCCAGCCTCTGTTCTCTTTCCAATAACTCGGCCGCGATAAGTTTTTTTTCATTAATGTCAGCCAGTGTGCCGACAACACGCAAGGCCTTGCCATCAGCATCGCGGCTGACTATACGGCCGCGGCTATGCACCCATTTGACTTCACCTTGTTTGGTCAGCAGACGATATTCAAAATCCATATCACCGCAGTATGGTGTATTGTAGTCAGCGATATGTTGCAAGACCATCGGCAAGTCTTCAGGATGAATTTTACGTTTCAGAAATTCCGGCTCCTGGCTCTCCTCACTTTCCGTGTAGCCCGTCATGTCAAAATAACGCTGCGAACGATAAACCGTGTTGCTTGGCACATCCCAATCCCACAGCGCTTCACTGGTAGCAGCCATTGCCATTTGCAGACGTTCTTCGCTGGCTTGTAATTGCATGGCAGTGATCTTGCGGTCAGTGATATCTTGCACGCTGCCATGCAGCCTGATCAATTTGCCTTCTGCATCTTGCAAGGCTTCGCCGCGGGCGATGATCCAGCGATGGCTGCCGTCAGGCCTGACAACCTCCGCATCGCAGGCATATGGCGTAAATGTCTTGATCGCCAATTCCACAGCTTCTGCCAGCCTGGCCCAACTCACCGGGGTGAAGTATTGCTGTACCTCAGGGTAGACAGCGGGTGGCAGGGACGTATCGCGGCCATAAATCATGTACACCTCCTCCGACCAGATATGCACGTCAGTGCGTACATCCCAGTTCCAGCTACCTACTGCCGCCAGGCGCTGCGCCACTTTCATGGCGGCCTCACTTTCCTTTAGTGCGGCTTCAGCTTCCTTGCGTTCAGTGATGTTGCGGGCAATGCCAAACAAGCCCTGCACTTTGCCAAACTTGTCCAGCATCGGGCCCCTGGTTACCATGAACACCAAGGCTTTGCCATCAAGGGTATTGATAGATTCATCATGCGAACGTATGACTTTGCTGGCGATGACGGCCCGGTCTGTTTCGGCAATCATGCGCGCCGATTCTGACGGGAACAATGCATAGTCATCATGACCTATGACTTCATGTAAAGGTTTGCCGGCTAATTTGATGACTGACTCATTGGCGAGGACATAGCGGCCCTTGAGGTCCTTGACGAAAATTGCATCCGGGGTACCACTGATGATGGCTTCCAGTAAATTGCGGCTATTCTCTGCTTTCGATAGAGATTGCCGCAGCGCTTCACTGAGCAAGCTGACTGCAATGCCGTTAACAATAAGAAAGCCCAGTTGCAGCACGTCCTGTATGGTTTTGATCGCAAAACTATACAGTGGCGGAATGACAAAATAACAGAGCCCCAGGCTGGCAATCATGGTAGACAATAATCCCGGTCCCAGGCCACCCAGCATCGCACTCAGGATGATGGGCAAGACAAACATGATCAACATGGGTCTGTTTTCAAAATTGGGTGCCATGGCGACACGCAGTAACAATACAGACAAGGGCAGGGCTACCGCCATCAAATAGATGGGCCAGCGCACCTTGTATTGTGGATAAAATACTTCCAGCAAAGGGCTGCCAGAAGTTTGTTGTTCATGGAACGGAAATTGAGGCACCGCTCGCATGGCCAAAAAAAACAAGGATGTCGTGATGATGACAAAGAACACCCCCTTGACCGTCGAAAGCCAGGTCACTGCTGCGATATTGCTGAAGCTTGACAGCAAGCTGTCAGACAAGATGATCCACGCCAATGCAAATAGCAAATACAGTACCGTGACGATACTGATATAGCGATTGCGCGGTGTAGTCATCATAAAAACCTGCCGTTTCAACATCGGTAAAGAGGATGAAGCCTGGTGTTAGGTGAATATGGTCAGCAGCTAAGATTGCGCTGGATCTGGCGTGACGCTGCTCTTTGCTTATGTAAATATTGCCACATAGAATTATTTGCAAGCCTAACATGCCTTGATTCCACTTACTAACAAGATGTGCTAAGTGTGTTTTTTTGTCAATGTACAAAAAGGCAAAATTTGTAAAATTGACATAAAAGAGACTGCGAAGAGACTGGGAATATAAAATTCCCTATTGTTGAGTTGGATATGTGTCTTTACATCTCACATCACGCCAGTCATTACATCGCAGTGGTATTCAGCGGTGCCAGCAAGGCCTGCAAGTCTTCTGCACTGAATTTGCTGGCAAAGGCAGTATCGCTGCCCAGCACACCTTCGGCCAGCGCAGCCTTGCGTGCTTGCAGGCCCAATATACGCTCCTCTATACTGCCTTCTATCAGCAGTTTATAGATGAAGACGGCTTGCTCCTGGCCTATGCGGTGGGCACGGGCGTTGGCCTGCTCTTCCACCGCCGGGTTCCACCATGGGTCCATATGGATGATGGTGTCCGCAGCAGTCAGGTTCAGGCCCACGCCACCTGCCTTCAGGCTGATCAGCATGATCGGTACCTGTCTTTCCTGGAAACTGGCGACTACCGCGCCACGGTTTGCGGTAGCCGTTTTGCCAGTCAGCATCAGATACGGCAAATCCAGGTCGCCCAGGGCAGTGGCAATCAGTTCCAGCATTTCAGTAAATTGTGAAAACACCAGTATCCGGCGGCCCTCTGCCACCAGGGCGGGCAGCATGTCGCTGAGCATTTCCAGCTTGGCTCTTTCCATCTCTGGTGGCAGGTTCTGGCCTTTCAGCAAGGCCGGGTCGCAGCAGACCTGGCGCAACTTCAACAGCGCATCCAGTATCGTGATCTGTGCGCCATCAAAGCCCTTGCGCTGCAAAATGCGGCGCACCTGTTCATCGGCGGCAACGCGCACGCTTTCATACAATTCACGCTGCTTGCCCTGCAGACGCAGGCGCTTGATGACTTCCGTACGCGGTGGTAATTCTGTCGCCACTTCATCCTTGCGTCGTCTCAAGATGAACGGCCGCACCCTTTGCGCCAGCACTTGCGCGCGCAGGGTTTCGCCATTGACTTCGATGGGTTTGCGCCACAAGCGAGCAAAACTGCGCATGTCGCCCAGAAAGCCCGGCATCAAAAAATCAAACTGTGCCCATAGTTCGCCCAGATTATTTTCCAGCGGCGTGCCTGTCATGCACAGCCTGTGTCGCGCATTGATCTGGCGTACCGCATCAGCACTGCGGCTGGCGGCAT
This sequence comes from Undibacterium sp. Ji42W, assembly GCF_049340405.1. Classification (NCBI taxonomy): domain Bacteria; kingdom Pseudomonadati; phylum Pseudomonadota; class Betaproteobacteria; order Burkholderiales; family Oxalobacteraceae; genus Undibacterium; species Undibacterium sp. Ji42W. Next base: position 393,738 of record NZ_JBMPOV010000007.1, read on the forward strand.
TTTTCACCGTTTGTGCTTCATCAAGGATCAGTAAATGAAATTCCTGCGCCTTCAATACGTCGAGGTCGCGCCATAACAAGGGGTAAGTGGTCAGTACCACATCTGCCTGTTTGATATCGGCAAACAAGTTAGCCCGTTCTGGCCCTTGCAACGTCAATACGCGCAGGGCAGGGGCCATGCGTTTGGACTCCGACTGCCAGTTAAAAATCAGCGAAGTCGGCAGCACGATGAGGGCAGGGATATCCATCCGGCCCTGCTGCTTTTCTATCAGCAAGTGAGCTAGTACCTGAGCGGTTTTACCCAGGCCCATATCATCAGCCAGTATGCCCGCCAGATGCTGTTCGCGCAGGTATTGCAGCCATGCTACGCCATGTAATTGGTAAGGGCGCAGCGTTACTCCCAGGCCATCTGGGGGTTTCACTGCACGCGGGCTGCCAACTTTATTCAGGCGTTGCGCCAGGCTGCGCAAGCCCATATCTCCCTGCAATTGCCAGCCACCATATTCACCAGCACGCGCGGGCTGGCTATCGAGCAAGCTGATGCGCAAGGCTTCCAGCCTGTAACTGTCCCAGGCAGACAAGGGCATTGGCCCTTCTATCTGTGGCCCGTCGGTCAGCAATTCCAGCATGTGAATGACGATGGCTTTTAGCGGTGCGGCCATGGCGTCAATACGCTTGCCACCAGGGGCGCGCAATTGTATGACGGCCATATCATCGATCAGGCGTATCTGCCTCGCATTCAGCCAGCGTGCATCACGTTGCAAGAGGTGCGCCAGCATGGGCACGAGGTCCAGCACTTCTCCTTCAATTTCTATCCCCAGGCTCAGCATCCATGAACCTTCACGCGCAGGTAGCCCAAGCGGTGTGATGACTTCATCGCGATGTCGCATGCGCGATGCCACCTGCTTGCCAGTGATGGCACCCGTGCTTTCATCAATAATGAGATGCCATGCATCTACCGGCACGCTCTCATGGGCAAAGCCAGGGCGCACCACGACTTGCCAGCCCAGCGCCTGCATCTCTGGCAATTTCTCTGCCCAAAAGTCGGCGAAAAATCCTTCCTGCACCAGGCTCCAGAGTGGGCCAAAATTTTCAGCGACGCTGTCATTGCGCCATTGCAGGCTGGCAGCGGGCAGGGGTTGTAGCGCGATATCCCAGACCTTATCCAGTGCATCCGCTTCTGCACCCAGGTCGCGCAGCAGGCTCATTGCCTTGCCATCTTCATCATGTAGCAATTGGGTGGAGTGTGGACTGCGGTTCAGCAGGGCAGTGGGTGCAGGGGTTTGCCAGCGCAGGCCGTTATCGGTGTGGTATAACCAGTCGATTTCCACCACCGTGACGCTGCCGCCACGCGGCCCAAAGTCACCGCTGGGTTTCATACCCAGCAAGCCATCGCCTCTGTGCAGGGTTTGCAAAGTGATGCGCGGGCGAAAATGTCCTGTTACTTCAGGCAAGCCACGCGGTGCAGGTTTATTTTCCTTCAAAGCGCGCCCGTATCAAATCCAGTTCACCAAACCGTATCTGGATATCCGTACCAACCGGCACGGTCGGGCTGCCTGCATAGGATCCGGTAATGACAGCCTGGCCTGCTTGCAGACCTAGGCCTTTGCTGCGCAAGAATTCTGCCAGCCAATACAGGGGCAGGCGCGGCATGCCAGCAGGGTGTTGTCCATCCAGCGAGATATCTGGTTGGCCAGCAATACTTAGCGTTATGGATAGCTGGGTGGTTTGCTGTGCCAGTTGAGTATCAACTGCAGGGCCGAGCAACAAGCCCTGATTAAACACGCCATCCGCAAAATGGTCATAAAAAGTCAACTGCTCCGGGTGCGTATAACGGCTATCAATCAATTCCAGAGCCAGCCTGGTTCCCGCCACCGCAGCATCCACATCTGCTGGCGTGTAGGGTGCAGCCCTGGCGGGTAAATCATGCGCCAGGATGAAGGCCAGTTCTGGTTCTATTTTGATCTGACCCTCTCTGGCCCAGACCTTGTAAGTGTGCTCGCTGGCTTCGTGCACGTCACTGGCATAGATCGGTGCCAGCACCCATTTGTATGGCGCAGCAGACGTAGGCAGGCCGCATTTCCAAGCAGCGATAGGAACATCAATGAGCTCGCTGAGTGCACACTGTATTGCCAATGCTGTCTCCAGATTATCTGGGCGAATTGGCGCAGGCAGTGCATCACCTTGCGTGCCGTTTTGCCGCCGCTCAAGCAGAATGGTGGCGGCTTGCAGGTGATTCGCTTGTATGCTTGACTGACTCATGATGAGAATAAGCAAAAAACTAAAGCAGGCATTTTATCGCGCCATCGCCAGTTTGGTTTGATGGCTGCTCAGATTTTGCAAAGCCGACTGCAGATAGTTGAACAGACGCTGGTCTACACCCATGCGCAATGCCGGCTGCTCAGAAAAAGCCTGCTGGATTTTCTTTTGCAGGCTGATGCGATTGCCTGCTTTTTTCAGCGATAGGGATTGCCAGGCTTTTGGCAGTTCCTGCACTTTGGGGTGGTTGGTGCGCGTACCTGCCGCACATTCCAACTGCAAAGTTGCGATCAGTGCTGGCCATGCTGCGGCATCTGTCACACTATGCTGGCGCAAAATCTCCATTTCAACCACGTCGCAGTAAGCTGCATACAAGGGCAGGGTGGCACAGGCCAGGGCGCGCACCATGTAGTCAAGCGTAGGCTGATCCAGCCCGGAAAATAACTGCAGTGCTTTTTCTTCGCTTTGCATTTGATAAAACTTGATCAGTATTGCTGCATCACCACCGCTTTCATCCTGCATGCATCGCAGCCAGCGCTGACTCAATGATTGCGCCAGCGCATGCTGTGGTGACACCTGCTTTTCCATTAATTCATGCAAGGCGTGGATGAGGGCAGATTTATCTGCAGTATCTATCGTCCCCATGCTTGCACGTTGTCGTCGCAAAGCCGCAAGTTCGGTTGCTGTAAAATATTTTTCGCTGTGTACGGTCATTTCCAGTGCAGTCAGCCAGTCATCAACGACAGGTAGCTGCGCTCCATCCAGATGCGCAGACAGGTGGAGCAAATGATCACGCAAGGCCAAAGCCTCGCGCGCCTGTTTTTCCATCAGACTGATTTGCTGCCGGACAATGTCGCCCATGCTGACGCTTTGATCATCCAGTATCGCCCGTATTTCTTCCAGTGACAGTTGCAAACGGCGCAAAGCCTGTATGCGGTACAGTCGCAATACATCGTCATCGCCGTACAAACGGTAAGTGTTGTCAGCCCGCGTCGTTGGGCACAGCAGGCCTATCTTGTCATAGTGGTGCAGCGCACGCACGGTCAGGCCAGTGCGTTTTGCCAGTTCACCTATTTTCAGTTTCATTGTATGCGTGTGTCCCTGTTTGCTGCTGCTGATGATAATGATCACAGCCGATCATAAAGCCTGACCCTGGGTCAGGCTCAATCGCAAAATTTCACGAAAATCCGGGCATAATTTGTAAAAATTCAATCAAAATGGATAAATTTTGTGCATAAGTGATACAGAATTTAAATAATTGTTACATTTCAGAGTGAAACCGCAGTAAAACATTCCTCATGAAAGTAACGTTTCTATAATGGTGCAATAAATAATGCTAAATTAGCATTTAAATAACATTCTCTTGTTTGTAAATTTTGTCTGGAATTCTAAATGGCCAACACATCAGCTGATATCCAAAAGCTTTACATCGCCTACTTCAACCGTCCTGCAGACCCAAATGGTCTGGCCTACTGGATGGCACAAGGTTTCACCCTGAACCAAATCGCCGACAGCTTCTCCAAACAAGCAGAATACGCCACAGTGTATGCTGGTAAAACGA
>NZ_JBMPOV010000008.1:0-372428 GCF_049340405.1 Undibacterium sp. Ji42W
CAGCAATACTAAGCGTGATGTCAGACGTTTGTCGCCAAGTTGCACTAAGCCCAATTCATTTTCGGCCCAGTCGCAATCCTCCTGGTCTTCGTCAATGTCCATTCAGGGATTTTAATTATTTTCACGAATCAAAAGTTAACATCACTATCGTCTGTTTACAAGAAATTTCTGTCAAATGTGAATTTGTCAGGAAAGATGTGGGTAATGATCAGCCTTTAGGGGGCGACGACGCCTGGGTCGCCTTTTTGGCCCACCTTTTTGGCGAAGCAAAAAGGTGGGGAGTCGCCGGTCTACCACCGGCCGGTAATCTTAAAATACGATTGCAGGCATTTGAAAATCAAATCGTCCAAAACAGCAACGATTCACAAGTTAATACACTTAAAGATATGTCACGAACGCCACTGGATTCCAGCTAAAAGCATGCTGGAATGACGTCAATATGTTCGTTGCATCATTGCCGGATTATGCTTCGATGATGATGATAACAGGTCCTCCTATTTCCCCCTCAACACCAACACACTCTTCGCATGCCCTACAACATCCCCCTCACTCAAATACTGCTGCACATAAGTCCCAGCCGCAAACCCTGCCGCCTGATCATTGTAGTGTGCATCAAACAAAACCCCGCTCTGCCCTACAGGATTAATGCCCAAAGCCTTCGACGCATCAGCAAAATCTATCAGGCGTCGTGTGGATGGGCCATACACTACATCCCATGGTGCTGGCCCTATCGCCGCGGCCAGATTATTCGGCACCTCACGCCCACCCGCAACTTCAAACGGGCCGATGTTGAATAGCTTGTCCAGCGGCTTTTGCTGAGATAAGGGATGCTTGTGTGTCAGGGTATGCGCCTTGCCCCAGGTCCATTGCTTGCTGTCTGCGCCAAAGGTTTTTTGCAAGTGCGCGATACTGTCACGCCATGCCATCATCAAGATATCGTCGCGGGTTTCCACTACAGGTGTAGTACGATTATCCCACCAGGGTGAATTTGCATCAGCCAGCAGGCGTGGCAAGGCATAATCGAGTGCGCGTGTGCGCAAGAGGTTTTTAAACTGGACGTCCCCCACTTCATCTGCCATCGCTGCGTAGATGATCTGATACAGCAGTTGACTGAAGATGGTGGGCGCTATGCTGTTCGCCTGGTAACTGCCATCCCATTTTTCCAGTTGTTCCAGCAGACGCTTGCCGTCCGCATCATTTACTTGTTTGCGCAAGGTCGGCAATATGAATGGCAAAATCTGCGCGGCATAATCGGTCTTGCTATCAAGCTGCATAGCCTGGCTGTTTTTGGTATCCCACTTGATGCCAGGTTGCGACAATAAGGCTTCCAGCCTGCGTGCGCGCTCATTCAGATTGTAATAGCCTGGAATGGCAAAATCAGCTGAGGGCAAAGGTTGCTGATTGGCTGAGACGATATAACCACGCACAGGATTGACTTCATGCGGATTGTCAGCAAAATCAGTAAAGCCTGGCTTATCTGCTTCTGCCGTACTGCCATCAAGGATGAACGCCGGGTTCACATCAGATGGTCGCTTGACCAGTTTCGCCGCAGCCCACTAGGCGATATCACCTTGCGTATTTGCCCAGACCACATTCAAGCCCGGCGCATGGATATTGCTGGCAGCATGTGCTGCAATATCTTTTGTACTGGCGCGGTTCAATTCGTAAAAAGCGTCGAGTACTGGGTTTTCAGTTTCCAGAAATGCCCACCACATGGCGATGGGCTTGGCAGTCATATCTTCCCCCCAAGCTAGACGGAAGGCATCGCTGATGATGGGGCCATGAGGGGACGTTCGCAATTGCAATTTAACAGCCTCCCCCCCTTTGACCTTGATGATCTCTTCACGGCTTTGCATATCCACCCATTGCGCTTTGATCCAGATTTGATTGGGATTTTGCGGATTGACTTTCTCGGCAATAAAATCAACATCGTCATTCTGGAACATGGTCAGGGTCCAGCCAAAATTTTGGTTATGCCCCAGCAGTGCAAAGGGATTGAGTGCCTGATGGTGACCATATAATTCAAAGCCAGGCATTTTGAGATGGGCTTCATACCAGACTGAAGGTGCTGAATAAGCGATGTGGGGGTCACCTGCCAGCAAGGGTTTACCACTGGCGGTATTCTTGCCAGCCACTACCCAGGCATTGCTGCCCTCGAACTGTGGCAGGCCAAACTCTTCCACGACTTGCTGGCTCGTCGTTGCGATGTGGTTCATCCTTTCCCAGTCTGTCGCGCTCAATTGCAAAGGTTTGATGACACCTTCGGGATGCCAGGCCAGATCGAAAATGCGCAAATAATCTGCGCCAAGCTTGTCTCGTATTTGTGTCAATACCGGTTCAGAACGGAAGGCTGCAGCAAAGCTGTAGGCCATGTAACCTGATACAGCGACTGTATCTTCTGCAGTAAACGGGCGCTTGGGTATGCCCAGCAATTCAAATTCCAGTGGAGAGGCATGGCCAGCCTGATATTGGTTGATGCCATCGAGATAGGCATTCAGCGCTTTGACTGCGGGAGAATTTTTATCGAGTCTGGCAGCGTAATCCGCCGCATGTTTGCGCAAACCCAGGGTGCGGAACAGGCGGTCAGTATCCAGCAGTTTTGGACCAAGAATTTCGGCCAGTTCTCCCTTGGCCAGGCGACGCACCATTTCCATTTGAAACAGCCTATCCTGTGCATGTACATAACCCAGCGCACGATACAGGTCTGCTTCATTTTTTGCTTCTATATGCGGCACGCCACGCTCGTCATATTGCACGGTCACTTCCGCTTGCAAGCCCGTCAAAATCTGATTACCTGAACGTTGTACACGTTTGCCATAGAGATGAACAGCGGCGGCAATGATCGCTATCAGCAGCAAACCAGTCAATACAAGCAGACTCCATTTCAACAAGCGTTTCATTCGTAGCTCTCAGCGTGGCATAGTGTTCAGATTCTACACGCAGTAGCAAGCGTCGCGCTCAAGACCTGAGCGAGCTCAACTATTATCAATAGTTTAATAAACGAAAAAGAGCAATGTGACTATTGATTTTGGCTCACCTATCATCATCTATACCCTTTGCTATTTGCTTAGCCCACGCTTGCCCACTATTCTGGACTGCGCATGACCACTCCCGCCTCAACGTCCCCGCCCAAGCCAAAACCCGCCGCTGAAATTTCCCAGCGTAGCAGTTTCCAGACCCTTAAGGGCCTGCTACCCTTTCTCACACCTTACAAGATGCAGTTTGTACTGGCTGGCATTGCTTTGCTGGTCGCAGCCAGTGCCACATTGGCAATACCCTACGCCTTTCGCCAGATGATAGACCTGGGTTTTGGTGCTGGTGACCGCAGTATCAAGCATGTGGACCTGACCTTCCTCGCCCTGTTTGGTGTGGCTTGCGTACTCGGTATCGCCACTGCAGCAAGGTTTTATATGGTGTCGTGGCTGGGAGAACGAGTGACGGCAGACATACGCAATGCAGTGTATTCACATGTCGTCACGCAAAGCCCGGAATTTTTTGAAACCACGCAAACTGGTGAAGTACTGTCACGCCTGACGACGGATACTACGCTGATACAAACTGTGGTGGGTACCAGCATCTCCATGGCTTTGCGGAACTTCCTGCTCTTCCTTGGTGGACTGGTGATGTTGTTCATTACCAGCCCCAAATTGTCGTCCATCATCATCGTCATGCTGGCCGTGGTGGTCTTGCCCATCATTTTGTTTGGGCGGCGTGTTCGCACACTGTCGCGTGATTCGCAAGACCGCATTGCGGATGCATCGGCAATTGCAGGCGAAATCTTGAATGCCATGCCGACTGTGCAAGCCTTTACCCATGAGCATATAGAAGCCCAGCGGTTTTCTGGAACGGTAGAAGGTGCGTTCAGCACTGCCATGCGCCGCATACGCGCCCGCTCTCTATTGACAGTCATGGCGATCCTGCTGATCTTTGGTGCGATTGTTTTTGTATTATGGCTGGGTGCGCATGCGGTGATGCAAGGCCGCATGAGTGGCGGTGAGCTGGGTCAATTTATTTTATATGCATCCATCGTCGCGGGTGCTGTTGGTGCACTGTCTGAAGTCATGGGCGATGCCCAGCGTGCTGCCGGTGCAACCGAGCGTCTGCTGGAATTGATCGAAGTCAAATCACCGATACAAAATCCAGCACAGGCACTGAGCCTGCCTACCCGCGCCGGGCATGATCCCAGAGGCGCGGCACTGTCATTGCAGGGGCTGGAATTTCATTATCCGTCCCGCCCCAATACTGCTGCCTTGTTGAATCTGAACCTGGATATACAACCTGGCGAAACTGTCGCCATTGTCGGTTCTTCCGGTGCAGGCAAGACGACGCTGTTCCAGATGCTGCTGCGTTTTTATGATCCGCAGCAAGGCAGGATTACTCTCGATGGCATCAATATCCGTGAACTGAATTTGCATGAATTGCGTGGAGCGATAGGCGTCGTACCGCAAGATACCGTTATTTTCTCAGCCAATGCCATGGAAAACATTCGCTATGGCCGTGCCGACGCCAGTGATGCAGAAGTGATTGCAGCGGCAAAAATGGCAGCCGCGCATGAGTTTATAGAAAGACTGCCGGAAGGCTATCAATCCTTCCTCGGCGAACGTGGGGTACGTTTATCTGGCGGGCAAAAACAAAGGATAGCAATTGCCCGCGCCTTGCTAAAAAATCCGCCACTGCTATTACTGGATGAAGCCACCAGTGCACTAGATGCAGAATCAGAACGACTGGTACAAGGTGCGCTGGAAGTAGCGATGCAGGGCCGCACTACCCTGATCATTGCGCACAGGCTGGCAACAGTGCAGCGTGCCAACCGCATCATCGTCATGGAACATGGCCGCATTGTGGAAACCGGCACTCATTCTTCGCTGGTAGAGCAAGGTGGGGTTTATGCAAAACTGGCGGCACTACAATTTGATTTACACAGAAGCGAAGAGTAAAAACCTTGGGGCTGTTGCAAAGCATTTGACTTTGCAACAGCCTAAGCCTTAAATTACGTAGCAGACTTTTCCAGACTAGTGGCAACTGCCTGCAAAATGCGCTGGGAAAACTCCTCATCTTCGGCCACCCGCGCGAGCACAACTGCGCCCACCATACTCGCCAAAGCCAGCATAGCCTTGTCTTCTCTTTTTTCTTTGGTGTCACCAGGCAGTAAATCTACCAGTACGGCCATCAAGTCCTGCGCGCCTTGATCGGCGACTTTGCGCACTGTTTCATTTTGCCTTGCCATATCTGATCCCAACGCAGCAAGGGCACAGCCCCTGCCCGGTTTGTCTCTGTGCGCAGGAGACAGATAGTCACTGGCAATGCGCGATAAAGCTGTAGCAGCAGACTCTGTCTGCCAGCGTTTCCAGCGTTCTGCCGAACGCCCCAGACTTAATGCACAGGTTTGTGCAATCAGGTCTTCCTTGGAAGAAAAATTTCCATAAAAGCCACCATGGGTCAGACCCGCACCTTTCATCAACTCGACCACGCTGACGCCATCATAACCACGCTCCCTGAACAGCTGTGAAGCTACCTCCAGAATGCGCTGGCGATTTTCATTTGCCTGCTCTCTGCTGACTTTCATGGCGATCCTCAATCACTAAATTCTCTTGACATTATAAATTATAATCGTAATATATTCAATCATGATGATCATCATTTAAAATAAAAGTCGCTTTCATTCATGGAAAATAATATGGATACCAAGAACAATCTGATGAACAAATACCCTGCCATCTGGCTGGTGTTGTTGGGCACCGCTGGCACCTTTGCCCTGACCATGGGTGCAAGGCAAAGCATGGGCTTGTTTTTGAGCCCCATGAATACTGCCACCGGCTTAGGTGTAGGCAATATTAGTCTGGCTTTCGCGTTTGGGCAGTTATGGTGGGGCCTGACACAGCCATTCGCTGGTGCCTTTGCCGACAAAATGGGGGCCGGCCGCGTCTTGTGCGTCGGCATCGTCCTGGTGGCATTGGGCACCTTCATCACACCACTGATGACAACCACGGCGGGCCTGATCTTTGCCATAGGCATGCTGGCGGCGGGTGGTGCGGGCATGGCAGGGCCTGCGGTACTGATGGCAACAGCCACCCGCATGATCCCGGCAGAAAAGCGTGGCATTGCCACTGGCCTGGTAAATGCAGGCGGCTCATTTGGTCAGTTTTTGATGGCACCGATCGCCATCACGCTCATGAATGTGTACGGCTGGAATAATGCCATGCAGATCATGGGCGCGATAGTCTTGTTGGCCCTGCCCGCTGCCTATCTGTTACGTGGCAAACCTGTGCAAGCTATCAGTGCAGGGCAAGCACCTGTCAGCACTTCCAAAGCAATCTCCATTGCCCTGAAAAATCCCAGTTACCTGATGCTGGCGGCTGGCTTTTTTGTCTGCGGATTCCATGTGGCTTTTCTCGCGACCCACTTACCTGGCGTGGTCAACCTCTGTGGCTTGCCTGCAGAATTTGGTGGATGGGCACTGGCCATGCTGGGTTTGTTCAATATCATAGGCAGCATCTCTATGGGCTGGGCAGTGGGCAAATGGCGCATGAAATCACTGCTATCCTTGCTGTATGCGACACGCGCCATTGCCATCATCCTGTTTTTGCTGGCACCTAAAACCGGTGCTGTCATATTGATATTTGCTGCTGTTATGGGGCTGACATTCTTGTCTACTGTCCCACCCACTGCTGGCCTGGTGGCCAAGTTCTTTGGGCCTGCCAATATGGCCAGTCTGTTTGGCATCGTGATGCTGACGCATCAACTCGGTGGCTTCCTGGGTGTCTGGCTGGGTGGCAAAGTGCTGGAAGCAAATGGCAACTTCAATTTGCTCTGGTATATCGACATCACACTGGCAGTGGGTGCAGCCTTGATACATTTACCGATACAGGAAAAACAATTGCAACTGCAAGCGGCATAACCGCAATGCAGCTACTGTGACGAGCAGGGTTTATTTGCCACTCTGATAAACCTGCTTGCCTGCTACCCAGGTTTGCAAGACCTTGATCCTGTAAATATCGGTGGCAGGCATGTTCAACATGTCCTGGTCGATAAGGATAAAGTCTGCCCACTTGCCTGCCTCCAGCGTGCCCAGGGCATTTTCCTGGTGCGCTGCATAGGCAGCATCCAGAGTAAAGCAACGCAATGCTTCCTGCACTGTCATGGCTTGATTGGCGTACCAGCCTTGCGCAGGCTTGCCCGTCATGTCCTGGCGTGTGACCGCTGCGTGTACGCCCCAGAATGGATTGGGCGATTCTATCGGGAAGTCAGAACCACAGGCAATGCGTGAACCTTGCTGCAAGAAACTGCGCCAGGCATACGCGCCCTTGATGCGCTCTGCCCCGACCCTGTCCTCAGCCATATTCATGTCAGATGTCGCATGGGTAGGCTGCATGGAGGGCAAAATGCTCAGTTGCTTGAAACGCGGAATATCGTCCAGCGCCACAACTTGCGCATGCTCTATGCGGTGACGCAAGTTGGCGGATGATGCTGGCAAACGGGCAAAGCCATCCAATATCTGGCGATTACCAGCATCACCGATCGCGTGCACATTCACCTGATAACCTTTGCTGGCGGCCTTTTCTATCATGGCGTACATTTCATCTGTAGTCTTGAATAGCAGGCCGTGAGTATGTGGCGCATCTGAATACGGCGCCATCAAGGCTGCACCACGGCTGCCAAGCGCGCCATCAGCAAACAACTTTACCGCACGCAGAGAATAAAAATCTCGTCCATATGTCAGTAAAGGGCCTTGTTGCGAGATTTTATCGAAAAAGCCGTCGGTACCGCGCACCATGCCATAGACGCGCGTCGTCAACTTACCCTGGTCTGCATACTCACGGAATAATTTGTCGGCAGATTCTGAAACACCGGCATCATGCACGCTGGTGACGCCAAGCTTCGCCAGTTCCAGCAAGGCCAGGTCCAGGGCTGCTCTTTGCTCGACATTGGATGCGGGTGGCACCACCTTATCAATCAGGCGCATGGCGGCATCGACGAGTATGCCGGTCGGCTTTCCCTGCGCATCTTTTTCTATTTTTCCGCCTACAGGATCAGGCGTATTTTCTGTAATACCTGCCAATTGCAAGGCTTTGCTATTGGCCCAGCCCGCATGACCATCCACCCTCGACAACCAGACGGGGCGGTCTTGGACTACTGCATCAATTTCTTGCGCAGTCGGGAAGCGGCCAAGCTTCCAGTTGGCCTGATTCCATTCACCACCCATGATCCATTGATTCAAGGGGTAGCGATGTGTATACTCAGCAATTGCCTTTTGCGCGTCTGCCAGATTGACTGTGGCGCGCAAGCTCAATTGCATCTGGCTTGCGCCCAGGCTCAATACATGACCATGCGCATCAATCATGCCGGGTAATAAGGTTTTACCCTGCCCATCGATATATCTGGCCTTAGGCGTTTTGGGTACTGGCTGCCCCTCTTTAGCAATTCCAATAACCTTGCCGGCATCATTAAAAAAAAGGCCATGGAACTGCTGCAGGTTTCCATCTCGATCCAGGGTATAGCCGCGGACATTATCGATAATTGTGTCGGCGCTTGCCATACCAGCACTCATGGTTGCAATTGCCAACATCAGGGTCTTGATTGTGGTTTGCATAAATCACGTCCAGATTGAATGGATAAGTCGAAGGGGATGTGTATTGTATGTCAATATCTTAAGTCCTCTCTACAAAAGCTACATACCGTTGTCATCAACAACAATCAGAAAATCTGCAGATCAAGAAGAAATCAATTTAGCGACATTTGAAAGAATTTAAGCATCTATTTGGAATTGGCAGAATTTGGTAGCTTTTAACCGAAAGCAAAGGTGAAATATATGGCCACTCCCATGTAACAGATGTAAAACATGTCATTCAGCTGACATTTTTCTTGACGCTGCAAACCGCACTTGCGTACACTCACACGATTCTGCAATCCACGTCGACTATGGTCGATTAGACAATTCATTGCCTATGAAACGATTCCGACTACACTCTCCAAGCATATTGGCCGCCGCGCTCCTAGCTGGCCTGGCGCCACAAATATGTCTTGCAGACGCAATTCCCCCGGTTTTCTCACTGGTATCGGCACCAGAAACCACCAACTCAGTACAAGCCGTCACCAATACAGTCATTCCACAGGAATTACCTTCTGAAGCAGCCGTCATTCCCATCGATGACAAGGCCGCAGATTTATGGGAACGAGTGCGCGCCGGTTACGCCATTCCTGATCTTGAAAATCAGTTGGTCACCAATCAACTGGCCTGGTATGGCACGCGTACCGAATATATCTTGCGTACAGTCCAGCGTGGCTCACGCTATCTCTATCATGTGGTCGAAGAGCTGGAAAAGCGTGGCATGCCAACTGAACTGGCATTGTTGCCCTTCATAGAATCCGCCTTCAACCCACAAGCCATTTCCACTGCCAAGGCAACCGGCATGTGGCAGTTCATGGCAGCGACAGGCCGTGACTTCAACCTGAAGCAGACCATGTTCAAGGATGACAGACGTGGCGTAGTGGATTCTACCGACGCTGCCCTGAATTATCTGGAAAAACTGTACGGTATGTTTGGTGACTGGCAACTGGCGCTGGCAGCGTATAACTGGGGTGAAGGCTCTGTACAACGCGCCATCAAGAAACAACAGGCACTGGGCTTGCCGATAGACTTCCAGAGCCTTTCCGTGCACATGCCAAATGAGACCAAAAATTACCTGCCTAAATTGCAGGCAGTTAAAAACATCATTGGTCATCCAGAACAATTCAATCTGGCACTGCCAAAACTGGACAACCAACCCTACTTTGTCTCGGTCGAAAAAACCCGTGATATTGATGTGCGTGTAGCTGCCCAACTGGCAGAGCTGCCACTGGATGAATTTACGGCACTAAATCCGCAATTCAGCCGACCTGTCATTACCGGTGGTACAGGCACAAAAATTTTGCTGCCCACGGACAATGCAGCCCTGTTCAAAGAAAACCTGAACAAGTGGCAAGGCCCCTTATCTAGCTGGTCTGCGCATACTGTACAAAAAACTGAACGCATAGAAGCACTGGCAACCAAGCTGGGGCTCAAGCCTGAAGTGGTACGCGAAGTGAATTTCATTCCGGCAAAAATGATGGTCAAGGCTGGGTCAACCTTGCTGGTACCCAAGTCGACCAAAGCACCCGACAACGACATCTCACTGGAAATTGCCGAAAAAGCGCAGCTGGTTATCGAAAAAACTTCTACCCGCCAGGTCAGTTACAAGGTTAGCAAGCACGATAATCTGGCTGCAATAGCGAAACGCTTCCGTGTTAGCGTCGCAGAATTGAAGATCTGGAACCACCTGAAACGTGAAAATGTCGCCCACGGCCAGACTCTGCATATACAGACCCCTATCGTCACCCAGGTCAACCAGACCAATATGCTGGCAGCAGCAGGTAGCCGCCGCACTGCGCCAACGCCTAAAGTCACCCATCACACAGCAGCACCTGCACGTCATGGCAAGACTCTGCTTGCCAACCTGAAACTGGGCAAGAAAAAACATAGTTAATCAGGTCACCCGGACGGGGTCGCCCGGATCGAGTGAGCAGTTCAAGCTGATCGCCCCAACGTAAAATGAGCAGCCCTCAAATGTGAATGTGGGGACTGCTCATTTCTACAGACTTCTATACAGTATCGCAGGCAAGTCGATCTGGCTGTCAGTACCATTATTTTCAGCACCTGCAATCAGGTCTTGCACAACCTATAGAATCTTGATGACGACCTTGCCTTTTGCCCGGCCACTTTCAACATAAGCCATTGCTACATTACTGGCTTCAAATGGAAAGACCTTGTCTATCACCGGACGTATTGCCCCGGCATCAATAAGAGAAGTAATCTCGCGCAATTGCCTGCCGTGAGCGCTCATGAACAGGAAAGAGTAGCTTATATGACGACTCCTGGATTTCCTCCTGACGCCAAAACTCAGCATGCGCATGATCAATTTAACGAACCACGGCGCGCCAATTTCTTCTGCAAACGCTGTATCCGGTGGCCCGGAAATTGAAATGAGTTTTCCTCCAGGTTTTAGTATTTGCAGCGATTTTTCCAAGGTCTTTGCGTCCTGGCTATTCAACACCACATCATAATCGTGTAATACTTTCTCGAAATCATCTTTCTTGTAATCGATCACGACATCTGCACCCAGGCTCTTCACCAGATCAATATTAGAAGTACTGGTTGTGGTGGCGACAAATGCACCCAGATGCTTCGCTAATTGAATCGCAAATGTCCCCACGCCACCGGAACCAGCCTGGATGAACACCTTTTGCCCTGGTTTCAAATTGGCTTTTTCAACCAGCGCTTGCCATGCAGTTAAACCCACCAACGGGATAGAGGCAGCCTCTTCCATGCTCAGTGATGCTGGTTTCATCGCCAGCGAGTCTTCCTTGATGGCGATAAATTCTGCAAAGGCACCGATTCTGAAGTCATCAGGGCGGGCATAAACTTCATCACCTAATTTGAACTGCCGCACTTTGGAGCCTACTTTAACCACGATCCCGGCAGCATCATGGCCCAGGATGAGTGGCAAGCGATAAGGTAGAATGAGCTTAAATTCACCGTCTCGTATCTTCGCATCCAGCAGGTTGACTGCTGCTGCATGAACCTGCACCAGGACTTCATAGTCACCTAACTCAGGGACTGGCATTTGACCCATTCGCAGCGCACTCTTTTTTTGGTAGCGATCGACAATGACAGCTTTCATCATGATTGTGACTCCAATTTGTTTACAATAATTTCCGGCAAAAATCTGTTTGTTAACTGTTGATGCGATCTGGCCAGCCTCATGCAATCGCCGAACGAGAACCAGGCACAAGAACCGCATCGATGCTTAGAGTCGCAGGTCTTTCCGTATCCCTGCATCCATCAGGCCAGCCGGCGCAAATGTGCGCAGCAAGCGCAAGCGTTTCGCCAGATTGCCTGCGGTGTAACGCAATTTGGGATGCTGCACACGGGCAGCCCGCAATACAGCCTCCGCCACCACCTCGGGTCCTTCTGCTATTTCCATTACTTCTTTAATTCTCTTATTCACTGTAGCGCGAATTTCGCGATACTCGTCCATCTTGGTGTCAGGTTCCAGCATATTCGCGTCGAATGCGGTCCTGGTGTATGCAGGCTCTATCACTGTGACACGAATACCTCTGGTGCGTAGCTCATGGTCCAACGATTCAGAAAAACCTTCGACCGCATGTTTGGTCGCAGCGTACAAAGCCCCATAAGGCATGGGCAGAAAACCCAGTACCGAGCCTATATTGATGATACGACCTGCTCCCTGGCGTCGCATGTGCGGTGCGACCGCCTGCGTTACCCGCAGCAGTCCAAAAAAATTCGTATCAAAAATCGCCTGGGCCTGCGCTATCGAGATCTCTTCTGCCCCGGCAGGAGCTATGCCTATTCCGGCATTATTGACAAGCAAGTCTATACGACCGCTCAAACGCATGACTTCATTGACAGCTGCCGTGACAGACTCATCGCTGGTCACATCCAGTGACAGCATCTCAAAGGACCGCTCACCTTTTGCTGCCCCTCGCCTGCTGGTACCGTAAACCTTGTAACCAGCTTTAGCCAGTCTCTCGGCAGTAGCTGCACCTATACCCTGCGAAGCGCCTGTCACGAGTGCTATTTTGATACTCATCATATTTTCCAATCTATATAGGCCATGCATTTAATGAGTGGTAAGACTCATATCTCACATTAAAATATGACAATCATCATATTTTAACAAAACAAAAAACCCGTGGACATCCATGGGAATCAATTTCCGGAAGGAGCGAGTTTTTCACGCGCGGCAGCAAGAAAGCTTTCAGACAACCTGGGGTCATCAACAGCCCGCGCCATCAGCATGGTGCCGACCATGGTGGCAACCATCATCAGCGCCTTCTCGTGTGCACCTGGTTGCCCCCAGTCTGGCAACTGGCGTGCAACTACGTCTATCATTTCCTTGATGTGACGGGTAGCCGCACGCCGCACCTCCGGGGCCTGCCTGGGCATCTCGGAACCCAGAGCACTCACAGGGCAGCCAGTCTCTATGCTGTCGAAATGCTCCTTCGACAAATAAGCCTGCACCAGCGCATGCAATGCCTGCTCAGGCGGCATGGCAGCAGCGATCTGGGCAGAAACTGCCACCGCTTCTGCTCCTGCCCTGTCAGCAGCCTCTGCCAGCAATGCTTCGCGTGAGGCAAAGTGACTATAAAAACCGCCGTGCGTCAAACCTGCTTCTTTCATGAGGTCAGCGACACCAGTGCCAGCATAACCACTACGCCGTATTGCACGTGCAGCAACTTCAACGATGCGGTCGTGCGTAATTTCTTTGCGACTTGCACCTTTTAGCTTTAATGAATTATTTTTCATGATGGTCATCATATACCATTTTGGAACAAAATGCTGAATTGCCCTTAAAAAGGTCTGAGCATCAACTCGCACAAGGCGAGCAGCCTGCGCAACTTGCCTGGTGATGCGCAGCCTTCAACAGTCAGATTGACGAGGCCAGATGCATCACGCTTGAAGAACTGCTGATAACTTACTTATCAATGACATACAAAAAAGGGCTCCAGCTTTCGCTGGAACCCTCTGTCAAACCAAGCAGATTAAGTGATCAGTACCTGATTAGAAACTGTAACCCAGAGCTACACCGAATACAACCGGACGGAAATCGATCGACGTTTTACGCTCGATACTGCCTGTCGTTGCTGTCAGATCGGATTTGACTTTGGCAGCTGCAATAGAAGCACTGACAAACCAGCGGTCATTGAAATGGTAATTGACACCTACCTGCCCCGCCAAACCAACGGAATCTTTCAAATCAATTTTTGTTGGCCCGCCAGTAGCGATATTACCTACAGCAGTTGATTTGGCATCAAAGAACTGCGTGTAATTCAAACCAAGACCAACGAACGGACGGAATGCATCAGTCGGTGCGCCAAAATTGTAATTGAGGAAGAAAGTAGGTGCGCGTTGTTTGACTTTGGAAATCACACCATAAGGTGCCAACGTGCCACGGCCTGTCACTTCATGCTCAGGTGGAATACCTGCGACGAAATCAAAATCCAGATGATCATTGATACGACGGGTGTAACCAAATACGACCGTAGTTGCATTCTGAACGACCAGGCCTGCAGGCTGTGGCGTCAGGAATGCAGGGCCGTTACTGGTAAAGTCTGGAGATTCAGAATGCACCTGAACATTGAGAATACCTGCACGCACGGTATTTTCATAAGCATGAGCAGAAGAAACGCAGGCCAGACCAAACAGGGCGCTAACAGCGAAATGAATTTTTTTCATGATGGCGTCCTCTCTTATTTAGCCAAAACTTGCTGGAAGAACGCGCGGGATGCGGCATTACAGAACGGTGGAACCAGCGTACCATGATACTGGCTGGCAACCGCTGTGGTCGGATCTACTTTGGCAGCAATCGCAGCATTGATCGTTGCTTGCTTGCTTTGGGCAAAACCAACTTTAGCGGCAGCAAATGGATCAGCTGCGCTGGTTGGCGCAGAATCAACGTCCAATACTGTCAACGCTGCTGCTGGCAAACCTTTAGCCTGAAAGAAACCTGCTGTTGCCTGGGTGCTGGCAAAAAACACAGTAGGATCACCATTACCGCCACACAGCATGACTGGTACGTTAGGTACGTAGTTACGCAAGTCGTTTCTCACGCCAGCCTTACGGAAAGCATTGGCAGGAGTACAGTTCAAAGGATCTGCTGGATTGACGTTGCAAGGATTTTTCTGTGCATCAGCCAGATAGGTATTACGATAGCTGGTTTTCACCAGGTTACCGTCACCAAAGAAGGCCGCAAATGCAGGAGAAGATGGACCTGGCAAAGAGTCTTTCGCAAACATCGCGTACGCTGGCAATTTACCAGTCGTGAACAAGTCATTGAAAGCCAATGGGCCTGGCAACAATGTTTCTATCCCGGTTGCGTATTTGTCTTCGTAGACTTCGTTCGGGCTGGTGTACAAACCACCATAGGATTTTTGCCAACTGGTCGTGATCAGCGGGATAAACACCGTGCCGCCTGCATTAGGGCTGCCTGCAAAAGTTGCGTCACCCAGCAAGGAGATGGCGTATGGACCGGACATACCAGCCAAAGCACTTACCTTGAACTCGGAAGCATAGGTTGTTTGCATGGCGCGTTGCGTTGCCATGGCAACGTGACCACCTTGTGAATAGCCACTGATCACCAGCTTGCCAGAATCTTGCGCGCCGATAGTTGCGAAAGCCTTACGTGCGGCACGCAGGGAATCGACCATATCATTGGCTTGCTGCTCTGCGTTCAGGTAAGGATGGTAAGTCAGTGCAGAAGTATCATAGCCTGCATAGTTAGGTGCAACCACGATGAAACCTTGTGCTGCATACATGGCTGCCATCAGGATAGCTTCTGAGTTATCACGCAGATTGGCCATGTTGAAGGATTTTTCTACTGTCGTGCCATGGGCATACAGGATAACCGGACGTGGGCCTGTACATGCAGGGTCGCTGCCAGATGGAACCATGATGGCACCAGTTGCGTCAGTCGCTTCGTTAGCGCCGCCGACTGTGATGTATTTCATGTAATAAGTGCTGATTTCGCACTTCGGCGCACCTGTGATTTGTGTCAAACCAGGTTTAGCCGCATCCAGCGAAGCCTTGAAGACGACAGGATCAAGCTTGGTCAATGCCGGACCACTTGCCTGGGGAATAGGCACCAGTACAGGTGGATTGGCAACCAGCGTGCCGCGGGTAGGTGTGTTATCGATGACTGGACCAGCACTACCACCGCCGCCGCAAGCCGTTAAAACGGCAGCAGAAAGCAGACCCAGTGCTATGTGAGTTTGACGCATTGTTGTCTCCTGTTAAGTATTTTTTTGCAAGTCAGTAGATTTAACCAGCACCATATAAAATGGAACGAGCGTTCTAAAACTTAGCAAGTAGTATGTCATTTACGCAATTTGATGAATAGCGAAAATTTCACATCTAGAGTAAACACTCTTAAAAAATTAGCCTGAACTTGCCCCAGGGATTTTCCATGCGGGGCAAATACAACACTCTTAAAAAATTAGTGAAAAAGTGATCTTGCGCGATTCCCTTTTTCCGGGCGGCAAGTATACCTTTTCCGCCTCAAAAATGAGTGCTTTGATTTAGATATTTTAGATATTTTTATACTTTAATCCTGCACCACTGTCGCTGCTGCATGTGGGGTGTTCGGTCTAACTTCTGGCTCATGGTAAGCAAAATACGCTTTCGACTTTTTACCCAGATTATCCAGATAAGTATAGGCAATCGGCACGACCAGCAAAGTCAACAGCGTCGAAGTAATGATGCCGCCTATCACGGCCCGGCCCATCGGTGCCTGGGTTTCTGCACCATCACTGATACCCATGGCCATGGGCAACATGCCAAAGATCATGGCGAGTGTCGTCATCATGATAGGACGCAAGCGTACCTGGCCGGCGGCCAACACCGCATCAAACTGGCTCATGCCCTGTTTTTGCGCCTGATTGATAAAATCAACCAGCAAGATCGCATTCTTGGTCACTAGTCCCATCAACATGATGAAGCCGATAATGGAGAAAATATTCAGGGTACTGCCAGTAATCAGCAAAGCCAGCAACACGCCGATCAGCGAAAATGGCAAGGCCGTCATGATCGCCAATGGTTGCAGGAAGCTGCCAAATTGTGAAGCCAGGATCAGGTAAATAAAGATCACAGCTATCCCCAAGGCAGCCACGGCAGCACTGAAGGACTCTTGCATTTCCCTGGTCTGTCCGCCGATATCAAAGCGGTAGCCTGGTGGCAGCTCTATGGTTTTCACCAGTTTTTGCACTTCAGCACCCACGTCACCAGCAGGACGCCCTTCGACGTTGGCATAAATGGCTGCCCTGCGTTGCAAGTCCTGGCGTTTGATCACGCGTGGGCTGGTGCTGGGAATAAATTGCACGACCTGGCGCAAAGGCACCATCATGGGTTTGCCATTTGCATCTACCTTACTACTCGCGAGTGAGAGGTCACCCAGGTCAGAAATTTTTTGCCTGCCTGATTTGGGCAATTGCACATTAATTTCATAATTCTGACCATCCGGTGCCAGCCATTGACCCAGGGTATCGCCTGCAACAAAGGGGCGCAGTGCTGAACCTATCTGCTGTACTGACAAGCCCAGGTCATTCGCCAGTTCATTATTGACCTTGACCAGGACAGTTGGATTAGCCCCTGTCAGACTGCTCTCAAGGTCGGCAATGCCTTTGATGCCTGCCATTTTTTTCATGACGCTATCGATGACATCTTGCAGCTTGTCGGCATCTGGCCCAAGTATAGCCACATAGATAGGCTTATCAAAACCTACGGCCATCTCTATGCCAGGTATGCTTTTCAAACGCTCACGAATTTGCATCTCCATCTGTTTTTGCGACTTGCGGTGAGTGATGCGCTTTTCGCTGAGCTTCATATTGATCTGTGAAGTATTTCTCTCATTATCGATACCGACCGAAGTATTGATAGTCTGTATGTCCTTCATGTCCTTGAGAATAGCTTCAACCTGGCGTGTTTTATCATCGGTATATTGCAGGCTGGAGCCGACCGGGGTTTTCAGGTTGATGGTGATCTGGCCTTCATCAGCCTCAGGTACAAATTCAGTTCCTATCATCGGCACGAGGAAAATACTGCCGACAAAAAGTGAAGTCGCCAGCAGCAAGGTAGTTTTACGCTTGCGCAAAACCAGTTGCAATAATTTGCCGTAGATAAGGTGAAGCTTGTCGATGATATGTTCTATGCCGCCCATGAATTTTTCCAGCCAAGGCAAGCGCTTGAAACGGCCTTCTTCTGGATCACGCCATACTGAAGACAACATGGGATCAAGTGTGAAACTGACGAACAGCGACACCAGCACAGCCACGGTCACTGTAATGCCGAACTGGAAAAAGAATTTACCTATCATGCCCTGCATAAAAGCCACCGGAACGAACACGGCAACAATGGCAAAGGTAGTTGCCATCACGGCCAGGCCAATTTCATTGGTGCCATCTTCTGCTGCCTGCTTATGGCCTTTGCCCATACCCAGATGCCGCACGATGTTTTCACGCACAACAATGGCATCATCAATCAGCAAACCTATACATAGCGACAGCGCCATCATGGTCAGGAAATTCAGCGTAAACCCAAAAGCTTTGAGTGCAATGAAAGTGGCGATGACGGAGATAGGCAAAGTCAGGCCGGTGATGATAGTACTGCGCCAGGAATGAAGGAACAGGAAAACGATCAACACCGTCAGGCCTGCGCCTTCGAGTATGGTTTCTTTCACGCCGTCGAGAGAGTGCCTGACAAAGTCAGCATTGTTTTCACTGATGGTCATTTGCACGTCTTTGGGCAAACGGGTCTTCAGATCAGCAATCGCTTCCATGATGCCGTCACCGACCTCAACGATATTGGCATCCTGTATCCTGCTGATGGCAACGGCAACCGACCTTTGTCCATTCACCCGTGAGATGGAATATTCTTCTTTTTCACCATCCTGCACTTCTGCGATCTGCTCCAGATAAACAGGTGCACCGGCACGCCGCGCCACAATGATTTTATTGAAGCCGCGGGTATCTGCTATCTTGGCTTCAAGCCTGACCAGTTGATCTTGTGAGCCACGCGTAATCAAACCTGCGGGCATGTTTTGATTGGTGCTTTGTATTGCCGACAATACTTCATTAACACCGATATTATTGGCCGCCATGCGGTCAGGCAAGAGCTTGACTTGCACTTGGCGCACCACGGCGCCACGCACATCCACCCTGCCTACGCCTGGCACGCTTTGCAATTTCTTGACGATGATCTGATCCGTCATATTTGACAGGTCACGCAGGCTGCGCTCACCAGAACTGATCGCCATTTGCACAACCGGGCGGCCGTTACCATCACCACCCTTGACGATGAAAGGGTCTTTCACATCACGCGGGAAGCCGGGACGTATCTGGGCAACCTTGTCACGCACTTCCTGCAAGACCTTGTCGCCATTGACGGACAACTGAAATTCTATCCAGATACCGGCCCTGCCCTCATAAGAACTGGCCATGATGCGCTTGACGCCGCTGATGGTATTGACGACGTTTTCTACCGGTTTGGTAATGTCGTTCTCAACGATCTCTGGCGAAGCGCCGGGATACTGCACTTCCATCCAGACACCAGGCGACTCGACATTGGGCATGTTTTCCAGGCCCAGGCCCCTGTATGAGAAAATACCAAGTACCATCAGGCCGACCATGACCATGGTGGCAAACACCGGGTTTTGTATACTGACTTTGGTCATCCACATGGCTTAGACTTTCGATGCAGTGTCAGGCTTGGGCATTTTCACCTTGCTGCCGGCTTTTACGCCATCGAGGCGGGCAGAGATCAATACCGCACCAGCTTCCAGCCCGTGCACAATCTGCACCTTGCCTTCGTCTTCGCTGCGCAGACCAAGCTTGACAGTTTGCATCTTGACCTGGTCATTAATGATTTGGTAAACGACATCAGCACCATTGACTTGCCGCACTGCAGTCAGCGGCACGGTGGTTGCTGGCATCGATTTTTCCAATACCAGATTGCCTTTGGCGAACATGCCACCACGCAACGCTGCATCGGCATTATCGACCGCCACATACACCATCATCGAACGAGAACCTGCTTCAGTTGCGGGGTTGATGCGCGCCACCTTGCCGACAAATTCACGGCTACCAAAACCATCAACCTGAAACACCACTTTTTGTCCCGACTTGACTCTGGGTATTTCGCTGGCTGGCACTTGTGCTTCCAGCGTCATGTGGCTGAGATTGACGATGCTATACAGTGCTGTATCAGGCGATACCTTTTCACCCGGCTGCACATGGCGCTTGCTGATGAAGCCATCCAGCGGAGAACGCACTTGCGTATCAGCCAGCGCGAGTTGCGCGACCTGTTTTTGTGAGATTGCAGACTTCAGGCTGGCTTGCGCCAGTTCCAGGCCATTGTGCGTTGTGTCAAAAGCATTTTGCGAGATATAGTTTTGCTTTAATAGCGTCTCATTCGACACGCGATTTTTTTGTGCCAGTGCCAGTCTGGCCTGGGCTTCATCCACGGCTGCTTCTTGCGTAGTCAGGCGCGCATGCAAATCGGCGGCGGTGAACCGGGCGATAATCTGCCCCTTTTGTACCGCCATACCTTCCTGCAAAGGCGCTTCTGCCACTTCGGCGATCACCTTGGCGCGCACTGTCACCTGGCTGTCTGGCACCAGTGAACCGGATACGGGCAAATGCGCGGTCAACTCCTTGAGTTCAGCCCTGGCAATATCAGCCACTGCCAGTTCATAGATCACTTCCTTGTCGGCCTGTTTTTTTTCACTGGTACTTGCTTGTGCAGTCATCTTGCTGGAATAGACCATCCAAAGCGCACTGCAAATTGCCACAGCGACAACGGTCATGACGGGTGTTCGCCATTGAATGTGGCCCTGGGTATTACGAAAGCGAAATTTGTTTTGCATGATGAAGATATTCCAGTGTATTTGCGCTATATCCGCTCTGCCGCCAGGCAGGCCAGACTTTGTTTAGCGTTTTGACTAATACACAGAGGATAAGTTCATCAAATATTAGGGCAAAATTGCCCCCCAAAAAAAAGAGCCCGGCTTGGTGGGCTCTGATTTAGCTTTGATTTCGTGGCGTGATTTACAAATTTAATTTGCTGGATTATTTGATTTTCCCTTATCCAGCCAGGCATCCAAAGATAGCTTACCAGGCCCAAAACTGACCAGTACCAGTAACAGGATTCCCCAGTAAAAGTGAGAATTGACCGCTGCCGGGCATTCAAGCTCAAACAACTGCGGGTAAGAAATCACGGCCATTAAATTAACGAAAAACAAAGCCAGCGCTGCCGGGCGGGAAAAAATACCGATTGCCAGCAAGACAGGCAAAATCAACTCCCCGCCCGCCCCCATCCAGGCTGCCAGTTCAGGGGGGATCACGGGCACCATGTATTCTTCGCGGAACAAGGACAGGGTAGATTGCCAGTCAGCTATTTTCAACTGGCCTGCCTTAAAAAACTGCCAGCCCACATATAGCCTGAGTGCCAGACTAAGGGCTGAGCCGCCCCAGACATTGAGCCTGTCATCAAAACGGGTGCTCAGGCGATGAAAGTATTGCAGGGTGTTATACATAGAAATTCTCCAATTAGTCTCCTGCAACTTAGTCTGTCTGCTGATGGATTCCTTACAACTGGCTTTCAGGGAATTTAAAATTGGCAAATAATCCAGCTGCAAACCAGGTTTGCAACTCAGCATTGATATCAAATTCACTGTCTGCATCAAGCGCGATTTCAAGCGCGGCGCCCAAGCTGCTGCCCTGCTGTAAAGCAGTCAAAGCCAGGAAGCCCGGCTTGCTGATCGCTTGCAACTCCACCGACCAATGACGCCTGCTGATAAGCCCATGACAAGTCTGCTTGATATTTTCCGGGAATCCCGCATCAGTATCTGTCTGATGGGCAAGCCAGATCGCCACACTATCCAGTTCAGAAATATATAAACTGGACGCAGGGTGAAATTCCAGTTGCACCGCCTGCACATCCTGTCCTGATGCAGCCACGGCCTGCAACAGGCCTGCCAGGGTGATCGCATCCGAATCGGCAGCATAATAGGTGCTATGTACCTGCCACTCCAGCGCGGCGACATCAGAAAAATAAGGGTAGTCTGCGGCGTCAGGTACGGTTTTCAGGAACGCTGCAAGCCTTGCGCCAAACTGGTTCAGGTCACCAGACTCTGAAGGACAGGCGCGGCCAAAAGCGCGTACCAGCTGCTCGAAATAGTCCTCGCCTACCAATTGATACAGGACAGGGAAAGCATTCTTCAATGCCGCCGTCCAGATGGCAGTCAGGTTGCCGCGGTACAAGGCAAACCTGTCATCCTGGTGAGGGTGAGCATTAAATAGGGTAGAGGCCTGTGCAGCGCTAGATGGCTGCAATAATGCCTGGGCAAATTGCGCCTGAATGTCGGCGAGCGCAAGCGCATCCATAGGTGCATCAATCTGCGCACTCATCAGACTGCCGCTATCTCTTGCGATGGTGCTGGCGTTGGCATTGGCGCAGTTGCCAGAATTTGCCTGGCTTTATGCGCCTCGCCCAACAGCACCGACAAATCAGGGATTGCCGTATCCCATTCTATTAATATGGGTATCCCGGCAGGTAGCATCTGAGTTGCTTGCTTGAACAATTCCCACACCGGATCAGCAACCTGGCTGCCATGATCATCGACCAGACAAATATCGGTTTGCAAATGGCCTGCCAGATGAATTTCACCTATCGCACCAATGGGCAAACCAGCCATGACGCGCAAGGCTTGCTGCGCGTCTTCGCCATGATTGTGTTGGTTCACATAGAGATTATTAATGTCGAGCAAAATGCCGCAACCTGTACGCCTGACCAATGCAGCAAGAAATTCGGCTTCCGACATATCGTCCTTGGCAAAGCGTAAATACGTCGAGACATTTTCTATCAAGACCTGTCTTTGCAAACATGACTGTAATTCATCAACACGCTGGCATATCAAATCGAGAGCGCTTTGCATCAGTGGCAAAGGCAAGAGGTCATTCAGGTGTCTGCCAGCAATGGCACCCCAACACAAATGCTCAGAAACCAATGTAGGTTCAGTGCGTTCGATTAAACGCTGCAAGCGTGAAATATGCAGATCAGAATAGCCCAGGACTGATCCCAGACCCATGCCAACGCCATGCAGGCTTAAGGGATAATCCTGGCGCAATGTTTGCAAAACATGCAAATCATAGCCTCCATCACCAAAATAATTTTCTGAATGCACCTCCAGCCAGTCAGCAGACGCTGGTGAAACCACATCTGCCATCGCAGGTGCATTCAGAAAATCACGGTAGTGCTGAGTACGCAAACCCACACCTACCCCTTGCAGGACAGGCGTGGGTTCATTGTTTTTGCGAGCCGTATCAGTCAAAAGAAATCAGCCACGATAAGACGGCCCATCAAAATAACAAATTTAAAAATGAAAACTTAAGATTTAGGGGCTTCCAGTTTGCCGCCCATTTTTTCGCAAGAACCTGCTGGTACTTTTTTCCATTCAGATGCGTCATTGTCTTTTTTGGATTGACCAGCGCAAGAATGGGAGCCTGATTTGGTGGCACAATCATTTTGACCAGCCTTGGCAATACCAAAGCATTTTTCTGTCTTGACTGGATCCGCAGCCATTGCCAAGCCAGAACCCAACAAACCTGCCAGTGCGACTGCGACCATTGTTTTATTACTCATGTTCATCTCCTGTAAATTGATTCAAGAACTTCATTAAGCACAACACCCCACATGGGAAAATTTAAAACTACAGCTTATAGTCGGCGCAGATAAAGCAAACTTACAAAATTTTGTAAAATATTTTCAGTCGCACTATCTACACTATCTTCTACGCAGCACATTTTCATTTGGATTCAGGCGGCGATGAGATTATCCTACTAGCTTATGACTTTTTTTCAAGCTAAAAGTTTCTATATGCTTAACTTCATCCAAGAATTACGACAAAGTATCGAAAATTTATCTCACAACGAGATCAATATCACTGTTTTTTGCAAAATCTGGCGCAATCAGACAGATTTATTAGCCGCCCTGCCACCACAATTTGCAGAAGTCATGGAAAACCTCTTGAGCCGGCTGGAGTCAGGCAGCCTGTTCACAGAAGAAAGCTGCTCCTTCAGCCAAACAGACCTGATTGCCCAGCTAGGAATGTGGCTTGAGAAAGCAGATGCACGCCTTGCGCCTGGCAAAATAGTGTAAGCTGCGTCCCTTTTATTACAGGATAGAGGAATTGATATGCAAAGCCTGAGTTTTAGCCTGGAAGGCGAATATGTAGAACTGAACCAGTTATTAAAACTGGTTGGCCTGTGCGAAAGCGGCGGCGCTGGCAAGGCTATCGTCGCCAGCGGCGATGTCAGTGTTGACGGTGAACAGGAATTGCG
Source organism: Undibacterium sp. Ji42W (assembly GCF_049340405.1). NCBI lineage: Bacteria > Pseudomonadati > Pseudomonadota > Betaproteobacteria > Burkholderiales > Oxalobacteraceae > Undibacterium > Undibacterium sp. Ji42W. The sequence continues at coordinate 23,926 of NZ_JBMPOV010000008.1, forward strand.
CAAGACAGCGAAAATCCGCGCAGGCCAGCTTGTCAGCCTGGGCGATATAGAAATACGGGTTCAGGCTGGCTGAACCTGGGCAGCAGTATCGATGGTAGTATCGGCAATCTTTTCATGATCGCTCGCCATGAAACGCGCCAGCATATTATCCATGGTATCGACATGATGCTCGAACCATAAAGGCAATTCTTCTGCCAGGCGCGTTGCCAGATCGGTTTCACCCAGCTCTACCCTGCGCCTGACTTCTTGCATGACTTCCAACACGGCATCATGTTCTTGCCTGTGGCAACCTGCAGGCGGGAATGCGGTCTCGGCCATCCACTGGTTTTCTTGCTCAAAATGCGCAATGGAATGTACGATCAGGGCATCCAGCCTGGCCACGAAGGTGTCAGGATTGTTTTCAGACAAAGCAGCGCAGAGCTCGACAAACTCTTTATGGGTATCGTCCATAGGTTCATAGCTAAGGCTGAGTCGGTCAGACCAACCCCAAGAATTTTGTTCCATGCTTACATCCTGATATTGAGAGAGCGAATTGGCGAGATTATCGCTGAAAGTCAGGCAACTTGCTTGCGTGAGATCAATGTCATTCATTACAAAAACAAAATGAAGAAACAAAAAAGCGCACCATCAGTGCGCTTCTTGACATTTCTACTTACATCTCTTCTTACCAAATACCTGATAGCAGTATACGCAATCAAGCTGTAGTATTAATATTCCTGCCAAGATTAGGCGGCAGATTAGCAACAGATTTATTATCTGGTATGGCTTCTATCAGGGCAGTTGCACTTTCAGCAGTAATATCTTGCGCTTTTTTCAAAACAGCAATACTTACAGCCTGACTCGTACCCACGTCAGCCAATGTTGTTGCCAAACCAGCGATACCGGTCACATCCATGACAATTCTCCTTATCTGTCTGTTTCTATTAACGGCGGCTAAAGAGAAGTCTTTAATAGAAATTCAAATATTTTTAAATTTCTTGTTCTGCATCGCAATAACAATCCACTCAAGCAAGAGTTTGGGCTGATTTATATTCAGCCATTGCAAACCAGCGCGCAAATTGGCCGGAGCTGGAGAGTCGGATACAACCACCACGACATGAGTATCATCTGTATAAATGGCGGGCTTGCCCAGAGACGGTCGAAAAACTTCTATCTTGGTAATGGCCTCCCATTTATAACCTTCTACCAGCGTCAGGTCTGCGGGTGATAAGCGGGTCAATAATTCAGCCAGTGACGGTTCAGCCTTTTGCCGCAACTCGTGCGCGATCACATAACGATAAGGCGATGCCAGCAGGACATCTTGTGCACCAGCAAGGCGCAGTCGTGCACTGTCTTTTTGTGGTGGCTCTATCGTCACGTCATGATGACTGTGTTTGACGATATTGATCTTGTATCCAGCCGCTGTAAGCTCCCTGACCAGGTATTCCAGCAAACTGGTTTTACCACTGCCAGACCATCCTATCACGCTCAATATCTGCCCGTAATCAGTGACACCTGCCTCTACACCATCCTTCACAGCACTCTCCAAATTTTAATATTCACTATAAGCATATGACTTAGGTGTATGACTCAGACACTGCCTCGTCATTCCATAGTCATATTTGAATGTAACAATTGTTACATTGCAATATTTCACAGGTTATCACTATGCGTTCCCGCTTCAGACTATGGTCCTTCTGTTTCACACTGCTATGCCTGCTGTTCACCCTGAATGTACATGCGCAAGCTAATGTCATTGTCGTTGGCCAGGCGATAGACTTGTCCGGACCGAATGGTAGCATTGGCCGCGACTATGTAGCAGGTATCACGACTTACTTTGACAGCATCAATGTGAATGGCGGCATAGGCGGTAAACGCATCAAGTACCTGGTACGTGACGATCAGGGCAATCCCGCTGTTTCGGCACAGGCTGTCAGCGACTTGCTGGAAAAAGACAAGGCTGATTATTTGCTGGGCGGCATAGGCGCTGCCGTCACCGATGCAGTGTTGGCAAACGCCAGGTTTTCACAAAGCGGGCAAACCCTGTTTGCCCCGCTGGTGGCATCAGTCAAGACTTACGGTACCCGCGTCCTGTTCTGGCGGCCCAGCCCTGAGCAAGAGATGCAATATATATTCTCTTACTTCGATAAGCTGGGTATCAAGAGCGTAGGCATCGCCTATCAAGAAAACGCCCTGAACCAGGACATGTACCAATATGTGGTTGCCGAGTTGCGCAAACGCAATATGCTCATGAGTGGCCTGGTACGCATAGGTGTGTCTGCGGCAGACCTGGAAAGAGAATCTGCCCTACTGGCACGCAGCAACCCTGGCATCGTGATCGCCATTGCTGATACGCTGGGGACAGGCATCTTCCTGAAGGAATTCAGAAAACAGGCTCCCCGCACTTTTGTTGCCGGCATGTCACTCATCAATCTCGATACCCTGGCAGAAGTGGCAGGCCCCAAGGCGCTGGAATGGACGGTTTTTTCCCAAGTGGTACCTAACCCACTGAGCAAAAAGTCACTGATACAGATAGATCATAGCAATATGATGAAAAAATTCCGGGATGAAGATCTGTCTGCCCTGACATTTGAAGGCTTCATGGTTGCCAAGACTCTGGTCAAAGCAATACAGGCAGGAAAAGGCGGGCGTGATGGCCTGCAAGCGCTGGCAACACAAAAAAGCATCATCGATCTCGGTGGCGTAACCCTGTCACCATCAGAGACTACACACCGGATGTCCAATTATGTCGATATGGCACTTTTCAGAAAAGGCGGAGGCTTGCTGTTCTGATCATGACCACACAACTTATCAATAAGGCATTCATATAGAAAACCGCATGTATGAATAAGAATAAATAACGTTTTTTGACATTCCGATGATTTTAGAATAGAGTGCTGCACCGCAACATGAGAATTTAAAATTTACTTATCCAGTAAATGCATGAATCAAGTTTGCGCTATTCAAAAAAAATCAATCAGGTACATCATGTTTAATAAAAAAATTATCGCTGCCGCTCTGGCAATTTCCGGTTTGTTTATCGGTACAACTGCCAATGCGCAGTTTTATGCTGGTGCCACTGTAGGCCAAGCTCGCTGGAACATGGATTGCGCTGGCACATCCAGTTGCAAAACCAATGACACCTCTTTCAATATCCTGGGTGGTTACAACATCACTCCTAACTGGGGTGTAGAAGGCAGCTATTACAATCTGGGCACAGTCAAAGCGAATGTCTACGGCATCGCTGCAGAAATGAAGGCAACCGGCATTGATCTGGCTGGCACATACCGCGCACAAGTTGGCAATAACTGGGGCCTGTTCACTAAACTGGGTCTGGCTTATTCCAAAGGCGAAGCAACTGCTGCATTCAATAATGTTCGCGGATCCACCAGCAAAAATTCCACACAAGTCATGGTAGGCATTGGTGCAACCTATGCATTCACGCCTAACTTCGCTGCACGCGCTGAAATCGCCAGCCGCAAAGTTGACTTTGTTGGCGGCGACGGCAACATCGCCAACTTCAACATTGGTGTTCAAGCATCATTCTAATATACCGAAATTGAGTTTGACCTAAGTGGTCTCGCTCGAATCCTTATATTTCAAAAAAAACCTCTCTGGCATTGCCACAGAGGTTTTTTTGCATCTGAATGGCACTAAATCAAACGGTAGCTTCGTCATCCACAATATCAACCACTATTGCGCAAACCGGCAGCAATGCCATTGATCGACAAATGTATACCGCGATGCACGCGCTCATCATCATCGCCGTTACGATAGCGCTCCAGCAATTCCACCTGTACGTGATTCAAAGGCGACAGATAAGGGAAACGGTTACGTATCGAGCGTGCCAGCAAGGGGTTCGCTGCCAGCAATTCATCCTGACCAGAGATAGCTTTCAATATGTCTATGGTCGCCTCATGTTCAGCCTGTATGCGCGGGAAGATGCGGTTACGCAAGGACTCATCCTTGACCAGTTGGGCATAGCGGCTGGCAATGCCAATATCGCTCTTGGCCAGCACCATTTCCATATTCGATAACACAGTGCTGAAGAAAGACCATTCCCTGAACATCGCCTGCAAGGTCTGCAAGCCGTTCTTAGGATGGGCCTTCAGGTAGGCTTGCACCGCCGAGCCAAAGCCAAACCAGCCCGGCAACATCAAACGACATTGTGACCAGCTAAATACCCAGGGTATGGCGCGCAAGTCTTCTATCGCTGTTGATTTTTTGCGCGATGCAGGCCGGCTACCTATATTCAAACCAGCAATCTCTGAAATGACTGTCGATTCCCAGAAATATTTTTCGAAGCCTTCAGTCTCATAAACGAGGTTACGGTAAGCCTTGAAAGCGTGGTCAGACAATTCCTCCATGACGGTCAAAAATTCGGGCCTTGGTGCCGGTTCTGCATCAGCCAGCAGGGTCGCTTCCATCGTGGCTGCGGCCAGCACTTCCAGGTTACGCCGCCCTACTTCAGGATTACCATATTTGGCAGTAATCACTTCTCCCTGCTCAGTCAGACGGATTTGCCCCTGCACTGCACCAGCAGGTTGCGCCAGGATAGCCTGATAGCTGGGGCCACCTCCACGACCGACAGAACCACCACGACCATGGAACAGGCGCAAACGTATCTGATGTTTGGAGAAAATGTCGATGAGATCAAGCTCTGCCTTATACAGCTCCCAGCCAGAAGTCAAAAAGCCGCCGTCCTTGTTACTGTCTGAATAACCAAGCATGACCTCCTGCGCGTTGTTGCGGCTGGCGAGCAAGCGCGCATAGGCTGGGATGCTGAATAATCTGTCCATCACGGGCGCGCTGTTTTGCAAATCGCCTATGGTTTCAAACAGCGGGATGATATTGACATCCACACGGCCTTCTGCCGGATGCAGCAGACCAGATTCTTTCAAGAGCAGGGCCAGTTCCAGCATGTCGGACACGCCGTCGGTCTTGGAGATGATGCAATTTGGTACCGCGCCTTTGCCATAGCGTTGTTGCGCTGTGAAAGCAGCACGATAAATTGCCAGCTCGGACTGGGTTTCTTCTGAATATGTCAAATAAGGTGAGGCCAGCGGGCGGGCTGAGCTAATCTCTTTAATCAAGACTTCTATACGCTGGTCTTCATTCAAGTCCAGGTATTTCAATTCAGGATTTGCTGCTTGCAATAACTCGTGCACCACACGCTCATGCACATCAGAATTCTGGCGCAAGTCTAGTGGCGCAAGATAGAAACCAAAGACTTTGACGGCACGGCGCAAATGGCGCAGGCGGCCGCGTGTGATAGCGGCAGAACCGTTAGCATGCAGCGAATAATGGACGATATCAAGATCAGCAGCCAGGTCTTCTGCCGTGGCATAGGGTTCAGCATCACCACTGGCGTGGATGGTCGGCTCCAGCCCCAGCAATTGTTTATAGCTCGCAGCAAGACGCGCATAAATGCCGCTGATCGCCAGGCGGTATGGTTCATCGGAACGGTGTGGAGAATGATCAGGTGAACGCTGCGCAAGAGCAAGCAAATCGTCAGATACTTTCACCAGCAGGTTCGCCATCGACAATTGCGAACCCAGGGTATGCAATTCATCAAGATAAAATTTAAAGGCGCGTGTGGCCTGCATGGCCAGGGTTTTTTCCAGCACAGTGGCGGTAACGAAGGGATTGCCGTCGCGGTCACCACCTATCCAGCTACCCATTTTCATGAAGCTGGGTAGTTCGTGCTGCGCCAGCGCTGCATCTTTGCTAGCCAGCAGATCTTCCAGACCCGCATACAGATGGGGCAACTCGCGCAGGAAAGTGTAGTCGTAAAAACTCAGGCCATTTTCGACTTCATCCAGCACTGACAATTTGGAGGTACGCAACATGCGTGTCTGCCACAGGGTCAAAATGGCACGCCCCAAAGCTTCATCATTGGCGGCAGATTCTTCCGGCGTCAACTGCATACGGTCACGTTCGTCCAGCAAGCGGGTAATCACCATCTGGCAATTCAAGATACTCTTGCGCTGCACTTCGGTGGGATGCGCAGTCAGTACGGGGAACACTTGCGCAGTCTCAAAAAAATCCAGTAACTGCTGGCTGCTGTGACCAGTGTTGTACAAAGATGCTATCGTATGCGCCAGGCTGCCCTGGCGAGGCGCGGAACCTGCAATCAAATGTGCACGCGTGCGGCGTATGTGATGCTGGTCTTCTGCCAGGTTCACCAGATGTGAAAAATAACTGAACGCACGTATCACTTGCGTGGTCTGGTCGTTGGTGAGTGTATCTAGCGTGGTTTCAAGTTCAGCGCGTGCAGCCTCATCCGCATCGCGTCGAAAACGTATGGAATTCTGGCGCACTTGTTCAATGAGATCGAATACTTCATCGCCATGCTGGTTTCTTACCGTATCGCCTAATATGCGGCCCAGCCTGCGTATGTCTTCACGCAGGCTCTGGTCTTTGTCATCGCTGATATCGTTCATTTTTATCTGTGGTTGTAAGTGAGTATTCATGCTGACAAATTTTAAAATAGGGATGAAACCGTAGTGATGAAAATTCTTGCGCCTCTCGCTGCGGCAATATATTTACAACGTCAACATCGCCGTACTACAGAGTGAACATGCGGTTTGACAGCGCGCTTACATCACAAACTAAAACCTGATATATCAAAAACTGAGCAAACAAACTGAGGCTTGCTTACAACAAAATCAGCTGAGCCAGACTAAGCAAGTGATCTAAGCGGCCTTCTTCAATTTATGGCTACGCCCCACCGCCATCAATAAACCCTTGGTCGAGCTGTCGTAATCTTCTTTGACTGCACTTGGATCAAGACTGATCAATTGCTGTGCCAGCGATTTTCCCAACTCCACACCCCATTGATCAAAGGCATTGATATCCCAGATCACCGATTGCACGAATACCTTGTGTTCATACAACGCAATCAATGCGCCCAAGGAGCGTGGCGTCAGAGAATCCAGCAAAACAGTTGAAGTCGGGCGATTACCTTCAAAGACGCGCGGCGCCAATACCTTGTCAGGCAAGTCACCAAGCTCAGTGCGTACTTCTGCCATGCTCTTGCCCCAGGCCATGGCCTTTGATTGAGCAAAACAATTTGCCAGCAGTGCCTGGTTATGACCGGGCAAACCCGCATCATCATCAGCCACTACGATAAAGTCGGTAGGGATAATCGTTGCCCCCTGATGCAATAACTGGAAGTAAGCATGCTGGCCATTGGTGCCCGCTTCGCCAAACAAGATAGGCGAAGTGGTGTAATCAACCCGCTGGCCTTCACGCGTGACGGACTTGCCATTGCTTTCCATTTCCAGTTGCTGCAAATAGGCTGGCAAGCGTGTCATGCGCTGGTGGTATGGTGCGATTGACAGCGCTTGCAGGCCGAGGAAATTGATATTCCACACACCGATCAAGGCCATCAATACTGGCAGGTTCTGCTCCAACGGTGCCTGGGCGAAATGCAGGTCCATTTCATGCGCACCCGCCAGCATTTCTTCAAAACGGTCTGCGCCTACATATAGCGCAATAGACAGGCCAATAGCGCTCCACATGGAATAGCGGCCACCAGCCCAGTTCCAGAACGGGAAAACATTTTCAGGCGCAATGCCGAATTCAGCAGCAGCTTTGACATTGGTGCTCAGCGCCACGAAATGCTGGCGTATCTGATCGACCGGGCAACCATGCGACAGCATCCATTCACGCGCAGTTCGGGCATTGGTCAGGGTTTCCATGGTCGCAAAAGTCTTGGATGCGACTACGAACAAGGTGGTTTCTGGATCAGCATTAGCCAGTGCATCGGCGACATGGCGGCCATCGACATTGGAGACAAAATACAGGGACAGGTTTTTTTGCGACCAGGGTGCCAAGGCGATACAAGCCATTTGCGGGCCAAGGTCTGAACCACCGATGCCGATATTGACTATGGTGCGTATGGCCTTGCCGGTATAGCCCTGCCAGCGCCCGTCCCGTACCGCATCGCTAAAGCTACGCATTTGCGCCAGCACCTGGTGCACATCGGCAGCAATGTTTTCACCATTCAAATCAAAGGACTCACCTTTAGGCAAGCGTAATACCGTATGCAGGACTGCGCGGTTTTCTGTCTGGTTGATCGCTTCACCGCGCAGCATCGCATCACGGCGTGACTCCACATCCTGCTGCCTGGCCAATGCCAGCAAATTGAGCTTTGCTGTCGTGTCTATGCGTTGCTTGGAATAATCAAGCATGATGCCGCAGGCAGAAGCTGAAAAATGCGTGAAACGCTGCGGATCAGCACGGAACAATTCTTTCAGGTTAGGCATGTTGGTGGCACGTTGCTGCAACAAACCCCAGATAGGAGTACGCGATACGGAAGTGACCATAATCTTACTTATTTGCGAAAAGTGATTGGTGAAAGTGCTTAACAAAAACTGCTAAAATTTTTATTCAAATCTGCGTTTACCTCTTGCCTGCCGCTGCAGCAGCGGCAGCAAGTACACCAATTGCTGCCCAATCACCTGCATTGATGAGCGAGGCCGGACACATCCACGAACCACCGACGCACAAGATATTTGATTGCTGCAACAAGGCCGGTGTCGCTTCCACCGTAACGCCACCCGTCAGGCAAAATTTCACATCAGGGAAAGGGCCACCAAGCGCCTTGGCCATCTTGGTGCTGCCGACGATATCGGAAGGGAAAAGTTTGACGACATTGAAACCATGCTCCAGCGCCAACATCAAATCACTGGCACCACCAACACCAGGGAAATATGGCAGGCCAGAATCAGCTGCAGCTTTTGCCAGCACAGGTGTAATACCGGGGCTGATCCCAAAGGCTGCACCGGTCTCCCTGACCGCGTCCAGTTGCGCTTGCGTCAAAATCGTACCTGCGCCTACTGTCACGGTCGGGCAAGCCTTGACGACTTCACGCAAGACTGTCATGGCATTTGGGGTGCGCAAAGTGATTTCTACAGCTGGCAAGCCATTTTCTGCCAGCGTCGTCACGCAGCGTATCGCCTGATCGACGTCATCCGTAACCAGGATAGGCAGTACACGGATTTGTTCCAGTTGGGCGATGATGTTTCGTTTGCTCATGCTGATATTCAGGCTCATGATGGGTTTCGCTTTTAGAAAATTAATCGATGAAAAGAGTTGACGCGCCATGTTCCGGCGCAGTCACGACACGACGCTGGGCAGCAAACAGGTCACGGCCATAGCCAAAGGTAGGTTCCTTGCTAAGTTCACGCACGGCGCGTTGTGCCCAGACATCTGCATCAACCCAGGCGCGCAATTCGCCGGTATGCACGTTCAACTCGACCACATCACCGTCACGCACTTTGCCGAGTGGGCCGCCTTGTGCCACTTCCGGGCTGACATGCAGAGCCGCTGGCACTTTGCCGGATGCACCTGACATGCGGCCATCCGTTACAAGTGCAACCTTATAACCAGCCGACATCAGGCTGCCTAGCACTGGCGTGAACTGATGCAACTCAGGCATGCCATTCGCCTGTGGGCCCTGGAAGATGACGACAGCGACGAAGTCCATATTCAATTCGCCCGCTTTATACGCCTTGACCAGCGCATCCTGTGATTCAAATACTTTTGCTGGTGCCTTGATGATCCAGGCATCCTCAGGTACGGCAGAAGCCTTGACGATGGCACGGCCCAGATTGCCGTTCAATAAACGCAGGCCGCCGGTAGGTGCAAATGGATCAGTCACATTACGAACGACCGTGGTGTCAGTCGATTCTGCTGGCAAAGCTTCCCATCTGACCTTGCCCTCTTCAGTCAATACCGGGCGAGTGGTGTGTGAGTTCAAACCATCATTACCATACACTGTCATGACATCTGCATGCATGAGGCCAGCAGACAGCAATTCGCGTATCACGAAGACCGGGCCACCCGCATCTTCAAAGGCATTTACGTCTGCCGTGCCATTTGGATAGACGCGTGTCAGCAAAGGAACGACAGATGACAATTCATCAAAGTCTTGCCAGTCGATGATGATGCCGGCCGCGCGGGCCACGGCAATCCAGTGGATAGTGTGGTTAGTGGAGCCACCCGTCGCCAACAAGGCGATGACGGCATTAACGATGGTTTTTTCATTGACCAGTTGGCCTATAGGTTTGTAGTTACCGCTTTGCTCAGTCAATTGCAGGACACGCTCTACTGCTGCATCGGTCAGCACGCTGCGTAATGGATCTGTCGGATGGACAAAGGCTGCGCCTGGCAGATGCAGGCCCATGGCTTCCAGCAACATCTGGTTGCTGTTGGCTGTGCCATAGAAAGTACAGGTGCCAGCGCTATGGTAAGCGGCGCTTTCTGCGGCGAGTAATTCTTCTTTGGTTGCCTTGCCCTGCGCATAGCGCTCACGCACTGCAGCTTTTTCTTTGTTCGACAAGCCAGAACCCATAGGGCCTGCTGGTATAAAGATAGTAGGCAGATGACCAAAGGCCAGTGCACCTATCAACAGACCAGGCACAATCTTGTCGCAGATACCCAGGCACAACGTCGCATCAAAAGCGTCATGAGTCAGAGCCACTGCAGTCGCCTGGGCAATCACATCGCGTGAAAACAGAGAGAGCTCCATGCCAGGGCGCCCCTGCGTCACACCATCGCACATGGCGGGCACAGCGCCTGCGACTTGCGCAGTACCGCCAAAGCGAAGGGCTGCCTGGCGTATCTGAGCTGGATAGTGTTCATAAGGCTGATGTGCCGATAACATATCGTTATAGGCAGTGACGATACCAATATTCGGTTTTTGTGCCTGGTTGAGCCAGATCTTGGTACTGCTATCCATGGCCGCATTGGCATGCGCCTGATTGGCACAAGACAGACTAGCGCGACGTGGGCCACGGCCACGCATGTGCTCCAACTGCGAAAGATAAGTACTGCGTAAGGTTTTGCTGCGCTCGGTAATACGCTGTGTCACCTTGGCGATAACAGGATGCAGCGCAATAGAGGGGGATGTCGTCATATAACACCTGTGGCCCGTTTGGGCGAAAGATAAGAAAGCTGTGGCAATACTGAATCAATGCAGCAAAGATAGCATAAATCCCTACATTTCTGTAACAAACTTTCAGTATTTTGATATTTAGCTGTTTTATTTGGCAAAAACTTCAAATTTATCGTAATGAAACTACATTTTTGAATATTTTCTGGCATAATCAGGATAAATCACTATCATCAATGTAGTACATATTTCGCAATCCTTGGCAAGATGGAAAACCCGCGATGTCCGGCAACAAATGACTGGCAGCGGGCCGTTGCAAGATATCGCAAGATACGACATACATTGCAGCATGTCTGCGCACTATCGAACATAGCCCGTACAGATTTGAAAATAAGTGAACACCATAACCAACACAACACGGAGTCAGCATGACCACATTTGTCTTATTTGGCGGCACCGGCGATCTTGCAAAGCGCAAGATCATCCCTGCTTTGTATAGCGCATTTGTGAATGGCAGGCTGGACCAGAACTTCAAGTTCATCGGCGCGGCCCGTGAAAAACTGACGGATGAAGAATTCCGTGTGCGTGTCGCTACCGCCATAGAATCCTATGCGTCTGATGTAGATGGTGCGACTGAAGAAAAGCGTGCAGCTTTTTTGGCGACCACGCATTATTCAAAAATCGATGCACGTATCCCTGAAGATTTTGCTGCCCTCAAAGGCAGCCTGCAAACCAGCGAAAGCAACGCCACCTTGTTTTACCTGGCCACTGGCCCGGATATATTTATCCCAGTGGTCGAGCAATTGTCCAAGCATGGTCTGGTCGAAGGCAATGCCCGTGTAGTGGTAGAAAAGCCGTTGGGTCGTGATGCCCAGTCTGCCAAAGAGATCAATCAATCCCTGCGCTCTTACCTGAACGAAAACCAGATTTACCGTATTGACCACTATCTTGGTAAAGAGATGGTGCAAAATCTGCTGGCGCTGCGCTTTGCCAATTCCTTCCTCGAACCTTTGTGGAACCGCAAATGGATACAGGATGTGCAAATCTCTATCTCCGAACAAGTGGGTGTGGAATCGCGTGGTGATTTCTATGACCATACTGGTGCTCTGCGTGACATGGTGCAAAACCATTTGCTACAACTAGTCTCTATCGTCGCCATGGAACCACCGGTGAATGCCAACCCGGATGCCATCCGTGATGAAAAAGTAAAAGTCTTGCGCGCCCTGCACAAGTTCACGCCAGATGAAGTCAGCAAAAAAACTGTACGCGGCCAATACCGTGCCGGTGCTGTCGATGGCAAACCGGTTATCGCCTACCAGAACGAGCCTGGAGTGCCGCCTTCTTCACGTACGGAAACCTTTGTCGCCATCCGCGCAGAGATCGATAATTGGCGCTGGGCTGGCGTGCCTTTCTACCTGCGCACTGGCAAGCGCATGGCCAGCCGCAGTGCAGAGATCACGATCAATTTCAAACCTATTCCGTATTCGATTTTTGGCAAATCGCAAGGTCCTTTGCGCTCTAACCGCCTGGTGATTTCTCTGCAGCCAGAAGAAAGCGTGCAACTGTATATGAAGGCCAAGGAGCCGGGCGAAGGCATACGTCTGTCTGACGTTGCACTGAACCTGGACTTTGCCGAAGTATCGAATTCACGCCGCGTTGAATCCTATGAGCGCCTCTTGCTCGATGCCATGCATGGCGACCTGACCCTGTTCGTGCGTGATGATGAACTGAGTGCAGCATGGGCCTGGATAGACCCTATCATGAGCGCCTGGCAAAACGATAGCGAAGGACTCAAATCATACATATCCGGCAGTTGGGGCCCGTCTGCCGCCAGTTATTTACTGGCACAGCATGGGGCAGCCTGGGGTGAAGAATTCGTTGAAAGCTAAGCGATAAAATGAGCATGAAATACCATACCTTTGACAACTTCACGGCACTGACCGAAGCCCTGAGCCAGCAATGGCTGGATGTGATCCAGACCACGCCAGATGGCAGCAGCTTTGCCCTGGCGGGCGGCTCCACGCCTGCGCCTGTGTATCAACGCCTGGATCAGTTGCTGTCGAATATCGATGCACATAACCCCATCAAGCTGGTGGCCACTGATGAACGCTGGGTTCCTGACCAGGACATACAGAGCAATGAGGGTCTGTTCCGCCGTTGCCTGTCCGGTTCTGCCGCAGACAAGCGCTGGCAGTTGATATCACTGAAGAATGCCTCCAGCACACCGGAAGTGGCGACAGAAGCCATCAACCTGCGCTTGAATGAGCAATTGCCGCAAGCCTTCAGTGCTGTCTTGCTGGGCATGGGTGCGGATGGGCATATCGCTTCCCTATTCCCTGGTGCACCTACCCAGCATGATGACCTGGCCTGCCTGGCGGCCGTGCACCCGCAAACCCGCCAGAGCCGCATGTCACTGTCCTTGCCGCGACTGCTCAATACCAAACGCATCTGGCTGGTCATCACTGGTGCAGAAAAACGTCAGGTGCTGGAACATGCAATAGAAAATAATCTGCCTGTTGCGTCCTTGTTGCGCGAAGCAGGCTGTACCATAGATGTTTTCTGGTGTCCGTAAAACTCATGTATATGGCCAATCCGTTCTCTGACAACAAACCCAACATCCCTCCTGAAAAAGGTTTGCTGGCACGTATACGCACCGCCAGCACAGCCTTGAGCCGCGCTGAGCGCCAGGTGGCAGATTTCCTGCTGCAAAAGCCGCATGATGCACTGGAGATGTCGATACGGGTTTTGGCCCAGGCTTGTGATGTCAGTGAACCCACGGTTGCCCGCTTTGCCCAGAGTCTGGGCTTTGACGGCTTCAAGACTTTCAAGCTGGCATTTGCCAAAAGCCTGGCCACCGGCATCCCGTTTTTGCATCTGGATGTGAACCAGGCTGACCATGTACGCGATGTCTTGCCCAAAGTATTTGACCGCACCATCGCTGCATTGATGGAAGCACGCAATAATGCCAATACCGCCACCTTTGAAGCAGCAGTCAACCTGCTGGCACGCGCCCGCCGCATAGAATGTTATGGCCTGGGTTATTCCGGTGCGCTGGCTATTGATGCACAATTGAAATTCTTCCGCTTTGGCATACCGACTACGGTATTTTGTGATGCGCACCTGCAGGCACAGTCTGCCACTTTATTGAACAGTGATTGCGTTGTCGTGGCATTTTCACGCACAGGTCGCACGCGTGACCTGATCGACAGCGTGCAACTGGCGAAACAGGCTGGTGCCAAGATACTGGTATTGTGCGCCAGTGGCGGCCCGCTGGCAGAATTGGCCGACGTGCATATCGGCGTAGATGTGGAAGAAGATCCGGACATCTACACACCGATGACTTCACGCCTCGCGCATCTGACTTATATTGATGCACTGGCAGTGGCTGTCACGCTATTGCGTGGACCTGCCGCCATCGATATGCTGGAAAGAGCCAAGGCCAGTATCAGTGAAAAACGACTTGTACCCAAGATAGGTTAAGGTCAATTAGGCCAATGTCAAACAGTTTGCCTAGTGGCGTTGGCTACTACCCTGGCACGCCGCTTTCTCATCCAGATAATCACACCGGTGATGCTCAGCATCGAGACCACCAGACCCAGCAATGAAATCAGGATGCGCCCGGTCAGGCCCAGGATGCGGCCTGAATGCAAGGGAAATTGCGCCTGCAGGAAAATATCTCCAGCAGAGCCGGCACCTGGTATTTTCCCTCCCAGCGCACTGCCATCCTTGCCATCAAAATACAGCCAGGCATTGCCCAGGCCAACATCACCATGGTCATTGCCGGTCTCAAAAAATCCCACACCATACACACCAAAAGCTGGCGAATAAAATATACCACCTGCGGGTAAAATCCAGCCGCGTTTTTGCGCTTCCTGTTTCGCCAACTCAATGACGTGCTCACGACTGATGGCGGGTATGAGAGGCTTGTCGGGTGTTTGCGGTACACGGCTGGCAAATACGTCAGCGCTCAAGGGTGAAAACAAGGAAACAACTGGGCGTACCACTTGCGCATTCAGGTTCATTGATACCGAAGTAACCGCCAGCAACAACATGAACAACCACAGCCAGACACCGCTGGAACGGTGCAAGTCAAAATTGAGTTTATGCCCGCCCTGACGCCAGCGAAAAGCAAATGACTTGCGCCAGCTGCGCCAGTTGGGGAAAGACAGCCATAGTGCGATAAAACAATCCAGCACCCACACTATCCCTATGATGCCCATGAACAGAATACCCAACTCTATACCCGACGCCTCGGGTATATGCATGGTGTAATGCAGCTTGTATAAAAACGGCAGCAGGTTTTCACGGCTCAGGGATATCTCACCCCATTGCCGCTTGCCTTGTACATCGCCAGTGACAGGATCGACTGCAATCTGATTAAAACCCAGCAGATAAGCCTTGCCAGTAGCGGGGTCGATTCTGCCCTCTACCGACATCTGGCTGGTATGTCCTGGCTCTGCCTCGTTCAGTACATAGGTCACCCAGATGCGTGGATCACGCGCCTCTACCTTGTTGGCCAGCTCCAGCCCGGACATGGGTTTATCGAGTTTGCCAGACTTGCCTTGCGACTGGCTGTGCGCCTCGAACAAATGCGGATTGAGCAAGGCATCCAGCTCATGATCCCAGGAGATGAACGCCCCAGTCAAGCCGGAGATGAACAAAAACACAGCCACTGCCAGCCCAAACCAGCGGTGCAGCAAAACAAAGGCAGGACGCATCAACATACTAGCCTGTCAATATTTCCAGTTGACCGTAACGCTGCCGTTTCTTGGCGCAGCATAATATCCCTGGCTCCAGTACAGACTGGTCAGGTATTTTTGATCGCTGACATTATTTAGGTTTGCCGATATGCTGAGGTTTTGGTTCACGTCATAACGCGCCATCAGGTTCAGGGTTGCATAACTACCCTGGCGTATGATGTTGCCTGAGCCTTCATCGCGGAAAGTATCGCTCTGCCAGTTCAGGCTGCCGCCAACTTTTGCCTGTGGCATGAAAGGCAATTGATAAGTAGTCGACAGGCGGAACAATTTTCGCGGCACATAGGTTTTGACATCCTGGTCATTGCTGCCCTTGAGGCTCAGTTGCGTATAGCCTGCGCTGAGGTTCCAGCCTTTTGCCAATTCTCCACTGGCATCCAGTTCAAAGCCTTGCGATTGCGCATCGATGCCACGGTAATAGCTCTTGGTGCCGATATAGCCAGCCTGCTCCGCCGCGTTATTTTGCTGTATTTTAAAAACAGCCGCAGACAAATTGAGTTTGCGGTCAAATAGCTCTACCTTGACACCCACTTCATCACCCTTGCCTTTGACCGGGTCCAGGGTATTGCCAGATACATCCACTTCGCTTTGTGGATTGAAGATTTCTGTGTGGCTGGCATACACAGAAGCATATGGTGTCAGATCATAGATCACACCAAGATACGGCGTGGTCTTGCTGGCATTCTTCTGGCTGCTGACACCATAGGCATAACCGCTGCTGTCTGCCTTGGTATGGTTGGCACCAAGGATCAGTTTGAATTGATCCGCCAGGTTGAAACGGGATGCAATAAATGCTGTCTTGCGTGTGTCTTCATATGCACTACCTTCGGTATAAGCATCAAATGCAGGTTGCGGATAATTGCCAGTCCAGTTGCTGATATCAGGCAACGCGGTGCCTATGCCCACGCCATAATGGGAAATATCATCCATCTTCGACTTCGACCAGTTGATACCAAAACTGAGGTCGTGCTTACGCCCTGCCAAAGTGAATTTACCTGTGGCAGACAAGTCAAACAAAGTCTGGGTATTAACATCGTTGTACAGCGAAGGATAGCTATACAAGCCCAGGCCGGTCTTGCTGTCTGGCGTGCCGTAGACATAAAACAGTTTGGAGTCGCCTGTTGATCTGTTGCGGCTCAGCGTCGTCTTGATTTGCCAGTCATTGTTGAGCTGATGGCTGAGCTCAACAAAGCTGCGGTCGTCTTGCGTGAGCCAGCGTGACCAGTCTGCGGCGGTGCTGGTAGAAGTTCTGTAATTGGTTGGGCTGCCATCGGTGTAATACAAGGGCAAGGCACCCCACATGCCGCCCTTGGCATCACTTTTCTGATGCGAATGACCCACGCTTAATACAGTGGCCTCTCCCAGATTGGCTTCAATCACACCATACACCACGGTTTTTTCAGGCGAATAACGGTCGAGATAAGAATCACCAGCCTGTTTCGCTACCACGATACGCCCAGCAACGGTGCCAGCTGCATTCAGGGCACCAGACACATCAGCATCCAGCCTGCGCGTGTTCCACGAACCCAGAGTCAGTCCGGCAAAAGCCTGCAACTGGTAGACCGGGCGCTTGCGTATAAAGTTGACCGTCGCAGACGGGTTACCAGTTGCCGACATCAGGCCATTCGCGCCGCGCACGATATCTACCCTGTCGTAGATCGCTGTGTCAATATCCCCGGCCACATTGCCGGAGGTGAATGGCAAGCCTACGCTGTCGTACTGGAAATTGGTAATATCAAAACCGCGCGCCATGTAATAAGTACGGTCGGTTTCTACTTTTTCTACCGATACACCCGTGGTATTAGCCAGCACATCATTCACATTGACTTGCTTAAAATCGTCCATCTTGGCGCGGGTCACAACTGACACTGATTGCGGTGTTTGACGTAAGGATAAATCAAGCTTGGTAGCAGAATTACTTTTTCTCGCTGTATATGCACCTGTCTTTTCAGTGCTAGGCTCATTACCAGAAACACCGGTCACCACCACTTCAGGGAGTTCGCCCTTGTTTGCTGTGGCTTGAGTTAATTCGTCCGCAAAAGCCATGAGTGGTGCGCTCAATGCAAGCGACAAGGCCAATACCATGCGACTTAAGCGAGGCTGATTTTCTTGACAGAATTGAGGAGTGGGTGGAAGAAAAGCAGAAGTGCGCTGAATCATGAAGTGCCCTTGAATATGACTGCGTATACAGAAATTGGTCTCTGATGGCAGGCCGTAATTGAAAAAATCTTGGGCTTATTGTACTGAAGTAACATATTTATTGCAAATCATTCTCATTATCATTTACAATATTTCGCATTACTATACCTAGAGAAATGTTTCCTTTTTGCCGTTGACTTTAATACACCTGAAGCAAAGGCGCCCTCATTGTTGGTTCGCCCGCCACATCACCCTATTCCTGAAGACCGCTCCTGCAGGCATGTGGCAAATTGACACACATAAGAAAAATACAAGTTCATTCTCCGGTTTTCTGGCAAGCTACAAGAAATATTCCTCATAGGAGCCAGACTTATGAATCCCATCTCTCTTGCCCAGATTATAGACAGCGTCAAGGACTTACCGACCTTGCCTGCCATCGTGATGGAATTGCTGAATAACATTGATGATGAAGAGTTGAATATGCACGAGCTGGCACAAAAGGTCAGCCATGACATGGCCCTGACGGCCAAGACCTTGCGTTATGCAAATTCGCCCTATTACTCCACCATGGTCAAGGTGACGACAGTACAACAGGCGATTTCGTTGCTGGGTTTGAGTACCGTGCGGCAGATCGTGATCACCGCAGCACTGACAGGCTGTTTTCCTGACAATAATTGCCGTGGATTCAGTCATAAGGATTTCTGGCGGCATTCAAATGCGGTAGCAATTGCTGCCCGCATACTAGCCCGCAGGCTCAAGCTTAACGCAGATGTCGCTTTCACTGCTGGTTTATTGCATGATATAGGCGCGCTGGTATTAGCGACCTGTTACACCGGGGCTTACGAGAATGTGCTGGCACAGCGCCAGGAATTGCAGACTACACAATATGACACTGAAAAACAGTTATTGGGCATTGATCACACTCTGGTCGGTGAAACCCTGGCCGTACAGTGGAATTTTTCAGAGGTGATGATCAAGGCTATCTCTGGCCATCATCATCCGGAAAAGCCTGGCCTGGGTTTCCTGGCAACCATCGTCCATGTCGCAGATGGCATAGCCCACGCGCTGGGCGTGACCACCACCCCCGACCTGGCACCACCAGAAATCACCGGGCAATCATGGGAAAGCCTGGGCTTGGACCAGGCCTTGCTCGATGAAGTTCTGGCCGAAGCCGCGGTAGAATTTGAGAAGTTGCAGGAAGAAGTCGAAGTGTAAGACTGTAAGACCATAGGCCCATCCTGCCGCTTGCAAATTTCTACAAATCAGGCTGTATCAAATGCCCGAGTTTGGTAGCCTTGGTACTGAGGTAGCGCTCATTGTAAGGATTGCGCTTGACGATCAGGGGGACATGCTCCTGCACCCTGATATTCATGCCTTCCATCGCAGAAATCTTGCGCGGGTTATTGGTCATCAGACGGACAGACTCTATGCCCAGATGTTTGAGCATAGGGTCGCACAAGCTATAGTCGCGCAGGTCGGCAGCAAAACCCAATTTCTGATTGGCTTCTACCGTGTCAGCTCCGAGGTCTTGCAGATGGTAGGCGCGTACTTTGTTAAGCAAACCTATGCCACGTCCTTCCTGACGCAAATAGAGTAAAGCTCCACGTCCTTCCTGGGCAATTTTTTGCAGTGCCAGTTCCAGTTGCGGACCACAATCACAACGCTTGCTGAACAAGGCATCACCTGTCAGGCATTCTGAATGTATGCGCGCAAGCACGGGCTGGCCATCAGCCACATCGCCAAGAGTCAGGGCAATATGCTCTTTGCCCGTTGCCGTTTCGACAAAAGCATGCATGCGGAAAGTTGCCCAGGTCGTGGGCAGATTACAGGAATCAACATATTCCAAAGCCTGTTCACTTAATTTGACAGACTGGTCATTGCTTAACATACAATTCTCGCGGATTCTTTTTATGGATTATTGCCGGGCTTGATACCCTGGTTGGCATGTAAAACATGCCTAGCCCAGACTAGAGTATAAACGAGACGCGCATTTCGTACTTGCTGCGGTGAACGATCGTCATATTTTCCAGCACTAGTCAATATGTATGGTCTGCATGCCAGAAAGCAAGTAGCCAGGCAGGTAGAGGAGTTCCACAATGCAAGAAGGGTATCCATTGACAACAGGATACCCTTGCAATCAGACGAGCAGACCAGCAGATTTGCTGTTTAAATTATGCTCACCTATTCTTATCTACGCTGCAACTGCGTGATATCCCTGACAGCGCCACGATCAGCTGATGTTGCCAAAGCAGCATAGGCCTGCAAGGCTTGCGACACATAACGCTCACGGTCAACTGGTTGCCACGCTTGCGGGCCACGGGCTTCCATTGCCGCCCGTCGCTGTGCCAAATCGCTGTCGCTGACTTTCAAATTGATCCTGCGGGCTGGTATATCGATTTCTATGATGTCGCCCTCTTCCACCAAGCCAATATTTCCACCTTCAGCAGCCTCTGGCGAAGCATGACCTATCACCAGGCCAGAAGAGCCGCCAGAGAAACGACCATCAGTGAACAGCGCGCAGGCTTTGCCCAGGCCCTTGGATTTGATGTAAGAAGTAGGGTACAGCATTTCCTGCATGCCAGGGCCACCTTTAGGGCCTTCATAACGAATGATGACGACATCGCCTTCATGCACGGTATCGCCGAGGATGGCTTCGACAGCAGAATCCTGGCTTTCAAACACACGGGCTTTGCCAGTGAACTTCAAAATACTTTCATCAACACCTGCGGTTTTAACGATACAGCCTTTTTCTGCCAGGTTACCGTACAAGACCGCCAGGCCACCATCCTGCGAATAAGCATGCGCCCTGTCGCGTATACAGCCAGCTTGACGATCAATATCAAGGCTGTCAAAACGCTTGTCTTGTGAGAAGGCAGTCTGGGTAGGCACACCACCAGGGGCAGCACTGAATAACTTGTGTACCGCAGCATTGTCAGTCACGGCAATATCGTTTTGTGCAATCGCATCTGCCATGGACGGGCTATGTACGGTCGGGCGTGTAGTATCGAGCAGGCCAGCGCGTGCCAGTTCACCAAGGATGGAGATAATGCCGCCAGCACGATGCACATCTTCAATATGGTATTTATCGGTCATCGGTGCGACCTTGCACAGACAGGGTACCTTGCGCGAGATGCGGTCAATATCTGCCATCTTGAAATCAACACCAGCCTCATGTGCTGCCGCCAGCAGATGCAAAACTGTATTGGTAGAACCACCCATGGATACGTCCAGCGCCATGGCATTTTCAAAAGTCGCCTTGTTGGCGATAGAACGTGGCAGGACGGAATAATCATCCTGCTCATAATGTCGCTTGGCCAACTCAACAACCAGACGCCCTGCCCGCAGGAACAACTCCTTACGGTCGGCATGCGTTGCCAAAATTGTGCCATTGCCTGGCAAGGACAGGCCCAAAGCCTCAGTCAGACAATTCATCGAATTTGCGGTAAACATGCCGGAACAGGAGCCACAGGTAGGACAAGCGGAACGTTCTATACGGCCTATCTCTTCATCAGACACATTGCTGTCACCGGCCTTGATCATGGCATCGACCAGGTCGATCTTCATGATCCTTTGCTCGCCAGTCTGCTTAGGATGCAAAGTCTCCAGCACCTTACCTGCTTCCATCGGACCGCCGGACACAAATACCACAGGGATATTCAAACGCATGGCAGCCATCAGCATGCCGGGCGTGATCTTGTCGCAGTTGGAGATACAGACCATGGCATCAGCACAATGGGCATTGACCATGTACTCGACAGAATCAGCAATCAGTTCGCGTGAAGGCAGCGAATACAACATGCCGCCGTGGCCCATGGCAATGCCATCATCCACGGCTATCGTATTAAATTCTTTGGCCACGCCGCCAGCAGCTTCAATCTCACGCGCCACCATCTGGCCCAGGTCTTTCAAATGCACATGACCTGGCACGAACTGGGTAAAGGAATTGACAACGGCAACGATAGGCTTATCGAAATCACCATCTTTCATGCCAGTCGCACGCCACAGGGCGCGGGCACCGGCCATATTGCGGCCATGGGTGGTGGTACGGGAACGGTATACAGGCATGACTGACTCCAGGCTGGCGATAAATGAAAATGTTATGTCAGCATGCGCTTCGTAAAATCATATGTCAAATATGGAATTTATTGAGAATTAGGTCGAATTAAGTATTAAACCAAAAAACGCACCACAGAGGCACGGAGACACAGAGAAAAGCAGGAGAAAATCTAAATACTTTATAAAAAGGGGTTTGGTGTTCTCTGTGCCCCGCTGTGGTGTAGCAGGGAATTCGAGCGGGGCGCGCAGTCTGGCACGCCACTCACCTGCGTAACGAAGACTTCTTGGAAGAGCTCTTTCCTTACTCGGTGTCTCTATGTCGAGAGGTCTTTACTCAAATCACGAACAACCATCAAAAAACGCGAAGCTCACACTCCGCGTTTTTTACAATACCGTAAAACCGAATTCAAATATCAGGAGCTGTCGCTATCTGTGGTTTCCTGCAATTGCAACAATTCGATGGCAGCATTCAATTTTTTGTGAGCCATATAAAGCTCAAGGCATACCTCAACCACAACACTGACCAGACAAACCAACAAAATTACTAGCAAATCTGGAATAGGCAGCGGCTTCAGGAAAAAGTATGCAGCAACTGCCGCCAAGCCGCTGTAAATTGCATTTGGGCCTCGTCGATAATTTTCGGACAAAGTCGCCTTGGCATTCAGCCTGCGCTCTGCTTTGCGCAAGATGATTTCACCTTCCAGGTCACCTACTTGCCGCGACATATTTCACATCCATTCTTATCATTCCTGATGGTATTGCGTCACTCTTTCCACTTCGTTTTTCGAACCCAGGAAAACCGCCACACGCTGGTGCAGTTTTTCTGGCTGGATATCCAGCATGCGTTGCTTGCCGTCAGTCGATGCGCCGCCAGCCTGTTCTACGATGAAGGACATGGGGTTGGCTTCGTACATCAGGCGCAGCTTGCCTGCCTTGTCGGGTTCGCGCTTGTCGGCCGGGTACATGAAGATACCACCACGGTTAAGGATGCGGTGGACGTCGGCGACCATGGAGGCGATCCAGCGCATATTGAATTCCTTGCCACGCGGGCCAGTGCCGCCTGCCAGCATTTCATCCACATAACGCGTGACTGGCGGGTACCAGTGACGGGTGTTGGAAGCGTTGATGGCGAATTCTTTGGTGTCTTCCGGGATTTGCATATTGCGCTGTGTCAGTACCCAGGAACCCATTTCACGGTCAAGGGTGAAACAATTGACGCCATTGCCTGTTGTCAGCACCAATACTGTTTGCGGGCCATACACGGCATAGCCAGCGGCGACCTGTTTACTGCCGGGTTGCAGGAAGTCTTGCTCGGTTGGTTTGCCCATGCCATCTGGGGCTTTCAATACCGAGAAGATGGTACCGATGGAGACATTCACGTCGATATTGCTGGACCCATCAAGTGGATCAAACAAAAGCATGTATTCGCCCTGCGGGTAGCGGTTAGGTATCGGGTGGATGCTTTCCATTTCTTCCGATGCCATGGCTGCCAGATGCCCGCCCCATTCATTGGCTTCGAGCAGGATTTCATTTGACAGGATGTCGAGTTTCTTTTGCACTTCGCCCTGGATGTTTTCGCTACCGGCTGTACCCAGCACTTCACCTAATGCGCCCTTGCCTACTGCATGGCTGATGGTCTTACAGGCGCGTGCGACGACTTCGATCAGCAAGCGCAATTCTGCCGGTATCGAATTATTCAGGCGCTGCTCTTCGACCAGGTACTGGGTCAGGCTTACACGTTTCATGTTGATCTCTCGATTTTTTCAGTAATTCTTGTAAATTGTTTGCTTAAGACGCAAGTGCCTTGCTAACGACTTCCAGCACGTCTTTCGACAGCTTCTTGGTATCTGCTACTTTTTGCAGTGCTGCCTTCATATGCGCTTGCAGGCTTTCTGGATATTTTTTCCAGCGGTCCATGCTGCGTGCCAGACGTGCTGCAACTTGTGGATTGAGCTTGTTGAGTGCAATCACCAGTTCTGCCCACAAGGCATAACCACTGCCATCAGCGGCATGGAAGCGGGATGGGTTGGCATTGCAGAAAGCAAAGGTCAAACTGCGCGCACGATTAGGATTGTTCAGCGTGAAGGCTGGGTGCGTCATCAACTCACGTACCTTGGCAACATCAGTGGTGCGTGCAGTTGCCTGCAACATGAACCATTTGTCGATGACCAAGGCTTCTTTCTTGAAGTCTTTATAAAAGGCTTTCAAGGACTTGGCTGCCAATTTGGCTTGCTTGTCATTGCCACTGAAGTTAGTCAGGGCAGTCAAAGCTGCCAGACGGTCTGTCATGTTTTCTGCTTCATCAAACTGGGTTTTTGCCAGATCAAAAGTAGATTCATCCGACCATTCGAGCAGGTAAGACAGGGCCAGATTTTTCAAACCACGTTTAGCCATGGATTCTGCATCCGGGCTGTATTTGCCTGGGGTCAGATGGCCTTCATAGGCACTCAGCAAATCAGCGCGCAGATGTTCTGTGATGGTGGCGCGGGCAAACTGGCGTGCAGTGTGGATAGCTTGTGGATCAACGACCTTGAATTCTTCAGCAATCATGGCTTCGGATGGCAGTGTCAACACCAGTTCACGGAAAGCCGGGTCAAGGCTGGCATCATTCAGGGTAGCTCGCAGGGCTTCGATGAACATGCTGTCCAGGCTTAGCTCTTCGCCTTGCTGTACTGCAGTCGTCAGTTTGACGAGGCGACGTGTGGCCAGACGCTGGCCTGCTTCCCAGCGGTTGAACGGGTCGCTGTCGTTGGCCAGCAAGAGGCCAAGTTCTTCATCGCTGTAGTCGATTTCCAGCACGACTGGTGCAGAGAAATTGCGCAACAGGGATGGCACAGGTTTGCTGGCAACACCAGTAAATACAAAGGTCTGGCTGGCTTCTGTCAGTTCCAGCACCAGACTGGTCGCGCCAACCTGTGCTCCGTACGCTGCGCTATGCAAAGGAATATCTTTGCCATCAGCACCCAGCAAACCCATGGCAACCGGGATGTGGAAAGGCAGTTTTTCTGCCTGGCCAGGTGTAGCCGGGCAAGACTGGCTCAGGGTGATGGAATACGTCTGTGCATCTGCATCGTAAGTCGCCTCGACCTTCACGCGTGGCGTACCAGCCTGGCTATACCAGCGTTCAAACTGGGTCAGGTCACGGCCACTAGAATCTGCCATCGCAGCGCGGAAGTCATCACATTCAACAGCCTGGCCATCATGACGTTCGAAATACATATCCATGCCTTTGCGGAAGCCATCGTGGCCCAGCAAGGTGTAATACATGCGCACGACTTCTGAACCTTTTTCATAAATCGTGACGGTGTAGAAATTATTGATTTCCACAAAAGAATCAGGACGTACAGGATGGGCCATAGGGCCTGCATCTTCAGAAAACTGTACCTGGCGCAGCAGACGTACATCTTCTATACGCTTGACTGCACGGCCAGTGGCAGTGCCTACCAGGTCGGCAGAAAATTCCTGGTCACGGAAAACAGTCAGCCCCTCTTTCAAGGATAACTGGAACCAGTCGCGGCAAGTGACGCGGTTACCGGTCCAGTTATGGAAGTATTCATGACCAACCACAGATTCTATGCCTGCGTAATCGACGTCAGTGGCGATGCTTGGATTAGCCAGCACAAACTTGGTATTGAAAATATTCAAGCCCTTGTTTTCCATCGCACCCATATTGAAGTCGCCAGTGGCAACGATCATGAAGCGGTCAAGATCCAGCTCAAGGCCAAAGCGTTCTTCATCCCAGCGTATGCTGTTCTTGAGGGAGTCCATGGCGTGCTGGGTTTTATCCAGATTGCCGTCTTCTACCCAGACTTGTAGCAAGGCTTTTCGGCCAGATTTGAGCTTGTAGTCTTCTTCCTGGCAAACCAGCTTACCCGCCACCAGGGCGAACAGGTAAGAAGGCTTTTTGAACGGGTCTTCCCACTTGGCAAAATGGCGGCCATCGCCGAGATCACCTTCTTCGATCAGATTGCCATTGCTGAGTAATACAGGGAATTTTTTCTTGTCAGCACGCAGCATGACGGTGTATTTCGCCATGACATCAGGGCGGTCAGGGAACCAGGTGATCTTGCGAAAACCTTCTGCCTCGCACTGGGTAATGAAGTTACCGTTGGACGCATACAGACCGGACAAGGACGTGTTCTTGAGCGGATTGATCAGGGTTTCGATTTCCAGCGTAACTTCGTCCGGTGCATTGGCGATGCGCAGGGTCTCGCCTTCTATCTTGTAGGCAGACTTTTTCAAGTTCACGCCATTCATGCGCAGTTGCACCAATTTCAGGGACTCGCCAAACAAGACCAGGTCTTTCTCGCTGCTGTCATGATTACGGCGCATGGTCATGCGGGTGGCTACATGGGTGGCTTGCAGATCAAGGTCGAAACCCATCTCTACCGTATCTACCCAAAATCCTGGGGCTATATAGTCTTTACGGAAAATTGTCTCGGGCTTGCTGGCAGTATCGTTACGCATGGATGGAATATCTCGCGAAAATAAGTTGAATGACAAAGTCTTATGAACCCTGCAAAGACCACCATTTTACCAAGCTGTGTCAGTACGGGGATAAAAGTCGCTTGAATGGCGCTACATTAGAGTCAAATTAAGGCAGAAAGTTTGCTAAATCCTTCAATTTTTAACTGGCTCGTCCCTTGCAGGCAGAAAAATCAGCGCTTGCTGCAAGTGCGAACAATAGTCACGCTTTAATGTCACCCCCACCATTACCTATGGATATGGTAACAAAGTCGATACAACCCGTTACAGTAAGAGCAACAAGTTTTCTTAATCAGGCATATCATAGAACTATAGAGATAAATGTTGGAAGGAGCAGTAAAATGAAAAAGTTAAGTCTCTTATTTACCCTGGTCTGCAGCTTGTTTCTGGGGGGATGTGCGACGACATTCACAAGCCAGGTCAGCGTCTTCCATGAGTGGCCGGAGACAACGCAAGACAAATCTTATATCTTTGAACGTGCGCCGGGACAGGAAAACAATCCCGAACATAAGTTATATGAAGACTTGCTGAGAAGCCGCCTGCAAACCTTGGGCTTCAAGGAAATCAGCGCAGGGGCTACGCCTGCGTTGAAGGTGGAATTGCGTTATGCCACCACCATCAGGGAAGTCAAACCCAGCCTGTTCTGGCAACCGGCTATCTACGATCCATATTGGGGCCTGCATTTCAGCCGAGGCATTTATCGCCGTAATTATCTGTATTACCCAACTTTTTCGACCTGGCCGTACTATCCAAGAGGTGCTGTCGATATGTATATACGCAGCACCTATCTGCATCAGTTACAGATACGTATTTCTGAAATGGGGAAAAATAAGGTTCTTGCTGATATCAAAGCCAGTTCTGAGCAAGACAATGAAGAAATTTCGCTCTACATGCCTTATCTGATGGAGAGTGCGCTGAAGGACTTTCCTGGCAAAAACGGTAGCACCAGCAAGGTTCAGTTCAAAGTAGAAAATTAGTTGCCTGAAGTGCCCAACGGGCAGTTGGCCTTAAAAAGTGGCAGGAAAACTGCCTGCCGCTTTAGCATTCATATCATTTCATGAGGACTTACGCAAAATTGTCCCAGCAAGGAGTAGCGACGAAGTCAGTACGTTAAGCTACAACGCAGCTGGGGCGGTCTTGCGTAATCCTGTCATTTATGTTGCAGGAGGGTCGCGTAGCGCCTCAACCAGCGCCCGGTCCACCACAGATTCAGCAACAATCTGTATCGCCCTGCCCTCACGGAACTGGCTAATCAACTCCTCGCTCGACACAGAGAAGGCATCATGACCCTGACGATTGGTGAAAATATAGCGGGTACGTTTGGGGCTGACCCAGGCCAGTTTGAAGCGGGTAGTGACACCATTTGGCCTGGTGAAATCAACCCAGATACCGCGCTCCATGGTTTCGATGACGCGTGCCCATTCATCCACAGGCTGCTCTATCTGATCCTGCACATGGCGGTTCAAGCGTTTTTCGCTGGCGCGCTGGGCGATATTGACGGCAATTTCCAGCTGTCGTCGCGGTGAAAATTCCAGCGGTGCGCGGGCAATGCCGGCATGGCGTTCAGCCAGTTTGGAAAAGAAGATAACGCGTTCCGGCTCATCCCATTTGATGGCATTCAACCAAGCATTCAGCAAAGACAGCATGGCCGGCAGTTTGCTGACCAGCTCCTTGCGTTCTTCAGCACTGTTCTTGGGCTTGAGGCTCCAGATCAGGTCATCCATCGTCCGCAGGGCATTTTCCAGGGCATTGGGCTTCTCTTCCTTGACGTTATGGGAGATCGTCAAGATCCTGATCCATTGCTCCTTGAGGAAAGTTTCCAGGAAACCTGCAACTTCCCCCGTTTCTACCCGGATAGCGACATCGTTTTCGGCAAATTCGCGCGCCAGGCGCATTTTTTCTTGCTTCAGTGCGACGGCTACCGGCTCGCTGATAGCCACTTCGGTTTGTTGCTCTTCGTCCTTGAGGAAGGCTTCCAGGTCAGCAACAACGTCAGAGAACAGTTCTATCTGTTGGTCAAAATCCTGTTGGACCCGCTCGACTATACCTTCTATCATTTGATAGAGAGGGTCGTCTGCCGAGGTATCACTATTCAACAAGACACTGGATTTAGCCAGCGTGTCTATCAACACCCGCGCTGGATGGTTTTCCTTGAAAAAGAAATCCTTGTCGAGCAAAGCCACCTTCAAGGTAGGTATTTGAAGCTGGCTGATGAGATTTTTGATATCGGCAGGTATGCTATTGTCGTTAAAGACATAATCAAAGATACGTGCCAGCAACTCTATCGTGCTTTGATCTATATGCGTCAGGCCACCGGCATTGGGCTGTTGCGACAATTGCCGCAAATGAGCCGTATCTGTCGGCATGGGGTTGGCAGAGAAATCTCTCTGCACACTGGTCAGGTAATCAAAAAATTGCCTGTCTATGGTGACCATGTCTGGCGCGTTGCCATTACCGACGCCTCCACCATTACCTCCACCACCTGGGTGACCGCCAGCAAAGCCACCGCCACCTGCATCCTGTCCACCTGTGTAAGGCATGCCACCACCGTCCATGGTAGTGCCGCCTCCTCCACTGCCTCCGGTAACGGTATTGCCAAACGTGCCTGCTGGCGCATTACCAGAAAAAATATTACGCAGCT
The DNA here is from genome assembly GCF_049340405.1 of Undibacterium sp. Ji42W. Classification (NCBI taxonomy): domain Bacteria; kingdom Pseudomonadati; phylum Pseudomonadota; class Betaproteobacteria; order Burkholderiales; family Oxalobacteraceae; genus Undibacterium; species Undibacterium sp. Ji42W. The sequence goes on from NZ_JBMPOV010000008.1 coordinate 52,883, forward strand.
TATTTTCCAGATAAGGGTCGCGGTTATTGATATCGTCAGATCCAGACATCATGTTCTTTTTTTGTTTATTACGATAGCCATCGTTCAGGTCGGGCAAGATACCGCGTTCAACCAGTGCCAGATTCAGCTCGCGGTAAATCGTACCCAGTTGAAGAAACAATTCTGGCCGCAACAAGCGCAACATCAAGTGATGGGTATCCGGATTGGGTTCCAGCTCCATCCATGCCTGATGGACGGCTTTGACAAATAATTCAGGACGGAATGGATTTTGCGAAACGCTGATAGGGGTACGGCGCAATACATGGCCTATGCGCACATTCAACGAGACGAGTTGTTCTGCATTAGTGACTTCCAGCGACTGACTTAGATTACGGCTGAGCACCTTGCTTTCCATCTCTTCAAAACTGACGAGAGAAAAATCCTGCTTGCCTTCATCGGTCCTGGCGCGTTTGCGAGTGTTGACGACGCTGACTTCTTTGGCAAGCGCAGCATTGACCTGCCCTGCTACCAGGCGATAAAAGGTCGTGCCATTACGCTTCAATTGCTGGTAAGCAGCAAAACTGGTGGCAACCTCTTCCGGCCTGATGGTCTGGTCAGACAACTTGAACAAAGCTTCAGTCAGGCGTCCGGTAAATGCCTCAATTTGCGAAGAAACCAGATTGGTGGCGATAGGCACCAGACTTTGCAATATCAGCAAACGGCTAGAGCTGGAAAACTCGCTCGTCTTGGCAGCAGTATTTAGTGGAATGGTATCCATCGCTCTTTTTTATTATAGTCAGGTTATCAATCAAACTCAGACGCCAGCGTACGCGCCCAAAAACTTGCATTCTGCCAAGCCAGACAGGCTTGCGCAATGCCAGAATTTTACTAAACAGTGCAGTAAAACAACAAAGCTGCAAAATTGCAGCCTGGTTGTCAAACCTGTTTAATTAGTATAGTAAGCCTCTGAACCAAGCGTAATAACTACTATGAGCATGACGGCAAAAATAAGAACCAGCAGTAGTCGCCCAAATTTAGGGCTGCCGCTTTCTTTATCTGCCGTGGTTTTTGATGGTGGTGTTACTTCTGTCATATTTTCTTGCTCTAGGGGATCAATATACTGGAACCCGTTGTTTTACGGGCTTCCAGCTCACGGTGGGCTTGCGCCACTTTACTTAAAGGATAGCGCTGGCGTATGTCTATTTTAACTTTGCCGCTCTCCACCATGGAAAATAAGTGGGCTGCCATCTGTTCCAGATCATCACGTTTGGCCGCATAGCTCATTAAACTTGGTCGGGTGATGAACAATGAGCCGCGTGAAGCCAGCTCGCTCAGGCCAAATGCGGGCACTGGGCCAGATGCATTGCCAAAGCTGACCATCATGCCCAAAGGAGCAAGGCAATCCAGTGATGGAATAAAGGTATCCTTGCCGATGGAGTCATAAACGACAGGCACCCCTTTTCCATCCGTAATTTCACGAACTCGCTGAACAAAATTTTCCTTGTTGTAGTTGATGACATGGGCGCAGCCATGCGCTTTGGCCAGTTCGCCTTTTTCATCAGAACCCACCGTACCTATCATGGTGACACCGATGGCGCGTGCCCACTGACAGGCAATCAGCCCTACGCCGCCTGCCGCCGCATGGAACAGAATGGTTTCGCCACCCTGCAAAGGGAAAGTACGGTGAAACAGGTATTGCACAGTCAACCCCTGCAACATCATTGCTGCGGCAGTCTCAACACTGATGCTGTCGGGTAAACGTACCAGATTATCCGCAGGCATGATGCGGGCTTCAGCATAAGCGCCCGTTGGACGGCCAGCATAGGCTACCCTGTCACCAACCTGCACGTATTTGACATCTGCGCCAACTGCCTCAACGATGCCTGCTCCTTCCATGCCAAGACCACCGGGCAAGGCTTGTGGATACAGGCCAGTGCGGAAATACACGTCGATAAAATTCAGACCGCAGGCTTTTTGGCGCACCAGCACTTCACCTGGGCCCGGTGCGCCCAGTTCGACGTCAACATATTCCATGACTTCCGGACCGCCGGTCTGTTGTATACGGATTGCCTTGACCATTTACCCCTCCTGAATAAGTTTTCTGCGTTTAGGTTTTTTTCCTGGACAGCAAATACATGCCGCTCATGACCAATACTGTCCCGGCCAACTGCCAGCCAGTGATGGGTTCTCCAATGAAGTAAGCACCCAGGAACAAGGTCGATACGGGGCCTATCATGCCAGCCTGCGAAGCAGTGGCTGCACCTATGCGCTTGACCGCAATCATGGTCATGAATACTGGCAATACCGTACACATGATGGCATTCACTATAGACAACGAATATACAGCAAGCGGCTGCTCCAGCATGCTGGCCGGGCGCAAAATAAAAAACTGGCCTATGCACGCAGCACTGGAAACACACATCGCATAGGACACCAGCCGCAAAGAACCCAGCCTTTGCACCAGTTGACCTGACTGTATCAGGTAGATGGCGTAAGAAATCGCTGCTCCCAATACGAGGGCAGAGCCCAAAAACACATACTCGCCACCCAATTTAAGGTCATGGAAAAACACCAGGACTATTCCCATGTAAGACACCAGCAAAGCCGCCCATTCCAGCTTGCTAACGGCGCGTTTCAAAAAGAAGGCGGATATCAGCAAGACAAAGGAAGGTGTCAGAAACAGGATCAGACGCTCAAGGCCGGCACTGATATATTGCAAGCCGAGAAAATCAAGGAACGACGACAGGTAATAACCAACCAGCCCCAGAGCAACCAACCGCCAACGGTCAGCCTTGCTGAGACTACCTGATTTATGCATTTGCCAGACTGCAATCCCGGCAAAGATAGGTAGGGAGAATGCCATGCGAAAACAAATCAAAGTAACTGCATCAACGTGGTACCGATAGATCAGCTTGGCAACAATGGCTTTGGTCGAAAACAGGATAGCGCCAACCAGTGCGATGGCGAGTCCGCTCAGATAATGGCGTCTGGCGAGGAGATTCGATTGTTCAGTATGCATAAATCTTTAAAAAGAACCGTAAAGGTCTGAAGTGTTTTACTGCGTTACATCGTAATTTCACACATAAATTGCGCTTCAGAAAGCAATTAATTTCCGCGTAGCAAAGAACTAACAATGTTTCACATGAGATTTTACATTTAGTTGCCAAAAGTGACTTTGTGTAACTATTAAATCAATCATCTTTCCCTACACTGAGAAGCATGAACCACGTTGCAGGAGAAAACCAAATGTACACGCCACGCTTACAATATGCAGATCAACCAGTACTCCGCCCTAAACGCGCACAATCAGAGTCGCCACAAAAACAGGCTGCAAAAGTATCGCCCAAGCATAGTGAATCTGACCTGAACAGCATCTTCAGGCGTCTGGCAAATAGTCAATAAAGCTGTCTAAAGTGCTTGCAGCCTCATTACTGACAATTGCAGTGTTGTAGTGTTGCGCGTGAATGAAGGCAGTTGCATCAATTGACTCAACTGCCCCAGGTCACATCAATTGCGCAAACTTAGCTCATTTCTTCATAATAGAACCTAATACCCCGCGAATAATCTCGCGCCCCACCTGAGAACCCATGGTCCTGACGGTAGACTTGATCATGGTCTCAACCACATTATCCTTGCGACGCAAACCTCCGCCCCCGAGCAAGTTGCCGAATACGCTTTTCAATGTATCACCAACTCCACCACTACTCTCTTGCTGCTGTGCAGCCTGCGCTGTGCGACCTGCACTGAACGTTGGCCTGGATTGTACTGACGGTGCCGATGCTGTGGATGGCGCAGACGGCGCATTCCCCCAGCCATTGTTATCTGTTGTTGCTGACGCTGCCTTGCCGTCGGGTTGCAAACTATCTTCTTTATTCGCTGTAGCAGCACGGGCTGCCACCCGGCCAGTCAATTTTTCATACGCAGATTCACGATCTATGTGCTTTTCATAGACGCCAGCAACGATGGAAGTTTGCATGACTTGCTCGCGCTCATCTGCCGTTATCGCCCCAATCTGCGACGATGGTGGAACGATCAGGGCGCGTTGCACGATGTTTGGCCGGCCTTTATCATCCAGGAAGGAAATCAGGGCCTCACCAACACCCAGCTCGGCAATGACCGCCGCAGTATCGAGCTTGGGATTGGGACGGAAGGTTTCTGCCGCAGCCTGCACTGCTTTTTGATCCCGGGGCGTATAGGCACGCAATGCATGCTGAACACGGTTACCCAATTGGCCCAGCACGGTATCTGGGATGTCCAGTGGATTTTGCGTAACAAAATACACGCCTACACCTTTGGAGCGGATCAGGCGCACCACCTGCTCGATTTTTTGTAGCAAGACTTTAGGGGCCTCATCAAACAGTAAATGGGCTTCATCAAAAAAGAACACCATTTTGGGCTGATCGACATCTCCTACCTCTGGCAAATGCTCATACAACTCGGACAGCATCCATAGCAAAAAGGTGGAATACAGGCGTGGCGACTGCAGTAATTGATCTGCGGCCAGGATGTTCACAAAACCACGGCCATCGCCGTCGGTCTGCATCATGTCGTCCAGGTTCAGCATAGGCTCGCCAAAGAATTGCTCACCGCCCTGTTCCGAGATCGTCAACAATGAACGCTGGATCGCACCTACACTGGCGGCAGAGATATTGCCGTATTCGGTCTGGAATGCAGAGGCGTTCTCGGCCAGGTATTGCAACATGGCGCGCAAATCCTTGGTATCAAGCAGCAGTAGCCCATGGTCGTCAGCGATTTTGAAAGCCAGTTGCAAGACGCCTCCCTGGGTTTCATTCAAATTCAGCATGCGCCCCAACAGCAAGGGGCCAAGATCAGATACTGTGGCACGTACCGGGTGGCCTTGCTTGCCAAACACATCCCAGAATGTTACCGGGCAAGCCTGCCACTTGGGCTCATCGATTTGCAAGGCTTGCAGCCTTTGCTGCATCTTGCTGGTGGCGCTACCTGCTTTGGCCATGCCGGACAGATCACCTTTGACGTCTGCCATGAAGACTGGTACGCCAATTCCAGAAAATGCCTGTGCCAGGGTTTGCAGGGTAACGGTCTTGCCGGTACCCGTAGCACCAGTGATACAACCATGGCGATTGGCCCAATCAGACAATAAATTCAAGTCGAATTCGGTGTTTTTAGCGATCAACAAAGGTTTTGACATAGTTTTGGAGGGTGATTTGGGGAAGTCGGTCGGTGCCACTATGGTAAAATACTGGTCTTCATTATAAAACCAAGCCAGGCAAAATTGCCGCCCCCGGGGTGAGCTATTGTCAATTCAGGAAAGAGCGATCATGGCAGGACATAGTAAATGGGCCAATATCAAGCATAAAAAAGCAGCAACCGATGCCAAACGCGGCAAGATATGGACGCGTCTGATCAAGGAGATCACGGTTGCAGCACGCATGGGCGGTGAAGATGTCGATTCCAACCCCCGCCTGCGTCTGGCAGTGGACAAGGCAGCTGACGCTAATATGCCAAAAGAAAACGTCACGCGCGCGATACAACGCGGCGCTGGCACGCTGGAAGGCGCTGATTACGAAGAAGTGCGTTATGAAGGCTATGGCATAGGTGGCGCTGCCATCGTGGTTGACTGCATGACCGACAACCGCGTACGCACCGTGGCTGAAGTTCGCCACGCATTCAGTAAATTCGGTGGCAATATGGGCACTGAAGGCTCGGTCGCCTTTTTGTTCCAGCATTGCGGCCAGATGTTTTTTGCACCAGGCACGAATGAAGATGCCCTGATGGAAGCGGCCTTGGAAGCTGGCGCTGATGATGTAGTCACTGATGAAGAAGGCGGCATAGAAGTATTGTGCGCGCCCTTCAGTCTGTCTGACCTGCGCGCCAGTCTGGAAAAAGCCGGCTTCAAGGCAGAGGTCGCTGAAGTCGTCATGAAACCAAATACTGAGACCGTATTTGCCGGTGATGAAGGCATCAAGATGCAGAAGCTGCTGGATGCACTCGAAAACCTTGACGATGTACAAGAAGTATTCACCAACGCCATCATAGAAGATTAAGATGAAATTACTCGTAGTCGGCTCTGGTGGCCGTGAACATGCCCTCGCCTGGAAACTGGCACAATCTGAACGTGTACAAACCATTTTTGTCGCCCCCGGCAACGGTGGTACGGCTGCAGATAGTCGTCTGAAAAACATCAGCATCACAGACCCGGCAGCACTGGCAGACTTTGCCGAGCAAGAAAACATAGGCATTACCGTGGTCGGCCCTGAAGTGCCGCTGGCTGCAGGCATCGTCAATATTTTCCGCGACCGTGGTTTGAAAATCTTTGGCCCGAGCAAAGAAGCCGCACAACTGGAAAGCTCCAAGGATTTTGCCAAGGCATTCATGCACAGGCATGCTATTCCTACGGCTGAGTACCAGACATTTTCTGAGCTGGTCCCTGCGCATGAGTACATCAATGCCAAGGGAGCACCTATCGTCATCAAGGCCGATGGCCTGGCGGCTGGCAAAGGCGTGGTCGTTGCCATGACCGTTGAAGAAGCACATGCAGCAGTCGATATGATGTTGTCAGACAATAAGCTGGGTGATGCTGGCGCCCGCGTGGTGATTGAAGAGTTTTTGGCAGGTGAAGAAGCCAGTTTTATCGTCATGGTCGATGGCAAGAATATATTGCCGCTGGCGACCAGCCAGGACCATAAGCGTTTGCTCGACAATGACGAAGGTCCTAATACCGGCGGCATGGGTGCCTACTCCCCTGCCCCTATCGTCACGCCACAATTGCATGCACGCGTCATGCGCGAAATCATCGTGCCTACCGTACAGGGCATGGCCAAGGATGGCATCGTATTTACCGGCTTTTTGTATGCCGGCCTGATGATTGATGACCAGGGCAACCCAAAAACGCTAGAATTCAATTGCCGCATGGGCGACCCTGAAACCCAGCCCATCATGGCACGCCTGAAGACAGATTTGCTGCATGTCGTTGAACACGCAGTCAATGGCACGCTTGATACTGTGGAACTGGAATGGGACAGGCGTACCGCCATGGGCATCGTCATGGCCGCCTCTGGTTACCCTGATACACCTCGCAAAGGTGACAAAATCACCGGTATCCCTGCAGAAACAGTGGACACAGTGACCTTCCATGCTGGCACATCACTCAATGAAAAGACCTTGAATGTGACCGGTGGCCGTGTGTTATGCGTGGTTGGCCTGGGCGACACCGTCAAGCTGGCGCAAAAACATGCTTATGACGTGGTGGAAAAAATCCATTTCGACGGCATGCAATATCGCCGTGACATAGGCTGGCGTGCGTTGAACCGCAAACACTAAGTCCTCAGGTCCTGGTCAGGGATGCATTTCGATATGCGCAACCGATGTTTTAAAGTGGGTTGAGAATAGTCCGAGGACTAGTCCAGCCCCTTACGTTTTTTAGAGTAGATAGCAGAATGACGGATACACTCGCGGTTAAAAATTACTTCTTGGGCTTGCAGGCTGGTATAGTCGCGGCTCTTGAAGAAGTTGATGGCCATACTTTTATTACAGATAGCTGGGAGCGCCCGGAAGGCGGCGGCGGTATCTCGCGTGTGATAGAAGAAGGCAAGGTATTTGAACGTGGTGGCGTGAATTTCTCGCATGTCATGGGTAAAAACCTGCCACCATCTGCCGCTGCCGCCCGCCCTGAGCTGGCTGGCCGTCAGTGGGAAGCCATGGGTGTCTCGCTGGTCCTGCATCCACGCAACCCTTATGCCCCTACGGTACACATGAATGTTCGCTTTTTCACCACCCGTGCCGAAGGGCAGGAAGATGTCTGGTGGTTTGGCGGTGGCATGGACTTGACACCTTACTATGGTTTTACTGAAGATGCAGTGCATTTTCACCAAACCTGTAAAATGGCAGTACAGCCATTCGGCGCAGACTTGCATGCCCGTTTCAAGAAATGGTGCGACGAGTATTTTTACCTGAAACACCGTAAAGAAGCCCGTGGTGTAGGCGGTATCTTCTTCGATGATTTTAATGAACAGGATTTTGCCAGCAGTTTTGCCATGATGCGTAGCGTCGGCAATGCCTTTATTCCGGCTTATCGCCCTATCCTGGAACGACGCAAAGACCAGGAATATGGCGAACGTGAACGTGATTTTCAGGCTTACCGCCGTGGCCGCTATGTAGAATTCAATCTTGTATTTGACCGTGGCACGCATTTTGGCCTGCAATCTGGCGGCAGGACAGAGTCCATACTGATGTCCATGCCCCCCATCGTCAAATGGCGCTATGACTGGAAACCGGAAGCAGGCAGCCCGGAAGCCGCACTGGCAACAGACTTTCTGGTACACAGGGAATGGGTATAGACACTGCAACAAAACCTTGTGTTCTGGTGCTGGGTGGCAGCTTTGACCCTGTTCATCTGGGGCACATTGCCCTTGCCCATAGCCTGGCAACGGCATTGCAACCGGATGAGTTGCGCATCATTCCCGTAGGCCAGCAATGGCAAAAGAATGAGTTGCAAGCCACAGCGACACAAAGACTGACCATGTTGAAGCTAGCTTTTGAAAACTGGCAACTCTGCCCTGTCAGGATAGATGAGCAAGAAATCGTCCGCGCAGAACAGGGTAAAAGTAATTACACCATCGATACCTTGCACCAGCTACGCAGAGAAGTTGGCGATGAGGCATCACTGGTGTTTGCCATGGGGGCAGATCAGTTGCAAAATTTGCATACCTGGCGCAATTGGCAGGCTTTGCTCGAAGTAGCGCATTTGTGTGCTGCATCACGCCCGGGTTTCAGCCTTGATATCAGCAGCCCCGACATTGCTGATATCTGGAAGAAAAATGCCATCAGCGCCCTGGAAATGCGCACACGGCCAGCCGGTGGCACTTATCTGGAGAGAAATCTGGCGCAGGATGTATCTGCGACCCAACTACGTACTGAATTAAAACAGCATAACCCGACAACAAGATTGCTAGTCCCGCACAAGGTGCTAGACTACCTACAACAACAAACTATTTACCAATAAAAATATGGATATTAAAAAACTGCAAGCCTTGGTCATTGACGCTCTGGAAGACGTCAAGGCGCAAGACATACAATTATTTGAAACAAGTCACCTGACCAGCCTGTTTGACCGCGTTTGTATCGCCTCTGGTACATCCAACCGTCAAACCAAGGCTTTGGCCGCGTCCGTACGCGACAAAGTCAAGGAAAACGGCGGCACGATCATCAGCATGGAAGGTGAAGCGACTGGCGAATGGGTACTGGTCGATTTGGGTGATATCGTCGTCCATATCATGCAACCAGCCATCCGCGCCTACTACCGCCTGGAAGAACTGTGGGGCGACACACCTGTCAAATTTGGCGCAGCAAAGCGTACGTCCGCTAAAAAGGTCGAGGCTGAAGAAGAAAGCGACAAGCCTAAACGCGTCCGCAAAGTGGCTGGCAAAGCTGCTCCGCTGGAAGTTACGCATGACATGATGGCTATCCAGACCACGCTGGAAGATGAAAAGAAACCAGCTCGAAAACCACGCGTCACCAAAACTACTGGTGATGCTGATGGCAAGCCAGCACGCAAACCCGCAGCCCGCAAAGCCGCTGATGGCAGCGCTGCCAAACCGGTAAAACCAGCCAAGATACCAACTGGTGGCCGCGTTAAAGTTGCAGCGACTAAAACTGCCACTGCCTCTGCCAAGCAAGCCGCAGAAAAGCGTACCGCCAACGCCGCAGCAGCTCCAACAAAACGCGCTCCGGCTCGTAAGAAAGCAACAGAGGAATAATTCTCTGTTTAGTTTTAATCCAAATGGCTGCCTGGTGCAGCCATTTGTTTAAGGTCACCAGGTTTCTATCTACTATTCGCAGCAAACAGACAAAAACATGCAATTGATCATCGCCGCCGTCGGGCACAAAATGCCTTCCTGGATAGAAACCGGTTTTCAGGAGTATGCCAAACGCATGCCGCTAGAATGCCGCGTCATCCTCAAGGAAATCAAACCGGTAGAGCGCTCGGGCAGCAAAACTGCTGAGACTGTCATGGCACTAGAGCGCACCAGGATAGAAGCCGTGATACCCAAGAATGCCCGTATCGTCGCCCTCGATGAACGTGGCAAAGACTGGACCAGCGTCGCCCTGTCGCAAAACCTCACACAATGGCAGCAGGATGGCCGCGATGTCGTCTTCATCATCGGTGGTGCCGATGGCCTGGACGCAGAATTCAAGGCCAAAGCCGATACCCTGATACGCATCTCCAGCCTGACCCTGCCGCATGGCATGGTCAGGGTACTGCTGGCTGAACAGCTATACCGCGCCTGGTCAATTACCCAGAACCACCCTTATCACCGGGTATAAGTCATACCAAGGAGACCGCCATGCTAAAAGAAAATAAAATCTACCTGGCATCAAAAAGCCCAAGACGCCGCGAATTGCTGCACCAGGCGGGCATAGAATTTGACTTACTACTGCTGCGCGATGCCGCACCGCGCGGGCCAGATGTGACCGAAATCGTCTTGCCCGGCGAAGCACCAGAAGCCTATGTCAGCCGTGTCACCCAGGAAAAAGCAGACAAGGCATGGAAAATCATGCATCTGCGCAAAATGCTGCCACGCCCCGTGCTCGCCGCCGACACCACTGTGGTACTCGGCAAGCAAATACTGGGCAAGCCTGCCGACAAGCAAGAAGCCATACAAATGTTGAGCATGCTGGCAGGCCAGACACATATGGTACTGACCAGCATTGCCGTGCATTCTGCACAGGGCAGTGCCGCTGTCACCCAATGTTCTGAAGTCAGTTTTGCTAAGCTTGATGAACAGCAGATACTGGCCTACTGCAATAGCAATGAACCCTATGACAAAGCCGGGGGCTATGGCATACAGGGCGCGGCTGCCCGTTTTATTTCACACATCAAAGGGAGTTATTCTGGCATCATGGGATTACCTTTATTTGAAACCTGCCAGCTACTGCGTCAGGCAGGTATCTTTATTCCCTAAATTGAAGTATCAGAGAAGCTTATGAGCGAAAACCTCCTCATCAATATCACCCCTCAAGAAACCCGCGTCGCCCTGATATTTCAGGGTGCGGTACAAGAACTCCATATAGAACGTACATTGTCGCGCGGCCTGGTCGGTAATATCTACCTGGGCAAAGTCGTGCGCGTCTTGCCTGGCATGCAGTCTGCCTTTATCGACATAGGTTTGGAACGCGCTGCCTTTTTGCACGTTGCCGACATCTGGGACGCCCGCTCGCAAGACGCCAATGGCAATACCAATGCGCCACTGACACCGATAGAAAAACTGCTCTTCGACGGTCAGTCCGTCACGGTGCAAGTCGTCAAAGACCCGATAGGCACCAAAGGCGCCCGCTTATCTACCCAGATTTCCATCGCTGGCCGCATGCTGGTCTACCTGCCGCAAGATTCCCATATTGGTATCTCGCAAAAAATAGAAAACGAAGCAGAACGCGAAGCCCTGCGCGCCAAAGTACTAAGCCTGCAGCAGCCAGAAGAAAAAGGCGGCTTTATCGTCCGCACCATGGCAGAAGATGCCTCCGATGAAGATTTGAAAGCCGACGTTGATTACCTGCGCCGCACCTGGTCCACCATACTGCAATTAGCCAAGACTCAGCCGCCGACTACTTTGCTATATCAGGACCTTAATTTGGCCCAACGCGTCTTGCGCGATTTCGTCAATGAAGAAACCGATAGCATACAAGTAGACTCGCGTGAAAATTACATCATGCTGCAAGAGTTTGCCACGCACTACATGCCATCAGTACTCGGCAAGCTGCAACACTATATAGGCGAGCGCCCGCTGTTTGACTTGCATGGTGTGGAAGAAGAAATTGAGCGCGCATTGGGCCGCCGCGTTGACTTGAAATCTGGTGGTTACCTCATCGTCGACCAGACCGAGGCCATGACCACCATCGACGTCAACACCGGCAGCTTTGTTGCCGGCCGCAACTTCGACGACACCATTTTCAAGACCAACCTCGAAGCCGCCCACGCCATTGCCCGCCAGCTACGCCTGCGTAATCTCGGTGGCATCATCATTCTCGACATCATCGATATGGAGAATGAAGAACACAAGACCGCCGTCTTGTCAGAACTAAACAAGGCGCTGTCACGCGACCGCACCAAGCTATCGGTATCCAATTTCTCTGCCCTCGGCCTGGTCGAAGTCACCCGTAAGCGTACACGCGAATCACTGGCCCATGTGCTATGCGAACCCTGCCCTGCCTGCAGCGGTAAAGGCCAGGTCAAAACCGCCCGCACCATCTGCTACGAAATCCTGCGCGAACTGCTGCGCGAAGCCAAGCAATTCAACCCGAGAGAATTCCGCATCATGGCCTCACAAGTCGTGGTCGACATGTTCCTCGAAGAAGAATCCCAGCACCTGGCCATGCTCGGCGACTTCATCGGCAAGCCGATTTCACTGCAAGTCGAAAGTGTGTTTCATCAGGAGCAGTACGATATTATTTTGATGTAATGACTACCTGAACAATTCGACGAATTTCTCAAAAAAAATTGCCAGCGATATGCTGGCAATTTTTTTAAGTAATGAAACTGATGTACAAAAATGAACAGCATCGCATTGCAGCCGCGCTCTTTATATTTCAAACATTGTCATGTAATCCGTCCTGAACTGGCGTGAATGTTAAAGATAATTACTTCATTTTTTCAATTGCCTATTTTGACAATTGATTGCAGTGTGGCATGGAATTATTGTGTAAAGTTTCGGCAATCAGACTCAACGAAAAAGTGAATATATAGAATCATAGTCTTTAGTAAAAATAACGACGGCAATAATAAAATGCATAGCGTTGATTAGCACTAAACGACACTTAAAAAATGCGCTTGTTTAGCAAACCGGTAAACAGTCGTTTTTTCACTTTACGGTGATAGTATGCTGGTCAAGAAATATTTACTGGTCCTTGGTATGACGCATGCAGCTCAATCAATTGCATTAAAAATGTCTTCAACAGTGATATGTGTTTTGCTGTTAAAAGGTCCGCAATAAACCAATCTCATGCCTAATCGAAAAAAATTTTATTTCAGCTTACATGGTGTTGCTTTCAGGGATGCTGAGCTTTTCAAGTCGTATGTTCGTGTGCTGAACTTCAACTTGCAGCATCAATGGTTGTACCGTGAAACGTCACCTGATCTCATCATTTATGGTGAAGGAGTGGCCCCGTCCAATTCACAAAAAGATACTGGTGCATTGCATGCACTGACTCTCTCTGCATCAAACACAGGGGACGAAAAATACTTGTCCCTGCCATTGAATTCCATTGAAATTGCGACTGCTTTAAATCGCATAGGCATGGCAATCGGTGGAAATTCTACTGCGCCTGCAGCGACACAATTGCCAGCTTCTGATCTTGCGCAACATTATCGCCTGAAGCGATGGCCACCACCGAACCTGGTCAATACCCGTGACCGCATTCGCCTGGCGACAGTCATGACGAAGCAAGCGATTTCAGCAGAAACGCTGAATAAGAAATCTGGTCTGGATATCGAAATATGTAGGTCCTTTATATCGGACCTGCACTCGTCAGGACTGTTATCAAAAGAATCTATGGAAATGAAACTGGAAAATCCAAATCTACCATCTATGCCTGCATATATCCAACCTGGCGTCCTGTCGCGGATACGTAGCAAGCTGTCTCGCATCATGGGAACAGATTGATCATGGATTACAAAGTATTGTTTACCGGTCCTGCAGGCGCAGGAAAAACAACCGCTATCACTGCAGTAAGTGAAGTAACGACGCTGAATACAGATGTCAAAAATAATGACGTGGATATCGATAAATTGACCACGACGGTTGGGCTGGACTATGGAGAAATGTCTCTGAGTAATGGAGACAAATTAAGACTGTACGGCACTCCCGGCCAGCAACGTTTCGATTTTATGTGGGAGATATTATCGCGTGGTGCATTGGGCCTGATCATTTTAATTGATAACCGCAAGCCTGATCCTGTAGCTGATTTGAACCTTTATCTGGACGGCTTTAAGAATTTGATTGAGACGACAAGTTGCGTCGTCGCCATCAGTCACATGGATACACATCCTGAACCAAATATTGAATATTTTTGTGAACACCTTAATCAACGGGGCATCTTGTGCCCGGTTTTGGAAGCAGATGTTCGTGAAGCCAGGCATGTTGCTGAATTGTTAGAGTTACTGATGCTTCAGCTAGAAGCGAAGCAAGATATGGATAGTTATGCAGATTGATCAAAGTTTGACAGAGAACGCAAAAAAAGCAGTTGATTTTGTCCATTCGCAAGTGAAGGGAATAAAGGCGGTTGTGATTTCTACGGAAGATGGATTTGAAGTCGCCGCGCGCGTTGAAAGTAATGCACTGGTTACCCGCTTGTCTGCGATGTCGAGCTCGCTGGCGTCTCTCGGTGCATTGGCTGGTGAAGAAAGCAATCTTGGCGCTTGTGAAAACCTGATCATAGAAGCAAAATTTGGATTATTACTGATATTCCAGATTCAGAGAGAACAAGGTTCGCTGATCATGAGTGTGGTCGCAGGCCGGGATGCGATAGTCGGGCAAATATTATATTTTGCGAAGCAGGCGGCGCGTAATTTGCAGAATGCCTAAGGACTACAAAATCCTGGAGCAAAAGCCTCCAACAGGCAGGAAACAGGCCGTTGGAGAAACTGACCATCCGCTGAATTAAAGAAGCCCGCACATTATCGTGCATAGATTATTTCAAACAAATGTCGTTTAGGCGTCACGTCGTTTGTTTTTTCATTGACGTCCTCATTTTGGAGTTTTGAATGGCTAGTATTAATCAATCAGTACAAAGTTTACTGAGCCTGGATGGTGCGCAATGTGCAGCTTTGGTAGATTCAGGCAGCGGCATGATCTTGGGACAAGCAGGAAGCGGACTGGATTTGGAAATTGCAGCAGCTGGCAATACCGAAGTAGTTCGTGCAAAACTGAAAACCATGCAATCCCTGGCAATCGATGATGTGATTGAAGACATCCTGATTACCCTAGGCAAGCAATACCACATCTTGCGCCCTTTGGCCAAACACGAAGGCTTGTTTTTGTATGTCGTGCTTGATAAATCCAAATCCAACCTGGCTCTTGCACGCCGCAAAGTATCCGATATTGAAGCTGGTCTGGAAATGTAATTTCTCTGGCAAATGGCGTGATCTTTGCTCAGCAACTGTGTAAAGTCGGAAGCTGTCGCCGGGTTCCATGCCATTTGCATTGCCTCAAGCGAATAATGCATTTTTCATGTAATTTTCCTGAGGCTTCAATGGTTGACTCTTTTCTGGAGTCAGCCAAGCCTTCCCAAACTCCTCTACCATTTTAAAAGTAGCGAAGGAAACGTCAATGGGGATACATATTATTCGATTGCTTGCTGAATTGGCCTGTCAGTCAGTTTGATCCAGCTTCTACTTCCTGGCGAAGGCTGCCACCTGTCATATCTCCCCTTCAAATCTCAATTCTTTCAAATCCTCGTGAAACTGTTTTGATCTGCGTCGTTGCTTACGATTTTTTTGCTGCTTCGTTCTTAAGTCAGCTTGAAAGCGCAATGCATATTTATCGATGCATTGCTTGTTTGCCTCTCTGCATAGGCAGACTCAGTGACTTCAAAAAATAGATGGCGCTGCGTGGGTAGCGCTGTGCAGGTTGTGCCGGACATTATTGCGAGAAGTACCCAGTCGTGCGGCGATCTGACGTACTGGAATCTGATCACGAATATGCCAGCGTCGGATAATAGCTGATAATGCCACGTCAATCACTCCTGCCTCTTACCCATCAAAATAAGTAGAATAGTGTGCTAAACGTAGGTCACAATAGATGCAGATTATCCAAAAATGTGGGGGTTAAAAAAATTCCACTTTAAAATCAAATACTTAAAATTTCGAATGCACGACAACAAACGTAAATAGATCAAAAAATAGTACGATTTAATTTTGATGTGATATGCAATAGAAAAATATTCAGAATAAGATGAGTGAAGCTCTTCATGCGAAGCTTGCCCCTATCTAAGCGCGGAGAGGCTCATCAGCAATGCGCGAAATGTCGCTTATTGCTTGTTTAAATAAGCCAAACAGTCTATCCATATCATATCCATGAGTACACCAGCACCCAGCCCAAGACTATTCGTCATTTTTGCCAAAGAAGCCCATGTGGCGGCAATCTTCGCGCGGGGACCAAGCAATTGGTTTCACGTCATTCGCTGGGATACCCGCAATGACTTCTTTCAATCTGGCGCATGGATGCGTGGCCGTTTATACCCTCAACGCTGTAACCTGTCGCCAGATGGGGAACTGTTACTCTATTTCGTGCTTCAGGCGCGACCCTGGCGCAGAGACTATAAATCATCCTGGACGGCGGTCAGTCGCCTGCCCTGGTTACATGCGCTAGGGCTATGGCCCGAGGGTGGCACTTGGGGTGGCGGAGGCTATTTTATAGCGAACCGCATAATCTCTCTATCTTCGTGTTCTATGGGCCAAGCTCACCCTGACCATATTCCGCACGGACTGGAGGTTTACAACGGTGGTGGAGAACGACAATCATCCAGTAATGAAGTGGCAGGTGCAGAATGGTCAGGCCGCGACCAAAATAATCGCTTGGTATTTACTGCCAATGGAAAATTGCACTGGCAGCGCGATGATCAGACTGTACAGGTCTTAGCCGACTTCAACGGTAACAAACCTGATCCGTGCGAAGCGCCAGAATGGGCTAAACGACCATTGACGGAGTAAACTTCAATCAGCAATGGACGACAAGTCTATAAAAACCTTAACTTGTACAACTGATGGAATTGCGCCCAAAATTGTTTCGTACTACATGCAGTCGTTTTGTTCCTGGGCTACTTGTACTATGTACGACTCTTCTCCCTATGTTTGGCCAGGCATCGCTAGTGGCCAGTATCTTGGAGGAAAAAGAAGCAACCGTGCAGTTTGGCCGGTGTACGTATAGAGTCGAGCCTTGCGCACAAACTCCAAAAAGACGAGCTGTATGAATTGCCGCTGGCCTTTTATATCGTGGCAGGACATGCGGGTTTCTTAAAAAGAATCGTATTGCATCATTCTGGTTTGATTGACGAAGATACGGCATAACAAAGGATAGTCAAAACGGCCAGCAACGCTCTTCGCAAGGTCATGTCCGGTGAAAGAAGCTAAGGCCGGCAAGAGAATCACTGTGCCTCTTGTTTGAAACTACATGCGCGAATGAAAGGCTGAAAGAAGTCGCTGGAGACAAAATAAGCTATATGCAGCAAGTCCAGTGGCTGGAAGGCAAATTGGCAAAACACCCCTTATCTACTTTCGATCGACGAGATTGCACTTCTGGCGAATGCCGCTAACTGGCAATTCCTTACCAATCATCTCTGCCTGTTGTTCAACAAGATAAAAAGAAAACATGCACAACGTGGGTAAAATGTCAGTACGATTCAACAATTGAAGACAGCCATCCGGAAATTTGAAAATTCAACTGTAATTCAAGTGCATTTAGGTACTGAAGATGCAGAGCATTGTTTTTAATTATCTCATGATCATCTATTTAAGCTATGCTATATTTCGCTCATTTTCATATGGTTCCAGGCATACCTGCATCAGTGAATCACGCTTTGCGACTCGCTCTATCAAGAAAAATAATGCTTTGACTTATGTATAAATTCGAAAAAATAAATAATATCAACTTGCTGACCAGGAAATAATTTTATGCAAAATTTTACAACAAGCCAGTTTTATGGTCTCAAGGATCACAGCTTATTCATGAAACACCTCCAGGATGCTGTTGATCAAATGGAGCACAAAGTCGGTATTTTCGCCGGTGATCATATTTTTACATACAACCGTAACCTCAGCTTTCTTGAAGACGAAAAGTTCATGGCAGCATTCTATGCGCACACCAGTGATCTGGTGGAGCAATCGCTGATATGGCGTTACGCAACCGTATGCTGGGCAGCAAAGAATGGTGCAAAACTGGACGGCGATTTTGTCGAAATTGCCTGTTACAAAGGAACGACGGCAAGAATCATCTGTGACTACATGGATATGAAAAACTCGGACAGAAAATATTTTCTATATGATTTGTTTGAACATGACGACAAGATGCCGCATCACGCCATGCCTGAACATGGCAGGACTTTATATCAACAGGTTCAGGAAAAATTTTCCGACTTTCCTAATGTCTGCATCACCCAAGGAAATATTCCCGACAGTCTGACAATTGCCGCGCCTGAGAAAATAGCGTTCATGCACCTGGATATTAATAATGCACAAGCTGAAATAGGCGCACTTGATGTCCTGTTCGAGAGAATGGTTCCTGGCGCAGTGTTGATATTGGATGACTATGGCTGGGTATATTACAGAGAACAGAAACTGGCCGAAGACCCTTGGTTTGAAAAACGGGGATATCAGGTTCTAGAGCTGCCCACAGGCCAGGGCATGGTCATCAAGCAATAATTGATATATGCAACATGCTGGCCATACAGCCTCTTTAATATAGATTTCTTGAAAGTGCCTGATGATCAACTGGTTTAATGCAAAAGCTGCGATAAATTTTGGAAAAGAATTGGCAAAATTTGTCGCAGAAGACTTGCCGCAAGAAATGGCAATGAACAAGGATAAATTTTTCTGGAAAAAGCAAGAAACGTTGCAGTTAATTACGATGAAGGTTTATCAATTTAACCGCAAGCAAGACATGAATATCTATAAAAAGGCACAATTTGCCAGGAGTTTCAAATCACAACTGATTGAAAGTGGCTTTCAAAAAGAAGCGACTCTTAACATGCTGGCTTTGGTGATTAAGGTGCTAAATAAAAAGAGATAATTCAATCTGATCAAAAAATAATTCTTGTCTCAAGTCGCCAGTGACCGTTTATTGAAATTTTCATCAAACAAGGAGCTATCATGTATCCATGGTTATGGGTTTGATCACCACAGGTTCACTTTCCCTGGAGTGGTAGTGTCGCCCAAAGCATAGAGCCGAATACGACCTGGTTCTACAACATGATTCCACCTGTTTCTGGCAATGCAGAAATAGAAGCCCAGGTATTTCAGCTCGCTTCGTATGGCACTCAATTGGGTTTGATCACTGACGTATTGCCGGAGATCGTAAAAGAGACAGAAAATCTGTCCCCAAAAGCGGCTGAGTCCTTGAAAGAATTGCATAATCTGAAGAGCAAGATCGAAGTGATCAAAAAAAGATCGCCGCAGCAAACAAGACTAAAATCAAATGACCGAATCATATAGCAATATACGTTCTGGTTCTGGTTCTGGTTCTGGTTCTGGTTCTGGTTCTGGTTCTGGTTCTGGTTCTGGTGTCGGTTTCAAGACTGCTATTGAGTGCAATTAAAGTGCGCTTAGAAAATACAATTCATTGCTTGAGATGAAGTAGTTGCTGCGCATCCATCGCTGCTACCCGCCCCTCATCGGTAGGCACGACCCAGACTTCTGCACTGCTGACTAGTGTATGTATCGCCATGATGTCGTCACCACATGCCGCTGCGTTTTTTCCGGCATCTACTTGGATGCCAAGATAGTTCAACCCTTCTGCCACTTGCTGCCTCAATACGGCATCATGCTCACCTATACCACCGGTAAATACCAGCACATCCAGGCCGTTTAAACAGGCACTCAGTGCGCCACATTCCCGTATGACGCGGTAGGTGAATAAATCGATGGCGAAGCTGGCTTGTGGGTCGCTGCTCGCGCGCAAGGTGCGCATGTCGGCGGAGATGCCTGAGATGCCAAGCAGGCCGGATTCTTTGTAGAGGGTGGTTTCTATGTGTTTTGCGTCCCAGCCCTGATGCATCAGGTGTAGCAAGACGCCGGGGTCTAGGGCGCCGCAGCGGGTGCCCATCATCAGGCCGTCGAGTGCAGAAAAGCCCATGGAGGTGGCGAAGCTTTTACCATTTTTCATGGCGCAGGCACTGGCACCATTACCGAGGTGCAGCATGATGACGCGCCCGGCTGCGGGATCAAATGCGCGTGCTGATTGCCGGGCCAGGTGGCTGGCGACATAGCGGTAAGACAGGCCATGAAAACCGTACCGGCGTATGCCAGTGGCGCGCAAAGATTGCGGTAAAGCCAGCGTGGTTTCGCATGCCGGCATATCGGCATGGAAGCCGGTATCAAAACAGCCTATCTGCGGTATACCGGAATAAGCACGGCGGAAAGCGGCTACGCCTTCGAGATTATGCGGCTGGTGCAGAGGTGCCAGCATATCGAGGGTATGCAGGTAAGTAAGGGCTTCATCATCGATAATAATGGAGGATGAAAAGCGTTCACCACCGTGGACTATGCGGTGGGCAACGGCGGCAATCTGTATGTCTGCACTATGGCTCATCAATAAGCCGTGCAGGGCTGCTAATGCAGCAGAAAACTGGTCACCATCTGCCGCCTTGATTGCAGCTTCGTCCAGAGTCCATTGCTGCACTTCAGTACCTGCGTGGAATTCTATGACGGGCTTGCCACCGGGTTGCAGGCCCTCAATCACGCCAGTCAGATTGCTGCGTGTGACTCCCGCCTTAGTGTATGGGTACAAGGCAAACTTGATGCTGGATGAACCTGAATTCACGGAGAGAATAACCGGGGTTTTCATGGCGCATTCTTCCGGTACGCATGTGCCAGCAATTTGACCAGTGCGGCAGAAGCAACTCTGGAAGATGGCCCATCGGCACGGCTGGTCAATGCGATAGGCACTTTGGCACCCAGGACAACGCCACAAATCGCAGCACCTGCCAGATATTCAAATTGTTTGCCCAGCATATTGCCCGATTCCAGATCTGGCACCATGAGGATATCAACATCTCCAGAGACGGCAGAAACTATGCCCTTGATCTGTGCTGCACGGGCAGAGATGGCATTGTCGAATGCCAGCGGGCCATCAACAATTGCGCCTGTGATTTGCTTGCGTTCTGCCATTTTGCACAATGCAGCAGCATCGATGGTGGACATGATTTTAGGGTTCACCGTTTCTACCGCCGACAACAGCGCGACCTTGGGTAGGGGGATGTTCAGCGCGTGCGCCAAGTTGATGGCATTTTGCAGTATGTCGGCTTTTTCTGGCAAGCCAGGATAGATATTCAAGGCAGCGTCGGTCAGCAACAAGAGCTTGTGGTACATCGGTACATCCAGATGATAAACGTGTGACAGTCGTCTACCGGTGCGCAGGGCAGTGCATTCAACCACGGCATGCATAAGTTCATCAGTATGCAGGCTGCCTTTCATCAAGGCTTCTACCTGGCCTTTGGCGGCCATGTCGGCAGCTATGTCGGCGGCACCATGGCTATGCGGTGCGTCGATTTTTTCAAATCCTGTGATATCAATATTTGCTGCTGCAGCAACTGCGAGCAGCTTTTCCAGCGGGGCGACCAGCACTGGAATAATCAGGCTTTGCCGGGCAGCATCCACTGCGCCTTGTAAAGAATCGGCATCGCAGGGATGGACAACCGCGCAGCGTATCGCAGGCAAATCCTTAACGCTATCCAGCAGATGACGCTGTCGCTCACCCAGGTCAAACATGGTCATTGTGGGCAAACGTGTACGCGGGCGGCTGACTTTTTCTGTCGGGGCAATGACCAGGGCATTGCCATAGACGACCCTGTCACCTTTCTGGTTGATGATTTCGCAGTCCAGGGTAACGCGCTTTTTTTCATCATCTTTTGCCACGACGGTCGCTGACACAGTCAGGGTGTCGCCTATGCGCACAGGCTTGGCAAAGTGCAGGTTTTGTTCCAGATAAATCGTACCTGGCCCAGGCAGGCGCGTGCCCAGGATGGTGGAAATCAGCGCCCCACCCCACATGCCATGGGCGATCACACCATGGAACAAGGTATGTGCTGCATAGTCGGCATCCAGATGAGCCGGATTGACATCGCCAGAGACCGTGGCAAAAGCCTGGATATCGGCATTGGTCAACGTACGTACCTGGCTCGCGCTCTGCCCTATTTGTATATCTTCGTACACCACGTTGGAAATGATGTCTGGCTCGTTTAAATTAGTGTTTATTGTAGTCATAGGGTACTGGACTTTCATCAATTCACAATATGATAACCACCATCGACATACAGGGTTTGGCCTGTCATGCCAGAAGATGCATCGCTGACCAAAAAGGCGGACAACCTGCCGATTTCATCCAGGGTCACCAGCCTGCCCAAAGGTGAGCGGTCTATGGCTTTTTGCATCAGCACATCAAAATCCTGCAAACCCGATGCAGCGCGGGTAGGCACAGGGCCAGGAGAAATGGCGTGTACCCGCGTGCCCTTGGCGCCAAGCTCAGTTGCCAGGTAGCGCACGGTTGACTCCAGTGCAGCCTTGACCGGCCCCATGATGCCATAGTGGGCCACCGCTTCGTCTGCGCCCAAGTAGGTCATGGTCATGATACTGGCATTCTTACTCAAATGCGGTTCGCATAATTTGGCGAGGTGGGCAAATGAATGGCAGGACACATTCATGGCACGCGAGAAGCCGGCACTGGAACTGTCGATGACCCGGCCATGCAGGTCATCCAGCGGTGCCCAGGCAATGGAATGAATGACGAAATCCAATTCACCCAGTTCCTTCACTGCTACATCGACCAGTACGTCCATAGAACCTTGCTGCTCGACATCGCACACCACCAGCCTTGATTCAAGCGCGGCAGCCAGTGGTGCCACGAATTGCCGGGCTTTGTCATTCACGCAGGATAGAACCATTTTTGCACCCAGTTGCCGTAACATGGCAGCACATCCGTAGGCAATGCTGTGTTCATTAGCGAGGCCGATGATGATGCCACGCTTGCCTTGCAATGAAAAAGAAGAACTTGCTTCGGTCATTTTTCAACCAATCATGGTGATGTAAGAAATTCGCTTAAGAGGCTTGCGAGCGCCATCTTGCTTGCGCACACCTGAATCTGGCATGCCAGCAATCGAAACATTGATGCAGATCAAACTTTATACATATCCATCGCAAAGACATGGCCGGACAAACTCATGATGGCTCACAAAGAAGTGTACTCTGTTTGTATTGCTGCATTTGCACAATGCAATTGATGCGTGTCAATTCAATTGAGTGACGTGGCTGCCAGAATGTATAGGAATACTACAAGGATATGCCGATGAAAACTAATTACAGCGCTACTCCGCCTTACCAAAAACCTCAAGAAAAAAGTGAACAAGTATGCTATCTGAGTGACGGCAAAGCAGTAGTACATCCTCTGGACATGCTCTTGCAAAACAATATCGCCAAACTGACCGGCGGCCTCTCACCTGCCAGCATGGCGCTGGCCTGGATGGATTGGAGCTTGCATATCGCGATGTCACCTGGCAAGCAGATAGAACTGGCTAACTTGCTGCAAAAGCAGATGAGTAGCTGGCCACAATTGATGGCACCTGCATTAACGAATGATAAGGCTGAAGAAAAGAGGATATCTAGTGCGCCATCAGATAGCCGCTTTGCTTATGCTGGCTGGGTTAACTGGCCTTTTAATGCCATGAGTCAGTCTTTCCTGCAAGGACAGGAATTATTACAAACGGCAACTACAGGTGTGCGTGGCGTCAGTGCTCATCATGAAAATGTCGTCAACTTCATGTCCAGGCAGTTGCTGGATATAGTGTCGCCGTCGAACTTCCCCATGCTCAATCCGGAAGTGATTGCAAGCACGCAGGAAACTGGTGGCAAGAACCTGATGACAGGTGCAGCACACTGGATGCAGGACCATGGTCTGGAATATAATATTCCTGGCGCGGCTGCGGGCATAGTTGTGGGTAAGCGCAAGACTGAACAACTGTCTTACCAGCCAGGCCGGGATGTCGCCGTGACAGAGGGCAAGGTGGTGTTTCGCAATCACCTGATAGAACTCATACAATATGCGCCGCAAACTGCGAAAGTGTATGCAGAACCTGTCATGATCGTGCCTTCATGGATCATGAAATACTATATTCTCGACTTGTCGCCACATAATTCTCTCGTGCGTTTTCTGGTGAGTCAGGGGCATACGGTTTTCATGATTTCCTGGAAAAATCCAGGCAAGGAAGACCGTCATCTTGGCATGCAGGACTACCTCGATAGTGGCCTGTTTGCTGCACTCGAAGAAGTGGGGAAATTAAGCCTCAAAAAACCGGTGCATGCAGTTGGTTACTGTCTGGGTGGTACTTTACTGGCGATTGCTGCGGCAGCGCTGGCAAGTGAAAATGCCAAAGAATATACCCACCATTTGCCAGCAGTGCAGACCGTGACCTTGCTGGCATCACAAACTGACTTCACTGAACCTGGCGAACTTGGCCTGTTCATAGATGAAAGCCAGATAGCCATGCTGGATGCGCAAATGTGGGAGCAAGGTTATCTCACTGGCGAGCAAATGACGGGTTCATTTCAATTGCTTAATTCACGCGACCTGATCTGGTCAAAGATCATGCGTGAATATCAGTTGGGTACGCGCAATTCACCAAACGACTTGATGTCATGGAATGCCGATACCACACGTATGCCCTACCGCATGCATAGCGAATATCTGAAGCATCTGTTCCTGCACAATGACCTGGCAGAAGGCCGTTATGAAGTACATGGGCATGCCGTGGCATTGAATAATATCCGCACGCCCATGTACGTTGTTGGTACCGCACGCGACCATGTTTCACCATGGCGCTCGGTCTATAAAATCCATGTACTGACAGATGCACCGATTGATTTTGTATTGGCGTCTGGCGGCCACAATGCAGGTATCGTCTCAGAACCAGGCCACACCCACCGCACTTTTCAACATTTGCCTAGGGATCAGCGAGCAGCTTCATTCCAACAAGCGGATGACTGGCTGGCTGCGGCAACGACTGAAACAGGCTCATGGTGGTTACATTGGCAAGTCTGGCTGGCCAAGCATTCTGGTTCTACACGCATCAAGGCGATGGTTGTCACCGATAAGGGGCTAGGTGTTGCTCCAGGCGGTTATGTATTTGCAAAATAAACTTAATTCGCATCGTTTGAAATATGCCAGCAAATCTTAAGGAGTAGAATATTTTCTGATAAAGGGAAACAGGCAGCCAATCTGTGGGGAAGATCATAACGATGATATTAAAAAAGCTACACCGACATCGAAGGTATTTCCTGAGTAGTCTTCCCTTGCTGTTTTCTCCCTCTGCCTGGGTAGCAGAATTGCGCAAGCAAGTTTTTTTGATCGTGGAATCGAATACCACCAACACACCACAAATCCCCTTTAACCCTGTCTTTCAACAGTGTGTAGCTTATGTCGAAAAAGAATTGCAAATGCAGTTTGAGTACCGACGTTATCCATGGACACGCTTGTTGCAAAACCTGAATGAAGGCGAAGGCCTGGCTTTTGGTTTGTCCAAGACCAAAGAACGTGCGCAAACCCTGCATTTTTCCATCCCGGCTTTTGGTACCTTCATCTGGCTGGTGGTCAGGAGTGATCAGATCTTTCCATTTTCCCGCATTGCTGACTTGCAAGGAAAAACTGTCAGCATGATACGTGGCTCTACCTATGGCGATGAATTTGACAAGGCCAAGGCCAGCTTGTTGCTCATAGAAGATGACGTCTATTCCATGTCTTCACGTCTGAAAAAACTACTCAGCAAGCGCACGGATGTCATGCTGTTCAGCCACTATGATCCCGACCCGCGCAAAGTCGAGGTGATGCTGAACAAGACCATGCCTGACATTGCACCTGACACGCCAATGCCACCTGGCGTGACATTCAAGGTGCTTGACCATTATCTGTTCGTGGATTATATCCACTTTGCAATCCTGGCGTCCGAGGACAAAGGCATTATCGAGCAAATCAATAAAGCCATCAGGAAAGGGCAACAAGATGGCTCACTGCCTGCAGTAAATTTATCCAGGAAATAAATCAGGCTGCGACTGATGCTGCAAGGATAGGCTGCAAAGGCTGCCACACCATCTGGCTATCGAGTTTATTCATACAGTCATGATGACCCAGAGGACACTCCCTTTGCTTGCACGGCGCACAGGCCAGCTGCAATGACAGCGAGTGCGCGATATCAGAAAATGGCGGAGCATGATCAGGATCAGTCGGACCATAGATGGCAATGACAGGTCTGTTGAATGCCGAGGCAATATGCAACAATCCAGAATCATTTGACACCATCGCGTCGCTAGCAGCGATCAGCGCCAGGGCCTGATCCAGTCTGGTCTTGCCAGCGAACTGGTGAACGGCAGGACAAACTGCCTCAATCTGCTGACAAACTTCAACATCCTTGGGTGAGCCCAGCAAAACAATTTGCGGATCAGGATGTGTTTGCAGAATGATCTTTGCCAGTTCTGCAAAATGGCTGACAGGCCAGCGCTTGGCATTGCCAAATTCTGCACCGGGAGCAAAGCAGATCAAAGGCTGCTGTGCCGACAAGCCCATGTCCTGCAAGACTGTGTCTATCTGTGGAGGTGTCATTTGCAAGCGTGGCTTGGGGAAGTTCTGTACAAGTTCAGTTACAGGCGCGCCTGCCAGAGCAGCGTAAAATGCCACCATGGCACGCGGTACCAGCTTGCTGTCATGATGCATGACATTGATGAGACCGTAACGGCTTTCACCTTTGTAGCCTACCCGTTTTTTGATGCCTGCCATCCAGGGCAGCAATGCAAATTTCAGGGTGTTAGGCAAAACATAAGCGGCAGCATAGCCACGCTGACGCAATATCTGCGCATAGCGCCAGCGTTCACGTAATTGCAGTGAGCCGTGCTTGAATGGTGTTTCCAGTACCGTATCCACTTCTACCATCGCGCGCACGACTGGCGCTACCCAAGCGGGTGCCAACACATCGATCGCAGTATCAGGATGGTCACGTTTAAGCAACTGGAGCAAGGGCTGCGCCATGACGGCATCGCCTATCCAGTTAGGTGCAATGACGAGTATGCGGTTTGCAGGGCTTTGCACGGCGACACTCATCTTGGCGTGCGCCCCATCAGGAAGAACTCATCATTTGGACGCATGGAAATCACGTTCGCCATGCGGTTCGACAAGCCAAAGAATGCGGTGATGGCAGCGATGTCCCAGATATCTTCATCATCAAAACCATGTGTGCGCAACAAGGCGTAGTCTGCATCATTGACGCTTTGCGAATCCAGGCAAACCTTGATGGCAAAATCCAGCATGGCGCTTTGGCGCGGCGTGATATCTGCTTTCAAATGATTGACGGCGACCTGGTCAGCCACCAGGGTATTCTTGGTATAGATGCGCAATATCGCACCATGGGCGACCACGCAATACAGGCAATTGTTCTTGGCGCTGGTGGCAGTGACGATCATCTCGCGCTCTGCCTTGTTCAAGTTGCCTGTGGTCTTCAGCATCAGGGCATCATGATAGGCAAAGAAAGCACGGAACTCATCTGGCCTGTGCGCCAGCGTCAGGAAAACATTCGGTACAAAACCAGCTTTTTCCTGCACGGCCAATACCTTCTCGCGTATATCATCAGGCAGGTCTTTTATTTCAGGAACAGGAAAACGGGAAATCGCGGTAGTCATGAGTCGTCCTTTTCAATCACAATCAAGCGAACTGCATCAAGCGGCAAATTGCAGGCGATGCAGGTTGGCATAAGTACCACCATTATCGAGCAATTCTGCATGCGTACCCATCTCGATTATCTTGCCATCGACCAGCACGGCAATGCGGCTGGCACGTTCTATGGTGGACAGGCGATGGGCAATCACCAGCGTCGTGCGGCCCAGCATCAATTCATCGAGTGCAGACTGCACGGCGCGTTCAGATTCGCTGTCGAGCGCCGATGTGGCTTCATCGAGTATCAGTATCGGTGCATTTTTATAGATGGCGCGGGCAATCGCCAGGCGCTGTCTTTGACCACCAGAAAGGCGCATGCCGTTGTCGCCTATTACCGTATTCAAGCCATCGGACAAATCACGCACGACATCGCTCAAATGTGCTGCCTGCACTGCCGCGGCCACGCGTGCGGGGTCAGGATTGGCGTCGCCATAGGCAATATTTGACACCAGGGTGTCATCAAACAACACCACATTCTGGCTGACCATGGCGATTTGTTCGCGCAGGCTGGACAGGGAAATATCTTGCAAGGAAATGCCATCAAGCAGGATGTCGCCAGAATCTGGCGTGTAAAAGCGTGGCACCAGATTCACAAGAGAGGTCTTACCGCCGCCAGACATACCGACCAGGGCGATGGTTTCACCTGGCGCTATGCTGAGGTTGATGTCTTTCAAAGCTTCCTGTTCCTGACCAGGATAAGAAAAGCTGGTGTGTACAAATTCCAGCTTGCCTTGTGCGCGGGCTGGCAAGGCTGTGCCGCTATCAGTTTCTGGCGCAGTATCAATCAGGGAAAACACTGATTCTGCCGCAGCCATGCCACGTTGCATGGGGCCGTTCAAATCTGCCAGGCGTTTCAGAGGTGTCAGCAATAACATCATGAGAGCAACAAATTCTATAAAGCTCCCTGCTGTGGTTGAATCCTGTGCTGCCTGCGACACCGCAAACATGATGACGACAGCCACGGCAATCGCTGCCGCCAATTGTGTTAACGGTGTGGTGGATGCCACGGCGACGGTTGTGCGCATGGCATAGCCGCGCAATTTTTCGTTCTTGGCTTCGAACCTGTCCTGCTCATATTTCTGGCCACCAAAAATACGTATTACCTGGCTGGCGCGGGTTGCTTCTTCTATGACCTGGGTCAGTTCATTGCTGACATCCAGCTGGCTTTGATTAAGTTTGCGCAAGCGCTTGCTGACACCCCGTACCAGATAAGCCATGACCGGCATCATCACGAGGGCAATGATGGTCAACTTCCAGTTACTCCATAATAAGGCGGCCAGCAAAACCACCACGGTAAGTGAATCACGGAACAGCGTCGTCATAGAAACCTTGAGCATCTCCACGATTTGTTGCGCCTCAAACATGATAGTGTTGATGATGCGGCCACTGGATTCACTGTGATAAAAACTGATAGGCACATTCAGGATGCGGTCAAATACCCTGGCACGCAGTTGATTCAGTAGCCTGGTAGATATCCAGGTCATAAGGTAGCTGGTAGTAAAGGTGCAAATACCCCGTAACAAAAAAATCCCGATGATGGCCGTTGGCACCATCCATAAGGCCAGATTTTTTGCATTGCCATGAAAGCCATGGTCAAGGATATAGCGCAACACTTTGGGGAACATGACTTCTGTTGAAGCCGTACCCAGCATGGCCAGCAATGCCCACCACACGCGGGAGCGGTAAGGTGTGATGGCCAGCCACAAACGGCGGAACACATCGATGGTTTCTTTATTGATCAAACTCATAGTATGAAATTCATATCCTGTCTTTGGCACAAGCTGCTTAATCAATCAATTAATCAATCAATTAATCAATCAATTAATCAATCAGGCTTGCACATAAATAATCTATCTGCGGCGTGACTAGTTTTTATTCCGCATGCCAGCCAGCGGTATCGCCAGCAGGATCATGAAAGCCATGCCAAACACGCCATCGCGCAAGATCGCATTGAACATGCCACCCAACATCATGGCGATGGTCAGCATCAGCAGGGGCATGGCCATTTCCCTGGTGTTGGGGTTTTCATGCACAGCCATACATGCCATACGATAGGCCACCCAGTATTGGGTCGCCCAGATCGCCAGTAGGGCCAATAAGCCGATGACACCTACTTCTGTCAGGTACAACAAATAATCATTGTGTGGCGTCGTCATGGTAGAACTGATGAGGCCCTTGGCTTTTTTCTGGTAGAGATACATCCAGGTAGCAATGCCATGACCTGCCATGGGGTTTTCAGCAATGATCTCGCTGGTGATCTTGTAAAGTTCCAGACGCATGCCATCGTCATTGACTTTACGTCCCTGGGAAAAATCATGCAGTTGATGCACAGTACACAGGCTGCGCAATTTAAAAATCTCCCACGGCCCGGCCTGCACCAGACGCACTTCACAGGTTGCCGGTGGCGGCAGACTCAAGGCATATTTCCAGCCGCAGCCAAGTACTGCCAGCAAGATCAGAGGCAAAGCCACTACCCGCCATGACCAGCCTATCTGGCGCAAGATCAGCACACCACACAGGATGAAAAACAGTAGACTTGCAGTTCTGGTTTTTGCCAGCAAGACCAGCGCTGCTGCCACATATACGATTGCCAGCACACGCCAGACCAGATGGTCACGGTGACTGCGCAAATCATGCAACATCCAGGCTGCGGCAATCGCCATGAGTATGCCTAGCAAGATGGATTTGTTACCCTCATAAATCACATAGCTGCGAAATACTGTATTGACAGGCAAGAGATGGAAAAAATTGGCCACAAACAGCGTTGCCGCCAGCACTGCACCAGCAAAGAAAACATACATCGCCCGCCTTTGCCACACGCCCGCAGTCACGGTCAGGAAAGGCAGTAGAAACAAATACGTCTGGTAATGCACAAGCCCTGGCCAGAATTCTTTACTGATTTCTGGCGGTATATCCTGCATCGCCGCCAGCACGATACTGACCAGGCTAAGGCCAAGTATCGGCAGCAACATGGCGCTTTGCCTGATCCTGTGCATCTTCTTCAGGTAGCCACCCGATACCAGCAAACTGATATAAAACAGCAGCACACCGGCATACATGACACCAACCGGGAAAAACAGGGTCAGCGGCAAGCCTGTCAGTATCTGATGCGGCAAGGACTGGCGCCAGCCTGCTTGTGACTCCGTCTGCATCTCCACTTGCAGCTTCATTTGAGATGAACCGCCACCCGCTGGCAATACACTGCTGGTATCCATGGAATCAAGCGTATTCAATTTTGACGTTTTTCATGGATAGCCATTCACCCAGGTTCTGCCGCAAGACATCGTCCGGGTTCACCCGCCACTGGTCTGACAGATACATTTCTGCACTGGCATTGGCATTTTGGTAGCGTATCAATACCGGGCAACCATCAGCATTCAAATGTGGCTTCAGCAACTCTTGTAGCTTTGTAGTGTCTGTCGTGGATGTCAGAGTAAGGCGCAAACCCTGAGAAAACTGCACACGGGCGCGGCCTATGTCCATGACTTTTTCAGCCGAGATACGCAAGCCGCCAGAGAACCTGTCTTCAGACACCTTGCCCAGTACAGCGAGGAATTCATCTTCCTTGAACAGGGATTTGAATTCTTCCATGAGTTCGCTATACACCGTTACTTCAACCACGGCAGTGCCATCATCAAGACTGACAATCAGCAGCTTGCCGCGCTGTGTCATCTGTGTGCGCACACCGGTAATGATGCCGCAAATCAGGCGCAAGTCGCGAGAAGGTTCCAGCTTGGCCAGGGTAGTCTTGATGAACTGGCGTACTTCCGGCGCATAAGAATCAAACAGATGGCCGGACAGGTAAAAGCCCAGTGCCAGTTTTTCTTCGGTCAGGCGTTTCTTGTCTGTCCAGACGGCTACATCCAGATAATCTGGTGGAGCGATTAAATCATCATCATCGCCAAACAGGCTGACCTGGTTTGCAGCGGCTTCTGCCTGCAACGCCGCTTCCAGTGCAAAATCAACCGTCGCGAGCAAAACGCCACGGTCTTTGCCCAGGCAATCCATGGCACCAGCACGTATCAGAGACTCAACCGTGCGGCGATTAACCTGGCGTTTATCAACACGTTTGCAGAAATCGAACAAATCCTTAAATGGGCCGCCTTCCTTTCTGGCGGTGATGATGCTTTCTATCGCATTCTGTCCAGAGCCTTTGACGGCGCCCATGCCATAACGTATCTGGCTGGATTTTTTTCCTGGCTCGGCAACTGGCATGAAGCGGTATTCAGATTGATTGATATCTGGCGGCAGCATGTTGAGCTTACAGATATCAATCGCATCTTCGACCAGAATCTTGACCTTGTCAGTATCATCCATGGCCAGCGACATATTGGCGGCCATGAAGGCGGCAGCATGATGTGCTTTCAGATAGGCTGTGTGGTAGGACAGCAAGGCATACGCAGCAGCATGGGATTTATTAAAACCATAGCCCGCGAATTTTTCCATCAAATCGAAAATCTCGTCGGCTTTTTCTTGCGGCAAGCCATCCTTGGCTGCACCATCGCGGAAAATCTGGCGATGCTCTGCCATCTCTTCTGCTTTTTTCTTACCCATGGCACGACGCAACAAATCCGCACCGCCGAGTGAGTAGCCACCGACCACCTGGGCCATCTGCATCACCTGTTCCTGATACACCATGATGCCGTAGGTTTCAGACAAAATGCCTTCGGTACGGGGATCAGGATAATCGAAACGCTCACCATGTTTACGTTTGCAGAAATCCGGGATCAGGTCCATAGGACCCGGACGGTACAAAGCCACCAGCGCGATAATGTCTTCAAAACGATCAGGACGCGCATCTTTCAGCATGCCTTGCATGCCGCGGCTTTCCAGCTGGAACACGGCCACGGTCTTGGCCTTGGTCAGCAATTCATAAGATGGCCTGTCATCCAGCGGCAATTTGGCCAGATCAAAATCTGCCATGGCCGGGTCCATCATCTTGATATAGCGCACTGCCCTGTCTAGGATGGTCAAGGTGGTCAAACCCAAAAAGTCGAACTTGACCAGGCCCACGGCCTCGACGTCGTCCTTATCGTATTGCGAGACCACGCCAGAATCACCGCCTTGAGTATACAGCGGGCAAAAATCCGTCAGCTTGCCTGGTGCAATCAATACACCACCGGCATGCATACCGATATTGCGGGTAATACCTTCGACCTGTTGCGCCAGGTCGAGCAGGGTCTTGACTTCCTCTTCGTTTTCCTGGCGCTCAGCCAGCAAGGGTTCTTCAACAATCGCCTCGGCAATCGTGACTTGCTTGCCTGGTTTGAACGGAATCAGTTTGGAGACGCCATCGCAAAACATATAACCGAAATCCAGCACGCGACCGACGTCGCGTATCGCGCCCTTGGCAGCCATGGTACCGAAGGTGGCGATCTGGGACACCGCTTCTTTGCCGTAACGATCTTTCACGTATTGAATTACGCGATCACGGCCTTCCTGGCAAAAGTCAATATCAAAGTCGGGCATGGATACCCGCTCTGGGTTCAGGAAGCGCTCGAACAGGAGGTTGTACTGCAAGGGATCAAGATCGGTAATCAGCAGAGAATACGCAACCAGAGAACCAGCACCAGAACCACGACCAGGCCCTACCGGCACGCCATTATTTTTTGCCCATTGGATAAAGTCAGCAACGATGAGGAAATAGCCCGGAAAACCCATCTTGATAATGGTGTCGGTTTCAAACTTCAGGCGCGCCTCATAACGGGCGCGCTCTTTCTCGCGTTTCTCTACATTCGGGAACAGATGGTTCAAACGGAACTCAAGACCACGCTGGGATTCATGCACCAGGAAGTCATTGATGGTCATGCCTTCAGGCGTAGGAAAATCTGGCAACTTGGGCTTGCCCAGTTCCAGCATCAGGTTGCAGCGCTTGGCTATTTCGACAGAGTTGCGCAAAGCCGCTGGCAGGTCGGCAAACAATTCTGCCATCTCTGCCTGGGTCTTGAAGCATTGTTGTTCATTAAAACGACGCACACGGCGGCCATTGGCCAGCATATCGCCTTCTGCAATACAGACGCGCGCTTCATGGGCGGTATAGTCATCCTTGCTAATGAATTGCACAGGATGTGTTGCGACGACTGGCAATTTGAGCCTGCCTGCCAGGGCCACGGCAGCGCGCACATGGTTGTCCATGTTCGCCTGGCCTGCCCTTTGTATTTCTATGTAAAAATGGTCAGGGAAAATGCTGGCCCAGCGCCTGGCGTTCTGCTCTGCCAGCTCAAGATTGCCATTATCAATAGCAACGCCGACATCACCAAAGTGCGCGCCAGAGATAGCGATCAGGCCACCGCCCTTGCCTTCTTCAAAAATACTCTGCAACCACTCATAACGGATTTCTGCCCGGCCCTTATGCTGGTTCGTCAGCCATGCCTGTGCCAGCAATTCGCATAACTGCAAATAGCCGAGCCTGTTTTTAACCAGCAACAGCAACCTGGATGGCTTGTCGCGATCGACATCATTGCTGACCCAGACATCACAACCAGCGATGGGCTTCATGCCTTTGCTGCGCGCGGCTTTATAAAACTTCACCATGGCGAACAAGTTCGCCAGGTCAGTAATGGCCATTGCTGGCTGTTTGTCTTTTACTGCTGCCTTGATGACATCATCAATACGCACCAGGCCATCAACGATCGAATATTCAGAATGGATGCGCAGGTGGACAAAGGCAGGCTCGTAGGGCTTGCTGACGACAACTTCGGTGGTCGCTTCAGGGGAGGTAATTAATTCTGTAGTCATACCGCTATTCTACCTGTTGCCCAAGCTGTTCAGAAGCTTTGCCTTGTTGAAGTTTTCAAATATGCAATTTATATTAATTTAATTTTAATTTTGCGGGCAGTTGCGCCAGCTAATTCATCAGGGCGTCAATAAATCAGCGTTTAATTTGCCTATTATGCAAATTCCAAATAATGCCCCATGTTCAAATATCTGAGCTCTAAAAACAACAAATTCAGCGACGTAAAGAGGTCTTGTGACTCTCGTCTTTGCATTTAAGCTACATTCGCCAGCTTGTGCTGTGTTACTCTAAATCAATGCATTTTCTGGCTCTGGGGCATAACTTGTTAGCAGAAAAAAAACTTCGCATCCATAGCAACTATTCTGGCAAGCGCCTATACAGGCGTGCCGGTTGCGCTGCCCTGCTTTTTTCCTTGCTGCATCAGGTGGCAATCGCCGGTGGCGGTGAAGAATCGATTTTTCTGGATGATATGCCTGTGGTGCTGTCCGCCTCACGCCTGTCACAACCCATCAATGAAGCACCAGTCGCCGTCACCATCATAGACAGGCAGATGATCAAGGACTCTGGTGCCTGGGACTTGTCCGAGATTTTTCGTCTGGTGCCAGGCATGTATGTGGCTTACCATGCCGACCCTTATTATTCTGCGGACAGCACCGTTGCTTATCATGGCATGGTCACCACCACCACATCTGACCGCATGCAGGTCCTGATCGATGGCCGCTCTGTGTATGCCAGCCTGTTTGGTGGTGTCAACTGGAGCGACCTGCCCATCGTACTTGATGACATAGAGCGCATAGAAGTCATACGCGGGCCAGACTCTGCCAGTTACGGTGCCAATTCATATTCCGGCATCATCAATATCATCACGCGCCACCCGGCAGAGACCCAGGGTACAACTGTTTCCATGGCGTTTGGCAATGGCCGCAAGGAAGGCACCTTCCGCTATGGCGACAAGAGTGGTGCGCTGAGTTACCGGCTGACAGCAAGTCTGCGGGAAGATAAGGGTGAAGATGACCGCATACAGCGGCCAACATCGGCGTTCACTTTCTGGAACCTGAACAAATACGACAACAAAACTATCCAGAATCTGAACCTGCGTGCAGATTACCAGCTCACCTCTGACGACACCCTGGAATTCCAGTTCGGTTATAACGGCGGGCCGCGTGAAGTCGGCGAATACAATAATGTATCCGCCATCAGCCGGCGGGCAGAAAACCATTTTGAAATGCTGCACTGGCGCCGCGCCCTTGAAGGTGGTGGCGAATTGTCTGTGCAAGCCTTTCACACGGTAGAAAGAGTGTATGCCCGCCTCAAGGATTCCGACGGCATCAGTGATGGCGACGCCATATTACGGCGCTATGACCTGGAAGTGCAGCATACTTTTTCACCATTCACAAACGCCCGCCTGGTCTGGGGTGGCAGCATACGCTATGACCAGACTTATGCGCCATACTATCTTGGGGTAGGTGACAACCAGTATCTGTATGGCGATTTCCCCTATCACCTGCGCCGTTTTTTTGGCAATCTTGAATGGCGCGCCCGCCCTGACCTGGTCTTCAATGTCGGCGGCATGATAGAAAACAATACCTATACCGGCACTGACACTACGCCCAGGGTTGCTGTCAACTGGCATGTGCAACCTGGCCATACTCTGCGCCTGAGTCATTCACGCGCAACGCGCTCGCCTTCTGTCTATGAAAAAACCTATGACAATTACTGGCGCAGTGCAGATTTGTACCCGACTTTACCGGAGATGCAGACAGAGCGGGTCAAATCAAGCGAGATAGGTTACATCGGCAAATACGGCAATCTTGATGTGGATTTTCGCCTGTTCTATGATGACTACAGCCAGTTGATTGATGTCAGGAACAAGCGCTCTGCTGCGAGTGGCAATCTGAATGAGGGCACTGCCATCATGCGCGGTTATGAATTGCAATTGAAGGCGCAACTGACAGACAAAACACGGCTGATTTATGGCCTCTCTGGTGGTGGTGTAAAAAGTGATAATGTGAATGGCGTGGTGTATAGCGATTCGCTACCTAAATACAACCATAACATCATGCTCAGCCATAAAGTCAATGAGCAATGGAGTGGCAGCCTGGTGGCTTACCAGATGGCACAAACCAAATTCAATGCCACCGACTATAACCCACGCGAAAACCGTGGTTATTTCATTGATGGCAACAAGCGTGTAGATGCCAGGCTAAATTATCAGTTCAAGCTGGGTGGCAAGTCTGCCGAGTGCTCGCTGATTGCCCAAAACCTGACCGATGCGCGGTATTTTGAATACCGGCACGACAATGAATTGCCAGGCCGAGCGCTGAGGCTGCATCTCAGACTGGACCTTTGAACATGCATTGGCAGTCAACCCGGCATCTGCGGCACATAGTAAATCTGACAGGGCTGATCCTGGGCTTGCTGTATGCGCAAGCCGTGCTAGCGTTGGATACCATCACCATTTTGTTGAGTGAAGAAGGCTCTGCTTATACTGAATTTTCCAGCCAGTTAAGCAATCTGTTGGCGCAGGCACAAGGCAACGCAAAAAATACCATCAAGGTCTTGAACCTGAGCACCTACAAGGCAGAAGATGTGCCGCGTAATACCAATAACCACCTGCTGATTGCGGTAGGCACACCCGCCATGACCGCCATGGCACAAAAGACACCCGCAATGGCGGTGCTGAATGTGATGGTGCCACGCTATACCTTTCAGAAAATAACCAGGCAATATGGCCGCCATCAAGACCCACATCACTTTTCGGCGATTTTTTTTGATCAGCCATGGTACCGGCAACTGGGCCTGATCCGTACCAGCATGCCAGGAC
Source organism: Undibacterium sp. Ji42W (assembly GCF_049340405.1). Taxonomy (NCBI): domain Bacteria; kingdom Pseudomonadati; phylum Pseudomonadota; class Betaproteobacteria; order Burkholderiales; family Oxalobacteraceae; genus Undibacterium; species Undibacterium sp. Ji42W. The sequence goes on from NZ_JBMPOV010000008.1 coordinate 89,856, forward strand.
GCAACCGCATAGGATTATTGCTCAGCAAAGATTCAAACGACATGCTGATCGGTTTGCCAGCCATTGCCAAAGAAATGGAGATGCAAATCAACGTTGAAACCGTCACGGATGATTCTGACTTGCTACCCGCCCTGCGTCGCTTGCTGAGCAATAGCGACAGCCTGCTGGCCCTGCCGGATGCCGCCATTTACAACCGCAATAATATCCCCAGTATCTTGCTGACCAGTTACCGGCAGAAAGTGCCGCTGTTTGGATTTTCTGCGGCCTACGTCAAGGCCGGTGCGCTGGCTGGCGTATATAGCTCTGCCACCCAGATTGCCCAGCAGGTAGCAGAGATCATTGCGTCATTGCCGAATAATGGCTACTTGCCGCTGCCCCAATATCCGCGCTACTTCAGCGTGAATGTGAATGCCCAGGTCAGCCGTTCGCTGAGCCTGGAGATGGAGGATGAAGTCAGCCTGACCCGCAAATTGAAATCACTCGCGGAGCGTGCACCATGAAGAACTGGCCACTAGCCCATCGTATCTTGTTCCTGGCACTGGCCCCAGTCTGGATCATCTCTGCCCTGCTGGTACTGCTGGTTGTCATCGTTGGCATTACTGAAATTGATGGTGCTATCAAGGCACGCGGCACCGTCATCACCCGCCAGTTGGCACCAGCCAGTGAATATGGCGCGTTCTCCGGTAACCGCGAAGTCTTGCAGGCACTGACACAGTCAGTCATGAAAGAAGATGACGCCAAAGCCGTGGTGATCACCGATGCCGACAACAAAGTACTGGCCGTCAGTGGCAAACCCAGCAAGCTGGGGCCGGAACATGCAAAAGCTGCCGACAATGGCAAGATATTACGCGGCGACCACGAGTCACTGATCTTTGCCGCCCCGATTTACCAGGGCAAATCGGAAGCCGATGGCTTCGACCTGTTTGACCGTATCGCGAATGACAAGACCGCCAAGCAAAAGCTGCTGGGGCGGGTGTATCTGGAACTCAGTACCCATGCCAGCCACCAATCCAAGAATGTCTTTGTCGCCCTCAGCGTGCTGATAGGCCTGGTGGGTACGGTGTGCGCATCCATACTCGCCATGCGCATGAGCCGGGACCTGACACGGCCATTATCACGCTTGCTCGATGGCGTGCACCGCATGGAAAAAGGTGAGCTCGATACTCGTATCACCGCAAATTCTGGTGGCGAATTACAGGAACTGGAAGCAGGCTTTAACCAGATGGCAGAAAAGCTCGAAGGCAGCCATAACTCCATGATGGAAGTCAACGCCAACCTGGAAAACCTGGTCGTGGCCCGCACCCGCGAACTGGAATTGCGCAACCATGACCTCGAACTCTTGTCCAGCACCGACAGGCTCACCGGCCTGTATAACCGCCTCAAACTGGAACAGATACTGGATGAGGAACACCAGCGCAGCCAGCGCTATGGCACCAGTTTTTCCATCGCCATCGTCGATATCGACTTGTTCAAGCAAGTCAATGACACGCACGGTCATCAGACTGGTGACCAGGTCCTCATCAATATCGCGCGCCTCTTGCAAGACCACGTACGCAGCATGGATGCAGTTGGCCGCTGGGGCGGTGAAGAATTCCTGGTCATTTTCCGCGAGACCACCATCCACGCCGCCATCGCCACCGCTGAAAAACTGCGTTGTGCCATTGCCAATCACGAATTTGAAGTGGCAGGCAAAAAAACCGCCAGCTTTGGCGTCACCAGCTATTACCACCCTGACAATATCAATGAAATGATGAAACGGGCTGACAATGCGCTGTATCATGCTAAAAACTGCGGGCGCAACCGTGTTGAATCGAGCGAAATGTAATATTTCATTATTGCTTTATTAATCACTTTTCAGAACAGGCTCCCTCTGATACCCTCTAGTGAACTGGCATTCCAGACAATAGACTTGCCAAACTTCGCGCCATCCATGCTGCGCTACGGTAAAATACTTGTCATCTCCCTATTTAGAGGGCCTTACCAGGCCCACAAAGTTTATTCACCATGAGCAAAGATATTAAAAATAACAGCAATGCAGCATCTGCAGCGCCAGCACCAATTTCCAACTTCCTGCGCGCCATCATTGACAATGACCAGGCTGCTGGCAAATATGCGCGTGATGGCCTGCCGACAGTCATCACCCGCTTTCCGCCTGAACCGAATGGTTACCTGCACATCGGTCACGCCAAATCCATCTGCCTGAACTTTGGCCTCGCGCGCGATTATGCTGGCCGTTGCCATCTGCGCTTTGATGACACCAATCCTGAGAAAGAAGACCAGGAATATGTCGATACCATCATGGACAGTGTCAAATGGCTGGGCTTTGACTGGAACAATAAGGGCGAAGAACACCTGCACTATGCCAGCGACTATTTCGAACGCCTGTATGAAATCGCCGAATACCTGATCGGTGCAGGGCTGGCCTATGTCGACAGTCAAAGCGCAAATGACATGGCGACCAACCGCGGTGATTTTTCCAGACCCGGTGTGAACTCACCTTTCCGCGACCGTGCGCCAGCAGAGTCACTGGACCTGTTGCGTCGCATGAAGGCAGGTGAATTCAAGGATGGTGAACACATCCTGCGCGCCAAGATAGACATGGCGTCACCCAACATGAATTTGCGCGACCCGGCCATCTACCGCATACGCCATGCCCACCATCACCGCACGGGTGACAACTGGTGCATTTACCCCATGTATGACTACACGCATCCGCTGTCTGATGCGATAGAAAACATCACTCATTCGATTTGCACACTGGAATTCCAGGACCACCGCCCCTTCTATGACTGGATCATAGAAAAGGCGGCAGAAGGTGGTTTCTTCAAAAAACCAGTGCCGCAACAATATGAATTCGCCCGCCTGAACTTGACCTATGTCGTCACCAGCAAACGCAAGCTGCGTCAGTTGGTAGAACAAAACATCGTCAACGGCTGGGACGACCCGCGCATGCCTACCATCGTTGGCATACGCCGCCGCGGTTATACGCCAGAATCCCTGCAATTGTTCTGCGAACGCATAGGCGTCACCCGCTCTGACGGCTGGATCGATTACAGCACGCTGGAAGGCTGCCTGCGCGAAGATCTCGACCCTAAAGCACCACGCGCCACAGCAGTGCTGCGCCCGTTAAAACTCATCATCGACAACTTCCCTGAAGGCGAAAACATCGCCTGCACCGCACCTATCCATCCGCACCACCCTGAACTGGGCAACCGCGAATTCACGATAGGCAAAGAGCTATGGATAGAACGGGAAGACTTCATGGAAGAGCCCGTCAAAGGTTACTTCCGCCTCTTCCCCGGCAACAAGGTACGCCTGCGTTATGGCTATGTCGTTGAATGCACAGGCTGCGACAAGGATGAAAACGGCACTATCATCGCCGTTCATTGCAACTACTTCGCCGACAGCAAATCCGGCACCGAAGGCAGCGCCAACTATAAAGTCAAAGGCAACCTGCACTGGGTTAACGCTGCTGATGCGCTGGAAGCCGAAGTCCGTCTTTACGACCGTCTGTTCACGGACGCCAACCCCGATGCCGGCGGCAAAGACTTCATGGCCTTGCTGAACCCGCATGCGCTTGAAGTAGTACGTGCTTATGTAGAACCGGGCCTGGCAACGATCACACCAGATACACGTTTGCAGTTTGAACGCCATGGTTATTTTGTGGCTGATCGCGTGGATTCAGTTGTTGGGAAGCCGGTGTTTAACCGGGTGACGACTTTGAAGGACTCCTGGGGAAAATAAGTATCTATTTTGAGGCAGATGACATGTATCCCTTATGTTGAGGAATATCAAAAATAGGGGTTGTCATTGCATGAGAACATAGCATACCGTTAAAAAGAAAAAATGGTAACGATGTGATAAGCACATCCAAGTACAGCATGGCATGCCATGCTGTACGCGGTTACTACAATTTTGTCGACATGGCGTGGCTGATTCAGTCTATTTTTATTTCCTGCATGCTATTTCCTAAGCGTTTCTGGGCGGGGTCAGGTTGAATGTGCCGTTGTCGTATTCCCCTCTCGCCTTACTCGCCTCAATTTCAAGCGCAACTGGAGAGTGCTTGACACTTCGATCGGAAAGACTCATCAGGCAACCGTATAAAATATGATTTTTCTTCTTCCTACCTAGCATGCTTAACAAACTAAAAAAACTTTTTGGCGGTAAAGAGATAAGCACCCCGCAACAAGAAAGTACGTCCGCTCAACCTGAAACAGCACCGCCTACTTCAAACCAGACGGCAACGCCATCCAATCACAGGAACAACGTTGCAGCAATGGTAAAAGATGAGGGAGATAAATTGCTCAGATCAGGTAATTTCGCACACGCAGAGCAATGCTACCGGGCTGCTATTGCCAGCAACCCACAATTTGGTGATGCCTATATCAATCTGAGTATTTCTTTGCGTCTGCAAAGCAGGTTTGATGATGCGGTCGATAGTCTTGAGCAGGCAAGGCAGATCAGTCCGGCAGATGTTTATGTGCTTTACAATCTTGGTGTCACTAGACGGGAACAGGGCATGAAAGATCTGGCGATTGCGCAGTTCCAGAAAGTTCTGGAACTTGACGCTGCCCAGCTTGATGCGAGTTATGATCTTTCCCATATCTATCTCACACTTGGCGATGCTACTGCAGCACGTAATGTTGCGGTAAAGGCTCTGGTGCATCATCCACAAGAGGCCGCTCTGCATATTTTTGTCGGCAATATCGACAGGCAGAATGGTAATGATGCACTTGCCCTGTCTGCTTATGACAAGGCTGCAGCGATCAATCCAAAACTGGCCGAGGCGCAAGGCAATATTGCCATGATCTTGCAGCGCCAAGGCAATTATAAGATGGCAGAAACCAGGTATAAAAAACTGATTGAACTTGAACCTGACCGTTATGAAGCACACTTTAACCTGGGCATCGTATTACTAGCCCTGGGCAGGTTTGACGAAGCCGCAGCCAGTTACTTGCAAGCACTTGCCATCAAACCTGATGCAGGGGAGATTTATCACAATCTTGGCAATGCCTATCGTGATGCAGCCCGGCCAGACGAGGCCGAAGCTAGTTTTCGCAAGGCCACCACCATCAAATCTGGCGCGCAGGGCTGGGCCTATTCTGGGTTAGGCGATGTCTTGCGCGACAAGGGATATATGGAGCAGGCTCTTGATGCATACCGGACAGCATTTGCTACCGATGCCGATTATCTGGATGCCCATTGCAGTTTGCTTTTTAATCTTGGTTTTGGCACTTATTGTAGCCCGGACGAATACCGTGCCGAAATCAATTTCTATCGCGATAAACTGGCTGCCCGCCGCAAATCCTATACAAGCTGGCTACCACGACCAACCGCGAGTGGGTCACGTCTGCGGGTTGGTCTGGTATCGGGCGATTTACGCTTGCACCCGGTTGGTTATTTTCTCGAAAATGTTATCCCGCATATCAGCCAGCAAACCATAGAGTTGTTTGCCTATGCCAGCAGCGCGCACCAGGATGCATTGACAGACAGACTCAAGCCTTATTTTTCTCAATGGAAGTCCATTGCAGGTATGGACGACCAGGTAGCTGCTGAAATGATCCATGCTGATGCAATTGATGTCCTGCTGGACCTGTCGGGACATACGGCTGACAATCGCCTGCCGTTATTTGCCTGCAAGCCAGCTCCAATACAGGCGAGCTGGCTTGGTTATTTTGGCAGTACCGGAGTACCAGGCATGGACTATGTATTGGCTGACAGGATTTCAGTTCCAGAAAATACGACAGAATACTTTACTGAAAAAATCTGTCACCTTCCACACACTCGCCTGTGTTTCGCCCCACCAGTTGGTGGTCATGTGCAGGTATCGCCATTACCTGCACTAAATAGGGGCCATCTGACTTTTGGTAGTTTTCAGTCAGCAGGTAAGTTCAATGATTTCACACTCGCACTATGGGCTGATGTACTGAAGCGCCTGCCACAAGCAAAGCTAAGGCTACAGAACAGACAATTGCAGTCCGCCAGTTTTCGCCAGCATCTGTTGAAACGTTTCGCTGAGCTGGGTATTACAGAACAACAGCTTAAGCTCCATGGGCCGTCGAGTCGCGAAGCCTATTTGGCTGCGCATGCAGAAGTCGACATGATACTCGACAGTTTCCCTTACTCTGGCGGCACCACGACCTGTGAAGCCTTATGGATGGGTGTACCTACATTGAGTCTGGCCGGACAAACCATGGCTTCGCGCCAGGGCCTAAGCCTGCTGACCTATGCCGGACTGCCAGACTGGATCGCTAAAGATAGCGATGAATTTGTTGATCTCGCTGTTGCCTATGCAAGCAAACCTGATGAACTGGCAACCCTGCGTGGCAACTTGCGCGAACAAGTAGCTGCCAGCTCACTATTCGATGGCCCTCTCTTTGCCCGTGGGCTGGAGTCTGCATTGCTTCAATTACAGTCTGCTCATCATGATAAACGCTAGGACGTGGCAGCCTATTTTTTAAAGTAAAGCCCCCCATGTCGCATCCTGCCAATGTGGAGTACCTGCAACTGCTGGTGGCACGCTGTCCGGCCGCGTAACGATGTGCGCCCGCAAGTGTGGTGCAGTCATGGTTATTTTGTGGCTGACCCCGCGGATTCAGTGGCTGGAAAACCGGTGTTTAACCAAATGATGACTTTGACAGATTTGAGGAGAAAATAGTCCGACTTCAAGTGCATCCCCCCCCTACTCTCGCGGGTTTATATCGCTTAAATATCCCGATTATTTTTCAATTAGCTCTGCCACTGACAGCTTTAGCGCGTTGCCCTGTGAACTGCCCTCTTCCAAAACCGGTCAAATTCCAGTGACCAGACACGCCACCTGTCTTGAGATTGATTTTGCCATCGAAACTGGCTGAACCTGCCAAGCCTTTTCCTGTCATTTGTACCACACCATCTGTCGATACTTTACCGGTGATTGTGAAGCTGCTATGGACTGTACCTGAATCGGCAGAGCCAAAGATATTGCCAGTGTGATCGACATGAATATAAAACGTACCTGCATCGGCACCGTTATAGCTGCCGTAGTAATCACCAAGAGTACTCATATCGCCAGATTCACTGCCCTCACTTCGTGCAGACTCCCTGGCTAGCGATGTTGCCTGAGAACGAAGCTGGCCAAGAAGAAAACCGGTTTTGTCGTGCACTTCTGCTTCGGTACCTGCTGTTATATCGGCAAATGATTTTGCTGCTGCCGGAGGCGTAGGCAATTTCTCGTTGGGTGCTGGAATCACTGCCGTCCTTGGTGCTTGCACAGATTCTTTTTTGGTTGCAGGTGGCAGCTTTTGGTAAGCTGCTTTTTGATGCTCTACGTTTTGATGTTCTTCTTTTAGATACGCATTTTTTGGTAGCAATGGATCTGTTTTCGGCGTAACAGGCATCAGGAAAGTCACTGCTGTTGCAAATTCAGCTTTGTCTGACTGGGGAGAGTAACTGCGTGATAAAGCCAGAAAGAACAGGACGTGCATTACCAGGATGACGACCAAAGGTCGCATGCGGATATGACTACTGAATTGTCGTGTTTGAGGTAGTGAGGTCATTCAACTTTTCATCGCCACTTTTTTTCTCAAGGCTGCAGACACTTCTGCCTGCAGCCTTGAGTTTACTGCGCTAGCGGAAAATCTGTATTGATAATCTTGTTGCCGATATCTGCCACGCTGATATCGGCATTCGACAATATCACGACGCCCTTACCTGCTTTTTTATCAAAGGCGATATAGCTACTATAGCCACCTGTCTTGCCTTCGAGGCCGAGGATGGCGCTATCAAATTTATTGTTGTAGCCCCCCCAGACCAGCAAGAGGCGGTTGCCTATTTCAAAGGGCATCTGCAACTTGCGCATGGTGCCGTTCAAGGGTGTCTTGGCCTGATCCATATTGGCAGCGAGGAACTTGAGCATGTCATTGGCAGATGAGTGCAATCCACCCGCGCCTTCAAAAGCGCTGAAGCTCCAGGCAGGTGCTACGGCAAATTGTGCCTTGCTGCTATAACCTGTTGCCATGCGTTTTTGCAGGTCTGCATTGAGGTTAACACTGGTCGCGGTCATGCCCAGTGGTATGGTCACGCGGTTTTTGATCAGAGTGTCATAGTCGGTACCTGCGCGCTGGCTTAATACCTGACCCAGCAGGCCATTACCAAAACTGGAATAGAGATAACGGCTGCCGACATCGTATCTCATCTGGTAACTGGCCAGAAATTCATAGGCTTTACTGGTGGTAAAACCTGCATAGGGATTGTCGGTACCTATGCCTGGGGTGCCAGGCACAGCAGGCAAGCCGGAGCGATGTGAGGACAGGTCAGAGAGCGTGATTTTTCTGTCTTCATAGTAGGGTATCTTGATACCGTCAGGCAGATAAGTCTCGATAGGTTCTTTTAATCTGATTTCATTTTTCTCTGCCATGTCCATCATGGCCACGCCGGTGAATGCGCTGGTGATAGAACCAATTTCAAACATGGTATCCGCATCGACAGGACGGCGCTCAGCAAGGTTGGCATAGCCATAGCTGATCACGCGGCTGCCTTTTTCATCGACGATGCCGACCACGAGGCCTACACCTTTTTTTTCTGTCTCAACACGTTGTTTGAGAAGGTTCAGAATATCTGCATCTGACATGGATGTTGCTGCATGCGCCTGAATTGCAACGAGTGCCAGCGTTGCCATCAGTAATTTCGCAGGGAGAAGGTGGTAAGTTTTTTTCATGTCGTTGTGCTTTCTGATTCAGGATTAAGAAACCCAGACCCACTCATGGAGAGATCTGCAAACTGGTAAACTGTGCAAGGCAGGTGTATTGCCTCGCCGGTGCCGCTTGATTGCAAGCACATGGCGCAATATAGGCAATACCTGATTTGCAAGTTGGCAGATTGAGACAGAAGCGCAAATTAAGGGATTGAATGTGGAATTTTGAGGAACCAAATGCACGAAGCGTTCGTGGATACTGCGCGCATCTGTGCGCAATTGATGCCGCAGCGGGCTGGTGGTTTTAACGTGGCAGGGGCAATGTCAGAGGTAACAACAATCCGCTTTGCTGCAATACTTCGCGGGCCATGGTGACGAGGTTGCCATCCGCCAGCCCCTGCTCTTGCCGTAAATAGGAAACGTAATACATCAGTGGATTGAGTGGTGGTTTGACTGTCAGTGTGCGGATGATTCCACTCTTGATTTCTGCATCAACCACGGAACGTGGCAGCACGGCAATGGCGTGACCTGCTGCGACTAGCTTGATCATCATCGCCATGGAATTGCAGATGCTGAGGTTTTCTGGCTCATGGCCTGCCAGCCTGAACCATTCCATGACGACATTGCAAATCGTTGTTGGTGAAGGCATGGCAACGACAGGCAAGGCCGCCATGCCTGCCGGGTGCAAAGCTTGCTCATGGAGTACAGTTTGGGTAGATGCCACCCACGCCAGATCGACCTGGCCTATCGCTACATCAACGACGTGCGGTGCAGAGACGGGGTCACTGAGAATGGCGATGTCTAGCTCACGGGCATTGAGTTTGCGGCTGAGGTTGGCCCCCACATCGATGGTGAGCTCTATGCGTACATCGGGGTACTGGGCTTTTAGCCGCCCCAGCAATTCGATCAGCCCAGACATGGCGGTCGATTCATTCGCCCCCAGGCGCAACAGGCCACGCATGGGATTGCGTCGCTTGCTGATTTGTTCTAGGTCATCAGAAAGGCGCAGCATTTTTTCTGCCTGCACCAGTACGTCACGCCCTACCGGCGTAATGATGGCACGGTGACCACCACGTTCAAACAGCTTGAGGCCAAGTATCTCTTCGAGCTCCTGGATTCTGGCGCTGATCGTCGGCTGGGTCAGGTGCAGATGTTTGGCCGCCGCATGAAAACCGCCCAGACGGGCTATCCAGTAAAAGGTTTCAAGCTGTTGGAGTGAAGGTCGCATGATAGATAAACTTTATCAACTATTAGCAATAACTTCAATTATCTTCTATCAAGGCTACATTTTATACTGGCTCTATCAGTCCTGAGTTGTCCTTTGTTGTCCTGAATTGTGCTGATTTTTCATAATTCATTGACAAGTAATCACTATTCCCATGCTATGGAGCCGCCCCATGTCGCCCTCATCCGTAATCTCCCAGTCCCCTTCAGAATTACGCCTGGCCATACGCCAGGGTTTGTGGCGTAAAGAAACTTCGGGTCTGGCTCCGGGTTATGTACAGGTTAATCTGGTGATACTGCCAGCCAAAGATGCAACCGACTTTCATCGCTTTTGTCAAAAGAACCCCAAGCCCTGTCCCTTGATTGCAGTCTCAGAGGTGGGTGACCCGTTTGTGTCTTTCCTTGGAGCTGATCTTGATATCCGCAGCGATGTACCGCGTTACCGCGTGTTCCTCAATGGCGAGCTTGTGACTGAACCTGATGACATCAGCGATGTCTGGCGTGATGACCTGGTGAGCTTCGCCCTCGGTTGCTCTTTCACCTTTGAGCATTCGCTGATAGAAAATGGCATAGGCATACGACACATAGAACAGGGGCGCAATGTGCCCATGTACCGCACTAGCATAACGACCTCGCCTGCTGGCGCCTTTCAGGGTCCTTTGGTGGTCACCATGCGCCCGATGAAAGCAGCAGATGCGATACGGGCGATACAGATCACTTCACGCTTCCCTGGCGTGCATGGTGCGCCAGTACATATAGGTGACCCGGCGCTGATAGGCATCAAGGATCTTGCGCAGCCAGATTATGGTGACGCAGTGAGCATTAATGACGGAGAGCTGCCCGTGTTCTGGGCTTGTGGTGTCACGCCGCAAGCAGCACTGATGCACGCAAAACCGGAACTCTGCATTACTCATGCGCCTGGTCACATGCTGTTGACGGATTTGCGTAATAACGATTACTCGGTGCTTTGAAAATTTCCGCCAATAAAGGATAAGCGCAATGGGCCTAATGGGTTTAACTTACGGTTTTCTGGTGGCATTGATCTGGGGTGCTCAGCCTGTGGTAGCCAGCTTTGGTTACCGCGCATCTCTGGATATCTTTGACCTGACCGTATTGCGTTTTGCTGTCAGCGGTCTGGTGATGCTGCCTTTCTTTATCAAAGCAGGCGTACGGAATGCTGCTGGCATAGGTTGGTCAAAAGCGTTAATCCTGTTGTTACTGGCTGGTCCCTTATACAACATGGTATTGGTCGGCGGCCTGCACTGGGCACCGGCTTCGCATAGCTCGTTGATCTATCCGGCATTTACGCCGCTGTTTACGTCTTTATTGGCAAAGCTGATGCTGGATAAGCGTGACGGTATCCCGATGCTAGGTCTGAGTCTGCTGCTGCTTGGTGTCATTGTCGTCAAAGCTGGCAGTATCCTGCAACCGCAGTCAGCCGCTTATGCCGGAGCCTGGCGCGGTGACTTGCTGTTCATGCTGGCTGCCCTGATGTGGTCGTTTTATACGGTGCTGATGCGGCGCTGGAATACCAATCCGCTGTCGGTAGTCAGCGTGATACAGGTAGGTGGCTTGCTCTATGTGCCTGTGTATTTTTATTTTGCCGGCACCAGCCTGTTCCAGCTTGACGCCAACGCAATTGCGGTACAGGCGGTTTATCAGGGCCTCCTGGTCAGTGTGATATCTGTCCTGCTGTTCAACCTCGCGGTAAAACAACTGGGAGCCAAGGCATCGATGTTCACAGCCCTGATGCCTATCGTGGGGGTGTCAATGGCCATCGTCTTACTGGGTGAGACGCTGACTTCATCCGTGTTACTTGGCGCAGTGTTAATATCGGGAGGATTGTTTTTGTCACTGACGCCAGTTGGCAAGTGAAAACCAGGATTTTAAATCCCTGCATAACGCAGCATCCTTAGAGGTAGTCGAATCGACATTCATACTGTTTTTATAGAAAGGCAAATCGCTGACCGACAAATTACTAACAAAAATGAGCCCTGTCTTGATTGCGGCGCCTGCTGCGCCAGTTACCGGGTTTCATTTTATTCCGCCGAGGCAGATATATATGGCATTGCCGATACCATGGTTCAGGCATTGACACCCGTATATTCTTGCTTAAGCGGCACCAATCAATCCAAACCGCATTGCCAGGCTCTGCTAGGTGAAGTGGGTAAAGTCGTGAAGTGCAGCATGTATGAGCAAAGGCCGTCTCCCTGCCAGGAAGTGCAGCCTGGTGATGACAAATGCCAGAATGCCCGCGCAAAACACGGTTTAGTCTCCCTGCAGGTTCTGGGGACAGTGCCAATCAAGAAGGATTCAGACAAACTGGTCGCTTGAGTGTAGCATGTACAGCCTGAAGAAATAAACCAGGAAAAGCTTTGACTAACGATAACGAATACACACCAGCAGATAACGCACCTCAGGAAGAGGACAACAAAATCCGCGAGCCACGCCTGTGGCGCGACAAGGGCTGGACAGCCCAGGTCATTAAGAATGACGACGATGAAGGCTGGGCCGTTGCCATGATCAAGGATGGTGAGCCTGAACCGGCATTGGTTGGCCCATGGACCATGGGACGCGATAAAAAAAATCCCAAACCGCTGGATGCGAATGCCTTTGGCACACTGGTGAAAACTGCATCCGAGGTAATACGCCGCCATGAACAGCAACTGCATGCGACATTGCACAAGAGCCTGATGGTGGCGACAGATGAGGCGGACTTCAAGATCATGCTCGACATCGTACCTGATGAAGATGACCCGTATGCATGGCTCAGCGCACAGGATGCAGGTAATACCGAGCTGGCGAGAGTCAGGGTCGCACCCAACTATAAACTGAATCAGCAAAATGCCAGGGCATGGATTGCCGATGATTTTCGCCGTCCCGACTGAGCTTAAATTTTCAGAATAAAATCATGGGATCACAAGCCAGCTTTGTAGAATTTATTCTCGACCAGCTAAGTAGTTGCGAAGACGTGGTTGCGAAAAAAATGTTTGGCGAATATGCACTGTATATGTCGGGGAAGATGTTTGCGCTGATCTGCGATGATCAGCTCTTCATCAAGCCAACAGCAGCGGGGCGGCAATTGTTAGCCAGGGTTACTGAAGCACTGCCTTACCCACAGGCCAAACCATGGTACCTCATCGATAGTGACTTACTGGAAGACCGGGATGGTTTGAGCAAACTGGCGCGTGCCACTGCCAATGCTTTGCCTGTACCAGCCAAAAAGACCAGCAAAGTCGCTAAGAAAAGCCTTGCCTGAGACTGAACTGCCCCACAGGCAAGGCTCATCATCAAATACCGATGGTGTTGATGGAATATCTCCATCAACACCACCAGCGACAGTCAATTAAAAATTGTATTGCAAACCAGCCGACAGATTGCTGCCTGATGTACCACTATTGGAGAAAGTGTGAGCATTGAATTTCTCGAATTCTGCCCGGACAGCGAGATTAGGATTGATCTTGTAAGATACGCCCACACCAAGCAGAGCCTGATTGCCCGTATTCGAAGCTGAGTAGGATGGCAGGCCTGAAGTGTCGTAAGTCGTTTCTGCTTTTACACGCGCAATCCCGAGTTTGGCAAACCCGGCGAAAGCCTCATTGAACTCATAGTTATACACGCCAGCCAGACTGAAGCCGGTTTTCTTTTGTTCGCTATGGCCTAGCGCCACGCCCGAATTGATTGAGGTCTTGCCACCAGAAAAATAACTGCTTTCCACTGCAAAATTCTTGCTGAAGTTATAGCCGCCAAACAGCTTGTAGCTGGTGGCCTTGGAGTCGCAAGTCGTGCTGTAGTTGCAGTAGTTGCTGTTATCGCTCTGGCCTACAGAGGCACCCAGATAAGTCTGGGCAGTAGCGAAAGAACTGGCAAACATGCCCACCGCCGCACACGCGATGAGAGTAATTTTTTTGATCAACATATGTATCCTTTGTTCACTTGATTGTGTATCTGAGCTGGCTTAGATAGCTGGCTGAAGCATTTAAGCACATCGCTAAACAGGTATTGAGTAGGACTTATACAAAACCGCACCAACTATGTTCCAGCTCCTAGCCGTACTAAAGTGCTATCTTCGTCGCTACGCCTTTCTGGAACAATTTTGCCTAAGTTCTATTTCGCATTTTCGTTGCCCTAGATGCAATTTAAGCTTAGACGAAAGCTTGCAAAATTTAAATCAAAAATGCCTAAGTACCGCTTTAATGACTTACTGGTATCACCTGACTAGACTCTGACTATGCGCATTGAACAAAGAGTTTTAGCCTCAATCAGGGTGCTGGTCTTGAAATTTCCAGCAGCAACATCAAATACTTAAATACGAAGCTATTCACCGGAGAAAAGATGGCGTTTGACCCATTGAATCTGAAACAGGCGTCGTCTGCCTTTGAACAGAGTCTGAACCGTGTCATTGATGAACGGGTAGCACCATTGGTGGACAGGTCCATTTACCAGGTCAGTAATGAATTATCTGAAGTCATACGCCAGGCCGGTGAGCAAGTGGACAGGAATATCGCCCTGCTGTCTGATGAAATCCATAGTCAGCGCAACATGACCAAGGATGACATCAGGGAGCTGATTGATTATTCCACGGCGCAGATAGGCGCGGCCATAGACCAGCGCATACTGGCTATCAAACATGAAACCTCCACACTGATCAATGAAAAAGTGGATTTGCTCAAGTGCGAGCTCGAAGACGCTGCCGTTAATAGCCGCAAGACCATGTATGCGAATGTGGCCATCTCCATAGGCGCAGCCGTTTTGATGGCGCTGGTTGGTCTGGCGTATAAAAAAATATCAATGGGTGAGCTCAATCTCTTGAATGTATTCAGGGTGACCTTGCTGTCTTGTGCGACGTTTACTTTTGTCCTGTCCATGCTGAAATTCATACAACGCTGGCGCAGCATGAAGCGCGTCAAGAAAGGTGTGGCAACGGTAGCCATAGGCTATCTCGGTATCTTGCGGCCAAATGGGGCGACTGGTTTGCTAGTGCTCAGCGTCTGTCTGATGGCGGGTTGGAGCTGGTTGTATCTGGGAAAAATCTGGTTCTAGGGTTTGTCAGGGATCACCTCACTGGCCCGATTTAATCCCGATTCAGGCCGGGTTCGTCGAAACTTGCGACCCGGCAACAGGTTGTTAAAATTAGGCGTACAATTTAAAGCTTATTTGATTTGCTTATATCGATGAACTTTTTCTGTTGTGCAGCATCACAACATGAAGTTCGGCCTTGACGATCTGCACTTCTTACCATTCTCGCTTTAAGTATTTTTAGCGCTGCCCAGGCGCTGACGCCCTGACCTATGCAAACCAAGAAATTCAATCCTGTCTTCAATTCCTATCTGATTTATATTGGTGTCGCCATCGCATCTGGCGGTGTTGCCTTATACACACCTATCATCGTCTCTGAAACGGGCAAGGCTTTCTCGGGATTCTGGGCAGCATCGATTTTGTTCGGCTTGAACCTGGGCCGTGTGTTGGGCTCGTATATGGGCGCCAGGTTTTCCCGCATGGCGAACCACCCGCTGGCGATCTCAGGCAATATCCTGCTCGAAGGCATTGCCCTGTATTTCATGGCTTACCTGAATCAGGCCTGGGCGCTGGCACTGTTTGCCTTGCTGGCTGGCCTGGGTAGTGGCCTGTCTTTCCCAGGTTTGAAAAATTATTTATTGAAGCTCAAGGGTCTGGACCAGACTGCCATCTTCAGCAAACTGGCTTTCGCCATCCGTATGGGCCTGGTTGGTGGTTACCTGACTGCCAGTTTTGTGCCACATGATCAGTTGAAACTGGTATTCCTGATCGTGCTGATCACCTTTATTGTCTATGGTTTGTTCATGTTGATTGCCATGCGTGCCATTAGTGCGCATGAACAAGAAAGCTTGGCGCTGGAACAAAAAGCATTGGCAGATGAAGCATCCAGTACAACTGTAATAGCAGGTACTGACTCAGACAAACCGGTAGAATTGCCGCTGATGTTTTACCTGTCGAATTCAGTATTTTGGTGTTTTGCGGTGCAGCCCATGATAGGTTTCAGCTTGCATATTCCCAAGTTTACACCTGAGATACCAGTATCCACGCCTTTCTGGCTGGCGGCGCTGGTGATCATCTTTTTCCAGATACCGATTTCCAAACGCGCAGTGCGCACGCTGGATCATTTCCGCTTCCTGAAAATAGGTTATGCCTGCCTGTTTGTCAGCTTTGCCATCATGGTGGTGTTTACCCATAGTGCTGCTGCCGTCATTGTGTCTGCGATCCTGCTGTCTTTTGGCCAGGTGTTTTATGGGCCTTCGCTGGATGTGCTGGTTGCACGCTTTGCCAACAAATCGGCAGCGGATACCGGCAGGCTGATGTCGCAGCAAATGTTTTACCAAAGCATGGGCACCATGGTCGGCAGCCTGGCGGGTGGCGCCTTGTTTGATTTTGCCCAGTTCGTGAAAATGCCAGGGGTCAACTGGTTCATGCTGGCATTGGCCAGCCTTGCCATGATGATGCTCAGCCAGAAAAAAATCCCAGCGCTTTATTACGACGCTGGTCAAAGGGTTCCCGGTACCAGCTAAGTCTGTCCTTTACCGAAAGCCTGCAAGTGCAGGCTTTTTTCATCATGCCATCACTGCTGACAGAAACTGACACTAGCACATCCTAAGATGTCTTTGCCTTGAACAACATATCAATGCAAACAACATCACCTTTAGGAGCAGATACCATGATGACCCCAAGCTATGTCCTTTTATATGTCGACAGTCCAGAAGCCAGCGCAGGCTTTTATAGCAAGATACTGGGCCTGACACCAGTAGAAGCATCCCCTACTTTTTATTTATTCATACTGGACTCTGGCCACAAGCTGGGTTTGTGGTCAAAACACACGGTAGAACCGGTCGCTACCCTGGCTGGCGGCAGTGAGCTGGCTTTTGCAGTAGCTGACAATGCCACAGTAGATAGCACCCATGACAACTGGGCCACGCGTGGCACGACGATAGTTCAAAACCCTTGCAGCATGGATTTTGGTTATACCTTCGTCGCACAAGACCTTGATGGTCACCGCCTGCGCGTATTTGCGCCAGCCTGATCATGGCTGCCCAACAGTGCCGTAACTGGATCGCTGTTGCCTCTGCCGACCATGTGCTGCGTGGTCAGGCAGATGGCTACATGCAAGTCTGCCATGGCAAGGCAGCACCTTTGCGACGCCTTCAAGCGGGTGACAGGGTCGCGTATTACTCACCCAGCCAGGTCTTTGGCAGCAAGATCAGATTGCAGGATTTCACTGCCATAGGCAGGGTCAAGCCAAGGGATGCCTATCAGGCCGACATGGGAGATGATTTTCACCCCTACCGGCGTGATGTAGTGTGGACACCAGCACGGCACGCCAGCATCCTGCCCTTGTTGCAGACACTGGAATTTTCTGCGGGAATGAAGAATTGGGGTTATCAATTCCGCTTCGGCCTGTTTGCCGTCAGCGACCATGACATGCAGGTGATTGCTGCAGCAATGGGAGTAAGCAGAGACTTGTTTGATACTGGTAATGATGGTGCCGGATCATATGCAGGAACGGATGTGGAAACAAATGTAGAAACAAATTTACAACTCAAGCTGGGCTTAAGCTGATACTGTCTATGAAGCTGCATGAGTCAGGCGTTACAATGGCGCCTGACCATAACATAGAGAAACAGTGTGCCAGCACAATTACAGTCCACTCCCCTTGATCACCCGATGCGCCCGTGGGCAGCAGCCATGCTGCTCTTGCTCACAGTTGCCTGCATGCCAGGCTGTGACAGCAAGGAGGGCAGTAGAGCCCTGCCACTGACAGACTGGCTCCGGGTAAGCAAGACAGTGGTTGAAACCCAGGCTGCGGGTACATCGCTTGCGCCATCGCTGCAATATGCGATACGCAAGCCTCAACGATTCTGGTTCATTGCCTACGATGACTGGCCATATCTGGACTACGATATGGTCAACGTCATCGATGACAAGAATATCCTCGTCGCCAGGAGCAGCAAGTATGCGAAGACCCAGGCAGCAAAAGACGGCAAGTCTGCCGACACACAGGTCAGGCTCCTGAACGTCCATGGTGGTGCTGAAATCTCTCTCTGCCCATCAGCAGAATTGATCAACGCGCCAGCGAACAGTGATTTTGCAGATTGCGTGGAAATCAGCAAGACCAACAAATTGATCGTCAAGCGTGTCGATTTTCACGGCAAACTGCTGCAAACCACCAGCATGGCGGCCAATGAATGGGATGACCTGATCACCCAAAAGAACGTGGCGTATTACGATGAGCAGCAGCAAGCCTATGTGTTGGAAATAGGCAAAGACAATACCTATTGCCGCCTTATCGCACCAGGCAAAGAAAAAAGCCTGAGCTTTACCTTGAATCTCATGGATACAAAAAGCAAGTGCGACGACTTGCCAACCTGGGCAACCATCACCCGCAAAAAATTAAGCAAGTCACTGCGCTTTGGTGAACTGGGCAAGCATGCTGCCATCTGGAAAAAACTGGAGACATCCTACCCTGGCTGGCTGCCAGCCAAGCCCCCTATCCAGGATGCCAGCGAAAAGAAACCGTCCACGCCGCCAGCCAGATAAGCTTGATGTTAAACTACTCCTGTCGTTTCCTTACACGCATCCATGTTTGCAGCCTATGATAGTCAGAACCCTAGTCGTCATTTGCGCCATCATCTCGATTTATTTTGGCATAGACAATCTGCAAAAGCTCCAGACCATGCGGGTTCCTGTCAGTGAGTTTGAACAGGTCGATGGCAATCTTGTGCTGATGGTGCATGATGTCGATAATAATCCCGGCTATGTCGTCAATGGCAGTTTCAACAAACAGTTATTGCAACTCACCTACAGCTACAACCTGAATGGTGTAGAAAAAACTACCGATACCATCTCCCCTATCTGCACCCGCTGCGAAGCCAAGCATGTGCTGAGAATGACAGGCTTGAAACCGGCAGAACTGGTCCCCGGTGTACAGCTCAAGGTCTATGTATCTTCAACTGATCCAAATAAAGCCTACCTGGCCTTGCCCACCTCTGGTGAACAACAGTCACAGATGTGGACGGTATTCTTGTGGCTGATTTTTGCACCGCTGATGTGTCTGCTGTTTTACAAGCTGGAAGGCAGCGGTAAAAAGCCGGGGGAAGATGCTGTTAAAGCATCAGATACATTATCTGACATTCAATCAGACTGATCAACAACTTACAATTTCCACCATCAAAAAATATTGGCTCCATGCGCCGGTTCAGGCAATGCAGTAAAAGCAAATGAAGAATACGCAGCACGCTTACCAGACTATTGCCATACTGGCTGTCACGCAAATCCTGTCCTGGGGTTCCTTGTATTACGCCATCGCCATCCTGGCCCCGGAAATCCAGCGTGAGATGAACTGGCGTGCCGAACTGGTCATCGCGGCTTTTTCATGGAGCCTGCTGGTGGCTGGCATGATCGCTACCTACATTGGTATTTTGCTCGACCGTCACGGTGGCAAGGTCGTGATGGGTATGGGTTCACTGATTTGCGGAACGGGTCTGATCACTCTCAGTCAGGCGCAAAATCTGGCCATGTATTATTTTGCCTGGAGCATCCTGGGCATGGCCATGGCGATGACTTTATATGAAGCCGCTTTTGCTACCCTGACCCGACAATTCAAGGAACACAGCCGTCAGGCTATTTCTACTCTCACCCTGTTTGGCGGTTTTGCCAGCACGGTATTCTGGCCGCTGACCCAGCAATTGAATACGGTCATGGGTTGGCGGCATACTTATCTGGCCTATGGTCTGGCGCAAATCTTTTTATGCCTGCCTTTGCATTTGCTACTGCAAAAAACAATCAAAACACAAAACAGCGTTACATCAGCAGTAACACAAAAGAAAAGTTTCAGCCTGCAAGAGGCAGTGCGCCACCCTACGTTCTGGAAGCTGGCATTTGCTTTTGCAGCAAACAGTTTTGTTTTTTCTGCCTTGTCAGTACACTTGATCCCCGTTCTCAAAGAAATGCATCATCCAGCCACATTAGCAGTGTTGATGGCCGCCATGATCGGCCCCATGCAAGTGCTGGGCCGGGTAGGTGAAATGACGGTTGCCAGAAATGCCATGCCGCAAACCGTGGGTAAATTCACCTTTGCTGCTTTGCCCGCCGCCCTGCTGGTCCTCATCTTCATTGGCACACATGCCTGGGCAGTTGCGCTGTTTTGCGTACTCTACGGCCTCAGCAATGGCATATTGACCATCGTACGCGGCACGATACCGCAAATCCTGTTTGGCACAGAAAACTATGGCGCGATCTCTGGTGCCATGTCCGGCCCCGCGCTGTTTTCAAAAGCAGCCGGGCCTTTGCTGATCGCCAGCCTGGTCCATCACACCACATCGCCCTACCCTATCCTGGCGTGCTTATTACTATTCTCAATGGCGTCGCTGACGTTTTATTTTGCAGCCCTGCGTAGTGCGCAACATTAAGGCGTATCTATTTTGGAATCAGTGCCGTAGGCAGTGTATTTTCTGGCATCACCCTTCACTTGTTCCACGGGATATTTGATGGCGTTCAGGACGATTTTTTCCATGCTGGCGGCAAACAAATCGACGTGCAATGCATCGGCCAGCATGACCAGGTAATTCAAGACATCGGCCATTTCATGACGGATGGCTGTTTTAGCCTGCTCATCCAGTTCATCTGCCTTACCAGTTGGCAGCCATTGAAAAATCTCCAGCAATTCTGCTGCTTCGACGGTCAGCGCACTGGCCAGGTTTTTGGGTGTATGAAATTGCGCCCAATCGCGCTCAGCAACAAACTGGCGCAAACGATCACGAATATCTGCGTATTGCACTTCAGGTGCAGTAATTGTCTGGGACATGATAAATAAGAAAAAGAATCTGCAAAAAATGACCGGTCCTTGGCCGCGGACGGTATTGTACATGGCTATATGGCCACGCATAGGCAAACTGCAGGTAACTACAGGCAAACGCTTGCTTGATGATTGTCTTCGACGCATCCTCAAGCCATTTCTTCTTAAGATCAGTTTTCCAAAAACCGCTGCGCATCCAGCGCAGCCATACAACCTGTGCCAGCACTGGTAATGGCCTGACGATAAATATGATCCTGCACGTCACCAGCAGCAAACACACCAGGTACATTGGTGGCTGTTGCCATACCTTCAGTACCGGTACGGGTCTTGATGTAGCCATTCTTCATGTCGAGCTGGCCATCAAAAATACTGGTATTTGGTTTATGGCCAATTGCAATAAAGACGCCGTGTACAGTGATAGGGGTAACTGTGCCATCCGCATCTTTGACATTGATGCCGGTCACACCGGATTCGTCCCCAATGACTTCATCGAGCGTATGATTCCATTTGACTTCGATCTTGCCTTCAGCCACCTTGGCCATCAGGCGGTCAATCAAAATCGCCTCTGCACGGAACTTGTCGCGACGGTGAATAACCGTGACCTTGCTGGCGATATTCGACAAATACAGGGCTTCTTCCACTGCCGTATTGCCACCACCAACGACGGCCACTTCCCTGCCGCGATAAAAGAAACCATCGCAAGTCGCACATGCAGACACGCCTTTGCCCATAAAGGCCTGTTCAGATGGTAGCCCCAGGTATTGGGCAGATGCGCCAGTGGCAATGATCAATGAATCACAGGTATATTGTGCCTGGTCGCCGATCAGGCGTATCGGTTTTTCATCAAGCTTGGCGGTGTGGATGTAATCAAAAATGATTTCAGTATTAAAGCGTTCTGCATGCTGCAAAAAGCGCTGCATCAGTTCCGGGCCTTGCACCCCCATAGGGTCGGCAGGCCAGTTCTCTACATCGGTGGTGGTCATCAACTGGCCGCCTTGTTCTACACCAGTGATCAATACAGGGTTCAGATTGGCGCGGGCAGCGTACACCGCCGCAGAATAACCTGCGGGGCCAGAGCCAAGAATTAATACGCGGGCATGTTTGGATGTGGACATAGTAATGAATAGAATATTATGACTATACTGGATCAGAACGCAAAATTAGAGCGCAAAATGACGCGACAGATGCTGGATAAAACGTTCAGGTTCAAGATAACCAATGATGCGGCTGTTTGGCACTTCCTTGCCGTTACGATCAAACAGGATGATGCTCGGTGGCCCGAACAGAGAGAAGCGCTTCATCAGGGCTTTTTGCATATCGCTGTTGGCGGTCACATCCACTTGCAACAAGCGCAGTTGCTTGAGTTGTGCGCTGACCTTGGGTTCAGAGAAAGTAAACCTCTCCATCTCCTTGCAGGATACGCACCAGTCTGCATAAAAATCAAGCAACACCGGAGCATCTGCCTTGGCCAGAGCGGCTTCAAGCTCTTCCACGCTTTGTATGCGTGTGAATTTACTCTCACCATGTTTTTCTGTATCGCTGCTACCCGCAAATTGCGCAGCATTTTCTGTCGCACGCAGATGCGCCAAAGGTTGCAAGGCATCCTTGCCATTACTGGCAGCACCGATCAACTCGAACATACCCACCAGCAGGAAGGTAATGCCTAGTGCCCTGGCAAAGTAAAGGCGCAATTTGGCTCCCGTCGGCATTTGATCAAACACATGTAAAAACACAGCACACAGTATGGCAAACGCACCCCAGACAGCCATTATGACCTTGACCGGAAACACGGGCGATACCATCCAAATGGCAACCGCAATCAGCAGCAGGCCAAACAATTTCTTGACATGATTCATCCATGCTCCGGCACGCGGCAACAGGCTGCCAGCAGAAATACCCGTCAACAGCAAAGGTACACTCATGCCTGCTGCCATGGAAAACAGCGCCCAGGCACCGATCATGACATTACGTGTCTGGCTGATGTAGAGCAAGGCACCCGCCAGTGGCCCGGCCACACAGGGACCAACGATCAATGCAGACAAAGCCCCCATGACAAACACACCCAGGAATTTGCCACCACTGAAACTGCCACTGGTTTGACTCAGGCGGCTTTGCAAACCACCAGGCAATTGCAATTGATAGACATCAAACATGGACAAAGCCAAACCAACCAGCAGGGCACCAAAAGTCAGTAATACCCAGGGCTTTTGCAAGGCTCCGGCCAAGCCTTCACCGGCCAGGCCTGCGGCCACACCCAGCAAGGTATACACCATTGCCATGCCCAGGCAATATGACAACGCCAGCATGAAGCCACGGCCACGCGATACATTGCCCTCACCCACGATGATGGATGACAGGATAGGCACCATCGGCAATACGCAAGGAGTAAAAGACAACAATAAACCAAATACCACGAAGGCCAGGCCTATCCGCCATAAGCTACCACTTTGTAAGGTGCGCTGTGCTAGCGAACTGTCATCTTCAGTATGTGCAGCATCTTTGGCAGCGACAGGCGCAGCGGCAGTAGTTGCCATGGTTGCCGTGGCGGCCAGGACTTGCGAGACTTGATCTGCGGACACGATACTCAACTTGCCGGGTACAGAAGTATCCACCTTGTAGTGTTGCTCTGCGGGCGGATAACACAGCCCTGCATCGGCACAGCCCTGATAACCTACCTTCAAAGTGAAGGCCTTGTCCGCTTTGGTGACAGGTAACTCCACCACCAGTTTATCGTTATAGGTTTCAACTTCCTTATTGAAGGTAGTATCAAATTTGCGTATGCCGTCCGGCAAGCGAGGCTCGGCAAGAACGATACCCTGCTCCACTGCATTGAAACTTAGGCGCTCTTTGTAGAGATGATAATCCTTGGCGATGGTCCACGAGAGCACCAGGGTTTTGGTTCCACTGACATCGCGCAACTCTGCCTGCAGCTGGAATGCGCGTTCCGGCTCCAAAAAATCATCTGCCTGGGCAAGCGGATGCAATAAGCTCGCTATCAACAATACCGGCAATAGCGACAGCAGCCGCCATGCAGAGAACCACTTATAAAAAATATGATGCTTCATTTTAACTCCTGAATTTTTGAGCGGCAAATCAATGTTCCTACCACTGTTTGCTGATACCCAACTGTATGCTCTGCGCCTTCAGTGCTGCCAGGCCTGGGCTACCCTTGTGGAATAGTCTCCAGTTTCCGCGCTGCTCATAGTTTTCCAGCTTGATATCTACGGTCCAGTCACTGGTCAATTGCTTGCTCACTTTGAAGCCAAAGGTCAATGCGCCAAAACCTGACAGACGCTGGTCAGCAGAGGTGGGCTGGGTAGACGCAAACTGATAACCTGGCGGGAATGGTGCACTGAGTTGCGCATCATAGACTGGATCAAAATAGAAACTCGCCGCACTTTGGGTATATACACGCAATGAAGGTGTGACTGTCCAGCCTTGTGCCAGCGGCTGTACATATTCTGCCGTCACGGTATGCGCCTTGACATCGTAGCTGTCGCTATAATAGCGATAGCTGAAGCGGCCTGTACCATCCGTGCCCAGGAAGTGGTGATTCCAGCGGGCTAACAGGGTAGTCTGGTTGCGTTCCCTTGGTCTGCGGTCAAGCGCCTTGTAAGGATCAGAGAAATATCCTTCTCCCCTGCTATGACTGAGCGTCAATTGAGCGATGTCTTCAGCAGTGAGTATCTGCGTGACACCTGCCATGATGCTGATAGTTTTTTTGGTCTCGTTCTTGACGATCAGGTTGGTAGGATTGATGCGGTCATGGCTACCACCCAGGCCAACAGTCCAGGTGGTGTTTTTATCTTCTGAAGAAAAATTCCCGGTTGCTGACAAGGCGCGTGACTCGTAATCATGCTCGGTTGAATATGCAGTGCCGACTGTCAGGCTGGCACGGGGGAAGTAGCGGGTAAACGCGACATCACCGGCAGTACGCTGGTCATTCATGCGTGATGCGCCTGAAATGGCAGTATGGTAACGTGGCGAAGCACCGGATACGTCATCTGAAGTCAGGGTAGCATCCAGCGACCAGTCTGCACCCAGGGGAGTAATCAGTGAGAGCGAAGGTGAGTTTGCAGTAATGCGTTTCAGGCCTGCCTGTTTTTCTTCATAGTTCAAATATTTGAGACTGAGGCTGGCATGTTCAGGCGGTGTTTCGGCCTTGACCACACCGGGTAATAGTAAGGCAGCAGTCAGCAATGCTGCACCTATGGTTTGCATGTCAGGTGAAGCTGGCAAGGTTTCGGATACCGTCGAAGCAATAAGAGGAGCAGTATGGGGAGCAATAATTTTAGTCATGTCGAAATTCTCAGATTAGTTGCAACCACAACCGCCACCGCCTACACCTGCACCGCCAGAAGCTGATTCGCGGCTGGTGTAAATGTGTTCGCCATAGCGGGATTCGAGCCTGTCGTTTTCAAAAGTCATGGCGGTTTTCGCCAGATTGCCTTTTTCCCAGGGCTGCACGGTTTTGATCGTGCTGCAACCAGATAGCGCAAATGCAGCACTGGCTATCAGTAACAGGGGTGAGGTGTTCTTTACGATGACCTTCATTTGATTGCTCCCAATGCGGATTTTATTTTCTCTTCCAGCGCAGCCCTGTCCGCTTCCTTGAAACCAGCATGCTCAAAGATGATTTTTCCATCTGGACCTATCAGTACGCTGCTGGGCATACCTTTCACGCCATAGTTGCGAGGAGTAGCGCCAGCGGGGTCAAAAGCCACAACAAAGCGGGCTGGCGTGGTTACCAGGAACTGACGGGCATCTTCATTTTTTTGATCCAGGTTGACACCAATGATTTGCAAACCCTGGGCACCATATCTGGATTGCAGCTCATTCATCCAAGGGAAAGACTGACGGCATGGGCCACACCATGAAGCCCAAAAATCCAGGTACACCAACTTGCCCTGATATTTCGCCAGGTTGATATTGCCTTCCACACCCTTGAGGTCAAATACCGGGGCGTTACTACCTTTATCCAGCGCCATTGCTGAGGTTGCCATGACTAGCGCAGCAATGCCAAATCCAAGGCGTCTTTTGCCTATATTCATAGAGAATTTCATATTCTTGATCCTATAGTTTTCTTATCCTGAAACCTGAAAACCGGACCGCAGTCCGGCCTTACTGATTAATCTTGTAATCTGGCCCGACGCGCCTGCTTCCTGCGCCAGATGACGACAGCAGCAGCCAGTATCATCAGGACAGGCAACATGGGGTCATTACCATCACGGGCAACCGAGCAACCACCGCCGCCTTCATTTCTTGGTGCATTGGCTGTCACCGTTGGGGTGACAGCATTCACCGCAGTACCTGCGAAGGCTATGCTCCAGGTTGCGCTGGTGTCAGAAGAACTGATGACGACGCCGCCATTATTGGTGCCTGCATTTGTTGGTGCATAACTGACTGCCAGTTCGCATGAGGTATTTGCCTGAAGGCTGAACGGGAAGCGTGGGCAGGATGAGCTATCCACCACCGCTGTATATGCACCGCTGAAGGCCACATTTGTCAGCGCTATGGCACTGGCACCCGGATTGGTCAGCGTGAAGCGTTTCACCAAATTGACACTACCTATCGTGGTTGAGCCAAAATCAAAGGATTGTGGATTGATATTCAACGTAACAGTCTTGACAGGGATGGCTATGCCAGTGCCTGCCAGTCCCAGACTGAGTTGCGCGCCACCATCGGTCACCAGCAAGACATTTGCTGCCTTGCTGCCAGCACTGCCAGGCTTGAAGCTGGTATCGATGGTGCAGCTGGCTGCCGGGCTAAGCGTGCCATTCACGGCGCATGTACCTGCCAATAAAAAGTCATTGAGCTGGCTGCCGTTCAAAACCAGGCTGGTGATTTTCAGTGCCGCAGTACCGGTATTACTCAGCGTGGTCGTATGCTTGTCAGAGCTGGTGCCAACTTGTGTGTCACTGAACTGTACCGTGCCGGTATCTGACAGGACTGGTTTCGCAACCGCCTGTCTGGTCGCCGTGCCTGTAATGCCTACCTGCAATGGCGCAGCATTTGATGTCACAGCCAGACTGGCGCTAACATCCCCCTCGACCGTCGGTGTGAATACCACAGGCACATTACAGCTCGCGCTAACTGCGAGGCTGCTGCCACAAGTATTACCTGCACCCAGCGTAATTGCAGATGCACCGCTGATTTTGATTGACGTGAAAGTCAGTGCGACATTACCGGTATTGGACAAACTGATCTGTTGTGTCACTGGTGAACCAGCTACTGTCTGCGCACCAAAGGCAAGCACGCTGGGTGTTGCGGTAATGGCTGGCGTGGCCGCTGCTGCACTGCCTGCCAGGCTGATGACAGCATTGCCGTTCGAGGCATTGCTGGCGATATTCAATGCTGCTGCAAAAGCACCTGCAGTGGCCGGTGTTGCTTGCAAGGTGATGGTGCACTGGCCGCCTGCGGCAACCGCAGTCTGTGTACTGCAAGTGCCACCTACGACAAAGATACCTGCATTGGCACCGCTCAAAGCGATGGAACTGAAATTCAACGCTGCCTGACCGCTATTGCTGATCGTAACCGTCTGCGCAGCAGAAGCCGCATTCACCAGCAGCGTACCAAAATTCAGGCTGCTGGCTGACACTGTCAGTCCAGCCTGGGCAGCGGCATTTCCAGTACCGCTCAGCGTAACCAGGCTAACACCGCCTGTTGCATTATGGTTGATACTGATGCTGGTAGTACGATTACCCTGCGCTGTCGGTTTGAATGTGGACAGCACGGTACAACTGGCACTTGGTGCCAGTGAACTGCCACCTGCGCAGCTACCGCCAGCAAGAGTAAAGTCCGTAGCTGATCCACCTGTCAGTGCAATCGAAGTGATGTTCAAGGCAGCAGATCCGGTGTTGCTGAGAGTAGTACTCAAGGCAATGCTGGTCTGGCCTACAGTGGTTCCGGTAAACACCAGACTGGCGGGCGACACTGTGGCGATAGGCCCGGCTACTACGGCAGGGTTACCGATAAATGCAGCGAGGTCGGCAATTTCAGCCTGGCTGAATTTATTGTTATATAAACTGCCCATCCCACCTTTGTTCTGTGCAAAAGCATTGCTGATTTCCGTGGGATTATTCGCTCCGCGCAAAATGCCATTCACGTTATTGGCCGGACTGGCACCATGGCAGGCAGTACAGCTGGTGCCGCCAGCAGTCGGGCCGTTCAAGTACAGGCTTTTGCCATTCAGGGCGTCAGCAGCATGGGCTGCCGATATGCTCACAGCCAAAGCAACCCCCAGCACAACACCCTGCCTCAGCAGGCGCATAAAACGAAAATGCAAGTTCATCATAGTTTCCCTTCAATGATTAAAATTTTTACTGCATGCAAACACCAAGAGCCATTCCATTGAATACGGCATGGATCAACGCACACAAGCGCCAGTCACGCGTAGCTTGATACATCATCGCCAGCATCAAGCCCGGTAAAAAAACTGCCGATACTACTGCCCAGCCTGATGCCACATGCAAAACGCCGAACGCCATTGCTGATAGCAACACCGGCATTAACTTTATATAGCTACCCGACTGATAAAACCGTCCTATCAGGTATTGCTGCAAACCGGCACGCACGACCAGTTCTTCAAGAACCGGAGACAGCAACAAGAGCCGCAGGAGAGTTGTCACATCCACTGTCCACAACTGATTTCCACACATCGCTTGCTGAACAAAAAGAGGAGAGATGAGATTCATTGATAAGCAATGCTGGTAGATAGAAAAAAGTTTTTTTCAGCATATGAAAAAAATAGACTTCTCCGTTTGTTTCAAGCGGTTAATACGCCAATCATCGACATTGGTTCAAAGAAAAATTAAATATTTTTTTAAGGCGAGAAAAAAGTCCGCAGTTTGTGGACTTGCGGGAGAATTTTTACGAAGAAAATTTGAAGTGGAGATATGGTGGGAGAAGATAGAAAATAGCGTCATACGATGCGCTACAATCAGTAACTCAGTGAAGGTGCTTGCGCCTTGACGCAATCCGGTGAACAGACCAATAGCATTGATAAGTATCATTTAAACAACAAATCCTCATCAGCCTGATTTCAAAATTTTTTAAGCTGTCATGAACCTTTTCTACCTGAGCAGGTATTAACAGCTAATCGAGGAGAGTGCAGGCATGTTTGAGAATTGGGGATGGCGAGGTAAAACTGACAAGAAACGTACAGATACCCCGGAAGCGCAGGAAGTTGAATTGATCACTTTGATTGCAAACGCCGATCGCCAGGCGTTTGAGGCTTTGTATCGCCTGTACTTTGCCAGGCTGGCCAGATTTCTGGACAAGATGACACGCGATACGCATTTGATAGAAGAAATAGTCAACGATACGATGTTGGTGGTATGGCAAAAAGCACCCAGCTTTAACCATACTTCTCGCGTATCCACCTGGATATTTGCGATAGCCTATCGCCAGGCTTTGAAGGCGATACATCATTTTGATGAAGCAATCGAATCCAATTTTGAGCATCATGCAGCAGAAACCAGGTACGAGCCAGAGCAGCAGATGTCAGCCCAGCAGCTCGATGCTGACCTGAACCGTGCCCTGCGTGCCCTGCCCATGGAACAACGCGTAGTCGTCAGCCTCACTTACTACCATGAGATGGGATACAAGGAAATTGCTGAAACCATGGAGTGCCCGGTCAATACCGTCAAGACCCGGATGTTCCACGCCAGACAGCGTTTGAGACTCATGCTTTCCAACAGCATGGAGGAAATTTTATGAACACGAAAACAAACCAGCTTCATCCGCATGATGAAGCTGCCCATAGCCAGGTGCAGGACTTGCTGCCCTGGTATGTCGTCAATACCCTGCAGCCTGATGAACAGCAACTGGTGCGAGCGCATTTGCAAACCTGTACTGGATGTCAGGATGATCTGCAATGGCAACAAAAGCTGAAGGCTGGTGAACCGGCGGCAAGCACAGTTCCCAATGTGGATAGAGCCCTCGCCCGCCTGTTACCGAGGCTGGATAAGCAGGTGCAGTCAACCTCGGCCAAACATTCAAATAATTTCCTGGCGCGTTTGCTGTCCATGTTCAAGAGAGAAGACAAGACTGCCACGCGCTGGGGAATGGCAGTCATGGTCACCCAAACCGCCGTCATTGTTGGACTGGTCGCGCTTATGGCGCTGCCCAAACAGGACGACAGCAGTTATCGCGTACTTGGCAACGGTGAGCGTTCTTCCGGTAATATCGTGGTTGTGTTTAAACCTGAAACAACCGTCAAAGATATACAGCGCATCATGTCTATCAACGACGCCCGCATCATTGATGGCCCCACGGTCACCAATGCCTATTTACTTAATGTCGATGATGCCAGGCTGGCGCAAAGTATCAAGGAGCTGCGTTCTGAAGCGGGGATAGAACTGGTTGAATCCCTGGGTTCGGGAGATACAAAATGAAACCTCGCTGGAGTAATAGCCTGAGTCAATTC
This sequence comes from Undibacterium sp. Ji42W, assembly GCF_049340405.1. Lineage (NCBI taxonomy): Bacteria > Pseudomonadati > Pseudomonadota > Betaproteobacteria > Burkholderiales > Oxalobacteraceae > Undibacterium > Undibacterium sp. Ji42W. Next base: position 120,003 of record NZ_JBMPOV010000008.1, read on the forward strand.
GGTCTTTGCTTTTTTCTCGCATTGACAGCGTTGTCAGGCAGCAAGCTGGCCAGCGCTGAAAGTGCAGTTGATCAGGAACAGAGCTCAGCCAAAGCATCTGAAGTCAAACGCCGGATACTGGTCATGCTGCATTTGCCAGCACCACATTTTCGCCCGGATGTCAGTTATAGCGGCGGATACAGCAATGATGTCAGCCGCACCGCACGCCGCCGTATCGCTGAAGAACTGGCACGCGCGCATGGCCTCAAGCTGCTGGAAGACTGGCCCATGCCAGTACTGAATGTGGATTGCTTTGTCATGGAAGAAAGCGATGCCATAGATGAAGAACAAACCATTGCCAGCCTGAGCAAGGATGTGCGCGTGGCCTGGGTGCAGACCATTAATACCTTTGATGCACAGGCAAAAAGCGACCCTCTGTTCCCGGTCCAACCCGCGAACAAATACTGGCAGCTTAATGAGATACGCAAGATTGCGACTGGCCGCAATGTGGTAGTCGCCGTTATCGACAGCGGGGTAGAAATCAAGCACCCTGATCTGGCCGGGCAAATCTCGCTCAATCAAAATTTCATCGATGGTAATCCCTATGTGGGCGAGAATCATGGCACCGGCGTGGCTGGCGTTATCGCGGCGCGTGCTGGTAATGGTATAGGTATAGAGGGCATCGCCCCGAATACGCATGTCATGGCACTCAGGGCCTGTTGGCAAGAACCAGAAAATAAAACCAGGTGCAATAGCTTCACCTTGGGCAAGGCACTCAATTTCGCCCTGACACAGGGTGCGCAAGTGATTAATATGAGTTTGTCTGGCCCGCCTGACCGCCTGTTGAAGCAATTGCTGGATGCTGCCATTTCCCGCAATATCAAGATAGTCGGTGCCATGGACCCCAACCGTGCTGATGGCGGTTTCCCAGCTTCACATCCCGGCGTGTTTGCGGTGGCAGACAGCAAAACCAGCTTGCTGGCGAATGACATACTCGTGGCGCCGGGGCGTGATATTCCTACGACAGCGCCGGGGGCACGCTGGAGCTTTGTCTCTGGTTCATCTTATTCAGCCGCGCATATCTCGGGCATGATGGCCTTGCTCAGTGAACTGAAGCCATCAGCCAGCCTCGCACAAATACGTGCTGACCTGGTGGTTAATCCGGTGAGCCAGGGTGACGCTAATATCAGTGGGCAAGTCAACTTGTGTGCCACTCTCAGCAAACTGACAAATAAATGTGCCTGCTCTTGCCATTTGACGCCCTCTTCAGCAACGGCAGCACATCAACCCTAGCAGACATACGTTATGTCCCATGTATCTTCATTAAGGAATGGTATTGCTTAAATTTTGTGTGATCCTGGTCTTTTCCATCTTTGCTGTTGCTGGCAAGGCATGTGCACAAGTCAGTGGCAGTATCACGCTTGCATCTGACTATAGCTATCGCGGTATCTCGCTGAGTAATGCGCAGCCAGTGGCGCAATTAAACCTGGTCTATGATGCGCCAGACGGCTGGTATGCTGGTGCTTTCGGCTCAAAAGTTAAATTGAATGGGAATAGCAGCGACGGTGAACAAATTTTGCTGTATTCGGGATTTTCTCAACGGCTGCGCAGCGGTTTGATCTGGGAGTCTGGCGCTATAGCGGCACTTGTCCCCAAATCTACCGACCTCAATTACGGTGAAGTGTTTACCGGTCTGATGTTCGATAATCTCAGCGCAAGAATATATTACTCGCCCAATTACATAGGCCTCAATGCAAAAAGTCTGTATCTGGAAGCCAATACAGACTACCAGTTGCAAGAACATCTGGATCTGTTTTCCCACATAGGTTGGCTAGTTTATCCAGACGGTAAAGTCGGGTTGGTCAACCGCAATCGCGTGGATGTGCGCATAGGCGTAGGCAGCAATTTCTCTTCCTGGAAGTTGCAACTGGCTTACGGCATCACTAGACCACAGCAAAGTTACAGCACAGGAAAGTACCAGAACAATTCCCGCAACAGACTGGTATTCAGTGCCAGCTATTTATTCTGACGGATTTGCCGTATTTCGTTAATTGCCGTATTTGCTATTAGGCAAAGCAGACTGGCCCAAACTTTCAGCGTCCCTTGATTTTTCTTCAATACAGCAATATTTCATCAACAGATATTGCGATGCAAAAATAATGCTTACAAATTAAGCAGGCAAGCGCTAAAATGCGTTATTAACAAATAATGCTGCATTGCGTCATTTTTTTGGTTGTTTAAAGCGAAATATCGTTTTAAAAATTTCTACCTTATCTTATTGATGCTTCATCCCTACTCTGGAGAGTTTCATGTCTTTGCTTACTGAACAATTATCATCTGCTGCCCAGAACCAATTGGCGAAACAAATTGCCGTTTTCCAGGCGTGGTCACAACTGGCCTTTGGCGGTCTGGAAAAACTGATCGCCCTGAATTTCAATACCGCCAAACAGTCTCTGGAAAATGCGAATAGCGTGACCCATGAATTGCTTGCTGCCACACAAGCGCAACAATTACTGGACTTGGGCCGCTCGCAAGCTCAGCCACAGTTTGAAAAAATCCTGTCCTATGGCCGCGAACTGGCAAGCATCAACAGTGATACCAGGGCAGGATTATGGCAAATCGTCAGCAAGCAAGATACTGCGGAAGCAGTTGTTCCAGCTATAGTTACTAAGGCTGCAATTGCTACGGTATCAGTTGTTACTCCAGCCGTCAAAGCTGCATCTGTTGCGGCGACAAAACCGTTGGTCAAAAAAATCGCAGCCAAACCTATCGCAGCGACCAAGCAATTAACTTTACTGACTGAGCCAGAAGTCAAACCGGCAAAAGCACCGGCGAAGCCGAAATCTGTTGCCAAAATGGCAGATAAACCAGCAGCCAAAGTCGCTGCCAAAGCACCGGCTGTAAAAACTGAAGTAAAACCAGTTGAGGTGAAGCCAACTGTGATCAAACCCGAAGCGATCAAACCAATAGCGACAAAATCAAGCAAACCGGCCAAAACTGAAGCAGCAAAAAAACCTTTGAAAACCAGTACAATAGTTGAAACAGCACCGGCTGCGCCTGTTCCAGTCATTACGCCAACAGTGCCAGCAACAACGACATCTACAATAGAAAAAACTTTGGACAAGAAAACTACCCCAGCTAAAAAGCCCGCCGCAAAAGCTGAAGCGCCAGACACTGCAGTGTCAATTAAAGCAGACAGCAAACCTGCAGCCAGCACTGAGAAAAAGTCTGCTGTGAAATTCCCATTTCCAGCCACGCCCAATTTGAAGAAAGGCCCTGGGTTTCCGGCCAATAACGGAAAACCATCCTACAAGGCCAAATCCAGTGCCGCCACAGGTGCCAAGAAGCCAGTTCGTCAATAATCAAAGTACGCAAAGTAAGCAATAAAAATTAAGCCGCGGTGCTGATCAGCGTTGATCAGCACCGCGGCTTTGTCATATCTGAGAGTAGTGGCCTTTTCTCATCGTCACTCATCCTGACGGCTGCCCTTTCGATAATCAGAAGGGCTACTGCCGGTCCAATGTCTGAATGCACGGCAAAAACCAGTGGCGTCGAAAAAGCCAAGATCAAAGGCCAGCGCTGCTATTGCCGTGTTCGAGTTTGTCAACCTGTGCACTGCAATATCCCGTCGCAATCCATCTTTCACCGCCTGGAAATGCGTTCTTTCCTCAGCGAATCGACGGTTCAGCGTACGCACGGAAGTATGCAATGCGGTTGCAAGATCCTGTATTGTCACTGGCTGGGCGATATGCTGCTCAAGATACTCGCGCGTTTTGGCGGCTACCGAAGCGCGATGACATGCACTGAAGGTCCAGTCTTCCGGTGCACGTTTCAGGAATGCCCATAGCTCGTGCTTTTCGCGTTTGAACAGTTCAGCACAGTCCTGGTATGAAAAGTAAATGCCGGTCATGCCAGCATCGAAGCTCACCTCACCTGGATACAGGAAGGCATAGTCATCCGCATGCCTGGGTCTGGCGAAGCTGAACTCGACACGGTGCAGGTTGATCTCCCTGCCCAGCAGCCAGGACGCGATGCCGTGTATCAGCTTCATCATCAACTCATGCCCGAGTGGCGTGACCTGCGTACCAAGTGTTCTTTCTGCCAGAGCCAGCCTTACCAGATTATTTTTGGTTGAAATCTGCAGCCGGTAATCATCCAGCAACAAATTCCAGAAGCGGACAAAACGATTCAAGGCGACCAGCACCGTCGGCGCGTCCAGCAGGCTGAGCATCAGGTATTTCAAGGTACCCGTACGGATAGGCCGGGACCACAGCCCCAGCATCTCGTCATCCAGTGTCGCCGCTACTGTCCTGTAAAGCGAGACGTACTGCTGACGCGTCAGCCGTGCATCAGGCTGCTGCAGCAGAGACTGAGGAATAGCCGCGCTCGCCAATACCTGCGCTGCCACTTTTTCTCCATGATGGGTGCGCACAAAGTGCAGCATGCCATGCAGGAAATGGGCTGAAACAGTAAGAGTGCTTTGCCAGGATAGCGTCATAGTTCTCTCATTATGGCGCATTTTGCATATTCATTGGCGTGATGTGCCGATTCTTTTTTCACTACCAACCTATACTTATCCATGATGTCTACGGCAACTGCGGTGTGTGCTTGGCCGCTGCATGGCGTATTTTGCTTATCGCTATCTGCGCATTTTCATTGATCAAAACAGGAGCATGATGTGAACACAAGACGAATTGTCGTGACAGGCATGGGTATCGTGTCGCCGCTGGGCTGCGGTGTCGAAACTGTATGGCAACGTCTCTTGAATGGACATTCAGGCTTGGCTTTACTGCCTGAAGAAGTCACTGAAGGGATTGCAGCCAAAGTTGCTGGCCTCGTGCCGGACTTATCGCCAGACCGTCCGTGGGGATTCGACCCTGCCCTCTCTGTGGAACCCAAGGACCACAAGAAAATGGACAGGTTCAGCCTGTTTGCCCTGGCCGCAGCGCAAGAGGCTTTGAACCAGGCACGCTGGCAGCCCGGCACCGACAGCGAACGTGAAAGGACGGCAACCATCGTCGGCTCGGGTGTGGGCGGGTTCGGTGCTATCGTCGATGCCGTGAGAACCACTGATGGTCGCGGACCAAAACGGCTTTCCCCATTTACCGTCCCGAGTTTTCTGGCCAATATGGCAGCCGGGCACATTTCCATACGCCATGGCTTTCGTGGCCCGCTAGGCGCACCTGTCACCGCCTGCGCCGCCAGTGCGCAGGCGGTTGGCGACGCAGCGCGTCTGATACGTGCTGGCGAAGCCGATATTGCCTTGTGTGGCGGGGCCGAGGCCTGTATAGACCGCGTCAGCTTTGGCGCATTCGCTGCCGCAAGAACCATGTCCACCAGCTTTGATGAACATCCCTCACAGGCATCGCGCCCCTTTGATATGGAGCGTGATGGCTTTGTCATGGGAGAAGGAGCAGGCATGCTGGTTATCGAAGAACTCGAACATGCATTGCGCCGGGGCGCCACGCCGATTGCAGAACTGCTGGGCTATGGCACCAGCGCCGACGCGTATCACATGACGTCTCCGCCAGCCGATGGCGACGGTGGCCGGCGCGCCATGGAACTGGCGATACGGCAAGCCGGACTAATACCCGGACAGATAGGGCATTTGAACGCCCACGCAACATCAACGCCAGTAGGCGACATCAGTGAGCTAGCTGCCATCAGGGCGATATTCGGAACAGGCCGCGGCCCCGCAGTATCTGCCACCAAATCTTCGACCGGGCATTTACTCGGTGCGGCTGGTGGCGTGGAAGCGATCTTCACCGTGCTTGCCCTGCGCGACCAGATCGCACCGCCGACACTGAACCTGGTGCAGCCTGATCCGGCAGCGGCGGGCATAGACATAGTCTCCGGATCGGCACGAAAAATAGCTACGGACTATGCAATCTCCAATGGCTTCGGCTTTGGTGGTGTCAATGCCAGTCTTGTATTCCGTCGCATTTGATTTTTATGGTGCGCTGGAAGAAAATTTGAAATGCAGGCCGCAGGGTCAGTGATTGACGCTGTGGCCTACAAGTATCGCAGACAATCATGAAAAATGTATCTCTGAAGCAAAAATTACATTTATTCCCCGTCTTTTAGGGTTGAAATCCCCTTGCAGTGTCATTTGATCGCTTAGAATGAATCAAACATCTGGCGATAATAAAATGAATCTTTACCAGTTAACGGGCGTGATATGTACGGCGGGCATCTTGACACTAGCTCAAAATGTATTTGCACAAGATGCCATCACTGTTGCATGGCGTATCAAACCGCCCCATCAATACCTGGAAAATGGCGTAGAAAAAGGTGTGCTACTGGAACGTGCCAAACAGGTTTTCAGCAACGCTCAAATCCCCTATCGTTTTGTCGAAGAACCGGCAAAACGTATCTGGAGTAATTTTTCTGGTGGCACCAAAAACTATTGTTCATTTGGCTGGTACAGAATCGCCGAGAGAGAAGCACTGGTGCAGTTTTCCGAGATTTTTCATACTGACCCGCCGCATACCTTGCTGGTCAGCCCTGTTGCTACCAAACTGGTCGCCGCTCATCCGACATTGAAGTCCCTGATGTCTGACCCCAGCCTGACACTGGGCATCGTTGATGCCGTTTCTTATGGCCCTGAACTTGATGCGATGTTCGTCACCACCAAGAACAAAGTCGAACGCAGCACTACCCTGCCCATGATCATGGCACGTATGGTTGCAGCCAACCGCGCATCCTATATGTTGATAGACAGGGAAGACTGGGAATACCTGAAAGACAAGGAAGAAAGCCTGAACCAGACCACACAAATGGATTTGCAAGGCATGCCTTCAGGCTTGAACCGTTACATCGTTTGCAGCAAGGATGTGACGACTGAGCAAATGCGTAAAATCAATACTGCTTTGCTCAAGATTTATCCGGTTAAGAAATGAAGCGTGATGAAACTAAACTGACTACGCCAGTTTTTCCCATTCATCCCTGAGCAGGGCATACATGGCAATATCCCTGTGTTTGCCGCGCGTAAAAATCGCACCGCGTGCGACGCCTTCTTTTTGAAAACCACAATTGACCGCCACTTTTTCTGAAGCGATATTGTCAGTGTTCATGTGGATTTCAAGGCGGTTGATCAGCATGGTACTGAACAGATAATCCCTGAGCAATTTCACAGCTTCGGTCATGATGCCTTTGCCATGCAGGTTTTTGACAAACATGCCATAGCCGATTTCGCGGGAATTAAAATATGGCACCGTCTTGAAATGAAAAACACGGCCTATCATCTTGCCGTTTTCATCGATGATTAACAACGTCTCCGACTGCTCTTTGGAACGTGATTCATCGTCAAATTTCTTCTCTGCCGCACCTGGCAATAGCAATTCCTGAGATAAGAAATCACCCTTGGCATCGGGGTGATTCATCATATCCGTCAGCGCCGTAACATCCTCTTTTCTGACGTGGCGAAGGTGAAAACAACTTCCTATAATCATACTCATCTCCCTGTACTAAACAATTGCATTTGCTTACCAATGTAAAGGATGGACAAGGATCAAGGGCGAGAGTTCCTATCAAGCCTGGAAATTATCGCCACCACATAATTAAAGGATTACATTTCCAGCAAACGCCTTTGCCGTTCTTTTTCTTCAAAGATGGCTGACTCAATCTCTTCCATGACAGCGCCCAGATCAACCGGGCGGGTGTCTTGTGCAACGATGCCAGTCAATACCGTTTCGGGTGTCAGTAAGCCTGCGGTGAACAGCTTCCAGATTTCCTTGCCAAACTTGCTGCCATTGAGTTCTGGCGCAAACTGGCCAAAGTACGTCGCCAGATTGTTCACATCGCGTTCCAGCATGACGCCAGCCTCGGTATTGCTGGCGGCATCAATCGCTTGTGGCAGATCGATGATGACTGGTCCTTCTTCATCGACGAGGATATTGAATTCAGACAAATCACCATGGATGACACCAGCACACAACATCAGCACAACCTGGTGCAATAGCTGGGCATGGTATTTCCGTGCCAGTTCTGGCGTCAATTCGACATCGTTGAGGCGGGGAGCGGCATTGCCATCGGCATCTGTCACCAGGTCCATCAATAATACGCCTTCATGGCAGATATAGGGTTTAGGAACTTTGACGCCGGCAGCAGCCAGGCGATACAGAGCATCGACCTCGGCGTTTTGCCAGACTTCTTCCTGCATCTTGCGGCCATAGCGCGTGCCTTTTTCCATGGCGCGGGCCTGACGGCTGTTCTTGACCTTGCGGCCTTCCTGGTAAGAGGCAGCATTTTTAAAGCTGCGCTGGCTGGCCTCCTTATAGACCTTGGCACAACGAATTTCCTCGCCACAGCGCACGACATACACAGTGGCTTCCTTGCCACTCATGAGCTGGCGCATGACTTCGTCGATCAAACCTTCTTCCTGCAGGGGCAGCAGTCGTTTTGGTGTTTTCATCCGGTCAGCGTGCTCAGGCTTTGCGGGGCTTGCCGCCAGTTTTTACCAGCTTGACTGGAGCATGACCGCGTGATTTGTTGCGCATGTCATAAATCGTCTTGGCATCCTGCTCTGCCCGCTCTTGGGTGCGCATTTCCGGAATATCGTCATGCTTGCTAAAAAACTCAGCGGCCTGGGCGCGCATCACATGTTTGATGGCTTCATCGTCGCTGAGGTCAAATCTCTCTGTCATTAAAGTCGTGACTTCATCCAGATATTCTTCATAGGTCATCATGCTGGTTTTTCCTGTCTGTCATGAAGTGCGTTTGGAAACTGCGGCTGTGGATGCATTTCACCCATGGCAATTTTTACAACGAATTTGATCAATAAAATGGGCGTGCTCCATGGCGCTTGTTACGCTCACCACGCCTGAAAGATTACGCCGAAAGAGCAGTATTGTACACGCGCTACCAGCTGACAACGGTGTTACGCCTGTTCTCGGCTACAATGCCGCCTTCCCCGAAACATTCCAGCCTGGATATTATTGTATGAGTATTATCATTCATGAGGCCCTGCGCGCCTATATAGACCCCCTGACCGAGCATGAATTTACTGCTCTGGAGCGCAGTATCCTGACTGAGGGCTGCCGTGACGCTCTGGTATGCTGGGGTGATATCCTCATAGACGGGCATAACCGCTATGCGATCTGCCAGCGTCATAACTTGCCCTACAATATTGTTCAAAACGACAACTTCAGTAATATCGAAGACGTGCAATTGTGGATGATAGACAATCATCTGGGTCGCCGTAGTGTGACTGACTTCCAGCGCGGCATGCTGGCCTTGCGCAAAAAAGAAATCGTCCTGGCCCGTATGAAGGCGCAGGAGGAGCAGGCTCCTTCAGAAAATGCGGAAAGCGATGTTGCCGTCCCTGTGGTCAAGCCCACGCAAAGCCGACAGGAAATCGCCCGTCTGGCAGGTATCAGCAGCAATGCCGTAGTACAGATAGAAAAAATCCAGAAAGCCGCTACACCTGAACTTGTGCAAGCCGTGCGCGACGGCACAATCTCCATCAGTGCGGCAGCTGCAATTGCCTCGCTGCCCAATGAAGATCAAGTCGCCGCTGTTGCCGGTGGCCGCAAGGAATTGCAACAGGCCGCCCGTCAGGTAAGGGAAAAAGTGCGTGAGCAAAAAGCACCTGCCAAAGCTGTTGCCGCTGAAGCGGCTGCGCCTGCAGCGATGGAAGGCAGGCAAGACAGCGCCAGCAGCAATGTTGGAAATGCAGATGAACTCAGCAGCCTGCGTCAACAAGTTATGCACTTGCAAACTGAGAACAGTGAATTGCTGAGCCAAATTGCGGCACTGAAAGCCCAACTGGCAGGTTGAACAGCAACTTAAAGGAGGCGGATATGAAAAAACCCCGGAAAAGCCTTTCCAGCCTGTTCCTGAAACAGGTGCCAGCGGCTGAACGCGAGCATATCCGCCATCTCGAAGAAATACAAAAAGTGCACGAGGGCCGCCCCTTTCACTTCGATGATGGCAATCTACGCATCATGTATCTGAACCCGAAGTGCATGCAAAGCGCGATGAAGCTGGATGCGCCGGATGAACTGGTATGTGCCTACTCACGCACTGTCATGGGCATGCTCATGTTCCACCCACAGCCTCGTCATATCCTGCTGATAGGCCTGGGCGGTGGCTCATTGGTCAAGTATTGCTATCGCCATTTGCCAGACTGCCGCATCACTGTGCTGGAAATCAATGCAGACGTGATCGCCATGCGTGAGCTATTCATGCTGCCGCCGGACGATGAACGCCTGCAAGTAATCCATTGCGATGCAGTGACTCACTTGCAGGACAATACTTATGATGCCGATGTCTTGCTGCTGGACGCCTATGATGAAAATGGCTTGGTAGCGGACTTGAATACGGCAGCGTTTTATGCGATCTGCCATGCTAACCTGATGGAGAACGGCATCATGGTCGCCAATGTCTGGGGCAAACCAAGTGCCCTGACTGGCATGTTGAGCCGCTTGCGCCAGCAGTTTGCAAGCCAGGTCAGTTGGACGCGTTCACCTGACAGCTACAACCTCATTGTGTATGCCATCAAGGGTGCATTGAATCAGGTCAATGAACATACAATAAAGGCTTTGTCAGACCAGCATCCATCCTTGCAATTTTCTGCATTGCAGGACAAGCTGCTCAGCCTGCCCTTGTCTGCTGGTTACGTTGACCCAGAAGAAGAACTGGCCGCACTCAAGCTAAGCCTGTCAACTATCATGGTGCCAGACGTCAATGTCCCGCAAAACTATGCGGACTGGAAAAAGCAGGCAGTCCAATAAAACGTATGTAAGGAAACCCGGCAGGCAACGACCAATGAATATCCACCCACTGAGGATAGTTCATGAAAGCCCTGCTCTTACTTGCCGTTTTTTCCTGTGCCGTTAGCAATATGCAAGCCGCAGAAATCTGTAGTAAATCCAGCTCTGCACACACCGTTGCCCTGCTTGAGTTGTATACCTCTGAGGGTTGCGATAGCTGCCCGCCCGCCGACAAAACCATCAGTCGTCTGTATCAAAGCACAGGCTTGAACAGTGAGCAGGTCATTCCCGTTTCCCTGCATGTTGATTATTGGGATTACCTGGGCTGGAAAGATGTGTTTGCCAAAAAGACTTATGCCGACAGACAAAGGACTTTGGCTGATCTGGCGAATAGCCGCACTGTCTATACGCCAGAAATCTTCATCGCCGGAAAAGAACTGCGTAGCTGGCGCAATGGCATGGCAGATGACATCCGCCGAATTAATCAAAAACCAGCCACGGCATCACTACGCCTGGGGATAGAAAAACTCGCCGACAACAAGCTGTACTTCAATTTGCAAGGCAATAGCATGCAAGATGCAAAGCTGCATTTTGCCCTGCTTGAGCAAGGCCTGGTCAGCAAGATACAGGCGGGTGAAAACCGCAGCGCCACTTTGCAGCATGACTTTGTCGCCAGGGAATGGGGTGACACTTACCCACTCACCGCTGGCAAGCCGGCAAGTTTTGCCACGCAGCTGAATGTGCCAACCAATGCCAAACGCAAGAACCTCTCAGTGCTGGCGTTTGCCCAGGACAAACAAGGCAATATCCTGCAGGCGCTTAGCCTGCCGCTCTGTGATGCTATGCAGCAATAACACTGCTCACGCCAGATTTTGGGTGGCTGGCGACAAAGTTCACAAGCTTGATCTTATTTTTTAAGCAAGCAAGGCATAAATGGCTTAGACTTCCTGCACTACCCTGCCAGCCGTCAAAGGAGCCATCGCTATGAATATCATCGTCGCCTTGCTGCATCATATCGCTGCCTTTACCCTGGTCAGCATGCTGCTGGCAGAACTCGTGCTGGTGCGCCAGCCCCTGACTGTCTCATCGGCCAGGAGTCTGCGCTTTATCGACAGTATCTATGGCGTGAGCGCCATGCTCATCATCGTGCTGGGTGTCTTGCGTGTGATGTACTTTGAAAAAGGCCAGGATTACTATCTGCATAATCATGCATTCTTGCTCAAGATGACTGCCTTTATCATCGTGGGCTTGCTGTCTGTCTACCCCACTTTGGTGTTCCTGCGCTGGGGCAAAGTGGTAAAACAAAACCAGTTGCCGGTATTTCCTGAGGCGCAAGCCAACACCGTACAAACGATTTTGAAGCTGGAGTTGGCTGGCATCCTGTTCATACTTGCAGGTGCAGTGCTGATGGCCAAGGGTTACAGTATGTAAAACGCCCGTCTTTTTGACTCATGTTCACACAAGAAAAGTTGTGCAAATAACTGATTTCTGGCAATCTTTCTATACCATAAAGTGCTGCCAACCTACTTGCGGGCACGATAATCCGGGACATTGCCATGTACGACGAAAATGACTTCACTGCAGTATCCAAGTTTTTAAAACTGGGTATCAAAATCACCTTCAGAAATCCCATGGGACAAAGTCCGTCCTTTCAGTCGACTTTCCCCACGCCCAAGGGCGCGACGGTCACCCTGGATGAAAAAAGCCTGTATGACGTTGAACGCAAACTGCGTACCCTGATAGGGAGCGACGTGCCAGTCAAGACCAAGCTGGCGCCGTTTACCTATCTGGGCACGAATTTCCGTGGTTTGCTGTATTGCACCAAGGGCTCCAATGAATTTATCGTGCAAGAGACGCATGATGTGTTTGGCACTGAATCCAAGCGCATCGTACGTACTGCCGAGCATTTCATACAGTTGCTGAGCTAAAGCTATAGCCAGTCAGCCCTGTTGATACATTGCTGACTCTGCCGGCATATCCAACCTCGTTCCATCAGCTTTTCGTCAGTCACCGACGAAGCACCGTCATTCGCCGAAATTGAGGCGACAAGCATCCGCGCTTTCAGTATTCTCGTTTCATGAAACAAAAACACAGAAGTTTTTGATGAATGAAAGGATAAGATATGTCTGGCAATTCTGAAGCACAGCGTCCCAGCAAGGGTAATCTGTTTTTTGGCCTGACCCTGATCGTCGCGGGTAGTGTCTTTTTGATGGACCGCCTCGATTTGATTCGCGCCTTTGATTATTGGTTTTTACTGCCAGCCATGATCGCCATTGGCGGCGTGGTTGATATTGTCAGTCCCGGCAAGCCTGAGCATATTGCTAAAGGTTGCTTCAGCCTGGTATTTGCCCTGTGGCTGTATATATCCATAGAACAGCTGTGGGGCTGGAACTTCCGCAGCAGTTGGCCTTTGCTCTTGATTGCCTTTGGCATCCAGCATCTCGTCGGTGGTTTGCTAGCCAGCAGAGAAGTACAGAAATAAAAATTAACGCTCACAATTTTTGGATCACTATCATGAAAAACGATAATCCCCAGGGCCGCATACTGCTTGGTGCCATGCTCCTGATTTTTGGTGCGCTGGCGCTGTTAGACAACCTGAATCTGTTTAACGTACGTGAAGTCTTCCACTTCTGGCCCTTGGTCTTCATCTTCGTCGGTGCTTTGAAAATATCAAAAAGTGACACCACGGCTGGCTATATCATAGGCTGTGGCTTTGTTGGCCTGGGTGCTTTGCTGATCCTGCATCATATGGGCATCATTTATTTCCGCATGCGTGACTGGTGGCCTGTTTTCCTGATTTTTGCTGGTCTGATGGTGATATTCAAAGGCAAGATCGGCGATCAGGAAAAAATAATCAACAATGGCACGAATCAGGATGCTGTTTGCAATATCGTCGCTGTCATGAGTGGCAACAAGTTACAAAACAGTTCACAGGAATTTCGTGGGGGTGAAATCAATTGCATCATGGGTGGAGTAGAACTGGATTTACGCACCGCGTCCATGCAATCAGAAGCGACCCTGAATGTTTTTGCCATGTGGGGTGGCATCGTCCTGAAAGTACCAAACGACTGGACTGTGGTGTCACACGGCTCGCCCATACTCGGTGGCTTTGATGATAAAACGGTACCGCCCATGTTGAATGCGAAAAAGCTTTACATCAAGGGTTATGCCGTCATGGGTGGTGTTGAAGTCACTAACTGAGAAGTCAATAACTAAGAAGTCAATAACTAAGAAGTCACTGCATGCACCCTATTTTGTCAGACCGCCGCCGCTTTTTGGTTTATCTCACTGCCTGGATGATGACAGGCGTGCTGATCGCCAGATTGCTGGTGGCAGCTGATCTGGCAAACTGGTCGTTTGCATTGATCTTTGCTTTGCCAATGGCGCTGTTTGGCAGCTTCCTGACTTCTTCAGCTTATTTTGTTTGTCGCTCACTGCCCTTCAATCGCCGCAGTTTCAGCCTGGCGACGCTGGTTTTTGCCAGTGCATCCTTGATTTCTGGCATAAGCTGGCTGGGGCTTTGCTACGGCTGGAACAAGGTATTGGTGCTGGCGTCAGATGATGTGGAAGTACTGCATGTGAGCAGTCATTTATCGGTGCTGTTCTTCATCACCGGCTTTGCCGTTTACCTGCTGGCGTTGCTGGCATTTGATGTGTACATCGCTTTCGACAATATCCGTGAGTCAGACCGGCGAGAAGCGGCATCACGCCTGCTGGCCAGGGACGCTGAACTGCAAGTTTTGCGCTCACAGATTGATCCGCACTTCTTGTTCAACAGTCTCAACTCCATCAGTGCCCTGACGACGATTGATGCCGTTGCCGCACGTACCATGACGATCGCACTTGCTGATTTTTTCCGGCAAACCCTGGCGATAGCGGGGAAAGAAAAAATCACCCTGAAAGAAGAATTGCTACTCTGCGAAAATTTCCTGGCAGTGGAAAAAATCCGCTTTGGTAAAAAACTGGGCATGGAATTTGAAGTTACTACTGAAGCAGAAACTGCGCTGATCCCGCCGATGATATTGCAACCCCTGCTGGAAAATGCGATCAAGCACGGCATACGCAATTTACCCAAGGGCGGCACTATCAATGTCGCGATATTTCAACGTGACCGGTGGTTGCATATTGCAGTAGAAAATCCAGTCAGCGCTGACCCAGGTAACAGCACAGGCAATGGACTGGGCCTGAGCAATCTGCGTCAGCGTTTCCTGGCCTTGTATGGAGAACAGGCGCGCGTCAGCTGGCAGCGGTCAGACAAAAAATTTATACTGGAAATAGCCTTGCCTTTTGAACCACACAATCATGAACAAACATGAATAAGCGCTTACAAGTCTTGATCGTCGATGACGAAGAACTGGCCCGAAGATTGTCTCAAGAGTACTTGCGTGCGCACCCGGATATAGAAATAATAGGTGAATGCGAGACCGGGCTGGAAGCCGTCGATGCCATCAGCAAACTCAATCCTGACCTGGTCTTGCTGGATATACAAATGCCGCAACTGTCAGGGCTGGAAGTGCTCGAATTAACTGGCAGGCGCAGTGGCGTGATCTTTACGACTGCCTATGATCAATACGCATTGAAAGCATTTGATCTGCATGCGGTCGATTATTTATTGAAACCTTTTTCACAACAACGTTTTGATGAGGCACTGATCAAGGCACGCAAGCTGCTCGCAGAGCAAACCCTGTCATCAACGCAAGCCATACAAACGTTAGTGACGCAGCAAAGCGAAAAACTGCAACGCCTGCTGATACGTGACCGTGGCCAGGTGCATGTGGTGTCGTTGGAAAGCATAGATTATGTTGAAGCGCAGGATGACTATATTCTTATCCACGCAGCCGGTAAGTCGTACATGAAAACCCAGAGCCTGTCTGATCTGGAAGCGCAACTAGATGCGAGCAAATTCGTACGCGTGCACCGTTCTTTCCTGTTACAGATCAGTGCATTGCAAGCGATGGAAAAGACCAGCAAGGACAGCCAGGTTGCTGTCCTGAAAAATGGCGAGCAAGTACCGGTTAGTCGTGCTGGTTACGAACGTATACGAGCATTGCTGAATTGAAACCAGAATTGAAGCCGGAATTGCAACTCTAGTTAATAGCCTTCAAAACCAAAGCCAGTTCGGTCCTGGTTTCCTGCATCAGGGCATCAATATTATCTTTATCGATATTCAGTATTTTGAAACTGGCTGGTACGGTATTCCAGTCCAGTTCGGCGATGCTTTCATTGACGAAATGCGCATCCAGGAAGTCTGCTACGGTGACCACATCAATGAGGCCAACTTTATGCGTCGGGCCAGGCTGATGATCACGGTGGTCAAGCACGGCAACACGGATATCTTCAGAAATTTCCCAATCTTCCAGTATCGCGCTGCCTATGCTGGCATGCCAGTGATCGATCAAATCCCATAGCACCTGCTCGGAACTGAACAACTCCTGGTAATGATTGGCGCGATTCAAAATATAGAACTTACCTATATCGTGCAGCAAACCAGCCAGCATGGCCTTGTCGGCACTCAGGCGGGTATAGGTCCTGGCAATCACCATGGCCAGGGCTGCTACGCGAAGACTGCGCCGCCACAGGCCATCCATCTGGGCAGACAGGCTTCCATTGTATTTATTCTCTGCCAGTTGCTTCATGCCTATGGAGAT
Source organism: Undibacterium sp. Ji42W (assembly GCF_049340405.1). Classification (NCBI taxonomy): domain Bacteria; kingdom Pseudomonadati; phylum Pseudomonadota; class Betaproteobacteria; order Burkholderiales; family Oxalobacteraceae; genus Undibacterium; species Undibacterium sp. Ji42W. The sequence continues at coordinate 136,342 of NZ_JBMPOV010000008.1, forward strand.
CGCGAGATTGCGTACTGCAGAAAACCCCAGCAAATTGGTGGCAGAACGCAGATCAGTGATTTTCCTGCCTTGGGGATTAAAGCTGGCAGAATTACTCAAATGCAGCACTTTGGCAGACAAAACTGGCTCAGTACCTATGATGCGTGTCACCATGTCCGTGGAGATGTCTGCCTGGCTCAGCGCCTTCCTGATCTTCATGGTTGCCCCCAAAGACGTGGGGAATACCAGCTTTTTGGCAGACAATTCCGCAGTAAAGGCTTCAAGGAAAGCGAATTCAGTGTTTTTCTGGTCTGTCATGATAGCAATAAGGATGCTGACGATTTTTTATTGTACCTTGCGAAACCTGTTTATGCAGGCTTGGCAAAGTCTGCTTACATGAATTATCCATTATGAGACCGGGTAAATTCGTTTAACAGGTACTGACCACCTCTTGATCCCGCATTTCTGCAGTTCGTCGCATAGCCCATGCAGATAAGTGCGCGAAGGCGTAATCTGTACTCATCGCTGTAACATCATAAAACCAGAAAATAAAAGGAAATAAAATGAAATCTGCTCAAACTGAACAATTATTCGTGCTGATGCGCCAGGCTGCTCACGAATTTTATTATTTTTGCCGCAAAGCCTTTGTCGCAATGATGGCATTGCCGCTACCACATTTAGCAGCGATCTGCGTGGCAATTGCCGTTGCCCTGATGATCTTGCCGCTGGCCTTGAGTATTTTCATTGCCTTCATGATCTTTAAACTCATCGTCATCTTGCTGGCGATCAATCTCAAAAAGAACCAGAAGCAAGCCAGGCAATTGCAACAAGAGCAATAACTACAACCAACTCCTCCTTGGCAGCTAATGCAGCAAAGGGGGGGGATCATAAGACGCCTACAAAGATGTCGCAGCCCTGGCCGCCTGCTCATACAAGCCAGACAAGACCCGCAGGAAACGCGCCAGTTCGCTTAATTCGAAACTCTCGGTGCCATCGCCAGTCAATGCGGATACCAGTACCTGTTCACGCACTTCAGAATAACGGCGGCAGATATCACGGCCTGCTTCATTGGTCGAATACAGGATTTCCTTGCCACGCTTTTCTGTCTGCACAAGTTTAAGGGCTTGCAGTTTTTTCAATGAATAATTGACGATGTGGGTATCTTCAATATTCAGGATGAAGGCGATATCGGCCAATTTTTTCTCGCGCGCCCGGTGGTTGATATGGTGCAGCACTAACACATCGGTGATTGTCATGTCTTTCATACCCACCGCAGCCATGCACCTGACCGCCCAGCGGTTAAAGGCATTGCTGGCGATAATCATTCCAAATTCAAATTCACTCAATTCTGCACTCCTGCCCTCAGCCAGATGGGAAGAGGAGACGATAGGTACCCTCGGCGTGGCAGTAGATGCAGCCGGACTTGGGGTGGCTTTTTTGACAGGCTTGGTCGTGGACATAATGATTCTTTAAAGATAAATTGAATAAAAGACTGGCGTAATTCATAGTCTGATTTTATCTTCTTTGAGCAAAAAGTCAGTCTTTTCACATTGATTTATCAATAAAAAATCGATATTTTATGTTTTTATCCACAGCCCTCATACTTCGCCTGCCATATTCACCTTAACCAGGCAGCACTTTGCTAGTACTGGACATGCGCAGTGCCGGTCTTGCATGTACCGATATATCCACCCTTGCCGGACTTGCCTGTATGGCTTTTTCCAGCTTGAAAACTGCCACAGTATCGACCAACAATTCTGCTTCATCCTGCATGCTCCTGGCTGCGGCAGCCGCCTGCTCTACCAGTGCTGCATTTTGCTGTGTCATCTGATCCATCATGCTGATGGCCTGGTTGACTTGTACGATGCCGGTATTTTGTTCATGGCTGGCCGCGCTGATTTCACTGATGATTTGGGCCACATGCTGGACTGAGCTGACGATATCGCGCATGGTCAGGCTGGCTTCATTGACGAGTTTACCACCGGCATCCACCTGCCCGACTGAATCGGCAATCAAAGTCTTGATCTCTTTCGCAGCACTGGCTGATCTTTGCGACAGGTTGCGTACCTCTGCAGCCACCACCGCAAAGCCACGCCCGTTTTCACCGGCACGAGCAGCTTCTACTGCGGCATTCAGGGCCAGGATATTCGTTTGAAAAGCGATGCCATCAATGACACCGATGATATCCACTATTTTATTGGAACTGGCCTTGATCGCGCCCATGGTGAGTTCTACCTGATCAATCACCTTGCCACCCTTGCTCGCATGCTGGTAAGCCTTGCCAGCCAAATCATGTGCCTGGGCGGCATTTTCTGCATTCTGGCCGACAGTCGCTGTCAGTTGTTCCATCGACGCCGCAGTTTCTTCCAGACCAGATGCCTGCTGCTCGGTACGGTTGGATAAATCCATATTGCCATTGGCAATTTCGCGTGAGGCAAGACCGATATTTTCTGAACTCTTCCTGACCTGGCCTACGGTATTAATCAGACTCTGGCTCATCTGGTTCAGCGATGTCAGCAATTGACCTGTTTCATCATTATTCCTGACTTCTATGTCAGCCCGCAAATCGCCGCCCGCTACCGACTCGGCAAGCAGGATAGCCGCTTTCAATGAAGCGGTAATCGCCCTGGTCGTAAAGATGGCGATCAGGATTGCCGCTGCACCTGCAAACGCCAGCAAGATGATCATCATTATCTGTGCGGCACCAGATATAGAGGCTGCATCACTACCGCTGCGCTCCATCTGAGTGGCCTGTAAGGCCACGAGTTGATCAAGTGCCAAAAAATACTGGTCCTGCAAAGGAGCGATCTCGGGCAAGACCAGGTCCTTGGCCTGCTCGACTTCATTATCCACCACCAGCTTGAGGAATTTATCGAGCACAGGCTGATAGCGCAGCTTTGCTGTCAGCACGGCCTGCAAAAGTTTTTTCTCTTCTGCTGAGCTGGCCTGTTTGCCAAACTGCGCCAGATCAAGCTCTATCTGTTTGCCTGATTTGTCTATTGCCGCCTGCTCGGACTTTCTTTCATTCAGCGTAGACAGCAGCAAGAGATTCCTGATACTTCTGGCGATATGATCAAGATCAGACTTGATACGGTTGACTGTCGCTGTTTTGGGGTAGACCTCCTTGACGACGAGATTCACGCCCTGGTTGACCCGACCCAATTGTGTATATCCCGTCACAGTCAGGGCCAGCATGAGCAAGATGACAAATGCAAAACCCAGGCCCAGCTTGTGGCCTATCTTCCAGTTCCTGATATACTTGTTCAGCATGGTTAGCCCCTAAAGAGTAAAACATTATTCCTGCCAAAATCCAGGGCGCAACAAACCAGCAGCAAGTGCTGGCACTTGCTGTCGGTCCGTTCAACTTCATATGGATCAGACGCCTAGATACGCCTTTTTGACATCGTCATTGTTGAGTAATTCCTGCCCCGTACCCTGCATGACGATACGGCCGGTCTGTATGACATAACCGTTATGCGCAATTGCCAGCGCCTTATGCAGGTTTTGCTCGACCAGCAGTATCGACATACCCTGCTGATTAATCAGTTGTATGGTGTCGAGCACCTTGGTGACAAATTTCGGAGCGATACCCCAGGATGGTTCATCCAGTAACAACAATTTTGGTTTCGCCATCAGGCCACGGCCTATCGCCAGCATTTGCTGCTCACCACCACTCATGGTGCCGGCGAGTTGATATCGCCTTTCTTTAAGAATAGGGAACAGCGTGTACATGGTGTCTATGGATTCAGCCACTTCGTCATCATCACGGCGGGTATAGGCACCCAGTTGCAAATTCCTTTCCACCGTCAGGCGGGCAAAGATGCGCCGCCCTTCCGGTACCAGCGACAGCCCCAGTCCCACCCGTTTGCTGGCCGGGATTTTTTCCAGTGGTTTGCCATCGAATACGATCTGGCCTGCATCCGCCGCATTCAAACCGGCAATGGCCCGCAAAGTGGTGGTCTTGCCATTGCCATTACCGCCGACCAGGGCGACGATCTTGCCCTTTTCTACATCGATATCGACTTTGGACAAGGCCAGCACACCGTCATAACTGACTCTCAGATTTCTTACTTGCAGCATCATTCATCTCCCAGATAAGCAGCGATCACTTTGGGATCGTTAGATACTTGTTCAGGACTACCTTCGGCTATCTTCTTGCCATAATCAAGCACGACAATGGCATCTGCAATCGGCATAATGCCTTCCAATACGTGTTCTACGATGAGGCAGGAAATGCCTTCTTCACGAATTTTCAAGACCACGTCCACCGTCTCTTTGACTTCCGTCGGATTCAAACCCGCCATGACTTCATCCATCAGCAGCAATCGCGGCCTGACGGCTAGCGCGCGTGCCACGGCAAGGCGGCGCTGTTCACTGATGGTCATGCTGCCGGCAGGCTTGTCCTTGAATTGGCCCAGGTTGACAAAGCTCAACAATTTTGCCGCACTTTGTCTCGCATCACCCACATTCTTGTTGATCAGGAAGGCACCTACCATGACGTTTTCCAGCGCTGTCATGCTGGTGAAAGTACGTGCCACCTGAAAGGTGCGGCCTATGCCAGCGCGCGCGCATTGCTCAGGGCGCATGCCGGATACCTTGATATCATTCATCCAGATTTCACCGGTAGTTGGCGGCGCATATCCGGCAATGCAATTGAACATCGTGGTCTTGCCTGCACCGTTCGGACCTATCAGGCCGACGATCTTGCCCGCGCCCACTTCAAATGAGACATCCTGGTTGGCGGTGATGCCGCCGAAGCGTTTGCTGACGCTCTCTACTCGCAACAAGCTCATGCTGCCTCCCTTTTTGCTTCTTGTACGTCTTGTTCCTTTTGCGCCTTGACGGCTTTTCTGCGCGCAAAAAATTGCTTGATCCAGCCCAATACGCCTGTCGGGTAATACACGGCAATCACCACGATCAATGCTGCATAAATCACCAGATCAGTACCACGACCTGACCCACCAAACAGGGCACGCGTACCTTCTTCAATGAAAGTGAGTACACCTGCACCGATGACTGGTCCCAGCAAAGTACCTACCCCACCCAGGATAGATACCAGTGCCATCTTGATCGACAGACCTGTGTGCAGGACTGAGCCTGGGTCTATATACAATTCCTTCTGAGCGTACAGACTGCCACCAATGGCGGTAAAGAAGCTGCTGACGGCAAAAGCGATTTGCTTGTAGCGGCTGAGGTTGATACCTAGACTGCGCGCAGCATCTGGTTCATCCTTGATGGCGCGGAAGTAATAGCCAAGATAGCTGTGTTCTATCCAGTAATTCACTGCCAGCGTCACCAGCAAGAGGCCGAGGGCGATGTAGTAATACGGTGCCTTGTCGGTAAATATCATGCTGCCCCAGCCTTGCTGGTCCATCGGTATGGTCAGGCCAACGGCAGCGCCAGCGTATTCCCAGTTGGTAAAAATGATCTGGATGATTTCAGCCACCGCAATGGTTGCCATGCCAAAGTAATGTCCGTTAAGGCGAAAGCATGACCAGCCTATGATGAGACTGATTGCCGCCGCCAATACGCCACCACAGATCATGGCCACCCAGGCGTTCAGGCCAAATTGCGTCAACAGCAGTGTCGAGGTGTAAGCACCCAGCCCGTAAAAGGCGACGTGCCCCAGCGAGACCTGGCCCGCATAACCGCCAACGATATTCCAGGCAACGCCCAATTGTGCAGCCATCAAAATCAATATTGCCAGATTCTGGTGTGACGGGTCTTTAACCACCACAGGTACCAGCAACGCAGCAACCAAACACAGGGCCAGCAGTATGTACTTCACCGATGAATTGCCATGTGAGTCTGGTGCCAGCAATTCATGCGCCGAGATCACGGTTTTGTCTTGTATGTTCATATCTCTACCTTTTTTCTACGCTATTGCTTACCCATCAGTCCTTGCGGACGGAACATCAACACCGCCAGGAACAAGCCAAGCACCAATGCCAATTTATATTGCGGCCCGATCAGGAAACCTCCCATGACCTCAATGACACCGACAATAATCCCGGCAAACAAGGCACCAATTACGCTACCGAAACCACCCAGGTTTACCACCACAAAAGCAATCAGGATGAAGTTCGCGCCCACTTCCGGGAAGATGGGAAAGAAGGTGGACAGCAAAGCACCCGCCACACCAGCGCAAGCCGCACCTATGCCCCAGGCCATGGCAAACATTTTTTGTGAATCTATGCCCATCAGTTGTGCGGCTTCCTTGTCTGCAGCGGTTGCTTCCAGCGCAGCACCGGCACGGGTCTTGGTGAGGAACAGATAAATGCCCATCGTTACCAGAATAGCTCCGACACCCGCAGTCACCTGCGGCATGCCCACCTGTATGCCGAATATTTGTACCGCGCCAGACACGATGGAATGATCAACCGTCCTGAAGTCTGGTTTCCAGAAAAACTGCGCCAGACCGCGGAACAACATCATCAATCCAAAGGTAGTAAAAATCTGCGACAGCATGGGTGCATTGGTGATCTTTTTGATGATCAGTTTGTACAGGATGACACCAAGCGCAAATAAAAACAGCGCCGTTAAAGGCAGGGTAAATATGGGGTCCAATGCAAACAGCGAGTACATCCAGAAACTGGAATACATGCCGAACATCAGAAATTCACCATGGGAAAAATTGACGACATCCATGACGCCAAATATCAGCGTCAACCCTATCGCCACCAGCGCATAGATCAAACCGATCAAGATCCCTGACGCCAGGGTTTGAATAATAATTTCAAGGGACATATTTCTCCTCGCACTTCCTCTTATGTATAGCTATGTAAAACCGACGTCAGGTATTCGTCAGACAATTTACTGAGTATCTTTTTGCTCACCCAGCCAAGGGCCCGGCGAGCATGTTTCATGTTTTACGAGCTTTATTATTTGCGTTGATCCCACTTAGGCATTGGCCACACCACATCCTTGGTCGCCAGGTCAAACGGCCATACTGTGTTGTATTTACCATCAATGATCTGCACCAGGATGCCGGAACCCAAAACGTTCTGACCATGTTCATCAAACTTCACACCCTTCCAAGGCATAATCAGTTTATTGGCAGGGATATTGGTTTCAGTCAATGCTTTGCGGATGGCTTCTGGCTCGGTAGAACCGGCGCGGTTAATCGCGTCAACCAGTGTCATCAGACCAGTAAAAGTGCGCGAAGAGTTGCCGGTAAAGTCAGCCTTGTATTTGCTGTTATACAAATCATTGACTTGTTTTATCAGCGGATTATTTTTTGCCAGATCTGGTGACCAGACTTCGCGGGTGATGACGTAATCAGCATCCTTGCCCAGCGTGCGACGGAATTCTGTATCGGTAAAGCCAGCATTGTTCGCCAGGATCATGTCAGGTGAAAAGCCCAGTTCCTTATAGGTTTTCATGGACATGATGGCGTCACCCAAGTAAGAAGACTGCATGACGACTTGCGGGCTGGCTGATTTCAATTGCTGAACTTCAGAAGTCAGTTGCGTGCTCTTGGCGGGATAGACGATCGTCTTTACCAGGTTGTAGCCTTTTTCTGCTGCCAGCTTGGTTTCCAGCTTGGTGGTCTCATTACCCCACAAAGTGTTTTCATTGAAAGTGGCCAGTTGCTTGACCTTGATGCCTTTTTTGGCTTCCAGCTCTTTGAAAAATTCAAAGAAATTATGAACGAACAAATCATCATGGGCTGTAGTGCGGAAAAACCATTTGAAGCCGCGCTGCGTCAGCGTCGATGAAGATGACTCAGGATTCACATAGGGGATCTTGTATTTTTCTGCCACCTGGCTGGTCGTTGCCGTCACGTTACTAAAGTAGGCACCAACGATGGCGACTACTTTTTCCTGCGTAATCAGCCTTTCTGTTTCAGTCGCGCCGATTTGCGGATTACCCTGGTGGTCAGCAAATACAAGTTTAATTTTTGCACCCTTCAGATTAGGCAAGCCACCACCAGCAGAAAATGGCAGGTTGGGAACACTTTTGGCACCGTTGTTGACGATATCAGCAGCCAGTTCCAGCGCGTTTTTCATTTCACTGCCTGAGGATGCAGCAGCACCGGACAATGGATAGATAACGCCTATCTTGATTTCTTGCTGCGCATAGGCAGAGTAGCAAAAACTGAGCCCCAAACTGACCAGAAGGCCGGCACGGGCAATTTTTTTGATGGTATTTGTAAACATTATTAAACGCTCCAATTTAATTAAATGTAAGCCCTCTACTCTTACTCTGAAGAGAGCCATTTCCTATGCTGCCACATCTGCCTTTGCCTGCACTCGCCAGGAAATCTCTGATTAAGTTACTGCGCGGCGCTATTTTGGGCCTGCGATGCTCGCCGTACAATCGTACGACTGCGCTTCTTAACCCAAAACTAGCGCCGCTCGCTACACTTAATCAAAGATTCCTTGGTACTTGTCAGCCAAAGATTTACTTCATCGACCTTTCAGTCGTGTATTTCAACAAAATCGATACTTCTTCGCTGCTTGCTGTTTTTAACCACTCCCTGACAAACTGTTCTCCCAGCCTGTCGAGGTTATTTCTTAATAGTGCATCTACCCGATCTACTTTGATCTTGTTATTGCGTAGCTGGTTTTCAAAGCCAGCATCACTTTCGCGGCTCATAGTCCAGCCGCGTTTCTCTGCGGCCTGGGCGGCATCCATCATTTTCTTTTGCGTCTCGGCAGCTAATCTGGAAAACACTTTCTGGCTGATGAAGACAATATTTTTTGGTATCCATGCGTTCGCTTGATAGTAATACGCCATCTTGCTCCAGGCCTTGGTTTCTACCCCGGTCCAGCTTGAGGTAATCATCACATCCAGTTTATCGCTGGCGATCGCCTTTTCCAGGTCTATCACCTGTACTGGTACTGCAGTCGCCATTGCCAACTCGGCGATGCGCTCACTGGCCGGGTTATAACTACGCATGCGCATACCCTTGAAATCTGCCAGCGAACTCAGCGGCTTTTTGGAATACAGATTCTGAGGTGGCCACGGTACTGAATACAGTAACTTCAAACCACGCTTGGTCAGTGCTTTTTCCACTTCCGTTTTGGAAGCCATCCACAGATTATGTGCATCTTCATAACCCCTGACGGTGAATGGTAAAGAATCAAGCCCAAACACCGGTATCTCTTTTGCCAGGCTGGACATGATGACTTCACCAGCCTCGGCTTTTTCGTTCACTACACCAGGAAATATCTCTGCCGGTTTTAATAAGCTGCCAGCAGGAAACACAGTCATCTTGACCTGGCCATTACTGGCACCTGCTACTTCCCTGGCGAACTGTTGCAAATTCATGGTCTGGAAGTTATCTGCAGCATAGGCGGTGGCGATGCGTATATCCATCGCCTCAGCCTGTGCATTTGTAGTGATGACTGCTGCCACCAACATATAAATACCAGCAAATCTCTTGCGAGAAAGAGCAAATACGCAGGAAAAACTAAGCTTGTTGCTAATTGAATCCGACATCATTTGCCTCTTCCATGTGCGCTTCTACATTTATATCGTAAACGTTTTATCGATAAAACGTCAATAAAATATCTTACATTTAATCTCAATAACTACTACAATATCATCAAAGGAAAAATCTACAAGATGTTTATAAATTTTTTTTCCTTGCTGTTATTAAGATGAAAACCAGAATGAAAAGAACTGCACCACGCAGTGGCGGCAATGCACAAGAACAGTGAAATTTTTGCTTTTTTAATATTAGGTATCCATTACTTCTGATATTTCCCGGCATAAAATGCAAACAAATATATGTCTGATTTTTGACACAAAGTTTGCAGGCCCGGGCGGAAATGGCTCCAGACCGAGATAAGACTTTGCCGGCAAAACGGCAACATCTCTTTATGAAAGGTGGTTGCAAAATGAACGAACAGAAACAGGCACACAATGACTTCGTTGAAGATCAACGCTGGCAATTCTGGATAGATAGAGGTGGTACGTTTACCGATATCGTGGCGCGCCGCCCGGATGGCAAATTACTGACCCATAAACTGCTGTCAGAAAATCCTGAACAATATAAAGATGCAGCCGTTGCAGGCATACAGGGCCTGCTGGGGTTGACAGCCGACCAGAATATTTCGCCTGAGCTGGTGTCTGCCGTCAAGATGGGCACCACCGTTGCCACCAATGCCCTGCTGGAACGCAAGGGTGACCCGACTGCGCTCATTATTACCAAAGGTTTTCGCGATGCCCTGCGCATTGCATATCAAAACCGCCCTCGCCTGTTTGACCGCCATATCGTCTTGCCAGAACTCTTATATGAAAAAGTCGTGGAAGTTGATGAACGCATCGATGCACATGGCAATGTGTTGCAAGCCCTGGATGAAGCTGAGGTCAAAAATGAATTGGCTACTCTCTATAAAGATGGTTACCGCGCACTGGCCATTGTGCTCATGCACGGCTACCGACATACCCAGCATGAAGACATCATAGGTAAGCTGGCCGCTGAAGCGGGCTTTACGCAAATTTCGATTTCCAACAAGGTCAGCCCGATGATGAAGCTGATCTCGCGTGGTGACACGACCGTAGTGGATGCCTATCTGTCCCCTATTCTGCGCCGCTATGTTGACCAGGTCGCCAGCAAGATGGATGGCGTGCGCCTGTTCTTCATGCAAAGCAATGGCGGCTTGACAGATGCTCACCGCTTCCAGGGCAAGGACTCTATCTTGTCAGGCCCGGCAGGCGGCATCGTTGGCATGGTGCGTACTGCCCAGACTGCAGGTTTTGACAAGATCATCGGTTTTGACATGGGCGGCACATCGACTGACGTATCTCACTACGCTGGTGAGTTCGAGCGTGAGTTTGAAACCCAGGTTGCCGGTGTCAGGATGCGGGCACCGATGATGAGCATACATACCGTTGCTGCTGGCGGCGGCTCCATCCTGCATTTTGACGGTACCCGTTATCGCGTGGGCCCGGACAGTGCTGGTGCCAATCCCGGCCCTACCAGCTACCGGCGTGGTGGTCAGTTGGCGGTGACTGATTGCAATGTGATGCTGGGTAAAATCCAGCCAACTTATTTCCCCAAAGTGTTTGGCCCCAAAGCAGACATGTCACTTGACCGTGATGCCGTTGTAGAAAAATTCACCGCCATGGCAGCAGAGATAGAAAAAGCCACAGGCATACGCAAGTCCCCTGAAGAAGTAGCTGAGGGCTTTATTGAAATTGCGGTTGGCAATATGGCCAATGCCATTAAATTTATCTCTGTACAGCGCGGCCATGATGTGACTGACTATACCCTGACTACCTTTGGTGGCGCAGGCGGCCAGCATGCCTGCCTGGTGGCAGATGCGCTGGGCATGACCAAGGTATTTGCCCATCCATTCTCAGGTGTCTTGTCTGCTTATGGCATGGGCCTGGCAGACCAGACTGCCATGCGCGAACTGGCCATGGAATTGCCGCTGGCGCCCACCTCCATACCCGCACTGGAAAAAGAACTGGCGCGCTTGTCCGATGCAGCCAGCAATGATTTACTGAGCCAGGGTGTTGCGTCAGAAAACCTCAGCGTCAAGCAGCGTGTGCACTTGCGCTATGAGGGTACTGACTCTGTTATCGTGGTGGCCATGCAGGATATTGCCAGCATGACTTATCAGTTTGAATCTGCCTACAAAAAACGCTATTCATTCCTTATGTCCAACAAGCAGCTCGTCATTGAAGCGATTTCTGTAGAAGCCATAGGACACTCTGGTGAAGGTAATGAAAGCCCTGACTACCTGCCGCCAAGAGAAGATGATCAGGCTTTGCAGCCAGTGGAAATCGTCCGGTTGTTCTCAGGCGGACAATGGCATGACACAGGTTTGTATGACCGTGACGACATGCGCCCTGGTGACAAAATCAAGGGCCCGGCCATCATTGCAGAAAAAAATGCCACCAACATCATAGAACCAGGCTGGGGTGCAGAAGTCACCGCACTTAATCATCTGGTATTCACCCGCCTGGAAGCACGCCCCAAACGGCAGGCCATAGGTACCAAGGCCGACCCGGTGATGCTGGAAGTATTCAACAACCTGTTCATGAGTATCGCCGAACAAATGGGCTTGCGCCTGCAAAATACGGCCTTCTCGGTCAATATCAAAGAGCGTCTGGATTTCTCATGCGCCCTGTTTGACGCAGAAGGCAATTTGATTGCGAATGCACCACATATCCCTGTGCATCTGGGTTCCATGGGCGACAGTATCAAGACCATCATCCGCGCCAATGCAGGCAGCATGCAGCCGGGTGACGTGTATATGCTCAATGACCCGTACAACGGTGGTACACACCTGCCTGACGTGACGGTGATCACACCTGCATTTAATGCAGAAGGCACCGAAGTGCTGTTTTATGTAGGCTCACGCGGCCACCACGCCGACATAGGCGGCATCACACCTGGCTCCATGCCGGCAGACAGCACGGTAGTGGAAGAAGAAGGTGTGTTGATCAATAATTTCAAACTGGTCAGCGCGGGCAAGTTACTGGAAAAAGAAACCATCGCCCTGCTCTCTTCCGGCAAATACCCTTGCCGCAATGTCCATCAAAACCTGGCTGACTTTCAGGCACAGATTGCCGCCAATCAGAAAGGTGTCGATGAATTGCTCAAGATGGTGCAGCACTATGGCCTCAATGTCGTGCAGGCCTATATGGGTCATGTGCAAGACAATGCAGAAGAAGCGGTAAGACGTGTCATCACCGCATTACAAGACAGCAGCTATGAATACAAGCTCGACAATGGTGCAATCATCAAGGTTGCCATTCGCGTAGATCATGCATCACGTTCTGCCGAAGTCGATTTCACCGGCACCTCGCCGCAACTGAATAACAATTTCAATGCACCGAGCGCGATTTGCATGGCTGCGGTTTTATATGTGTTCAGGACCCTGATTGACGACGACATCCCGCTCAATGCCGGTTGTTTGAAACCACTCAAAGTCATTATCCCTGAAGGCTCGATGCTCAATCCACGCTATCCGGCAGCTGTAGTCTCCGGCAATGTGGAAACCTCAAGTTGCATCACCAATGCACTCTACGGTGCGCTGGGTGTGGTGGCCTCTTCACCAGGCACCATGAATAACTTCACCTTTGGTAATGATGATTATCAATACTATGAAACCATCTCTGGTGGCTCTGGTGCGGGTGAAGGTTTCAATGGTACCGACGTAGTGCAAACGCATATGACGAATTCACGCCTGACTGATCCGGAGATACTGGAATGGCGCTACCCCGTCAGGCTGGAGAGCTATGAAATCAAGCCAGATTCAGGCGGTGTTGGCCGCTGGCATGGTGGCAATGGCGGCGTGCGCAAGATACGCTTCCTGGAAAAGATGACGGCTTCAATACTCTCGAATAATCGCGTGTATGCGCCCTTTGGTGCCGCCGGCGGTGCCGTTGGTGCCTGCGGTAAAAACTATGTCTTCAGGAATGATGGCCGGACTGAAGAGCTGGGTTTTGTTGCCAGCACCGAGATGCAGCCTGGCGACATTTTCGTGATTGAAACGCCGGGTGGTGGTGGGTATGGCAAGGCATGATTTTTATATGATTTATATCATTCCTCATCCCATCATTTACGGCGAAAGCATGAGCTAAGAAAAAATAGCCAGTGACGGCATGTCACTGGCTATTTTTTTAAACGCATGTCTAAAAATCTTTAGACAAGATTCTTCATTAAAAATATTTCCCTCTACTCAATTTCAACTTTTTAACAACGCATTTTCAATTATTTATCAACGTTTTATTAATAATTTATATGTAAATATCTTATTTTTCATCGATAATAAATTACCGACTGCAATCACAGGATTTTCGGTTGGTAATCGCCCTTATCGCTGATCCCGGATCAAATGGATACGCAGCGCGCAAGCATGCATTCACCCAGTGAAGCTTCATAGCAACGGCGATTCTTTTAACAGCGACATCGTTTCCTTATCTATTTTTTGAGAGAATCAAATGAAAAAGACCTCCCTTGCTTTAGCCTTACTTAGCGCCATTGGCGCTACTGGCATTTTTGCCAGCGCCGCTTCTGCACAATCTTCTGTGACCATTTACGGCATCGTCGATATGGGCATCGCGCTGGAAAGAGGCAGCAGCGCAGGCTCTGTCAGTAAACTGACCAGTGGCATCGGTTCCGGCTCTCGTCTGGGCTTTAAAGGCACTGAAGATCTGGGTGGCGGTCTGTCTGCATTCTTCCTGCTGGAAAGCGGCATCAATGTCGATACAGGCTCATCGGGCCAGGGTGGCCTGATGTTTGGACGTCAGGCCTATGTCGGCGTCAAGGGTGATTTTGGTACGCTGACTGCTGGTCGTCAGTACACACCAGAATACCTGACACTGGCTTTTGCAGATCCTTTTGGTACCGGTTTCGCGGGTGACGCCGCCAACATCATGCCTAATTCCGGCACAGGCTCCAGCCGTATGGACAATACCTTGAAATATGTCACACCTTCTTTTGATGGCCTGACGGGTGAGCTGGCATATGGCTTTGGCGAAACTGCCGGTGATAACTCTGCCAGTCGCCAGCTTGGTGCTGCCATTGCCTATACCTCTGGCCCCTTCGCTGTGCGTCTGGGCTACCACAACCGCAACAATGACACGGCCATACTGAAAAATACGGACGATGGAAAGACCACTTTGCTGGCTGCCACCTACGATTTTGGTATGGCCAAAGCCCATCTGGCCTACGGCGTTAACAAAGGCCTGAACAGCTCACCATTGCGCAATACAGCCAATCCTTTCGGCAGCCTGATTGCACCGACAGCTTCAACAGATTCCACAGATTTCTTACTGGGTGTAACTGTGCCATTTGGTAACAACAAGATTTTGGCATCGTATATCCGCAAAGACGACAAGACCGTGAAAAATCAGGACGCAAGCCAACTGGCAGTGGCCTATATCTATTCATTGTCCAAGCGAACGGATCTGTATGGGGCTTACGCAAAGATAGACAACAAGAATGGTGCTGGCTACACAGTAGGCAGCGCCATTGAAGCCGGTTCCGGTGACAGTGCCCTGCATGTGGGCATACGTCACAGTTTCTAATGCAGATCACAATGCAAAATAAGCGCACATTATCAAGCGACACAATGAATTGACTTTGCTGCGGGCAATGAGTTTGCGTCTTTTGCGCAGACTCATTGCCATCCGGATTTCACCACATTTTTGCGCGTCCACCTGATGAGTGTGGCATCTGAAAGAGGTAACCAGATGCGCACCATTTTTCTATCGCTGCTGGCAATCGTGCTGGCCCTGCTGCTCACTCCGGATAGTATTGCCGCCACTTTCAAACTGGCAAGTCTGAGTTCCCCACCCTACGAGTATGTAGAACAAGGTGAGGTTAAAGGCATCGCCGTTGATATCGTTAAAGAAGCTTTCCGGCTGATGGGGCATCAGGTCACCATCCATGTCTACCCCATGCGGCGCAGCCTGGAGATAGTAAAAAGCGGTGAAGTTGATCGCATCTTTACGGCTTTCAAAACTCCTGAACGCGAAAAATTCATCACCTACACCAAGGAACCCGTCTTGCTGCTGACCATCAGCCTGTGGGTGAAGAATGATAGCAATATTAGCTTTGATGGCGAACTCAGCCACCTGTCGCAATACAGGTTTGGTGCAGTGAGGGGTATGAGTTATGGCAGCAAGTTTGATGAATTCAGCAAGAGCGGTTTGTTAAGCGTAGAATTGGCCAGCGACCAGACCAATGCCATCAACATGGCGCTGGCTAAGCGCTTCGATATCCTCATCAGCAACCATTTTGGGGCTATTCATGACATGAAGAAAATGGGCTTGCTGAATAATTCCAAGGTGCTCCACCCTGTCTTACAGGAACAGGAAACCTACTTCGGCTTTGCCAAGAAGGCGCATTTTGAAGCGCTGAGGGATGAACTGGACGAGGTCTTGAAGCTGCTCAAGCAAAATGGTTACTATGATTTGATCATGAAGAAATACCGGGATATCGTGATACCCCGGTGAATATCATTTATTCACGGTGTGCATTGATAGCGTCGCGTGTTTCTAAAGCCACACGGCGGATGGCATCAACCGTACTTTCACCAGCAACTGGCTGGGCATACAAAATGGCCCGTGAAGAATTAATCATCATGCCTGTGCCATTTGCTGTTTTACCTGCCTGCACAGTCGCGGCAATATCGCCACCCTGGGCACCTATGCCCGGCACCAGCAAAGGCATGTCACCGATGACTGCGCGCACCTGCGCCAGTTCTTTTGGGAAGGTAGCACCCACCACCAGTGCGCATTGGCCATTGGTATTCCATTTATCCGCCACCAGTTGCGCCACATGTTGATACAAGGGCTTGCCACCGACATCAAGAAATTGCAGGTCAGAGCCACCCGCATTGGAAGTGCGGCACAGCACGATGGCGCCACGGTCTTTCCACTCAAGGTAAGGCGCGACTGAATCAAAACCCATGTAAGGATTGACTGTCACAGCATCTGCGTCATAACGCTCGAAAGCTTCGCGCGCATATTGCTCCGCTGTTGCGCCTATATCGCCACGCTTGGCGTCAAGTATCACTGGAATATGCGGATAAGTAGTCTTGATATAGCGGCAGATTTCTTCCAACTGGTCTTCAGCGCGCAGGGCAGCAAAATAGGCGATTTGTGGCTTGAAGGAACAAGCCAGCTCTGCGGTCGCATCAATCACGGTTTTGCAGAATGTATAAATGGCATCTGGTTTACCAGCTATCTCTGCCGGGAAACGGCTGACATCAGGGTCAAGGCCTACGCACAGCAGGGAATTATTGGCTGTCCAGACAGCGGAAAGTTTTTCTATGAAAGTCACGGTTTACCTCCTACAGTGGGGCGTGGCAGTGCACGCGCAATGGCCGACATTATACCTTGCAGCACCTCCTCAGGAGTCAGCCTGCGTGCAAGCAAGTTCAGCACGGCGCTGACAAAAACTGTTTATCATGCTTGCATATGATCCATTTAAGAATTTTTCCAGAGTCCCAAAAATGAAAACACCCGCAGAAACACCCGTCAACATGCTGGCACTGGAAAATCAATTTTGCTTTGCCCTGTATTCATCCTCACTGGCGCTGACCAAGGCCTACAAGCCCATGCTTGAAGAGCTGGGCCTGACTTATCCGCAATATCTGGTCATGCTGGTCTTGTGGGAACAGGATGATGTGCTGGTCAAAGACATAGGCCATGCCCTGTTCCTTGACTCAGGCACGCTGACGCCCTTACTGAAACGGCTGGAAGCCAATGGCATGCTGCAAAGGCATCGCGACGAGACTGACGAGCGCCAGGTCAGGATTACCCTGACACCTGCAGGCAAGGATTTAAGAAACGCTGCGCTCGACATTCCACAAAAAATCCTCTGCGCCAGTGGGCAGAGCAAGGAGACGCTGATGGAATTGCGTAGCCAGCTCAGTGATTTGCGCAATGAATTATTAAATCCTTGACCGAATCATTCTTGAGTTAATGATTCCATCAATTACTAAATACTTAACATTTCTCATCGTTTGTACTATTCTGGCTTACTGATGCTATCGCGATGATAGAAAAAGACAATCGACATTTAGATTGCACACAATTAAATTGTTCGCTATAGTTCATTCATCGACTCAGCGGTCGAACTTAATAATCTAGTAAATAAGCAGTAAATCAACCAGTCAATTGACATCAGGAGTTCACCATGCAAGTACTTTACACAGCAAATGCAACAGCAACTGGCGGTCGTGATGGCCGCGCCGTTTCCAGCGACAATCAACTTTCCGTCAAATTGACGACACCAAAAGAACTGGGTGGCGCAGGTGGCGAAGGCACCAATCCTGAGCAATTGTTTGCTGCCGGTTATTCCGCCTGCTTTATCGGCGCGATGAAATTTGTTGCCGCCGCTGGCAAAATCGCACTGCCTGCTGACGTGTCCATCAATGGCCTGGTTGGCATAGGTCCAAATGGCAAAGGCGGCTTCGGTCTGGCTGTTACCTTGAACGTCAGTCTGCCTGGTATGGACCGTGCCGAAGCAGAAGCCCTGGTACACAAGGCACATGAAGTGTGCCCATATTCCAATGCAACGCGCGGCAATATCGAAGTAACTTTGAATATCCTGTAAATTCATGTGCCAGACTCGGCAGACAAATCGGGCCACGGCATGTGAATAAGAAAAAAATCCCCCATCGTGTTTTCACGATGGGGGATTTTTCAAGCGCACAAAAATACTTAATGGTGATGCGCTACTTCTGTTTTTTCTAATATTTCCAACACTGGTGCTGGTGTTTTCAAGCCTTTGGCAGTCTGGCCATCTGCCGGGATTTCCACCCAGTCCAGCCTGCCTTTTTCACATAACTGCGTGACCTTGAAATACACCTTGCCTGCTTTCTCAGGTAATTTCACCTGTATTGAAAACTCATCATAATAAGCATCAGGCAAAGGGCCGCCTGTCCAGCTAACTTCACGCACATCCTGAGTGATAGTTTTGCCGTGCGAGTTATAAGGTACGCTGAGCGCTTGTACACTGGTATCGATCTTCCAGCCCGCCTTGGGCATGGGTTTGGCACCACTGACATTTTCAGGAATGCTGACCCTGACCGCATTAGTAGCACTACCTTCACAACCATGGCCGATTTTGAATGTCAGCTTATGGTAGGCGCCTGCGGCAGCAGTAGCCTGCTCCAGCGTAACATGGGCATGGGCTGCCTGTGCCAGCAGGCTGCTTGCGGTGAACATGCTGATAAACAGAAATTTTTTCATGTGATTATCCTCGGGTTAGTTTGCTGATGCGCAGGCAATGGCAAAAACTCTATCTCGGCTGGCCTGGCTACGCGCGACATGGCCTGATGCAAATAAAATGCATAGGCATGCCACACTGCCAGCGCACAGATTGCCGCAACATTAAAGCACTGCAACAGCTCGATAAAACTGTTACGCCCTGCTCTTCTGCTTGTACTCATATGGCCTCCATCAATGTGGCGTTGCCTGGTTCAGGGGCTTGGCGATAGCCTTGATCTCCAGGGTTTCACGCTTCTTGTCCTTGCCCTCGACAACCAGGGTCACAGGTACCACATCCCCTTCCTTGACCTGCGCCTTCAGGTCCAGCAGCATGATGTGGTAAGAGCCGGGTTTGAGTTCCACCAACTTGCCGGCAGGCAGGTCTATACCATCGACGGGGCGCATTTTCATCATATTGTCGGTCATTTCCATTTTATGAATTTCGGCCACACCTGCAACTGGCGAGCGCACTTCCAGCAGGCGCACATCCTTGACGGACTTGATCTGCATGAAAGCACCTGTCGCCTTTTGCTGCGCAACCGTGGCACGCACCCAGGCATCACTGACCGTGACCTGTGCCTGTGCAGAGATGGCAAATACAGTAGTAGCTACCGCCATCATGATGTTATTGATTTTGTTCATCGTTTTTTTCCTTTAATGTAGTTCAGGCAGTCATCAGTGTGCGCAAGTCTGCTGCACATTGATCTGCGGTTTGTTCGTGCTTCAATGCCAGGCGTATCTTGCCCTTGTCATCAAACACATAGCTGATTGCGGTATGGTCCATGGTATAAGAGCTGCCGCTGGGCACCTTCTGGTAAAACACCTTGAAGGCTGCGGCCGCTTCCTGCGTCTCTTTCATGTCGCCATACAGGCCCAAAAAGCTGGGGTCAAATGCTTTCATGTATTGTGCCAGCAATTCAGGTGTATCTCTTTCCGGGTCTATAGTAATAAAAATAACCTGCAATTGCTCAGCCTTGTCTGCCAGCAATTTGCGTATCTGTACTGCACGGCTCAGGGCTGTTGGGCAAATATCCGGGCACTGGGTAAAACCAAAGAATATCAGCAGATGCTTACCCTTGAAACTGGCAAGGCTGTAGTCCTTGCCATCATGCCCGCGCAGATGAAAATCATTGGCATAATTGGCACCCGTAATATCAATGCCGGTAAAAGTCACAGGCGTGCGGCTGCAAGCCAGCAAAGACAGGCTGCCCAGCAGGGTCAGTACAGAACGACGTTTCATGTTGATTTCTTTTCTTCATTCATCGCCATTAATCATAATGAGATGATGGATTGATATCGTCTTACCTGCTCACGAACAACACCGGTGAGCAAGGGGCAAAACAGCAGGGAGAATCAAACCAGATGGAGAGGCGGGCCACGCGGCTGCGCCGCCGTCCAGATGAATAAAACGTGGGGAGATTGATAAAACAACAAAGGCGCTGCCTCTGCCAACTTACCCTCTGGCGGACAGGACAAAGCACCAGGCAACACAAAATCATGCCCTGCGTGCGGCACACAATAAGCACAATGCGCCGCCATATGCTGCTTGTCTTGCGCAGACTTGCCCGCAACCAGTTTGATCAGTTTGCCCGTCACGGCATCAACAAGCTTGACACCCTCAACACTACAAACCTCGACAACCCCAGGCGCAACGACAACAGGCACGCCCGCCCCCATCCCGCCAGCCATGGCTGGCAGCAAACCATTGAGCAACAAGGCAAGACATGCAAGCCATATCGTCAGGTGCCGGAATGAGGAAGAAATGCGCATGGGCAGATTATAACCAATGCAGAGCTGATTAACCATGCATGAGAATTCGTGCTCTCATGTCTATAAAAAAAATTTCAGAAAAACTGTAAATTTTTCTTATCCCCGGCGAATAACAGAGCAAGGGTTTAGCGAAGCTATGCATCAAGCTCGCTAGACATGAACTCATTATTTCCGGGAGATATCATGTACGGTTTGATTTTAATGCGCGGTTTTATACTTGTCTTATTTTATGCATGCTGGTCTTGCAGCGCATTTGCGCAGCCTGCCAAAGCCAGCTTGCCAGCCAATGCCGATATAACATTGGAGCGCGTGATGCAAGCGCATCTGGCGGCGCTGGGGGATGTGAGCAAGTCGCAGTCGCGCCGCGTTAAATTGCGCATCATAGGGATGGCGCCGTTTGACATACCGGTGACAGTAGAAGCAAAGCGCCCCAACCTGTTACGGCGGGATGTGCTGGTGCAAGGGCAAACACAGGTATCGGCTTATGATGGTAAAGATGCGTGGAAGATAGACCCCTTTCTGACTAGTGGCAAAAAGGCGGTTGATTTATCAGCCGAAGAATTGCCTGCCATGCTCGAAGAAAGTTATTTTGACGGGATACTGGTGGCGTCGCAAAAGCGCGGGTTCCCCTTGCAATATGCGGGTATGGAGAAGCTTGATGGGCGGCGTGTGCATGTGCTGAAGGTCAGCATTCCTGCTACGGGTGAATCGACTATCTATCTGGATGCCGACAGTTTTCTGGAGATCAAGCGCCTGCAAAAGCGCCCTGTCATGGGTCGCATGACTGAGCTGGAAGTCTATACCAGTGATTATCGCCTGCATGATGGCCTGATGGTGGCTTATCGTTTTGAGATAGGTACCAAAGGTTCTGCGCAGCGCATGAGCATAGTGGTGGATGCGGTGGAAAATAATCCGGCAATTGCTGCCAGCCGTTTTCAACGCGCTGCGAATTTAGCGAACTGAGCCATCATGCAGAGCGATGCCACTATTAATGCAGGTAATGCAAACCAATCTACATTACCTGCACATGTCAGTACCGTGCAAACGGCAGCAACTGGCGAGCGTCTGCATGGCTTGGATGCCTTGCGTGCCGGGGCTTTGTTGCTGGGCATGCTTTTGCATGCGAGCATTTCTTTTTTGCCTGGCGCCACATTTTTTTGGATGGTCAGTGACGATCAAAAAACCCAGCTGCTTGGACCAGTGTTTTTTGTCATCCATATGTTCAGGATGCCTTTATTCTTTATGCTGGCTGGTTATTTTGCCCACCTGGTTTTGCAAAAGAAAGGCTGGGCTGGTTTTATCAAGGACAGGCTCAAACGCATCACCCTGCCCTTGCTACTTGGCTGGCCTGTGATATTTGCAGCGATCGTTGCCGCCATCGTGCTGGCTGCCTGGGTGCGCAATGGCGGTAGCCTGCCACAAAAGTCACCGCCGCCACCGGCTTTTACGGCTGACAGTTTCCCGCTTGCGCACTTGTGGTTTTTGTATATGCTGACGCTGCTGTATGTGATATATCTGGGTCTTTGGGCTGTCTGCAGGCAACTGGGTATCTTGCCGCAAATGAGACGCTGCGCAGATTGGCTCATGCCCGTAATGTCAGGCTGGCTTGGCCCCATGTTGCTGGCACTGCCGGTGGCGCTTGCCTTGTTTTATACGCCTTACTGGGTGAGCTGGTTTGGCGTGCCTACGCCAGATCAGTCACTCTACCCTGGCCGGGCAGCCTGGGTCAGTTTTGGCATGGCGTTTGGCTTTGGCTGGATGTTGCAGCAATCACCTGCTACATTGCCACGGTGGCAGCAACGCTGGCGCTGGCACCTGGGTCTTGCACTATTGATGAGCGCTATCTGTCTTTATCTGGGCGGCCTGGTACCAAGACTGGTGCCCGCAGTGCACGATGAAAGCAAATTGATTTTTGCCTGGCTATATGCGGCGGCTGCCTGGCATTTTTGTTTTGGCCTGACTGGTGTGGCGTTAAGCTGCATGAGGCAGGCAAACACCAGGGTACGCTATCTGGCTGATGCATCTTACTGGATTTATCTGGTGCACCTGCCCTTGGTGATGGCTTTGCAGGCTTTGGTGTCGCGCAGTGAGTGGCATTGGGCCATCAAACTGGCAGCGGTCTTGCTGGGGACGCTGGCTGTGGCTTTGCTCAGTTATCACTATCTGGTCAGGTTTACCTGGATAGGCAAGCACTTGAATGGCCCGCGGCCTGCGAGGGCCCGGGGTATATGAACGAGTATATGAACGGGCATATGGACGAAGAACTCTTCTTGCAGCAACTCGCCGCGCATAAACGCCTGCTGTATAAGCTCGCCTATAGCTATTGCCGCCAAGCAGAAGACAGGCGTGACCTGGTGCAGGACATGGTCATGCAGTTGTGGAGATCTTTTCGCAGTTTTGATCAGCGTGTACTGTTTTCTACCTGGATGTACCGCATCGCCATGAATGTCGCTATATCACACTACCGCAGTGAGACGCGACAGGTACGCGATACCCTGCCGCTGGAAGAATTTGGTCTCGACATTGCCGAGGCAGACCAGCTTTACAACGCCCAGAGTGACAATATGCGCACGCTTGATAAACTCATCAGCGAGCTTGATGAACTTAACCGCGCCCTGATCCTGTTGTTCATGGATGGCCACAGCAATGACGAAATCGCCAGCATCATGGGGCTGAGTGCCGCCAATGTTGCCACGCGCATGACGCGCATCAAACAGAAATTGCAAACCCGTTTTGCAGAAAGTAGCTGACATGAATCTCGATCTCTTGAAAACCGAATGGCAAGCCCGCGACCAGCGCCTGGAACAGGCCGTCAGAATGAATACCCAGATGCTGCGATTATCCTTGCTGGAGCAGCATAGGCGCGACATCGCTAAATGGAGCTGGACAGATAAATATGAAATCATCGCTGGCACACCAGTCTTGATATACCTGATCTGGTTTCTTTCGCATCACATCAGCAACTGGCAATTTGCCTTGCCTGCATTTGCCCTGCTGGCATGGACCGTCGCCATGCCGATATGCAATCACCGCTTGCGCCATGCCTTGCAGGACATGGATTTTAGTCAGCCCGTCACTGTCGTGCAAAAGCAGTTGGCAGAACACAAGACCAGGCGCCTGAACCTGCTCAAGTGGGCATTTTTGCTGGGGCAGATAGTCTGGTTCATTCCTTTCATACTGGTGCTGTTCAAGGGTGTATTTGGCGTAGATCTGTACCTTAAAACCGCTAACTTCATCGGCCCCAGCCTGTTAGGTGGCGTCTTGTTCATCCCGCTGGCAATAGGTATTTCCAAATTGTTGTCGGGCCGCTTGCAGCACTCTGTCCGCTTCCAGGCTTTTACCGATATCTTGGCAGGTAATGACATTATCCGGACACGCCAATTCTTGGCCAGGATTGCACAGTTTGAAGAAATGCCGGATGAATTCAGCACGCACGCCAGCAATCAAAGCAACTGATTCTTAAAATCCGTTTCTATTAATTATGTTATCTTTATGGTCCACTTTTAAAGACATCACTTCGCTTTCTTTGGCTCTCAGGTGACACATGCGTTTGTGCCTTAATCTCGCCGCTCTTGTTCTTGCTCTGAACTTGCCCCCTGCTTTAGCGCAGGGTATTGATGCGCTGGTCACGCTGACAGAACCCGTACAGACAATGGGGAAAAACCCGCTTGAACGTGGTGACATGGAAGGCAAACCCCGGGATACAACAGTGATGAGACGATTGCCGATGCAGGCCAGCCGTTTGAATTGCAATTACTCAGTGGCAGTTATATCCGTGTACCGTTGGGGCAGGCTGGCCAATAAATTAGTCGCATGAATATGTTGAAATATGCTGAGTAATTAATTTAATGTATTTCACCAGAATTTTTTCTGTACTCTGCTATCAGCCTGAATGTCTCAAGCAAATTATCCATCCCGGCGAGTGCATTAATCGCTTCTTCATGAGCGGGATTAATCTGTAGTGCACTTTTAAAACTGTCGATTGCCTGTTCATACCTGCCTTGTGCGCGGTAAGCCAGGCCCAAATTGAAATACGCCTCATCTTTCAAGTCATGATCTTCACGCAAAGCTGTCTCGAAACAGCTAATCGCTGCATCAAATTCCTCCATGTACAAGAGGTTTGCCCCCTTGAGTATCCATGGCCAGCCATGATCAATATCGGCATGCTTGCAACCCGCCTCAAACCAGGGACGTGCATCTTTGGGGGACTGAAAATCCTGCACCAATACAGCAATCTGCATTGCGACGAACCCCTTGTAAGTTTCGGGTGCCAGCTCATAGGCGGTGATCAGGGCCTGCAAACTCTCCTTATTCCGGCTCAGATCCTTGAGAGCCACACCATAGAGTGACCAGGCCCTGGCGTGCTGGGGACGTGATTTTACATATACTTCCAAAAGTTCTACCACATGGCTGGGATGAAGATCTGTCTTTGACAGATCTTCTGCACGTTTATAAATCTCATCGAGGAGCTCACTGGTCATGATAGTCACTGTCCTTTTTGACCTTGGTACATGCATCGCAAATTAATAATCAATTTAGCGCAATATGTAAAAGCAAACGCAAACGCACACGGTCTGATCAGGTACTGCCGCGCACTTTGGGTACATGAGTTCTGGGCAAGAGCAGGCTATGCAAGAACTTGTTCTTTTTGACCAGCATCAATAACAACAGGGGTAGCAATAGTCCAGCCACAAATGCCAGGCTCGCGTTCAGATAGGCATATGTGCTCACCCGCGACAGCAGGCCAAATACTTTCCACTCTATCCAAGAATGGAAGATCATGATGAATAAACTGCTGGTGCCCAGATAAGCCAGTACCTTACCTGGCTTGCCCGCATATTGCAGGCAACTCGATAGCGACAGCACCAGGTAGATACCCAGTAAGGCCTGGGCGGTTGAGACCCACCAGTTGCCATATTGGCGCATGTTCAGGTCTATGGTCTCATCAAAAAAGAAATGCAAGGCAGCGAACAGGAGCAAGGCAATCTCAAAAATCCAGGGCTGGAATCGAAAGCGCATGACATGCTCATGCATGACATAACCAAGCAAAATGAAAGCGGTACTGACACCTGCCAGATCCAGACTCCACGGCAAGCCGGGGAAATTGTGCTGCCGGTTCCCCAGCACAAGATTGAGACTTTCAAACTTTTGGGTATCCATCCCGGCAAATTGCTGAGTCATGATGATGCCCAAGGCTAACAGGATGATAATACTCAGTGAGGGCAACAACATGCCGGGCCGCAGACGGTGCATAAGACGCAAAATTATCCAGGCGAATATAATGGCCAGAAACAGGTGGGGTAAATACCACAGCGGCACCCATTCTATGGTACTGCCTGTGCCATATAACATACCCAGAAAATAGCCCCGGGCATCGATGCCTGACCAGACTATGCGTGCCAGCCCCCACACTGACAGCACGACGAAAAAGGGTTTTAATAGCGCATCAATCTTGAAGGCGAGGAAGTCTTTGAAACCAGTCTCCTGATGCAAGACAGCCCCGGACAAAAAGAAAAACAGGGGCATGTGGAAAGAAAAAATAATGCGGAACAGCTCGCCATGATCATGCGCGATGATCCAGTTGTGTCCAAAGACAACCAGGATGATGCCTATGCCTTTGGCAATATCGATACTGGTGTTGCGCTCTGACATGGATCTCCATAGATGGAAGCAAGCGGGCTGCGGGCTGATGCCTGCAAGCTGCTGCCCGCAAGCTTTTATTTTTGTACCAGATAATTCAATTTGGCCTGCCAGTCTTGCGGCAATAATGCATGTACAGCGGCCGTCACTGGTACACCGCTGACCACCAGGCGGTTACGTGCCATGCATTCCAGTTGCGCACCAACTTTTTTTGCAACGGCAATGCTGGCGACATTACCTTCGGCAGCGACAATCTCTATGCGGTAAAAACCCAGTTGCTTAAAGCCCGCGTCTGCCAGCAATATCGCCGCCTGACTCGCGATGCCCCGCCCTTGCGCAGACTGCCTGACCCAGTAGCCAAGATTGCAGTAATTATGCAGCTTGCTGATCATGTTCAAGCCCGCACCACCCAACAATACTTTGCCATCTTCGCTAAAGATACCAAACTCATAGGCCGTGCCTTCTTCACGCGCCTTATCGCATGCCGCAAACCAGTCACGAGCGTGGTCACTATTGAAATCAGCATGGCACCAGCCCATCCAGCGACCTACGGTTTCTATTGATTCACGGACTACGGCAGCAAACATGTCAGCATCATCAAGCCCATAAGCACGCAGGCAGATACCAGGGGCAGTAATTTTTTTCATTATTGTTTCATTTTATCCGGAAAAATTTTGTTTTCCCACGCTGCAATCAGCGTTTGGAAATCGTCTGGATTACCAGCGTATTGCAAGCAATCTTTATCCAGATTCAACCAGGGTTGTGCACTCCTGGTCCAGATATGAGCAACCGCTTGCAAACTGCTGGTATCGTTCAGTGTACCCGGTTTAATACTGATGATCTCTGTTTGGCCCAGCAGTCGATGAAACAAGCGTGTGCCACAAGTCGGACAGAAGCTGCACTCCATCTCGCGCCCGGAAGGCATTTTTCGCAGCCATAATTTGGGCTGGCCAGTCTTTAACAGCATCTCACCAAGACGTATCCAGAGTGCCATGCCAAAAGCACTGGATGATTGCCGCTGACAATCCTGGCAATGGCAGGTGAACAAAGTCAGGCACTCACCTTTTACCTGGTATTGCACTTCGCCACATTGGCACTGGCCTGCAAAGCTCTCTGACATAAAGATGATGCTCCTTCTACTCTGAATATCATCACGCGATATTCAGATCTGTCATAACAAAAAAGCTGGCACCGTTTTAACAGAGCCAGCTTTTAAATTATATCCAGACTGCGAAGGAAAGGAGCAATAACAACAGCATCCACAACAATAATGCCCGCCAGACCAGGCCGACTGCGCTTTGCAAGGCGCGGGGTGAGGCTTCAGCTCCCGGCTGGCTTTCCAGCTCCAGGCTATCGACATCGACTGCTGTCGCATCTGCTTGCAAGACCATGGCTTTTTCTTCTGGCTCACCAAGGCGAACACCAAGGGCACCGCCACCAGCGGACAGGAGGATGCCAACCAGTTCATCCGACCAGCGGTCAGCATAATTGCGCCAGGAATACACGGCATCTTCAAAATTGCCGACTACGGCAAAGGCGACAGCTGTCAAGCGGGCTGGCACCCAGTCTATCCAGTAAAAGACTTTGGCCGCATAGATACCAAATTCTTCGTTTTTCATATGTTCAGGCTCATTCCAGGCGCGCGACAAATATTCTGCTGCCCGGTACATGACAGCACAGGCCGGACCCACAGGCATGAGGAACCAGAAGAAAACACCAAATACATTGCGGTGGGTGGCGATCAATGAACGTTCGACGGCAAGGCGGGAAATTTCTGACACTTCCAGGCCGGTAGTATCCAGATGCGTCCACTCGGCCAGATAACGCCTGGCGGTATCCTCATCACCAGAGCTCAGGGCCAATTGTATTGAGGTGAAATAATGGCTATAACGGCGAAAACCCAAAGTCAGGTAAACGATGAGTACATTCCACAACAAGGCGGCAATCGGGTTCAGGCGCAGGCACAGCCAATAGATCAGCGCCGTTGGCAGTGTCAGCGAGGCGATGACTATCCACCAGCCCAGGCGGCCATGCTTGACCTTGCCCGCATTGAAGGATGCTTCGATTTTGTCAGACAGCGTCTGGATTTGCGTATAGATAGGGTTATCTGCCCGCAAGGGCTTGAGCTGCTCAATCAACAGCGCTAACAGGATAGAAATAAAGGTCATGGTAGACTGGGCTTATGTTGCAGCGCAATGCTGCAAACAATCAATTTGCAAATGCGGCAAGTGTAAACCGATTTGCCCAGATTATGAAGCTTTGTTCTCTTGGGAAAGACTTTAGAGTTTTAGGCGCGCAGGAAATGAAACAGATTGCGCAGCATGCCCGCCGTTGCGCCCCAGATGAAATGCTGCTGGTATGGCATCGCATAAAAATGCCGTTTGCCTGCATTGTCAGGTAAATCAAAGCTGCGGCGCTGATGATTTTTGCCATCCATCAGGAAGTTCAAAGGCACTTCAAAAATCGAGGCTACTTCTGAGGGATCGGTACGTATGGGGAAACCGGGCATGATCAATGAGACTATGGGACTGACCTGGTAGCCTGTGCCAGTTTTATATTCTGGCAGACTCCCCAGAATTTCTACATATTCACGTTGCAAGCCTATCTCTTCTTCTGCCTCGCGCAGGGCTGTGGTCACAGGATCGAGGTCCTCTTCTTCATAGCGCCCGCCAGGAAAGCTGATTTGGCCAGGATGATGATTCAGATGCGCCGCCCTTTCGGTCAGGAGCATGGTCAGGCCCTCATCGCGCATGACGATGGGAATCAGGACCGAGGCAGGCCGGAAAGGCAGGTTTTTGGAGAAAAAACTCTCATCGACAACTTCCGGTGTCCATACACGTTCCTGCAAAAAGCGCTGGCGCAACCATGCTGGCGAAAGATGTGCCACAGGCACAGCATTCTCTTCACCCAATGAATGTATAGGGAAGCTTTCAGGATCAAAAACTGGTTTGCTCACAATGACAATTAACTTTATTGTTGGTCTGTATATTCTTGACTTGTATGGCAGCGAACATCAACTCCCCGCTTGCCAATAAAAAAAGGATGCCGGAGCATCCTTTTTCAATACGGCTAGAACAGATATTACTCTGCTTTTGCTGCAACAACTTTACGTGCTGGCAATTTCTCTTTGATACGAGCAGATTTACCAGAGCGTTCACGCAGATAGTACAGTTTTGCACGACGTACATCACCGCGACGTTTCACTTCGATAGAAGCGATCAGTGGGGAGTACAACTGGAATGTACGCTCAACACCTTCGCCGGAAGAAATCTTACGGACGATGAAGTTGGAATTCAAACCACGGTTACGACGGGAGATAACTACACCTTCGTAAGCCTGTGCACGTTTGCGAGTACCTTCAACAACGTTGACGCTCACCACTACTGTATCACCTGGCGCAAAGTCAGGGATGCTCTTACCGAGGCGAGCAATTTCTTCTTGCTCTAATTTTTGGATCAGATCCATTTTTTACTCCAATGACCATCTTGCCGACGCCGCAGAATCTGGTTCTGGCTGATGCCCGGTAGAGGATGGGGTTTAACATGTGAATCATTGAAGATTCACGCTTATTAATTCCCGCCCGAGAGCAGGAAAATACTACAAACTGCTTAAAAACTTTTCGTCGGCACGGCTTAACAAGCCTGCCGCACGCGCTGCGATGATTAAATCCGGGCGCTTTAACTGACTGGCTTCCAGTGCTTGCTGACGTCGCCACTTTTCGATTTCGGCATGATTGCCACCCATTAACACGGCTGGTACAACCTGATCTTCAAAGACTTCTGGCCTGGTGTAATGCGGACAATCCAGCAAACCATTGACAAAACTATCCTGCACTGCCGAGGCGTCATCATGCAAGACGCCAGGGATTTGCCGTATGACAGCATCCATCAGGGCCATGGCTGGCAATTCACCGCCAGACAAAACGAAATCGCCGAGGCTGATTTCTTCATCGACGTAATTATCCAGCAGGCGCTGATCTACCGCCTCATACCTACCACATAACAAGACCAAACCCGGCGTTACCGCCAGTTGCATGACCTTTTCATGTGTCAGTGGCTTACCCTGTGGTGACAGATAAATCACTTTGGGTGCCACTGCAGACAAGGCAGTCTGGCGCGCCTTGGCAGACTCGATTGCGGTCTGCAAGGGTTTTGCCAGCATTACCATACCCGGGCCACCACCATAAGGCCGATCATCCACGGTACGATGCCTGTCTGTCGTAAAATCACGCGGATTCCACAGCTTTAATTCGCATTTTTGTTGCTCGAAGGCCCGCCTTGTTACACCTGATTGTGTAATGGCAGCGAACATTTCGGGGAACAGCGTAATGACATCAAATTGCATGCTTATGCCTTCTGATTGCATCACGTTAATAATCACTACCCCAGTCGACCTGGATTTTGCCTGCTTTTTGATCGACTTCCTTGACGAAAGCTTCTACAAAAGGGATCAGGCGTTCGTGCTTCGCCAGTTCATTTTCAGGCACATCCGCTGCCGCCACCCGTAAAATCGGATGCGCACCGTTATCCATCAAATCCCTGACCACACCTAAATTCTCACCCTGAAGATTATCTACCTGCAAACCTATCAGATCTAACCAATAGAATTCACCGGACGCCAAAGCAGGAAAATGCTTGCGAGAAATTTGCACAGTTGCACCTTTCAGTGCTTCTGCCGAATTTCTATCAGGCACACCCACCAGTCGCGCAACTACATCTTCCCCCTGGATTTTAACTTCCAGACGATCAACATCACGCAACTCAGGTTTATCCAACCACCAGGTTTTTACTGACATCAATGCGTCAGCATCAGCAGAATAAGGACGTATCCTTACCCAGCCGTGAATACCAAATGCTCCCGAGATATAGCCAACCAGGACCAGATCATCAGGAGCATGGACTGCAGCAGTCATGATACAGCTTGCAGCGATTAAGCTGCTGCTTTACCGGACTGAGCTACCAGGCGAGCAACTGCTGGAGACAATTGAGCGCCAACACCTTGCCAGTAAGCCAGGCGATCAGCTGCAACGCGTACTGTTTCTGCATTGCCAGTAGCTACTGGATTGTAGAAACCGATGCGCTCGATAAAGCGACCATCGCGACGATTACGGGAATCAGTTGCAACGATGTTGTAAAAAGGGCGCTTTTTTGCGCCACCACGAGCTAAACGAATAACGACCATAATATTTCCAAAAAATGTCTGAACGCGGAAAAAGCTGTAGATTATAGCCCGCTTATTGAGTAAGTCGCAAGGACTATCCCACTTTTTCCCTTGCCAGAGAGTGATTTTATTGATCAGCGTGACTATTGAGACACATCATACCGTCATCGCATACAATCACAGCTCCTACTTTGATGGTTTTTGCAATGACATCCACAGATACAAGCAGCTATACAACACCACATAAAAATAAAACCCTGGCAACTTTATTGGCAGCCGTCTTTGGTGCCATAGGCTTGCACCGCTTTTACCTGGGTGGAAAAAAAGACAAATGGGGCTGGCTGCACTTCATCACGCTGCCGATCAGCATGCTTATCCACTATTTCTATTTTGGCAAACCCGATATTGTTCAATACAGCTTTTTGCTAGTGTCTTTTTTGATCGCCATCCTCGAAGCGTTGGTGATGGGACTGACCCCAGATGAAAAATGGGATGCCCGCCATAATAGTAAATCCGGAAAGACCAGCGAATCCAACTGGCCACTGGCATTGCTACTTGTATTGACATTGGCTGTAGGCGCGTTTGCCTTGATTGCTGCCATCGCACGCACTTTTGATTTGTTGTATACCGGTGGTGCTTACGGCTGATAATTGTCTAATGCAGCGCCCAAGGAAAATGGCTCATCGTAAAGATAAGCCATTTTTTATTGCAATGCCTGCAATCTGATTGCAGACATTTTTTTAACGTACAAACAAGGCAATCAGGATAACGATAGGAAGAGGTATGCCGAGTAACAAAAGCAGAATTGAACGCATGATAGGCTCCAGATAATAATAATTTGTTGTTTGCCCTGCTCCGTTCTGGAGCAAGGCTGAGTTTTAAGCAGATGTTTTTGCTGATTTATTTTTGCTGCCTTATACAATCACATGTGCTTCGTCACGTTGACGACCACCGAGAGTTGCTGCCAGGCTGGCGACGAAAGCACCCAGCAGCAAGGCCACGAACATCCACAATGCAGAGTTTGCAGCCGCTTTACGGGCTTGGTCAGCGGCGGTTTTAGCCGTATTTTTTGCGTCGGTAACTGACTGGTTCAGTTGATTAAATACAGTATCAACGCGTTTTGTCGCATCTACCTGTGTCATGTCGGTGCGTTTGGCAACCAGTTTGGCCAGGTAATCACGATCACCTGGTGACAGCGAGCCGTTGGCAATACCCGTCGCCAGGATGCGGCCAACTTCCGTTCGCACTCCGTTGCTATTACCGGCGCCAGCACTGGCACCATCGGTCGGCGCGGCCGCCGTTTGCTCATTACGCAAAAGCATATCCGTAAAATAATCTGCCGGATTGACTTTGGCATTACCCACTACTGCCGCTGTTGCAGTCACTGCAGTGCCTGCGGCATCTGCTGCGCCACTGAGCATGCTTTGCGCTGCACTGGCGAGCAAGCCCACCGTCAACAACGAGGCAACTGCCCATGCCAGCATGCCATGGGCCGTATCACGGAAGTACACTTCATTGTCATGCACGTTACTCCACTTGGTGCGTAAGCGGCCTGCGATATAACCACCAATGCCGGAGGCTGCAAGTTGCGTGAAGCCTATCCAGGCGATTGTGGATATCCCCATCACCGTCGCGTTATAAGACCACGGCGACACTGCGGACAGGCCAAGGCCGGCACCCAGCATCAACAAGATTAGCGACAGCGCTGCTGCCGCCACTGCGCCACCAATCACCGCCCCCCAGGACACACCGGAAGTACCGGTACGGGATGCATTTTCTTGAGTGACTACCAACATGTTTGCTTCAGTAGTATTGTTATTCATATAGGTATCCATCTTCTTTCATTTGATTAGGATTTATGCAATAAAATCTCAGGTTTTTTTGTTGATCAAGAATGACCAGAGAACAGGTTCAGAATAGGCGACAGTGCGGCTTACGTCTGTGTGTTGTTTAACACTGGTCAAGGATTTTTTGCAGATAAAAGCAGGAGATGTATTCGCGCAACAGCGATCGATATTTAATTGGATTGATCTACATTGATCACGATTGATCAGGGTGAATAAGCAAACTGCTTGCTAACAAAAGCCCAGATCATGGCAGTTGCATCTGGCCCCCTTGGATCACTGTAAGCAAACCCCTTGGCACCGCCGCTCCAGGCATGATCCAGTCCATTTACCTCACACAAGCTGACGACGACTTGTCCCTCTCTACGATAATCAGTAATCGTTGATGGATAACGCGCACCACGTTGCACAGTGCGCGGCTTGCCAGTTTTCGCACCGGCCTGCATAGCCCATTGCTGAGCGACCAGCGTGCCATTGACAGGAAAAACGATGCGGTCTTTACTACCCTGTATCACCAGCAAAGCAGGCAGCTTGATGCCGGCAGGCAGAGGCGTTGCAGTCAAACGCCTCCCACGCATTGCCATGATGGCCGTTGCTGAAGAGTGCGCAAGTCCTGTTGCGATACCTGAATGCATGATTAGCGCACGGAAGCGTCTCGGGTGGCTCACCGCCAGCAGTGCGGCCATGCTGGCACCGGCAGACAGCCCAGCTATCGCAACCCGGTGCTGGTCCACTGGCTGCAACAGGCATACCTGATCAATCACGGCGTCAATGGACATGGCCTCACGCTGTGCCCGGCCAGAACGTGTGTCGTACCAGTTCCAGCAAGCCTGGGCATTCGAGAGTTTTTCTTGCTCAGGGTAAAGCACGAGAAAACGCTTGCGGGCGGCAAGCTGATTCATTTTGCTGCTGGCCGCTAGTGCAGCAGCATCTTGCAAGCAGCCATGCAGCATCACCACAAGCGGCAGACGTTCAGAGCGCGTGACGCCAGGTGGACGGTACAGGTAATAGCGCCGCAAGCCTGCCATTCCAGCTGTCATGCCCGAGGTCAAACTGGCACTTTGAACTGTGCTTCGAACTGAGCTTGCAACTGATGTCGTTGATTTTTTTGATTTTGTTGATGCAACTGATTTGGCTGCTTTAAGTAATCTGGCTGGATTGCGTTTTACGGTCTTAGGTACGACTGCTGCCAGTGTTTGTTTAATCGCACTGACACCAGTCCGCGTTGCCGCTGTTGTCATCTTGTTCAAGATGCTTTTGAAGGATTTGCTCCATACCGTCTTGCTGCTGCGCTTGGACATTGATGGCTTAGTGATTCATCTGCTCAGCCACCGCGCAAGGCAAGCAAGGCTTCTTTCACCCGCGCCAGACCAAACCGCCAAATCTGGTCGAGATGGATATGCGGCATGGATGGCAGCTCTGAAGGATCGATAAACACATTCAAAACCGCTGGACCACTGGCTGCCAATAACTGGCGCAAGCCATTTTCCAGCTCGCTGGATTTTTTCACCGTGAATCCGGATGCACCGCAAGCGACGGCAAAGGCAGCAAAATCCATATTCGGAAACGTGCTGCCCTTATCTGCAGGCAAGCCAGCCTCTTCCATTTCAATGTGTACCAGGCCCCATTGCTGGTTATTGAATACCACGACCTTCACGGGTAGACGATGTTCTACGCTGGTCATGAATTCGCCCAGCAACATGGTAAAGCCACCATCGCCCACTGCCACGATGACTTGCCTGTCACGATTCAGGGCCTGCACGCCATTGGCCTGTCCAAGGCTAGTACCGACTGCGGCATTATTAAATGAAGCAAGTATCCTTTGCTGACCGGACTGTTGCAGCCAGTTGCCACACCATAGTGTCACTTCGCCAGTATCAATAATGATGGCAGCATCTGCTTTCGCGTGCCTGCTGATACTACGTGCGAGGGCTTGCGGATTGACAGGCTCAGTGCTGTCTTCCAGCGCTGCTTTCTTGTCCAGCATCTCATCCCACTTTTTGCGGGCTTCTGTCACAGTTTGCAAAAAATCCTGGTCTTCGCGCTGTGGCAATTGTTCAAGAAACTGCATGATAGTCGGCTTGATGGCACCGACTATCCCCAATTGCACACCAGTGCGTCGCCCCAATACCTCAGCGCGCACATCGATCTGTATCACTTTGCCGTTCTTGGGCAGGTATTCGGTATAGGGATAATCTGAACCGAGCATCAATACCATGTCTGCATTTTGCAGGGCATCGACCCCAGGTGCGCCGCCGATCAGACCCACGCCGCCTATCCACAGCGGATGATTGTGCGCCACCATGTCCTTGCCGCGAAAGGTGTGCATCACAGGTGCCTGCAAGCGCTCTGCCAGTTGCAGTACTTGCGTGACTGCCGAGCGGCAACCAGTGCCGGCAAAAATCGCGATTTTCTTTGATTGCTTGATCAGGTGCACTGCCACGGCCACGTCTTCAGGATCAGCCGCCATTTCTGGCGAGGCGCGCAAGGTGGCCAGGCTACCCATTTTGGCATCAGTTTTTGCAGAAAATACGTCTGGCGGAATATTCAGGTGAGCCACGCCGTGCATGCCATAAGCATGCGCAATTGCCTGGTGAAATATATGCGCTGCCTGCTCAGCATTGGTCAGCGTTTGGGTATATACCGCAACATCGCGGAACAATAAATCAGGGGTATTTTCTTGCAGATAGTCATTACCCCGCTGCGCAGCAGGAACGCCACCAGAGATCGCCAATACCGGCGCATGGTCTTTGTGCGCCTCGTACAAACCTGCAATCAGGTGATTGGCACCCGGGCCAGTGGTGCCACAACAGACGGCCAGTTTACCAGTCAGCTTGGCCTGGCCTGCGGCAGCGAGGGCGGCACCCTCTTCATGCCTTACACCTATCCACTCTATGTCTTTGTGGCGGCGTATAGCATCAGTAAATGGATTGAGCGCATCACCCACCACGCCAAAGATCTGACGTACACCGATGTCATATAAGGTAGCGACCAAAAACTCAGCGACTGTTTGTTGCATAAGATACTCCTCATCAGGGACAGCCACACGATCTTGGCGGCAGCATTAACAATAAGCAAA
Organism: Undibacterium sp. Ji42W; assembly: GCF_049340405.1. Lineage (NCBI taxonomy): Bacteria > Pseudomonadati > Pseudomonadota > Betaproteobacteria > Burkholderiales > Oxalobacteraceae > Undibacterium > Undibacterium sp. Ji42W. Next base: position 172,501 of record NZ_JBMPOV010000008.1, read on the forward strand.
GGATGCTTACCGTTAATAGTAAAGGCGAACGCGACAGTGCTCTATGCGCTAACGCACACAGGACCAGGGGAAGATAAAGCAGGAAAGGAAATCAGAATGGAGGCCGTAATAAAAAAGGCTCATTCACACGAATGAGCCTTTTTTCAACATACAAGTTAATTTACTAGCAGGATGATCAGAACTGGTCTTCAGACAAAGCCATGACACCGGCACTGCCATCCACAATCGCTGAACGCAAGCCCTGCGCTGCCGACAGGATATGGTCAGCAAAATAGCGTGCCGTAGCTATTTTGGCTTTCAGGAAAGCGGCATCACCCTCGCCTGCATCGAGTTTTTGCTGGGCGATGATGGCAGCGCGCGCCATTTGCCAGCCACCAAAAACGATGCCTGCCAGCTTCAGGTACAGGACGCTGCCAGCAAATACACCCTTGATGTCTTGCTTGAAGTTGGTGACGACATAATCAACCACGTCTTCCAGCGCAGCCGTGCCTGCTGCCAGTTGACGCTGTATCGCCAGCGTATCGACTGAACCGATAGCGGCCAGTTGTGCTTCTGTCGCACGCATATCAGCGATGAATGCTTTGGCAGTGGCACCGCCATCGCGTGAAGTCTTGCGGCCTACCAGGTCGTTCGCCTGGATGGCTGTCGTGCCTTCGTAGATGGTGAGAATCTTGGCATCGCGGTAGTGTTGTGCCGCGCCGGTTTCTTCAATGAAACCCATGCCGCCATGAACCTGCACACCAGTCGAGGTGACATCCAGCGACATTTCTGTCGACCAGCCTTTGACGATAGGCACCAGGTATTCATATTTAGCCTGGTTGGCCTTGCGCACTGCGGTGTCTGCATGATGATGGGCAAAGTCGCTGATACCGGCAGCCACATAGGCCAGCGCACGCGCGCCTTCAGTCTGGGCGCGCATTGACATCAGCATGCGCCGCACATCCGGGTGGTTGATAATGGCAACCGGGCCAGCAGAACCTGCCAGGTCACGCGATTGCACGCGGTCCTTGGCGTATTGCACAGCCTTTTGGTAAGCACGTTCTGCCACGCCTATGCCCTGCATGCCAACGCCAAAGCGCGCTGCATTCATCATGATAAACATGTATTCGAGACCACGATTTTCTTCACCGACCAGCGTGCCCAAAGCACCGCCGTTGTCACCAAACTGCAATACCGCAGTCGGGCTGGCCTTGATACCCAGTTTGTGTTCTATCGATACACAGTGTGCATCATTGCGCGCACCCAGTGTGCCATCAGCATTGATCAGGAATTTTGGCACGATGAACAGGGAAATACCTTTGACGCCTTCTGGTGCATCCGGCGTACGTGCCAGCACCAGGTGGACGATATTTTCTGCCATATCGTGTTCACCATAGGTGATGAAAATCTTGGTGCCGTAGACCTTGTATGTACCATCACCTTGGGGTACGGCACGGCTGCGTACCATCGCCAGGTCAGATCCGGCTTGTGGCTCGGTCAGATTCATCGTACCGGTCCACTTGCCGGAAATCAGGTTTTCCAGGTAGATGGCTTTTTGTTCGTCTGTGCCTGCAGTCAGCAGGGCTTCAATCGCGCCATCTGTCAGCAATGGGCAAAGCGCAAACGAGATGCTGGCCGCATTCAACATTTCTATGCAAGGTGTCGCCACCAGCTTGGGTAAGCCCTGGCCGCCAAATTCTTGCGGGTGCTGCACACCCTGCCAGCCTGCCTCGCCAAACATCTTGAAGGCCTCCTTGAAACCCTTGGTGGTAAAGACTTCGCCGTCTTTCCAGTAGCTCGGTGCCTGGTCGCCTGGCCAGTTCAATGGGGCTACCACTTCACCGGCAAATTTGGCGTTTTCTTCCAGCACCGCTTCCACGGTTTCTGCCGTCGCATCGTCACAACCGGGCAATGCACTGACTTCAGCAAGACCAGCCAGCTCATTGATGATGAACAGCATGTCTTTGACGGGGGCAACATAGCTCATTTTTGTATCCCAAAAAAAGAAAAAGGGGCAGGTCAGGAAGATCGCTAGAAATGATGCGATAAACCGCTTACCTGCCCCAATCAGGTCACCAGGGTGACCAAAAAAATTACGTAGATCAAGGAATCCTTGAGTAAGCGTAGCGAGCGACGTTAGTTTGGCTCATTGAAAACTCGGAAGCGCAGTCGTACGACTGTACGGCGAGCATCGCAGGCCCCAAATAGCGTCGCGCAGTAGCGAAATCAGGGATTCTTTTTTTTAGCCCAGTTCAGCAACCAGTTGCGGAACGATATCAAACAGATCGCCAACGATGCCATAGTCAGCTACCGAGAAGATCGGTGCTTCTGGATCTTTGTTGATAGCAACGATAGTTTTGGAATCTTTCATACCTGCCAAATGCTGGATCGCGCCAGAGATGCCGACAGCGATATACAACTGAGGTGCAACGATCTTGCCGGTCTGACCAACTTGCCAGTCATTCGGTACAAAGCCTGCATCAACCGCAGCACGGGAGGCACCCATCGCCGCGCCCAGCTTGTCAGCCAGTGGTTCCAGAATCTTGAAGTTGTCGCCAGAACCCATGCCACGGCCACCGGAAACGATGACTTTGGCCGCTGTCAGCTCAGGACGGTCAGACTTGGCCACTTCGCGGGAAACGAAAGCAGATTTGCCAGAATCAGCAACTGCAGAAATTGTTTCAACAGCAGCAGAACCACCAGTAGCAGCCGCATCAAAACCTGTAGTACGTACAGTGATGACCTTGATCGCGTCAGTCGATTGCACAGTCGCGATGGCGTTACCAGCGTAGATAGGACGCTCGAAAGTGTCGGGGCTGTCTACCTTGGTGATTTCAGAGATTTGCGATACGTCGAGCTTGGCAGCTACGCGTGGCAAAATGTTTTTGCCGTAGGCAGTTGCCGGTGCCAGGATGTGGCTGTAGCCAGAAGCGATTGCCAATACTTGCTCGGCAATGTTTTCTGCGAGGCCATCAGCAAAATGTGCTGCATCTGCATGCAATACTTTGGCAACGCCTGCGATTTGTGCAGCAGCTTGTGCGACTGCGCCCGCATTGTGGCCAGCAACCAGTACGTGTACATCTGCGCCGCATTGCGCAGCAGCAGTGATGGTATTCAATGTGCTGCCCTTGAGGCCAGCGTTGTCGTGTTCAGCGATGACGAGTGTAGTCATGATGTCTTCCACTTGATGTGTTGTCAGGATCCATATCCTGGCAACAAAAATTATTCTTAAATTCTGTCTTTACCTTAACGGTCGAAAATCAGCCAATTACTTTGGCTTCATTGCGCAACTTGGCAACCAGGGTCGCCACGTCAGGCACTTTGATACCAGCGCTGCGTTTTGGTGGCTCTACCACTTTCAAAGTCTTGACACGGGAAGCAACGTCCACACCCAAGTCTGCCGGTTTGACATTGTCCAGTGGTTTTTTCTTGGCCTTCATGATGTTAGGCAAAGTCACATAACGTGGCTCATTCAAACGCAAGTCTGTGGTGATGATGGCTGGCAGTGTCAGGGACAATGTTTCCAGGCCGCCGTCTACTTCACGCGTGACTGTGGCTTTACCATCAGCAACCGTGACTTTGGAAGCGAAAGTCGCTTGTGGCCAACCCAGCAGGGCTGCTAGCATCTGGCCAGTCTGGTTGCTGTCATCATCAATTGCCTGTTTACCGAGGATGATCAGTTGTGGTTGCTCTTTGTCAGCCAGTGCCTTAAGCAATTTGGCCACGGCCAGCGGTTGCAGTTCTGCGTCGCTTTCGACCAGGATGCCGCGGTCGGCACCAATCGCCATTGCAGTTCGCAGGGTTTCCTGGCATTGCGCCACGCCGCAGGAAACAGCGATCACTTCTGTCACGACGCCAGCTTCTTTCAAACGGGTCGCTTCTTCAACAGCGATTTCATCAAATGGATTCATGGACATTTTAACGTTGGCGATATCAACGCCAGAGCCATCAGATTTAACACGTACTTTGACGTTGTAATCGACGACGCGTTTGACTGGTACCAGGACTTTCATAGTTCTGCCTTTATGAGCTAATTGGGAAATACAGAATTTAATACCGAATTTATACGAAACTTGATACGAATGTTAAAGCTTGATACTGAAAATTTGCTGCCTGACGTTCCATCGTTTTACTTGCAAGAGCAGACGCGCACAAAACTTATACATGAAGAGCCGCCTCGCAAACTTCTATTTCGCAGGCTTGGTACTTCGCTAAGTTCCTTATATTACTGCGCTTTCGCCTTCGCAAATTGACGTATACGTAAATTCTATTAATTATAAAACGAAAACATCAAGATTTTGCACAATTTAGCACGAGCGTTCTTTTTAATCCACTTTACCACTAGAGCAGAATGCCTAATCCAATATGGTTTCAGTGTGAACAGAAGATAAGTCAGGTAGACAAATGCGTTGCTGAAATGAAAAAACCCGCAACATCATTGCGGGTTTTTTGTGTGCTGCTTTGCCGGCGGGTGAGCAGACTATCGACTTACTTGCGCTTGATAAAATACTCAAACTCTTTGCTGTTTTCCTGATGCGACAAAAGTTCATTGCCGGTTTGTTTGGAAAAAGCCTTGAAGTCCCTGACGGAGCCAGGATCAGTCGCCAGCACATGCAACACTTCACCAGTGAGCATTTCGGCCAGCGCCTTTTTGGTTTTTAAAATTGGAAGAGGACAGTTCAGTCCGCGTGCATCCAGTTCTTTATTGAATTGCATGATTTTCCCAGTAATACAAATTGAGTAAGCTAATTCGCCCGACAATTGATGCACCAATTCTACCGGAATTTTCATTCGTATGGTGCATCGCAGCAGACTAACAACAAAAGACCAAATATTTTAAAAAGTTTTCGCACGGAAATGGTGCAAAAATCTAAAAATCTTCGTTTAAAGCCCACACTCTCATCTTAGACAGTAAACTTACTGCTGGCTTACTTATTGGATGTATTTCACCAAAACAATTGTTAAACTGGTTTTTTATTAGCAATTACGTATGAAACTGTGCTCTTCCAAGCATTTCTGGGGCGTCGTCGTTTTGCATTGCAAAAGACTCAAGCTATTTGCTTTCCCATTCCCGGTAAACAGGTTCCAGTCCACGAGTGCGCATCCAGTCGGCCATGGCATGGCCGGTACCAGCATTCCAGGGCCTGAGTTTTTCGGGTTCTATGAGACGGTATTCCAGCAATTCTGGTGACAGGCTGACCGTGCCGGACGCCTTGACGTGATAAGCAATGATGAGTTCATTTTTGCGGATGAATTCATAGACACCTATTAAGGTAATTTCATCGGCATCAAGATTGGTTTCCTCTTTGAGCTCGCGTGCCACGCCCTGCTCTGGTGTTTCACCGCGCTCCATAAAACCGGTGATCAGGGCGAAGGTGTTTTCTGGCCAGGCAGCATTGCGCGCCAACAGTATCTTGTCTTCAAACTCAACCAGAGCCGCCAGCACCGGTAGCGGATTGTCCCAGTGGGTCCAGTGACCCTCAGGGCAGGCCAGCCTGAGCTTGCCTGCTTCCTGTTCATCGGGGCGCTCTATCAGTGATGTTGCACATACAGGGCAAAACTTCAATTCCATGCTGACCTCAGGTTTCCCTCAACGGTATCATCGCCTGCTTGGGATGCAGGCGTGCCATGCCATAACTATCGACATACTGGCCATTACGAAAAGCATAGGCGCGCATTGTGCCTTCTTTTTCAAAGCCAAATTTTTTATACAGATGGATGGCAGCCGTGTTATCACAAAACACAGTCAATTCCAGGCGCAGGAGATTGAGCCAGTTATCCGATAAATTGAGTAACTCGGTCAATAGCGCAGTGCCTATGCCGCGTCCAGAAAAAGAGTCAGCCACGCCCATGCCAAGGGAGGCAACGTGACTACGTCTTTGCTTTTTCTCCATATGCAGGCTGGCCATACCCACCACCACACCATCATAGATGGCAACCAGGCGGGTATCATTGGGGTCTGCCTTTTCCAGCCGCTCTTGCCATATCTCGGTTGTCGGATGCGGCAGTTGCAAAGTACCAGCATAAGTGCCGCCACTGGCGAACACCCTTTGCAGTTGGGCCGCATCTGAAACTTCAGCACGGCGTATATGTATCATAGACGTGAAGTTACCCATTCAGTCACACCCTCCAAGGCTTTTGTCAGACCGCTCGCATCCGTGCCACCCGCTTGCGCCATATCAGGGCGGCCGCCGCCTTTGCCGCCAACTTGCTGGGCTACAAAGTTAACCAGGTCACCGGCCTTGATTCTGGATGTGCTGTCTGCCGTCACACCGGCAATCAGGCTAACCTTGCCATCATTGACTGCTGCCAACACAATCGCTGCTGTTTTCAGTTTGTCTTTGAGCTTGTCCATGGTTTCACGCAAGGCTGTCACGTCAGCACCTTGTAGCGTGGCTGCCAGCACCTTGATGCCTTTGACATCGACTGCCTGGTTCACCAGGTCATCACCCTGGCTGGAAGCCATTTTTGATTTCAGCGTCGCCAGTTCTTTTTCCAAAGCCTTGACATGATCCTGCACTTGCCCGATACGCAGCGTCAGTTCTTCTGGCTGGGTTTTCAGGGCGGCAGCAGCTTCATTGATGCGGCTGTTCAGGTTTTGTACCAGCGCCAGTGCAACTTCACCAGTCACCGCCTCAACACGACGGATGCCGGCAGCAACGCCACCTTCAGCCACGATCTTGAACAGGCCGATATCACCAGTGCGGGATACGTGAGTACCACCGCAGAGCTCACGCGAAGTACCGATGTCAAGTACGCGTACTTCATCGCCATATTTTTCGCCAAACAGTGCCATCGCACCATGCTTGACCGCGTCGTCATAGCCCATCACTTGCGCCTGGGTTGCCACGTTCGCCAGAATTTCACGGTTGACGATGGTTTCTACCTGACGAATTTCATCCACAGTCATAGGGCCATTGTGGCTAAAGTCGAAGCGGGTTTTTTCCACATCCACCAGAGAGCCTTTTTGTGCAACATGGCTGCCCAGTACTTCACGCAAGGCCTTGTGCATCAAATGCGTGGCAGAGTGATTGCGCATGGTTTGTGCGCGGATTTCCTGGTTCACTTCTGCCTTGAGATTCTGTGCAATAGCCAGGCTGCCAGATTTCAACACGCCGTGATGGCCGAATACATCTGCCTGGATTTTTCTTGTGTCATTCACTTCAAACACGGCACCATCCACGCCCACCAGCACACCAGAGTCGCCTGCCTGGCCACCTGATTCTGCATAGAAAGGCGTGGTATCAAGAACGACGATTGCCTTTTGGCCTGCCTTGATTTCATTGACAGCAGTACCATCAACATACAGAGCTATCACTTTGGCTTCATGTTGCAATTGATCGTAACCAACGAATTTTGTCTTTTCGCCACTGTACTCAATAGCGGCAGCCATAGTGAATTCGCTATTTTCTTTGCCGCTTTCTTTTTGCTTGCGCATCGCCTCATGGAAACCTGCTTCATCCAGTACAACATTGCGCTCGCGGCAAATATCTGCGGTCAGATCAAGTGGAAAGCCATAGGTGTCATGCAAGGTAAACGCTGTTTTGCCGTCCAGGTTTTTACTGTCTTTGGCAAGTGCTGCTTCCAGAATCTTCATGCCATTACCCAGAGTTTCGCCAAAGCGCAACTCTTCCTGCTTCAATACTTGTGCAACACGCTCAGCCGCCTCAGCCAGTTCAGGATATGCAACACCCATTTCCTTGACCAGATCAGGCACCAGCTTGTAAAAGAAAGGCTGGCTCTGGCCCAGTTTGTGACCATGACGCAAGGCACGACGGGTAATACGGCGCAGCACATAGCCACGGCCTTCATTACCAGGGATGATGCCATCGACGATCAAAAAGCCTGCACAGCGGATATGATCAGCAATCACGCGCAGTGAATTGTTTTCCAGATCCGTACAGCCGGTTTCACGCGCTGCTGCCTTGATCAGGTTTTGGAAAGTATCGATTTCATAATTGGAATGCACATGCTGCAAGACTGCAGACAAACGTTCCAGGCCCATGCCGGTATCCACACATGGTTTAGGCAAAGGGTTCAGGACGCCCGCTTCATCTTTATTGAACTGCATGAATACGAGGTTCCAGATTTCAATGAACCGGTCGCCGTCTTCATCTGGCGAACCTGGAGGCCCCCCCCAGATTTCCGGACCGTGGTCATAGAAAATCTCGGTACAAGGGCCGCAAGGGCCAGTGTCAGCCATTTGCCAGAAATTGTCGGATGCATAACGTGCCCCCTTGTTGTCGCCGATGCGGATGATGCGTTCTACCGGTACGCCAATTTCGTTTTTCCAGATATCGTAAGCTTCGTCATCTTCCTGATAGACGGTGACGGTCAGCTTGTCTTTTGGCAAGCCATAGACTGTCGTCAGCAATTCCCAGGCGTAGTGAATCGCATCTTTCTTGAAATAATCGCCGAAAGAGAAATTGCCCAGCATTTCAAAGAAAGTATGGTGACGCGCTGTGTAGCCTACATTTTCCAGATCATTATGCTTGCCACCGGCACGAACGCTACGTTGCGCTGTCGTGGCGCGGGTATAGGCACGCTTGTCCTGGCCGAGGAACACATCCTTGAACTGCACCATACCGGAGTTGGTGAACAGCAAGGTCGGGTCATTGCCGGGTATCAGGCTGGAGGAGCGCACACGGGTATGGCCCTTGGATTCGAAAAAGCTAAGGAATTTATCGCGGATTTCTGACGAGTTCATAAATGATGGTTCTAAGCTGAAAAATGGGTGTAATAATGGTTGTAGCCGCCGATTATACGGTATAAATTCAGCACATTATCTATGGTGGCTGGTAGCTGACCAGCAAGTTGATTGAAAAACCTGTTTAAAAACGGAAGACCTCTCAACACAGAGGCACGGAGACACAGAGAAAAACGAGAGAAAATCTAAGGACAGCTCTGAAAAGCTTTCGTTGTTTTATCGTCATCAGCCTGGATGGTGAACACAGGAATACATAAATATTCTTATCTTTTTGCAAAACCAAAGCCGGCAGCGTTAACTGGCGACTTTAGTTTTCATGAATAAAGTATTACTTGGCAACGTCCGCATTATGCTTTTTATTACGAATCTTCTTGCTGGCGCGGTTTTCTTCATGTTCCAGTTTGGCACGTTCAGTCTTGGTGACGACACCATCTGCCTTGGCTGCCTGCTTGTCGGCTTCTATCTTGGTTTCGCGTTTTTCCAGGTTGGCGGATTCTTTTGCGGTCAACGCGCCGCTTTCCATGCCTTTGGCAATACGCTTTTGCTGCACTTCCTGACGCTTATCAATATTTGGGGTATTGGTTTGTGCGAAAACCGAACCAGCGATGAGAGTAGCGACAACAGCAGCAGCAAATTTAATGGATTTCATGGTTTTTCCTTAGCAGGGAGTGTTTTTCTATAAGCGAACTGCCCATAAGCTCTTAACGAAAGCTGTATTTATTCTGATGACAGGGAAGGTGTAATCGGTGTAAGTACTTGTAAAGCCGTGTAGCCACAGCAATTTTAGAAATCAGCGGTTATCAGATCTATCCTGTCAGTGCAAAATGCATCGACACCCCAATGCAGGATTTCTGCTGCCCGCTCCGGTGTATTGACGGTGTAGCAAAACACGCCATAGCCTGCATCCTTGACTTCCCTCACCTGCTCTGGCGTCAGGTATTTGTGATTGGTATGCAAGGCCCTGGCTGCCAGTTCCTGCAGGCACGCTTTCCAGTCAGACGTAATTTTATCGATCAAAAAACCGCGTGGGATGGTGGGCGCAGCATGCTTGGCTGCCATCAGGGCAGTAAATGAAAAGGAAGAAAACAGCGGCAGGCGCAGGGCATCAAGCACGGCAACGTCAGCAAACAGGGTCTGCGTTTGCTCTGCCACTACCCGCCCGGTTTCTTCTTCCGCGCCGGGAGAAGGTTTGATTTCCACATTCATCCAAATACCATGCTGGCGGCAAAAGTGTACGACGTCTGAATAAAGGGTGACTGGCTCGCCCTTGAAGCTGTCAGCAAACCATTTGCCAGCATCCATCTTCTGTAAATCTACAGCCAAAGTATCAGCCACGCGGCCACTGCCCGCCACTGTTCTGCCAAATTCAGGATCATGCATGAGCACAGGAACGCCATCCTTTGATAACATGACATCAAATTCCACGGCGGCAAAACCGTGTTCCCATCCGCAACGCATCGCTGCCAGGGTATTTTCTGGTGCCAGAGTTCCACCGCCACGGTGGGCGATGACTTTAGGATAGGGCCACATATGCGCTCCTTACAAGTAACAAATAATGTTAATAGGATAATCGAAGATGTCGACAACGTCGCTACAAAAAACTGCCTTGGGCCATATCCGAGTGCTGGACTTGACACGGGTGCTGGCGGGCCCATGGTGTGCACAAAACCTGGCAGATCTGGGGGCAGAAGTCATCAAGGTTGAAAGACCAGGCAGTGGCGACGATACACGTAGCTGGGGGCCACCTTATTTGCGTGATGCAGAAGGTAATAACACGACAGAGGCAGCTTATTACCTGGCCGCGAACCGTGGCAAGCAAGCCATCACGGTGGATATTGCCACCCCTGAGGGGCAGCAAATCATCCGTGAGCTGGCAGCAAAATCTGATGTGGTGCTGGAAAACTACAAGCTTGGCCAGCTAAAAAAATATGGTCTTGATTATGAATCCTTGAAATTGATCAAGCCTGATCTTGTGTATTGCTCGATCACCGGTTTTGGCCAGGACGGCCCTTATGCCCACCGTGCCGGATATGACTTTATCGTGCAAGGCATGGGCGGTTTCATGTCGCTGACGGGTGAGCGTGATGACTTGCCAGGCGGCGGCCCTCAAAAGGCCGGCGTGGCCATCGCAGACCTGATGACGGGTATGTACTCCACCATCGCCGTCATGGCTGCACTGACGCACAGGGACAGGACCGGCGAGGGCCAGTACATCGACATGGCCTTGCTGGATGTGCAAGTCGCCATGCTGGCTAATATGAACATGAATTACCTGGCCAGTGGCAATGCCCCAAAACGCTGGGGCAATGCGCATCCGAATATCGTGCCCTACCAAACCTTTGCGACGTCAGATGGGCATATCATCGTGGCGGCGGGCAATGATGGTCAGTATAAAAAGTTTGTACAAATAGGCGACTTGCCCGAACTTGCAGAGGACCCGCGCTTCAGCACCAACCCAAAACGGGTTGAACACAGGGATGTGCTGGTGCCCATACTGGCAAACATGGTCAGGCTCAAGACCAAGCAGGAATGGATCAGCCTGCTGGAAGAGGCCGGCGTACCTTGCGGCCCCATCAATACCCTCGATGAAGTATTTAAAGACCCGCAAGTGTTGGCGCGCAAAATGCAGATCAACCTGCCCCACCCTACTGCTGGCCAGGTGAAACTAGTGGCCAGCCCGATGAAATTGTCGGCCACCCCCGTTATCTATCCTTCAGCCCCGCCTTTACTGGGGCAACATACCGAGAGCGTGCTGGCTGCCACGCTGGGTTACGACCAGCAACAACTGCAGGCCTTGAAGGCTAAAAATATCATATAAGAAACTCTAATCACATCCTCTGGCGTGGCTTGCTCACGCCAGATTTGTCGGTCTTTACGACAAAAAACACTGCCTTTATCGTGTTTGCCTATTGCAGGGTCAGCAAGCAGGTTAAGCTGAGCGCACGAAGATACCCGGCCAATGATGAAATGAACAACAAATTTTTGCACCAAATCCAGACTCATTTACAGTCAAAACTACAGTCCAAATTAAAGCCTGAACATTACCAGAGCCTGGTAGGTGTTATCGGTGATATGCCGCGCTTGTTAGCAATCAACCTGGCCTGCGGCTTTGGTGTCCACTATATCCTGCATGCCCGCGGGAATCTGTTTGAGCATATCGTGTTTTCCATGTTCATAGGCTTTTCAGCCTATTTGCTGATCAAGATATTCAAGCGTCTGTTCTGGGGCGCCGGAATACCAAACACCATAGGCTTTTACCTCATGTGCATCGTGGTGGCACCGCTGGCTTTGATGGTAGGCATGTCCATCGCCGCCTTGGTATTCAACTACCCTGTTCCGGATGTGAACACAATTAAGTCGCCATATCTGGTCAGCTCTATTGCCATGACTTGCATAGTCAGCCTTATTGCTGCCTGGTCCTTCTGGAGCAGGGCCAGAATTTCAGAATTGCAGGCCGCTGCCGAAGCAGAAAAAGCCAAGAATGCCGCGATAGAAAAACAGGCCATGCAAGCGCAATTGCAAATGTTGCAGGCACAAATAGAACCGCATATGCTGTTCAATACCCTGGCCAATCTGCAAGGTCTGATTGCGATAGACCCGCCCCGGGCACAGCACATGCTCGCGCAACTGATCGTCTACCTGCGCAATACCTTAAGCTCTTCCCGCGCAGAACAAACCACGCTGAAACAGGAATTCACTCTCATGCAAGCCTATCTGGAATTGCTGGCAATACGCATGGGCAAGCGCCTCCAATATACTCTGGATTTGCCCGACGATCTGCAGCAAACGCCTATCGCCCCCATGCTCTTGCAACCGCTGGTGGAGAACGCCGTCAAGCACGGGCTAGAACCCAAGATGGAAGGCGGCAGCATTCATGTCGTCGCAGAAAAACAGGATGGTATTTTGCACCTGAAAGTCATCGACACCGGCCTAGGCCTGCCCTTTAATTATGATGACAGCAAAAATATCAGCAGCGCAGCGAATAATATAGGCAATGCCAATATCCGTGAGCGCCTGCTAGCCTTGTATGGCCCGCAAGCCAGCCTGAGCCTGCAAGCCAATCAACCTGAAGGTGCGATTGCCCACCTCAGCATTCCTATCAACTAAATCCATATGACCATGACAGCCAAACGTGCCCTGATTGCAGAAGATGAACCCATACTCGCACTGACCCTGCAAAAAATGCTGGAAAAACTCTGGCCAGAGCTGCAACTCTGCGCCGTGGTTGAGAACGGCGTACAAGCAGTACAAGAAGCACTGGACAAGCTACCAGACATCCTCTTTCTCGACATTAAAATGCCAGGCAAGACTGGGTTGGATGTCGCACAAGAACTGGCCGAAGAATGGCCGGACGACAAGGCCTTCCCTCTTATCGTCTACGTCACAGCCTATGATGAATATGCCATAGAAGCCTTTGAGCATTCGGCATCTGATTATGTCTTGAAGCCAGCCAGTGAAGAACGTCTGAGCAAGACTGTGCAAAGACTACAGGCCCGCCTGGCAGATGGCGTACAAAGGCCAAATGAACTCGATCGCGTGCTCGAGCAATTACGTCACCTCGTGCCTGGCCAGGTTTTACCAGGCGCTAATGGCAGCAGCAACCAGGCAGCACCAGAACGCCTGCGTATTATCCGTGCCGCCGTTGGCAACCAGATACGCATGATCAATGTCGATGATGTTCTGTATTTTGAAGCGACCGACAAATACATCAATGTAGTCACCCGAGAACACTCATCTCTGATACGCAGCAGCCTGCGTGAATTATTGCCACAACTCGACAGCAGCATCTTTTGGCAAATCCACCGCAGCACGGTGGTCAATACCTTGCATATACAAATCGCCAACAAGGATGACACTGGCAAGATCAGTCTTAAACTCAAAGGTAGTGAAGACAAGCTACAAGTCAGTAGAGTCTATGCACATCTGTTCAGACAGATGTAAGCTATCCTGATTCACCACAACCTGACGAAATACAGATGAGTACAACTAAAAACTTAAACGATTTGCAATGGCAATGTACAAGCTTTGCCGAATTAAGCAATATGCAGTTACATGCTATTTACCAGGCGCGGGCTGCCGTGTTTATCATTGAACAAAATTGCGTGTATCAGGATGTGGATGGCAAAGACCCAGTTTCACATCATCTGACTGCGTGGACGCCAGAAGGCGAAGTGGCGGCTTACCTGCGTATTGTCCCTGCTGGCGTCAGCTTTACAGAAGCATCTCTTGGCCGCGTCATCAGCACCAAAGACTGGCGTGGCACCGGCGTTGGCAAAGCTTTAATTGCAAACGGCGTCAAGGCTTTGCATGCACTCTACCCTGCCGCCCCTGTCCGTATCGGTGCCCAGGCCTATCTCGAAAAATTCTATGGCAGCTTTGGTTTTGAGACGGTTTCTGACATCTATCTGGAAGACGATATTCCGCATATCGAGATGCTGTTGGTCGCAAAAGCCTGATTAAATCGCTTATAATGCTGCCAAATCAATGACTTACTGAATTTCATCATGCCCGCTGTAATACAAACACCCGATAAACCCTACGTCAATATTTCTGCCTACAAGTTCATCAGTTTCGATGACACTGCTGAAAAACGCCAGGTATTTCTGGACAAGTGCAAGGAACTGAATTTGAAAGGCACGGTACTGCTGACGCCAGAAGGCATCAACATGTTCCTGGCCGGTTTGCGCCATGAGATTGATGCCTATATGGACTGGCTGCACCAAGACCCGCGTTTTGCAGACGTTGTGGCCAAAGAGAGTTTTTCTGACCACCAGCCGTTCACCAAGATACTGGTCAAGCTGAAAGCAGAAATCATCACCATGCGCATGCCGCTGATCAAGCCTGAAGAAGGCCGCGCCCCTGCGGTGGATGCGCATACGCTGAAGCGCTGGCTGGACCAGGGCCATGATGACAATGGCAAGCCTGTGGTCATGGTGGATACCCGCAATGATTTTGAAGTCGATGTTGGCAGTTTTGACAATACCATCGATTACCGCATTGCCAAATTTACAGAATTCCCGGCTGTTATCGAAGCCAACCGCGATGCCCTGAACGACAAGACCGTGGTTACTTTCTGCACCGGTGGTATACGCTGCGAAAAAGCCGCCATCCATATGCAGAATGTAGGCTTTGACAGCGTCTATCAGCTCGAAGGCGGCATCCTCAAGTATTTTGAAGAAGTTGGTGGCGATCACTACCATGGCGATTGCTTTGTGTTTGACTACCGCACAGCACTAAACCCACAACTGGAAGCAACAGACACCAAACAATGTTTTGCCTGCCGCGCTGTCGTCACGCCACGCGAGCAATTGTCTCCCTGGTATATCTCTGGCAAATCTTGCCCGCATTGCAAGAAAGAATCGACCGGAGCAACAGGCACGAGTGAAGCTGAGGCTACTGCGGCCTGATTGCCACAGCAGACTGCTGAAGTAAGGTTTCAAACGAAAGCATTACTGTTTATACAGTAATGCTTTTTTATTTCCCATACTGAACTTCGCCGGCACCAGACAGTCTATTCAGGTTCTGGCATATAAAATACACCGCCTGCATCCTGCAGCGCCTTGCTGCCCGGGCAAAACAAACATACAGAGACTCCTTATGAAACGCTTATTACTCAGCACACTCGCCCTCAGCCTGCTGACCAATGCCGCACTGGCTGCCGACACTCCCGCTGTGAGCACTGTCGCAAAAGTCGCGGCCCTGGGGTCAGGCATACATCCTGAAGACATGGACAAGGCAGTGCGCGCACAGGATGATTTTTATCGTTATGCACAAGGTGCCTGGCTGAAGGCAAATGAAATCCCGGCAGATAAATCAGACTGGGGTACTTTCATGAAAGCGCGTGAAGATGTGCAACAACAATTGCGTTCTATCGTCGAAAGCGCCGCGAAAGAGAACAACAAACTGGCCGGCTCGGATAAACAAAAAATCGGTGATCTCTACACCAGTTTCATGGACGAAAAAAAACGCAATGCCCTGGGCATTACGGCACTCAACAATGAATTGGGGCGAATTACCAGAATGCAAAACAAGCGTGGCATTCATGACCTGATTGCTCATTTCCATGAGATAGGTGTCAACACCCCGATACGTTTAAGCATAGGCCAGGACAACACCAATTCCAGTCAATATGCCGTGACTGTCTCCCAAGGCGGGCTGAGTTTACCAAATCGCGACTATTACCTGTCGCAAGAGGATGCAAAAATGACCGACATCCGTGCCAAATACAAGACACACATAGAAAAAATACTGAGGCTGGCTGGCAAAAGCAATGCAGCAGCACAGGCAGACAATATCATCGCGCTGGAAACTGCACTGGCCAAAGTGCAATGGACACCCGTAGAAAACCGCGATCCGGTCAAGACCTATAACAAAATGTCTGTAGCTGAATTGAGCAAGATGACACCCGCCTTCAACTGGGCGGTGTATCTGCAATCCGCAGGCATGGGTGGCAAAATCAATGATCTTGTTGTGCAACAGCCGAGCTTCATCAAAGGCTTTAACGATACCATCAACAAGTTCAACCTCAGCACCTGGAAGTCATATTTTACCTGGCATCTGATCCGCTCTTACAGTCCTTTTCTGTCGTCTGATTTTGTGAATGAAAACTTTGCCTTCTATGAAGCCACGATTGCAGGTACCAAAGAAAACCGCACACGCGAAAAACGCGGCGTAGCACTGACCGACCAATTGCTGGGTGAAACCGTGGGCAAGATGTATGTAGAAAAATACTTCCCGCCTGAAGTCAAACAACGCACAGAAAAAATGGTGGGATATTTTCTCGAAGCCTTCAAGCAAAGTATAGAAACTCTGGACTGGATGAGCCCGGAAACCAAGAAACAGGCACAGATTAAATTATCCAAGATCAGCGTCAAGATAGGTTACCCAAGACAATGGCAGGATGATACTGGCCTGACAATCAAGAGTGATGACCTGATCGCCAACCTGCTGCGCGCGCGCAAAGCACGCTATGAAAGGGAAGTTGCCAAACTGGGCAAACCCATAGACCGTGAAGAATGGCATATGACACCGCAAACGGTGAATGCTTATTACAGCCCTGAGATGAATGAAATCGTCTTCCCCGCGGCGCGCCTGCAATCACCGCTGTTTGACGTCACTGCAGAAGACGCTTTCAACTACGGCGCACTGGGCATTTCCATCGGTCATGAAATCAGCCATGCATTTGATGACCAGGGTGCAAAGTATGATGGCGACGGAAATCTACGCAACTGGTGGACAGCAGAAGACCAGGAAAAATTCAAGAAAAAAACCGCCAGCCTGGTTGATCAATATGCGACGTATAGTCCAGTTGCCGGTTATTTCCTGAATGGGAAAATGACCCTGGGTGAAAACATTGCCGACAATGCTGGCATCGTCATGGCATTACGCGCATATAAATTATCCCTGCAAGGCAAACCTGCACCTGTCATCGATGGTTGGACTGCAGAACAGCGCCTGTTCATGGGTCTGGCACAAGCCAGACGTGGCAAGTCACGCGAGCAGCGCTCCATCACACTGGTCAAGACTGACGTGCATTCCCCTGGCGAATTCCGTGTCAATGGCAGCCTGGTTAATCATCCTGATTTTTACACTTCGTTTGACGTCAAACCTGGCGACAAGATGTATCTGACGCCAGAAAAACGCGTTAGTATCTGGTAGTCCGCAGCGTCACCAAGCTACCTGCCCTGCTCTTGTCAAAAGGCATGGCAGGTGGCACATCAGTATCTATTTTCCTGAAAAAATCAGTTTTTGGTATCAAATTCCACCACCTCTTCTGTAACTATTTGCTACTGATGACAAATAGCTTGTGATTCTATGGTCTTATATTATTGTAGAGTCACTTTCTACATTCAAGGAGACATAATGTCAGCACCAATTCGCAAAATCGCCCTAATCGCCGCCCTGTGCGCCAGCAGCCTGTTGCCGCTTTCTGCCCACGCTGGCCGTGGTTGCATTTCCTGCGGCCCTTCTGGTGGTTCTGAAGCCTTGTCCATGGGTGTGGGTATCATCATGCTCGGTGGTTTCTCCATGGTGGCGGGATCAGGCGAGATGATTGTTGATACCGTCAAGGCGGGGGCCGATGGCGTGACAGTCGTACTCAAGGGATCGACCCAGGCAGTCAGCACTACTGTCAGGTTATCTGGCAAGGGCATAGAAAAAGTTGGTCTGGTCAGCGGTGCAGTGGTGGAAGTCAGCGCGATGACAACTGGTTATTTGCTGGTCAGTGCAGGCAAGGTGCTGGCATTTATTCCTAACGAAATCGGTACTGCCCTGATGCACCATAACAAGGTCTGATTCAATTTATATATGCGCACACGCTCACTGACTTCCTCGGTAACGCTCAAATTGATGCAGCGTTTATTCATCGTCTTCACACTGGCATGCATGGCACCGGCTTTTGCCGGTCGCCCTTGCGAGGAAAATAGTTACGACCCAAAGAAAGTCATGCAAGCCCTGGAGTTTGCGCACAAGACCCAGATCAGGCTGGATGAAAGCCAGGCCAATGTTGCCATCATTGCCCGTGTCGGCCAGGATTTATCGAAATACAATTTACGTTATTCCCATCTGGGTCTGATAGAACACCTGCCAGATGGCACCTGGTCTGTCATGCATGAGCTAAACCAGTGTGGTACGGCTAATTCAGAATTATTCAGGGAAGGCCTGGGTAATTTTTTCATGGACGACATGTTTGCCTTTGAGACCTTGATCCTCATCCCCAGCAGTGAGCTCCAACAGAAAATACAGCAAGTGATGGCCGATGGCCGCGCAAAGAACCTGCATGCGGCGCGCTATAACATGCTGTCTTATGCCTACTCCACCATGTACCAGAATTCAAATCAATGGGCACTGGAAGTCCTCGCCGCCGCCCAAGCCAATGATATGCGAATAGAAAACCGCACGCAGGCACAGGCATGGTTAAAGTCAGCATCGTATAAACCGGATACCCTCAACATCCCCTCCCTGACAAGACTGGGTGCACGCATGTTCCGCGCCAACGTGGCATTCGACGACCACCCATTCGACCGTCGCATGGCTGGGCAAATTGATACCGTCACTGTTGAATCCATCGTGCGCTTCATGGTGTCACGCGATGGCAAAACTGAGAAAATCGTCATCAAGCAGTAAAGTAACTTGCAAAACCTTTTTCAGTCGAACTCAAAAATCCCTACCAGAGGAGCACGGAACTGCTCCCAAAAAACCACAATAGCATTTTTTTAGAAGGCTTATTCAAATGTCATGAATAAGCCTTGCCTCTTGCTGCCACCTGCATTTAGCATGGTCAAAAACAATAATAAGTTTGCCAACATCAGTACGCAGACGGTGTTCATTATCGCCTGACGTCACCCGATTTTTATAACAATGAGACAAAAGGTAAAGCATGGAAAAGTTTTGGCTGCAATCCTATCCCCAAGGTGTGCCCGCAGAAATCGACTACACACAATACACATCCCTGGTACATTTACTGGAAGAGTCTTTCCAGAAATATGCTGACCGCAAGGCTTATGTCTGTATGGACAAGTACCTGAGCTATGCAGAAGTGGATGAGTTGTCGAAAAAATTTGGCGCGTGGCTGCAAAGCAGGGGTCTGGAAAAAGGTGCGCGCGTTGCCATCATGATGCCCAACGTCCTGCAATACCCTGTCGTCATCGCCGCAGTCTTGCGGGCAGGCTATACCGCTGTCAACGTCAATCCCTTATATACACCGCGTGAGCTTGAACACCAGTTAAATGACTCAGGTGCAGAAGCCATCGTCATCCTGGAGAACTTTGCCACCACACTGCAACAGGTTTTGAGCAAAACCCGTATCAAGCATGTTGTCGTGACCAGCATGGGTGACCTGATGGGAGGCGTCAAAGGCATGGTCGTCAATTTCGCAGTGCGCCATATCAAGAAAATGGTGCCTGAATTTTCGCTACCAAGCGCCATCAGTTTCAAACAGGCGCTGGCAGATGGTTCACGCCAGTCATTAAAAGCGGTAACGATCACACAGGATGATATCGCCTTTCTGCAATACACCGGGGGTACTACAGGCGTCTCCAAAGGAGCCACACTGTCGCACCGCAACGTCACTGCCAATGTTGTGCAAAATGATGCGTGGGCACAACCAGCACTGAACAAGGCTCCCAAAGTAGAGGCGATGACCATCGTCTGTGCTCTGCCCCTGTACCATATTTTTGCGTTGACCAGTTGCTGCCTGATGGGTACGCGTCTGGGTGGTCTGAATATCCTGATCCCCAACCCGCGTGATATTCCCGGGCTGGTGCAGACGCTTTCCAAACATAAAATCAGCATGCTGCCGGCAGTGAATACCCTGTATAACGGTTTGCTGAATAATCCTGATTTTGCCAAACTTGATTTCTCTGAACTCAAGGCCTGCAACGGTGGTGGCACTGCGGTGCAGCAGGCGGTTGCCGAGCGCTGGAAAAAAATCACTGGCTGCGCTATCGTTGAAGGCTACGGTTTGTCTGAAACCTCACCTGTCGCGACCTGCAACCCATCCAATGCAGAAAACTTTAGCGGCACCATAGGCTTGCCATTGCCATCGACAGAAATAGCGATACTTGACGATAACGGCAACCGCGTACCTTTGGGTGAAGCAGGTGAAATTGCCATACGTGGCCCGCAAGTCATGGTGGGTTACTGGAACCGCCCTGAAGATACAGCCAGTGTCATGACTGCTGATGGATTTTTCAAATCAGGTGATGTCGGCATCATGGAAGAGAACGGCTATATCCGCGTAGTCGATCGCAAGAAAGACATGATCCTCGTATCGGGCTTTAATGTTTATCCAAATGAAATCGAAGGTGTGGTTGCGGCTCACCCAGGCGTGCTGGAATGCGCCTGCATAGGTGTGCCAGATGCCAATTCTGGCGAAGCCGTGAAATTATATGTCGTCAAAAAAGATGCGCAATTGACCGATGAAATCTTGATGAGCTATTGCAAGGAACAACTGACCTCCTACAAAAAACCGAAGTATATTGAATTCCGTACTGAGTTACCGAAGTCAAATGTAGGCAAGATCTTGCGCCGTGAATTAAGGGACGAAAAGAAAGTTGAAAAGATCGATGTAAAGGTAGATGAAAAGAGAGCGGCTTGATGGCGAAATTTGGCTAAGCCGAACAAAACAAGGCCGGCATTGTCAGGCCTTGTTTTTTTGGATATGCAAATAATTTATTCTGATTTGAGCAAAGCCTGCCACCGCGCAGCCTGTCTCGTCAAGCGTTTGCTGCGGCCTATATAAGACCAGGGATTGATGAAGCGTGTCAGGTAACGCCATGCCATCAATGCTGTGTCGCCATCGCGACGAGGTATCACATGCAGGTGCACATGCGCCACATGCTGATTGGCAGCCTTGCCATTATTGAGCAGCACTGCGGTAGCACTGCTTTCGCCACTGAGGCGCAATGCGGATGAAAAACGGCTGGCCATGGCAAACAGATAAGCCACCGTTTCTTCCGGCAAGTCTTCTATATGCTGCTGGTGTTGTTGCGGTATCACCAGCAAATGCCCTCGCGTCAGGGGGAAGGCATCAAGAATGGCGATACAGTGTTCATCACGGTACACGACCGATGCGGCACTGCGCCCGTTGAGGATTTCGCAAAATACGCATTCATGCTTTCTGGCCACATTTCCTCCTGCCTTGGAAACTGTATCGTCTACACAAAAAACCCGTCGCACAGGACGGGTTCATCTCCTGCTGCATTTTCAAAAGCATCATACGCCAGGAATGACTTTTTCCACTTGCTGGCCATCAGTTTCTTTCGCCAACTTTTGCAAGGCCGGGTAATCGATCTTGCCATTCGAATTGAGCGGCATCTTGCGCAATTCGATTACGTCCTGTGGCAGCATGTAAGCAGGCAAATACAAGGTACAGGCCTTGAGTATATCTCTTGATGATACGGTAAAGCCACAACCATAGGCAAGCAAGCCCTGCACGCTGCCATCGGCAGCTAGTGGCCAGGGTACCACTGCCACCAGGTCAGAACCGCCAAGGCGACGTATCACGGCCTCCACCTCTTGCACCTCTACCCGGTAACCACGTATCTTGACCTGGTTATCGATGCGGCCACAATACAGCAAGCCGACCTTAGCATCTGCACAGGCGAGGTCTCCGGTACGGTACCAGCGTTGCGCCAGTTTGCCCTCGAAATGCATATTGAGAAACCGCTGGCGCGTCAGCTCTGCATTTTCCCAATAGCCTTGTGCCAGTTGTGAGCCGCCCAGATACAGTTCACCCATTTCACCGTCAGCAACAGGATTAAAGTGGTCATCAAGGACCATGGTTTCCTGACCTGGCAGAGGCTGGCCTATGGGTACAACAGGCAAGGCCGCGATACGCTCGTCACTGGCCTGATATGGATGCACCGTAAAAGCTATGGTCGCCTCGGTAGGCCCGTATAAATTCTCTATGATGGAATTAGGCGCAGCAGGTTGCCAGTCCTGCGCCAGGCTGGTGGGCAGTGCTTCACCACAAAACAGGCTGTACTTCAAGTTGGGCAAGATGCCAGGGCGCAAGGCGTTATAACGTTTCAGGCAGGCGGCTAGTGATGGTACAGAGAACCAGTGCGTCAATTCATGTTGCTGCACAAATTTAAGCGGCATCATCATGACACGCGCAGGCACGCTATACAGGCAGGCACCAGCGCTCAGACTGACAAAAATATCATGCACCGACAAGTCAAAGGTAAAGTCAAAAAACTGGGTGAAGCGATCCCCCTGCCCCGGTTGATAGCGCGCTATTATACTGGCGACATAGGTAGAGGCATTTTCATTCGTCACTGCCACGCCTTTGGGCAAACCTGTGCTGCCGGAGGTGAACAGGACATAGGCAATAGGATTGGCTTTTGCAGGTAGAGTAAGACTGGCCGTATCAGCCTCGGCCATCTGGCGTTTCAAAATATAGGTATGCTGGCTGGCACTGGTTGCCCAGGTTGGCAGTGCCTCCGTCTCGGGCATCAGCACGGTCAATGGCTCGGGATAAGACTGTAGCAATTCTTTGGCTGCATCCATGGAGCGCTCATCCACCACAATCGAGGCTGATGCAGACAGCTCCACCATACGCAGATTGCGCTGCACCGGAAATTTGGCATTCAGTGGCACATAGGTCATGCCGGCCAGCAAAGTGCCAAGCACAGAGGCATAGGCAGTAATGCTGCGATCAACCAGCAAGGCGCAACGTTGACGGCTGCAATCCTTGTTTTCGCGCGCCAGCGTGCGGGTAATCCTGGCAACACGCAACAGCAATTCAGCATAGGTATAAACCTGTTCATCCACCCATAATGCGTTGCTGTTGGGCTGGGTTTTAGCAGTATTGAAAAAACCGGCAATCAATAATTTTTTTTCTTTTTTCATACAAATGTCTCCCCCCGACCATGGTGATGACCATGATCGTCATTTCGCTATAACGCAAACAGCAGGGCAATAGCCACAGGCTTTTTTTGAAGCGGACATTGCCTTCGACATCAAATCAGGCTGGGCATCACTTGATCCTGATGCTGCGCGACGAATTGCCTGATCATGGTCGCCAGGTCTTCATCGTAGAAATGCGAGAAGTGGTCGCCGTTTTCATCAAAGGACAACACACCCTGCTTCAGACCCGCGACCAGGAAGCGACCAACATCAGCATGCGTGACCTGGTCCTTGCCGCCGACATGGACGAGCACAGGATGCGGGATATCGGCAGTCCAGGCATCGTCTCTTTCATTGAACAGGCCATTCATCATATTGGCATAACGGAACAGTGATTCTGGCGTGCGGAAAGGCACGCTGGTCATGTACAGCAAGAAAGGATCGGTACTGGTCAGTATCGTAGAAATCATCTTGCGGTCTTCACCGTCATCTGAGGTTGCATGGGCGCCGTAAATGAGGTCGCAATACTTTTGGGCGAAGCGATAATTGGCAGCAATCTTGGGAAAAAGCGTGCGTATATTTTTTTCAAAGTCGGTGATCTTGATTTCATTCGAGGCTGGCAAGGAGACGCCGCCATTCAGCAAGACTGCCGATGAAATGCGCTCAGGGAAAACCGCCATGCTGCGCAAGCTGACCTGGGCACCGCTGCTCCAGCCAGCGATAGCTGCCTTGATGATGCCAAAGTGATCAAGTATCGCCACCATGTCTTTGGCATGGGTCAGCGAGTGGCATTTTTCCAGATCAAATTCATGGGTAATGGCGGGCACCCAGCGGCTTTCCCAGGTGATAACGTGAAACTGATCAGACAAACGTTGGGCCAGCGGGAACATGAAGTCAGATGGCATGCCATAGGCATTTGCCAACACCAGCGCGGGTTTGGTTTTATCACCGAGAGTCAGCACGCATAATTCTGTGCCATCTTCAGCCGTGACTTGCGTACGACTGAAGGTAGTGCCACTCGTTTGCTCGTCCAGTTCTTTGATAAAGGCTGTCAAGTAAGTGCCATAATCAGCCCAACTCAGACCCACATGTTTAGGCAGGCTGCGGGAGAAGTTTTTGATGGTGCGGTAGTAACCGCCATAAAATACGGTACGCTTGTCAAACAATTCTTCGATCGCAGTAGCTGGAGTATCACGCTCGGGCACGAAATTGATGCTTTTCATGCCGAGTGCCGTGTCAATTTTTTCCAGCATGGTCTTGACATTGAGATCACTGGAATTGGTCAGGTGATAGACCTTCTGGTCGCCGAAGCCAATATTGCTGAGATAGATCATGTCGAACACGCATTGATCCACCGGCACCAGGTTCCCGGCAGCAGCCAGGTCACCGATGAGACGCAGGGGTGTCTGCAATTTGCTCAATGTTTCGCGCAGGCGGTACATTTCCTGGGTCAGTCCGTAGATACCAAAACGCGTGCCTCCGCTGCGGCGTGATGCCAGCGGCCCCATGATGATGGCGGGACGCAGGATGCGGTAATCGAGCCCATTGGCATCGCAGTATCTAGCAACTTCATGCTCGCCTTCATTTTTACTGCTCTCGTAGAAATTGTTGTAGGCGATATCGACAGGATGCAGGCTCTCAGGTATTTCGCCAGCTACGCGGCCAGACGTATAGGCAGTGGAAATATGCAGGTAATGCTGGCATTGCACCCGCCGCGCGAGATCCATCACATTCTGGGTGCCGTTGATATTGTGGTGGTAGATTTCTTCCTTGTGGCGATCTTCAAACTTCAGGCTGGCAGCACAATGCCAAAACTCGCTGATGCCCGCTGACACAAGTTTTTCCAGGTCACTCTTGCTGATCGCGCACATGGTCTCGGTCATGTCACCGAGTATGTATTCCAGCTTGCTGTCGATATCCGCTTTGGGGATAGGCTGGTTATAGGCCGAAGCACATACAGCCAGCGCATCATACACACGCTGCCTGGCATGCTCCTGCGATTCTCCCCTGACCAGTACATAGATCTTGCCGCTCTGGCGCAAACGCCAGAACAGAAAATTGCTGCCGAGGAAGCCGGTAGCGCCGGTGAGCATAATATTTTTTGTCGTATTGCGGTGACGGTTGGTCAGTTCCAGCAGATCGCCATAGCGATAATCATTGAATTGGTGTTCCATGGTTTGTCCTTGTATTTGTCCTATATTTGACTTGTATTTGACTTGTATTTGCTTTGTATTTGTTTTCTGCATAGGTAGCGGAATGGAAATGCCCTATTCCATATAATTCAGTTGTACCCTGTCCAGGGTTCTGACCTTGTCGAGCACGGTGTCATCGACCACGACTTCCCTGCCACTGATTTCTTCTATGAGCAGCACGTATTCCACAAAGCTCAGGGAATCGACTACCTCGTTTTCTATCAGATCAAGATCGAAGGGAATATCGGACAGATATTTTTTCTTCGACAACAACCACTGTTTAACTTCATTGATCTTGTCAAGACTGATCAGCTGGTTCAAAACTTGTCTCCTGTTTTAATAAATTTGTGTCGTCCAGCAGGGCCAGTACTTTTTTCAGCAATTCGCGTGCATGAAAGTCTTGCCTTGCCGGGTCAACGAGCAAGGCACTGCGAATTGCCATGCCGCTGGCAAAACCTGCATCGCGGTACATGGCTGGGTTGTAGAGTGATTCAATGGTAACCTGCACATATTTGCGCAAGTGTTGCGAGACTTTTTCCATCACTTCTGGTGCATAGTCATTGCTGATGCCATCAGCCAGCCTGGCCAGCAAGGCGCGGCCAAAGGTAATGTGGCGCGACTCATCATTGCGGTGCGCCTCATTGATTTCGCGTATGAAGGGGTGTACGCGGTCATCGAGTGCAATCTTCAGGTTGTAGTAATGGCCGACTTCTTCAAAAATGAAAATCTGTGCAAAGCGAACGAGGACTGTCAGCCTGGGATCAAGCTTCAGCTCGGTCAGTTGTATTTTTTTGTTGCCATAAATCTTGCCCGCATAGTTTTCGCAAAATTTGGCGAAGTACCACATGTGCTGGTTTTCTTCGTCAATGAAGTGATGCAGGTAATCATTGGCCTCTTTCAGCATGGGGGTATGCAAGAGCTCTGCCACACCTGCAATCAACTCCTGCTCGCCCGTCACATTCAGGCTGAAGAGATTAATGCATTCCCATTTGCTGAGCAGTTTGCGTTGCGCCTCGCCGGCTTGCTCATAATACGGCGTGCCGTGGATGCTCAACAATTCAGGGCTCACCCACCAGTCCTGGTCACTGATATCATCCACCCAGTCAAAGCGGGTGAAGCTGAAGACATGCCTGTCCCGTGACAATTGCACCAGCCTGGCGAGCCGGTCGGTGTACATACTTTGCGTGCTGCTCATCTTTCGTTGTCCCCATTGATGTTGATCAATACGTTAAAATTTAGTCTAGCTATTTTTAGATGCCTCTTTAACTACATTAATAAAAGTCCAACATCAGCGTCTATTCAATTCGATAGAATTTTTCATCTAAGTTTCTGGCACAAAATTTGATTTACAGAAACTTTGTAGGATGACAAAAATCGTGGGGAAACTACCTGCCTGAGACGTGGCAGCCTCATAACACTGGATTAACCGGAGGGTATTTTTGTATTCATGACCGATCTCAGCTTCAAGCAGGCCAGTGAACAAGTAGTGGTAAAAAAAGCACAATCGGTCTATTTTCCAGAATCCCGAAGACATTCGACATGATGGAAATTTGCTTTGAACTAGTGTTTTTAAAGCATTGTTCTTTCAGAGTGCGCTAGAATCAGCCATCTCTATTTCTGGTACGGAAAATGCAGAATTTATTCATTCTTCAGGTTCACTTATCTGAGCAACGCCAGCAGTCAGGCAATCAAGAAGGCTTCATACCCCAATTAGCCACATGATGACTTCAGTCTGCGATAACACCCATGTGTTGGTGGAGCGTATTTACCAGCAAGAGTCGCGTCGGGTCTTTGCGACCCTGGTGCATTTGCTGGGCGACTTTGATCTGGCAGAAGAAGCCTTGCATGAAGCCTTCAAGGCAGCGCTGGAGCAATGGCCAGACAAAGGTATGCCTGAATACCCACACACTTGGCTGGTATCGGCTGGACGTTACAAGGCGATAGACAGCATACGCAGGCAAAAACGTTTTGATCCGCTAGACCAGCACATAGAAACCGTGGAAGGGCTGGTCGATGAAAGTGCCCAGCCTGGTGAGCCAACGCCAGAATCAGCGGTCATGGAAGACGACAGGCTACGCCTGATCTTCACCTGCTGCCATCCTGCACTGGCTGCCGATGCCCAGGTTGCCCTGACGCTGCGCGAAGTCTGCGGTTTGACGACAGAAGAAATTGCCCACGCATTCCTGACCCCTGCCCCTACACTGGCGCAACGCATAGTGCGTGCCAAGGCGAAAATACGTGATGCCAAAATCCCTTATCAGGTACCGGAGAAAGGAGAATTGCCTGCGCGCTTGCACAGCGTGCTTAGGGTGATTTATCTGGTCTTTAATGAAGGCTATTCCAGTTCTGCCGGTGAGTCTGCCTTACGCCTGGACCTGGCGGCAGAAGCCATCAGGCTGACGCGACTGCTACAGGAGCTATTGCCCGAGCCAGAAGTCAGCGGCTTGCTGGCGCTCATGCTATTACATGAATCACGCCGCCCCGCCCGTACTGATAGCCAGGGAGAATTGATCTCACTGGAACAGCAAGACCGTCAATTATGGGATCACGCACTCATAGCCGAAGGCTGTACGCTCGTGGAGCAGGCTTTGCGCTCTGGCCGATTTGCTGCCTATACCCTGCAGGCGGCAATATCTGCCGTTCATGCAGAGGCAATTACTTATGCGCAGACTGACTGGCCGCAGATTGTTGGTCTGTATGACGCGCTGCTGCGGGTAGAAGCCAACCCCGTCATAGAACTGAACCGCGCCATCGCCATTGCTATGTGTGCTGGTGGGTTAAAAGCAGGTTTGCAACTGGTCGCGGCCCTGCTGGAAAAAGAAGAAATGCAAAACTACCATTTAGTCCATGCAGCCAGAGCTGACCTGTGTCGCCGTAATGGTGATCTGGCACAGGCAAAGTTATCCTATGAACAGGCGCTACAACTCTGTAAACAGGAACCGGAAAAGCGGTTTATTGAACGCCGCTTGCAGACATTACAGAATTAGAGATCTTCTTTGATACTCGTCAAGCTTACAAAAAATAAAAGAAGTCTGCCCTGAACCAAGGCGATATATGGCAAAACTGTACCACGTTCCTCCCGCTTTGCTACTCAGCCTGCTGCCCGCATTATGCACGGCTGAAGCCGCACCGATTTCACCAGGCCTTGCCTGCAAGTCAGCAACGCAAGCCATCAATGAAGAAGGTTTTGTCGAGATAGGTGGCATACCTCAATGGGTCACCATCAAGGGCAAGCATTGCAGTAACCCCGTCATCCTGATCGTGCATGGCGGGCCCGGCAATACCATGAGCCCCTATGCCAGTGCAATTTATGGTGCATGGGAAAAAGATTACACCATAGTGCAGTGGGATCAGCGTGGCGCTGGCAAGACTTATGGCAAGAATAAACCCGGCGAAGATACGCCATTAACGGTCGCGCAAATGGCTGACGATGGCGTCGCCCTGGCTGCTTATCTTACCCAACATCTTGGGAAGAAGAAAATCATACTGACCGGTAGCTCATGGGGTTCGATACTCGGCGTGCAGATCAGTGTATCGAAACCTGAATTATTTTATGCTTATATCGGCACTTCGCAAGTCGTCAGCTACAAGACTAACCAGACAGCCAGTTACAATAAGATACTGAGCCTGGCGCAAGCTGCGGGTGACCAGGAGACGGTTAGTAAAATAAGCGCACTTGGTACGCCACCGTGGAGCAATCCGCGCAACTTTGGTATTTTGCGCAAGGCAATACGCAAATATGAAGCGCAGCGTACAGACCCTGCACCCAAAGCCTGGTGGATGTCTGACCCCGCCTATGCCACCCCGACAGCTCTGGCTGACTACGAAGCTGGAGAAGATTACTCTTTCCTGAAATTTGTCGGTTACAAGGGTGACGGCATGTTCAGCAAAGTGGAATTTGCTGACAACGCTACCAAATTCGCTATCCCGGTCTTTTTCGTCCAGGGCGCCGAAGATTTGCTGACCATGCCTGAGATTACCCGCCAGTATGTGGATAGCATTACTGCGCCGCAAAAAGAATATATTGTCGTGCCACGCGCCGGGCATGATCCAAATTTGCCATTTATTGAGGCACAATTAAAGCTGCTCAATGAACGTGTGCGAGCATTGAGCAATTAATGCTCAATGGCAATTTTCGGATATCTACAAAAAAAATTAAATTTTTTAAGAAGTAGTGTCGATTTACTGTCAGTCCATTCGACTATCAGATGTGAAGATGCTTTCACACGATCATCCAACCAATTTAAAATTGATAAAAGGAAATGACCATGCCACATCCTATCGCTTACCTGTCCTTTAACGGCAACTGCAAGGAAGCCATGTACCATTATGAGCAAGTCCTGGGCGGCAAAATCACCGTCATGATGAATGGTGCAGACTCCCCCATGGCAGCCATGATACCGGCAGAATCTGCCCACCGCATCTTGCATGCTCGCCTGGAATTGCCAGATGGCGGCTTGCTGTTTGCAGGAGACTGCCCGCAGCAAATGCCTTACGAGGGCATTAAAGGCGTATCTTTTGCCCTGAATTATGAGACGACAGAAGAAGCCAGCAAGGTCTTCAACGCACTGGCAGAAGGTGGCCAAGTGACCATGCCGGTACAGCCAGCATTTTGGGCCAAGTCCTGGGGCATGCTGGTCGATAAATACGG
Organism: Undibacterium sp. Ji42W; assembly: GCF_049340405.1. Lineage (NCBI taxonomy): Bacteria > Pseudomonadati > Pseudomonadota > Betaproteobacteria > Burkholderiales > Oxalobacteraceae > Undibacterium > Undibacterium sp. Ji42W. The sequence continues at coordinate 202,379 of NZ_JBMPOV010000008.1, forward strand.
CACCCCATGGATCATCAATGGCGAGCCACTGCCACTGTAATCCGACCAACGCTATTCCATTATCGCTGGAGCCCTTATGAAATATCTTTGCCTGGTGTATCTCGACAATGAACACTGGAATGCCTGCCCGGATGAAAAGTGCGCCATGTATGCCCAAGGCTTGCTGGATAGTGGGCATATGCTGGCAGCCGAACCGCTGCATCCCGTACACACCGCTACTACCGTCAGGGTAAGGAATGGGCAATTGTCAGTCACCGATGGCCCGTTTGCAGAAACCAAGGAAATGCTGGCCGGTTTTTACCTCATCGAAGCCAGGGATTTGAATGAAGCTATACACCTGGCTTCAAAAATCCCGCCAGCGCAGCATGGCAGCATAGAAGTACGCCCAGTGCGCGCGCTGGACCTGCCAGCTATGGCCACTATGTCCACAGCAGCGACAAAAAATTAAAGGAGAGCACAATGCACAAGCAAATTTTTGTCAACCTGCCTGTTAAAGACCTGGCCCGCGCCAAGGAATTCTGGAGCAGCCTGGATTATAGCTTTGACGCAAAATTCAGCGGCGAAAAATCCGCCTGCATCATCTTCGGTGAAAGTATCCTCGTCATGCTGCTCGTAGAAGAGCTCTTTGCCAGCTTCGCCCACAAACCAGTCTGCGACGCGCATGAGCGGGTAGAAGTTTTGCATGCCCTCTCTTGCGAGAGCCGCGAGCATGTTGATACCCTCATTGCAAAAGCCAGGGCAGCCGGTGCCACCATTCCCGACGAAGCAGAAGACCATGGCTTCATGTATGCGCAGGGCTTCTATGATCTTGACGGTCATGGCTGGAACTGCTGTGCGTGGGTACCTGAAGCTGAAAACACACAGGCAGCATAATTCATTAAGTCCACTCACACTAATACAACAAATTAAGGAAGACAAATGCATAAGCAAATCTTTGTAAATCTGTCGGTCAAAGACCTGCCCCGCTCCAAGGAATTCTGGAGCGGCCTGGGTTATACCTTTGAAGCCAAATTCACCAATGACCAGGGTGCCTGTATGGTGCTGGGCGAGAACCTGTTCGTCATGTTACTGGTGGAAGAATTCTTTGCAGGATTTACCAACAAACCCATCAGCGATGCGCGTGAACGCACTGAAGTCTTGAACTGCCTGTCTTGCGACAGTCGTGAGCAAGTCGACAGCCTGGTCGCCAAGGCAAAAGCTGCCGGCGCCACGGTGCCTAAAGAACCGGTAGACCACGGTTTTATGTACGGGCATGGCTTCCACGATATCGATGGTCATGTCTGGGAATTGGTGCACATGGTAGCAGAGGGCGAGTGCAAATAAATTTGCGCGAGTTCAACTGGAGCTGCCAAATGCGCTACCAAACCGCCTGCTTAAGATACTTAAGAGGCGGTTTTTTTATGCGCATCACTTTCACCTTGATTTAATTCGTCACAGCAGACTCAAGCTTGGTCACACTGTCTGTCATCGCTCCTGGCTGAAGCGGCATACTGGGATTACCCTATCTAACGCTCTTTGAAATGAAATTTTTTAACTGGCCAATCAATCTGTTGAGATTTACTTCTTTTTTATATCGTCTAATAAACTGTATCGCCCTATGCCAGCTGGCAGCAGTTTCTGCACACGCCACCATATCAGATGCTGCTTATGATGTTCAATCAGGCATCATCTACCAGCACAACGGCAACGAAGTATTAACGGGCGACCTTTTCCGCCCCAAAGGTGATGGAAAATATCCGGTGCTGATTGCAGTACACGGCGGCGACTGGCGTTTTGCAGATGCCAGCCTGTACAAGCATTGGGGACCATACCTGGCAAAAAATGGCTATGCCGTATTTGCCATTAATTATCGTCTGGTCAAAGATAAAACCAACCTCTATCCGGCAGCAGTACATGATGTGCGCGCCGCCGTGCAATTTTTGCGGCAGCAGGCGGCGACTTACCAGCTTGATCCTGAGCGCATAGGCTTGATTGGTGATTCTGCCGGGGCACAGCTTGCTACTATCGTCGCACTGGCTGGTGATCAGCCGCCGTTCTCGGATGGCATGAATCCCACTACCAGGGTCAAGGTTTGCATAGGGATTTATGGCAGCTATGATCTGACGGCAAAATGGGAACATTCGAATCGCTACTACCCGGACAATAATATTGCCCAGGGCTTCCTTGGCAGCAGCCTCGTCGATAACCGCAAAATTTATGTTGAGGCATCACCGTTGTCATATGTAACGCGTGATAATAATCAAACACAGTTCTTGTTGAGCTGGGGAGCGAAGGATAAATTTGTTGATCCTGAAGGACAGTCGATTGCCTTTATGCATGCCTTGAAGCAGGCGGGGTTTTCTGTGCGTTCAGTCGTGTTGAAGAATGCGGGGCATTATTGGGCGTCTGAGCCTATCAAGATACATGGAAGTGATTCTGGATATTTGGCACCGCGTTTATTGCAGTTTTTGAAGGAGAAGCTGTAGGGGAATTTTGCTACGTGCCTATTATAAAGAGGCCGTTATTTGGATTGCTTATGCAATAACGTATAGGTCGACTTTTAGCACTCTCAAAGTCGTCATTCCAGCGTGCTTTTAGCTGGAATCCTGCGCCGGCCCTAGCAAACTATTTCAAGAATTAATTTCTGATTCGTCGTAATTGTATATCTGCTTTTGAAATACTTTGCACGTCATTTACGATTGCCGGTCGGGGGTAGCCCGACAGCTACATTCTTTTCTTGCCTCGCTGTAGTGGTCAAGAAAAGAATGCAAAAGAAGGCGACCCAGGCGTCGCTGCCCCCTAAAGGGGATTCCCTTTGCTGCAAGACAAAAAATGGGAAGGCTCGAAAACTCGCTACGCTCAAACATCGATCCTTCTCTTTCCATTTTCTACCTGGCAGCAAAAGCATCGACACATGGGAACTGCAAAAATCAAAAACAACGTCAACACGACCTACACTCATATTTCTCAAGGTGTTGATTAATGATTGTGTTTCAATTCAAAAGAAAAACCCGCCAATCAACCCGGCGGGTTTTTTTACTTCAACACCAACTCATCTTACTTAAACTTCGTAGCCACTTCCGCTATACGCTTACCAAACAATTTCGCTGTTTCCAGGTCACCTGGCAGCGGGCCTTCTTCTGGTGAAGAGTCAGATGGGGATTGTGTCATCAGGCCGCTGAAGCTGGCGATGTAGTTGATGTCATTGCGTTGCGCCGCTTTGCTGTTTGAAGGCATCAAACCAGTGCCTACCCAGATCATGGAGTGCTGTTGTGACAGCGTGAACAGGTAATGCAGGGTCGATAGTTTGTCGCCATTCATGGATGCAGAATTGGTGAAGCCTGCAGCGATCTTGTCTTTCCAGACCTGGCTATACCAGGGTTTGGAAGACGCATCGGCGAATTTTTTAAATTGCCAGGACACTGATCCCATGTAAGTTGGGGAGCCAAAGACGATGGCGTCAGCTGTGGCCAGGGTTTCCCATTGTGCGTCTGTAATATTGCCTTCGGCATCAATCTTGATGAGTTCAGCATCGGCGCCAGCTGCTGCTGCACCTGCGTGTACTGCTTCTGCGGCCTTGGTAGTGTGGCCATAACCTGAATGATAAATAATCGCGACTTTAGACATGTTTTACTCCTGTGTGGGTATGAGTTTTTTACGCAAAAAGACAAATCACTGACACGTTTTTTCGTCAGTGATTTGCCTATCTTTCCATCTTAATGAGGCAGATCAAATACCAGTACTTCTGCCTGTTTGCCCTGCTCTAGCACAAGTTTTTCTTCGGCTGACATCATCAAGGCATCGCCCTCTTTAAGGGACATGCCATTTACTTGCAATTCACCGCGTGCAACGTGGACATATGTCAGGCGGTTTGCTGCCAATGCGATTTCTTCTCTTTCTGCTGCATCAAACAAACCAATTTGCAGCCGAGCGTTCTGGCGAATCTTGATGGAGCCATCAGCACCATCGCCAGAGACGACTAAACGCAAGCGGCCCTGCTTTTCTTCACGACTAAATTCTTTTTCGCCGTACAAAGGCTCACCACCCAACTGGTCTGGCTGTATCCAGATTTGCAGCAAACGTGTGTGTTCAGTATTAGCCGGGTTGAATTCCGAATGGCGCACACCAGTACCTGCACTCATATACTGCACATTGCCTGGACGTATCGTACTGCCATTACCCATGCTGTCTTTGTGCGCAATCGCACCTTCAAGTACATAAGTAATAATCTCCATGTTCTGGTGCGGATGCGTACCAAATCCCATGGCAGGAGCGATCCAGTCGTCATTAATCACACGCAATGGCCCAAAACCCATGTGCTGCGGATCGTAATATTCTGCAAATGAAAAACTATGATGCGATTTCAACCAGCCGTGCTCGGCGTGGCCGCGTTCTTGTGATGGTCTGAGCGTAATCATATAAGTCCCTTTCAAATTTCCTGAAGAATATGTTCAGGCGATATACACACTATATACATGCAAATTCTTTGACATAAGGGTAGAATTTCATACAACTCATTCAAATTATTTGAACAAACATGAACCTGACTCTTGAAGCCCTGCAAATCCTTGATGCCATAGATCGCAAGGGCAGCTTTGCGGCGGCTGCGGCGGCCCTCGACAAAGTGCCCTCTGCCATCACATACAGCATACGCAAGTTGGAAGAAGATCTGGATGTACTACTATATGACAGGCGTGGCCACAGAGCCAAGCTGACTATAGCGGGAGAGGAGTTATTACTACAAGGCAGGCATTTATTGAACGCAGCGCAAGAGCTGGAAAACCGCGTAAAACGCGCAGCCAGTGGCTGGGAGGCAGAGCTGCGTATCGTCATTGATGGCATCATACAATTCGAGGATATCATCCCCTTGATCAAGGAATTTGAACAACAGGCCTGCGGCACGCGGATCCGCATCAGCCAGGAGATTTTGTCAGGCGTCTGGGAAACCATGGTATCTGGCCGCGCGGACCTCGCCATAGGCGCCGCCTATTACGGACCAGATGCAATACGCATGCAGGGCGAATTCCAGACCCGCTTGCTGGGCAGTGTGGAATGGGTGTTTGCCGTGGCACCACAACATCCGCTGGCGCAGGCTGAGGAACCACTTACACCAGCGATTTTACAGGCCCACAGGGCAATAGCCATCGGTGATACCGGTCTGACACTGCCATCAATGACCGCAGGCTTGCTGAGCGGCCAGGACACCATGACCGTGCCCACCATGCATGCCAAGCTGGCGGCACAACTAGCCGGCCTGGGTTGCGGGCATTTGCCACGCCGCCTGGCATTGCCACATTTGCGTAGCGGTGCGCTGATAGAAAAGAAAACCACTGCCCACCGCCCGCCAGAAGATAACCGCCTGGTCTGGCGTAATGCTAACAAGGGAAAGGCCTTGTTGTGGTTTTTGCAGAAATTGCAAGACCCTGTCGTGCAACGCATGCTGATCGGTAATTGAATAACGTCCATGCCAACAGAACAGATGATGCAAAAATACATAGGACGTTTCGCCCCCTCCCCGACTGGCCCACTGCATATGGGTTCGCTGGTGGCTGCCATGGCTAGCTATCTCGATGCAAAAGCCCATGACGGGCTATGGCTGCTGCGCATGGAAGACCTGGATTTTGACCGCAATGTCAAAGGCGCAGACCAGCACATCATCAACTCGCTGTACCGCTGCGGCATGATCTGGGATGGCGACATCCATTGGCAAAGCCAGCGCCAGCATCTGTACGAAGCTGCCTTGCAAGTTTTAGGTGACAAGCGCTATCCCTGTGCATGTTCACGCAAGGAAATCGCTGATTCACGCCTGCGGCTGGGTGAAACAGCCAGCCAGATTTACCCGGGCATTTGCCGTCATGGCCTGACAGCAGGGAAAATTGCCCGCGCCTGGCGTTTGCGCGTACCAGATCAAATCTATCGATTTAAAGACAGACTCGCGGGTATGCAGGAACAAAACCTGGCGACCGAGGTTGGTGACTTTGTCTTGAAACGTGCCGATGGCTTCTGGGCTTATCAGTTAGCAGTGGTGGTCGATGATGCGGCGCAAGGCATTACCCATGTGGTGCGCGGCGCTGATTTGATCGATTCCACTGCACGGCAAATTTATCTGCAAGAATTGCTGGGCTCGCCCACACCTTCTTATCTACATGTGCCAGTGGTGACCAATGCAGATGGTGAGAAATTGTCCAAGCAAACCGGGGCACTCGCTTTTGACCGCGGTGATAATGACTTACTGCATGAAGCACTGATGCCAGCAGCACAATTCCTGAGGCTGAACTTGTCATTAACATTCGATGATATTCCAAGGTTCTGGTCAACGGCAATTCAGGCTTGGAAAGTAAAGATGGCAAGTCTGGAATCACCATAAAGCCAGGGGCTGCATTGCAGCCCCTGTTGTAGATCAATGTCAGTGATTATTGAGAAGCAACAAATCATTAATGCTCAGGATGTTCTCTGCCGCGCTCATGTCCATGGCGATCATGCTCGTCATAACGTCTGTCGTCACGTCGATAATCATCGCGCTGGTATTCATTACGTCGGTAGTCATCGCGGCGATATGCATCATGCCTGTAGTCATGGTCGCGATAATAACCATCGCGGTAGCGTGGCACTACTTGCGTGTTATACCAGTTTTCCTGCACAAAATAGACTGGGCGGCCGCAGGCATTATAGCTGTAGCAATAACGACTCCAGTTATTCCTGTGCATGGTAGGGACAACCAAGTACATAGGGGGCTCAACTACCTGTACTCTTTGCACGATACGTGGTTCACGGTAAATTACCTGTGGCTGAGGAAAATTACCTACATCCACCTGCCCATAAAATCCTGGCTGACCAAATTGCACAGAAAGACCTACATTCTGCGCCTGGCTCTGTGCCGTCATGAATAAAGCTGCACAAGCAGCGCCTGCCAGCAAGACTTTTTTGCATGTCATGGTTTTCATTGCGTACTCCTTTTCAATACCTGCTCACAGAAATACATACTGTGCTTACCACCTATAACGTTTGACGAGCACATCTGTTGACTTCTGCAAAAAATATTCTCTATCACCCTATGGAAAAGGTCTGTACGTTAGCCAACATATGCAGTAGATGACGAATCAAAGCAGACATAAAAGATATCGCTGTGCAACTTATTTTGCATGAAAATTTGCCGCCCATTGCGGCGCTTTTTGATCGAGAACGGCGCGACGCTCTGCCGATATTTTCATGGTGAGTTGCGCGAGTGTCGTGCGGTGAGATACAAAGGCATAATTGGCATCACGTTTTCCAAATTGACGTTTAAGTACATACTCAAGCTGGTTGGCACCAGCCACATCTTCATAAGCAGTTTCCAGCGCTTCTGGCAAGACTGCCTGATATCGCAAGACCAGTTGTGCCGACATGCCGCGATAAGCCGGATCATTGGTGCCAGTTTGGTGTGTGTATTTGACAGCGTCTTTCAATGCAGTGAAGGCATCTGCATTTTTCTTGATGTTCGGTATACCGGATTGGATGTTGTTCACTCTTGCCCTTACCGCTCGTCATGGCCACAGACCAGCCCGACTTTTCAGTGATTTTTCTTCCAGGCAGGCTAGGCGGCTATTTGCTTCAGCAGCAACATAAGTTTGCTGCCTTACATTGCCCTAAGCTGCAAGTTTGCGATTCTTTGCCAACCAGTCCTTGAAATGGGCGCGCAAAGGTTTTGCCGTGATCAAGTCGCAATCATCCAGACTACTCTTTGCAGCTTGTGAACTTGCGCAAGCAAGTGCCAGGCAAATCAAAATTCCGGCACGGGAGATGTGTGGAGAAAGTTTCATCTGCAATTTTTTGATGTTTTATTCAGATAAAAATCGGATACAAGTCCGTACGCACAGATGCTGCCATGGTGAAAATGAAATGTGAAATTATTTTACAACTTAACACTTTTTGCTTAATTGAAAAGCCAGCAAAGCAACAATTCCCAGGTTCTGTTATCAAAGCGAAACCGAAGCTTGTTTTAGCCACACGATTTCAACAATCCTTGACATTTTTCTGCTTTCTTTTGAGTGGAAATATTCATACCCTGAATTTGTAACCAAGAAATTCAAATTCAGTTTCCAAAAAACTTGAGGGCAAACCTGTTGAAAGTCAGGGACGCAAAGCCACCGGCCTACAGCGCACACGCGCCATGGCAGCGGGGTTACCGGTGATGTTATAGCGAACGCGTTTGATCGCTGATGCGTATTTATAACAACCGAATCACCGCCCTCTGCTGATATCGGAGTGCACTCGTGATTAGTCCAAAGAAAGCAGTTTCCACATCACTCAGCCCGCTTGCATGCCTGAGTATTTTAATCAGCGCAAGCGTCCTTACCGCCTGCGGCGGTGACAGCCCCCAAGTCAGCAATGCTGTCGTTGCGTTACCACCGGCAGAAGTTGCTACAGGCATGACGACACTGGATGTCACGTTGCCTGTATTGCCGCCAGATGTGGCAATTCAAATGACCCAACCCACTTTTCACATCGCACCAGTCTTGCTTGATGCGCCTGCCGACACAGATGCATTCAACGGCAGCAGATCAGCCCACATGCCACCAGCCTTGCAAACCATACCGCGTGAATGGCAAGGCGTGCATGGCCGCGGTCTGACGGTATCGGCAATACGCTCTTTGCCACGCCCGCAACTGACACCGCCGCCGATTGCTGCGGGTTCGATTGATGTGTTGCCATCGGCCAGCACAGGTGTGGTATCTACCTACACGCCGGCACAAATACGCGCAGCATACGGCTTACCGACACTGCCTGCCAGCATGACAGGTTTGACAGCAGTTCAGGCTGCGCAGTTAGGTGCTGGGCAAACAATTTACATTGTCAATGCAAGACATGATCCCAATATCGTGGCAGAACTGAATGCCTTCAATCAAAAATTTGGTCTGCCTGCCTGTGCTGCCAAAACCATTGCTTCCAGCACTGCCCTGCCACTGGCCGCGGCATCTGCCAGCGCTTGTGAATTTGCTGTCGTGTTTAGCACCAGCGCGGGCGGCATGAGCAGCAATGCACCAGCTTATGATTCTGGCTGGGCCACAGAAATTGCACTCGATGTACAATGGGCACATGCCACGGCACCGCTCGCCCGCATCATATTGATTGAAGCTGCCGATTCTTCCATGAGTAATATGGTCGGCGGCATCAAACTGGCCAATGCCATGGGGCCGGGTGTGGTATCAATGAGTTTTGGTTCAACAGAAGGCAGTTGGACTGCCGGTGTAGAAAGTACATTCTCACCAACAAAAATGACTTATCTTGCTGCCTCCGGCGACAATGGCCCTGACGTTGAATGGCCAGCAGTGTCACCGAATGTAGTAGCCGTGGGCGGCACCAGCCTGACTTATTCTGGTGGCAGCAGGACTGAAGTGGCATGGTCAAATACCGGCGGTGGTGTCAGCGCCTATACAGCAACACCCAGCTATCAAAATACAAGCGTACCAGGCATGGGCGCACCAGCCCGCAGGACAGTGGCTGATGTGTCCATGAATTCTGATCCGAACACTGGCCAGTATGTCGCCGTGATGACACAAGGCAGCAGCACAGTCAACTGGGTCAGCGCTGGTGGCACCAGCCTGGCGACACCGCAATGGGCGGGCATTATCGCCGTCGCCAATGCGACTCTGGTACAAACTGGCAAAACAGTATTGGGTGCACCCCATGCGGTGTTGTATAACAAAATTGCCAGCGTACCGGGCAGTTATGCCAACGTATTTGCTGACGTTGCCAAGGGCAGCAATGGCAGTTGCGCCAGTTGTACAGCCAAGATTGGGCATGATCAGTTGACTGGTCTTGGGACACCCAATGTCAGTAATTTGCTGAGCACACTCAGTGGCACCGTCATCACACCAGCACCGGCAGTGACCTCTGCCAGCATCAGTGGCCAAACTGGCACTGCATTGAGCTTTACTGTGTCAGCAACTGCAAGCAATGCATTGACTTACAGCCTGAGTGGCAATCCATCGGGCATGACGATCAGCAGCGCTGGTATCGTCACTTGGGCCACACCTGTTGCAGGCACATATGCCGTGATTGTCACTGTGCTGGATGCAGCAACTGGCCAGAGTGGCAAGGGCACATATACAGTCACGATCACCGCGCCTGTACCGCCTTTAGTAACTGCCAGTACGATCAATGGCGTAGCCGGCAGTGCCCTGTCGTTCAACGTAAATGCGAGTTCAGCCAATGCACTGACCTACACCCTTAGTGGCGCACCATCTGGCATGAGCATCAACCAGACCGGTGCGGTCAATTGGGCCAGCCCGCTGGCAGGCAAATATGTGATCACAGTCGTCGTCAAAGACGGCAAGACTGGACTAAGCAGCCAGGCAATATTCAACATTAGCATCGTGGCATCTGGTCTGAGCATCAATGCTCCTGCCTTGACGGGTGTGGCGGGCAAGGCCTTGACGGGCACCATCAGTATCACCGCGCCTGGCGCAACATCGCTATCTATCTCGATTAGCGGTGCGCCGCTGGGATTAAACTTCAGCATGAGTGGCACGAATATCATCACAAGCTGGAGCAGCCCCGTAACAGGCAGCTATACATTGAAAGTCACAGCTACTGACAATACCGGCAGAACTGCAACTACCAATATACCTTTGACCATCACGGCGAAATAAGAAAGTTAATGCAAGAACGGGTGGGATCAGGCTTACTGACCTCACCCATTTTTGTTTGCGTAACTTAATGTCCGCTATGGCCTTGCGGCTTGCGCACCTGTACTTCAACTTCCTTGCCATGCTTCATCCCGGCATGCCGATCAGCAGGCTGGCGCAGGGCATCCGCTACCGGACCGGCATATTCATACGCCACTGTTCCTTTGGGATGCTGGAACCAGCCGGGGTCTTTATAGTCACCCGGCTTCTGGTCTTTGCGCACCTTGACGACGCTGAACATGCCGCCCATTTCCAGCCCGCCAAATGGCCCTTCGCCTGTCATCATAGGGATGGTGTTGTCGGGTAGCGGCATTTCCATGGTTCCCATGTCGGCCATACCCTTGTCGCCCATGCTCATATAAGCTGGGATCAACTTGCTGATCTTGTCGGCCACATCTTTATGATCGACACCTATCATTGACGGCACACTGTGGCCCATGGCATTCATGGTGTGATGGCTCTTGTGGCAATGGAAGGACCAGTCGCCTTCTTCATCGGCGACAAACTCAACCTGGCGCATCTGGCCGACGGCGATATCAGTCGTCACTTCCGGCCAACGCGCTGTTCTGGGCACGGGGCCGCCATCCGTACCTGTCACGGTGAATTCATGACCGTGGATATGGATCGGATGGTTGGTCATCGTCAGATTGCCTACGCGTATCCTGACCCTGTCATTCTTGCGTACATTCAGGGTATCAATGCCAGGAAAAATGCGGCTGTTCCATGACCATAAATTAAAGTCTGTCATGGTCATGATATTGGGTTTGAATGCGCCTGGCTCTATGTCATAGGCACTGAGTAAAAAAATAAAATCCCTGTCGACTTCCTCAATCTGCGGATGTTTATTCTTTGGATGGGTAATCCATGAACCCATCATGCCCATCGCCATTTGCACCATTTCGTCTGCATGCGGGTGGTACATGAAGGTGCCGGGGCGACGTGCCACAAATTCATAGACAAAAGTTTTGCCTGGTTGTATCGACGGCTGGGTCAGGCCGGATACACCATCCATGCCATTGGGCAGGCGCTGACCATGCCAGTGCATGCTGGTATGTTCTGGCAAACGGTTGGTGACAAAGATACGTACCCTGTCGCCCTCCACCACCTCTATCGTGGGACCAGGGCTTTGGCCGTTATAACCCCAAAGGTGGGCTTTCATGCCGGGAGCCATTTCCCGCACTACCGGCTCAGCGATCAGGTGGAATTCCTTGACACCATTATTCATGCGCCATGGCAGGGTCCAGCCGTTCAGTGTCACCACCGGATTGTACGGGCGACCATTCTTGGGCTGCAGCGGCGGCATGGTGTCGGGCCTGGTTTGTGTGACAGCTTCCGGCAAGGCAGCCAATGCCACTTTGCTGACGCTGGCCGCTGCCAGGGCACCACCAGCGATGCCAGTAATACCCGCCAGTTTAAAAAAATCTCTTCTTGTACTCATGTTATTTCCTTCGCAGATCTAGTGATCAATGCGCTGTTTCTGCCGTGGCAGCTGATTTGACGGGATTAAGATTACTTGCCGATGGACGCCCCAGCAGTTCAGCCTGCAACGCCGCATCTGCCAGCCAGAATTGTTGTTCCGCGTTGATAGTGGCCAGCACGCTGTTGACTTGCTCGCGACTATCGGCCAGCAATTCAAACACGCTGATGAACATGCCGTTATAACGCAACTGGTTTTCGGCAGAGATGCGTTTGCGTATCGGCAGTATCTCGTCATGGTATTGCCTGGCGATATCGTACATGCTGCGATAGGCAGAATAACTGACCCGCAGATGCGAGCCTGCATTATTCACCGTATCTTGCAGGCGATAACTGGCTGCAAGAGTCTTCGCATTCATGGCAGTTCTTTGTGCATCTCCCCAGTCGAATAAAGGCAACCTCAGGCTGACTGTAAAACCACGCTTGATATCGCTATTGCCCGATGCATCAAAATTGGTGTCGCGCCTGATGCCCAGTTCTATATCTGCAAAGCTGCTGACCAGGCTTAGGCCCTGACGTGCGGCGGCGGCATCCAGTTCCTGTTTTGCCAGTTGTATATCGAGACGGTCTTTGGTCGCTTGCGGACCTATGTTTTCTGCTGCCAACGGTGTTACCGGCAAATCAGGCAAGTGCTCTGGTAGTTTGAGTTTTTTCTCCTGCTCGTCATTCAAGCCCAGCAAACGCACCAGCGCTTCGCGGGTAGCAAGGCCGGTATAGCGGGCAAAGCTGAGTTGCGCCACCGCGTCGGCCTTGAACGCCTGCTGACGCGCTGCCTGCAGCTTATTGAAATTGCCCGCATTGAGCATGCGTTCTGCCAGTACAGCGCCGGCATCGGCAGCGTCGCTGACTTGCATGGCATATTCCAGGCTTTGTTGTGCTGCGACTGCCCTGACCCAGGCAGCACGCACCTGATTCACACGGTCAATCACATTCACGCTCAATTGTGTTTGGGCTTGTGCCAGACCATGTTGCGCCAACGTCTGCCGTTGTGGCAGACTGAGTAAATCCAGCAGACCGAAGCTCAGCATGCGGGCGATCTCAAGCTCGCCGGATTGACGGTTACGCTCAAAGTTAAAGACAGGATTTTGGATACGCCCTTCTTGTTCGGCATCCCCCCCATCTGCCTGGTGTTGCGCCAGCATGGCTTGCAGCGCGGGGCTATTGAGCAAGGCAATTTGTACGGCGGCATCTTGCGTCAGCGTGTCATGCAACAGACTTGCCGCTCGTACCTTCATGTCTTTTTGTTGCGCAGAGGTGCTGGCCAATGCGAGTTTTCCCTGGGTATAAGCCGGATATTGCTGATTGATTTTTTGGGTACTCTGGTTGATATCAAAACTGGTACAGCCAGTCATTACCAGCAATGCTGGTAACAGATATCGGTAATGAATGTGCGACATGAAGTCCTCGCGGTAAGAAGTGTATCTCTGCAAAATTGAGGTGGCTATTCGTAGGTTGAGCTACCTTGTACGTGCGGCCCAACCTACGAAACGTAGCTAACTACGCTAATTATTCAGGCGAAAACAACTTTAGGGGGACGTTCCAGCATGCGCGCTGGGACAGATGCTGGCAGCAAAACAGGCAGCACCTGAGCATCATCATACGCAGGTATCAATGCAGAAATTGAAATAGCAGGCATCAGGGCGATGCTCATGCAACAGGGAGAGGAAGACTTGCAATGATCGCCCACCTTGCCTTTTACAGCGCTGGTGCTGGTGCCATCAGCTTTGGCAACTGGCTGGCAATGTTCATTGCCAACGGCAACAGAGACGCCAGCCTGGACAGGCATATCCATGGCGCAGCCTAATTTACTGGCAACAGCAACGCCCTGCAGGGGCAGCAGTACCAGTAACAGCCAAGCAATCAATAAACGCCAGGATTTTTTCATGCGCCGAAGTTATCACAATTCGGACTTTTCAACAAACGACCAGAGCAAAACAAGCTCAACCCAGTATTAAATTGAGTGCGAGCATTAGCATCACAATGCCGACCACGCTATCCAGCACGCGCCAGGCTATAGGCTTGGCAAACCAGGGGGCAAGCAGACGAGCTCCAAAGCCCAAAGCCGCAAACCAGATCGTGGCATTCAAGACGGCACCCACGGCAAACCAGTATTTGCCGTCACCAGGTTGCTGCCCACCTATGGCTCCTAGCAACACTACGGTATCGAGATAGGTATGTGGATTGAGCAAGGTCGCTCCCAGCACTGCCAGGGCTGCCTTGCCCGCCGTCAGATTCAACTCGCCGTCTTCTGCGACCAGACTTTGCTGACTGGCCGCAGCCCGCAGAGACCGCAACCCATACCAGATCAAAAACGCCACCCCGCCCCAACGGGCCATCATCAGCAAGACTGGCTGGCTATTGATCATGCCACCTATACCCGCCACACCAGCCAGTATCAGCAGCATTTCACACGCTATGCAGATCATGACTGTTAAAGCCACATGCTGCTGGCGCAAACCCATGCGCAAAACATGGGCATTTTGCGAACCGATAGCCATGATCAAACCTGCACTCATGCCCATGCCCTTGAGTATAAAAGCCAACATCATCTGTCTCCCTGTTTATTGATATAGGGAGTTTGGGCAACAAAAGGTTTAATATGAAGTAAATTTAAAATATTTACGAATTCATTAAAATTTCTTAACTTATGAACTTAGTTTTTTTACATTCTTCGTGATGCAACAAAGAACCTTGGTCGAATGCATTCGATAGCAACGAGCGTTATTTAAAAATTATCCCTTTTTACTGTGTCTCTGTGTCGAGAGGTTTTTACTCAAAACACCACAAACTCATTAATATCTTATCTAGAAAAATGCAAACAAGACTAGACAGCCGCCAGTGCGAAGCCTTTCTCAGTGTCATTGACCATGGCAGTCTGGAACAAGCAGCGCAAGCCCTGAACCTGACCAGCTCTGCCATTTCACAGCGCATCAAGGCACTGGAAATGGAACTGGGTAACACCCTGCTGGTGCGCAGCCGCCCTTGCCGCGCCACGGCAGCCGGGCAAAAGCTGGTGCAACACTTGCGCCGGGTGGCAGAGCTTGAGCAAGATTTGCAAAGTGAATTTGCCGGTCAGCAAAGCGCAGCTATCAGTATTGCCTTGGGCGTCAATGCCGATAGTCTGGATAGCTGGTTACTTCCTGCCCTGGCAGAATTTTTGATCGCTGAAAATATCTTGCTTGAAGTATTGATTGATGACCAGGATCATACCCATGACTTACTGGAAAGCGGTATGGTCCTGGGCTGCCTATCGGCTGAACAAAATGCCATGCGGGGTTGCCAGGCTGTGCCGCTGGGCTTCATGCGTTACCATCCGGTCGCCAGCAAAACGTACTACCAGCGCTGGTTCCCACAAGGTATGACACGCAAGGCAGCGAGGCTGGCACCGGTACTGACGTTTAATCGCAAAGACAAATTGCAAGCACAGATTTTGCTCGAACATTTTGGGCTGCAGGAACATGCCTACCCCACACACTACATACCGGCAACGACACCGTATAACCACGCAATTTTGCTTGGCCTGGGCTGGGGAGTGATACCTGAAACCATGCTGGACAACCTGGATCAGGACAAACTGGTCAGGCTGATGCCAGCTAATCCGGTTGATGTGGCGCTGTACTGGCACCATTGGAAAGTGCAGACGCCGCGACTGGCGCGCCTGACGAATACGCTGGTGAAGCAAGCCAGGGCAAGCCTCACTCAGCTAACTGAAACATAATTGAAAAAGCTGACCTTATATGCCGGATCGCAGCCTTTACTGCCCCTCGTTTCAACTACGCTGATTGCGTTTTTTCACGCTGCAGATTAAGCAGCGCCTGACTGGTGTATAAATCCGCAAACCAGGCATCAGTAAATAATTTGCCTGCCGCTGCCTGGGTTTCAAAATGACTCAACACACGCCCCCTGCCAGCCTGATAAGTAGCATCATCTACATCACTATATTCAAGCCGCACGGCTGCAGCATAGGCATCATAGGTATCGGCAGCCTGCCCCAAAATCGCCAGATCAACGCCCAGCATGGCGTCCTTGAGTGGATGACTTACGCTTGCACTTTGGAAGTGATCTGTTACACGTATCAGGTCAGCCACTGCTTGCGTGTCTTGCGCGTTTTTTGTATGAAGACCAGCATCCAGCCACAACCTGGCACTCTGTTCTTCATTCGATAAATCAGCATGTTTTCCACCATACACGGCGTCATGGAACCAGAACGCTTTTTTCAATATCGCTACATCAGACTGGCTGGCACCGGTATTGCTCGCCCAGGCCGATATCTCGCTCAGTCCATGCACCAGATGATCAAGATTATGGTAAGTCCGGCGTGCCGCACCGTAGGCATCATCACCCGTCAGATAATCAAACCAGTGGTCGAGTTTGGTACCGTCAACATCAGCTTCGGCTTCCCACAGTTTTTGCCAGTCAGTGCGCAACCAGCTTTTGATCCACGCTATATAAGCTGGCATGGGCATGAATTTTTTTACCGTCCAGTGCCAGCCCACCGGCCCTTGCAAGGCACGCACAAAACTGGAACTGACAGAACCAAGATCACGCGGTGGCATGACAAAGATGGTCTTGGCACCATCGAGTACATCGACATTGGTTTGCTGTATCAGGTTTTCATAATCAAAGTCTGAGGTATTGCGTATCCCGCGTACCAGATACTCTATGCCATGGCGCTTGGCAGCACGCGCCGTGTAATCGCCCTTGACGATAACCACGCTGACATTGTGCCAGCCGCATTCAGCCACGCTGCGTTCAATGATGTGCTTGCGCTCAGGTGCAGAAAACTGCGGCTTCTTGACTGGGTTTTCAGAAATGAAGACCACCACTTCATCAGCTAAAGCCCTGGCCTCTTGAATCACCCATAGATGACCATTGGTGATGGGATCAAGCGTGCCAGAGAATGCGATTTTTTTCATAATGGACTCCAGTACGACATATAAATAAGATGTTGATGCAAGACTTGCTGACACAGGCTGGCAATGTCGTTTTCATTGCTCATCACTTCATGCGCACATTGCAGGTATAAACCAGATGATGCCTGTATTTGAAAAACCTGTCTGAACTCAGCCTCAGCCCAGCCTGGATTGCGCTGTTGCAGACGCTGCAGACGTGTTGCCTCGCTTGCCTCCACCAGCAAAATTCTTGTTGGTGCCATACATCCACTTTCACTTGCGAAGCGCAAACTGGGAAACAAGGCTGACTCCCAGACCACATACACCGCACGCTGTTGCGCCGTCCATTCCTGCATCGCAACCATTACATGGGGCTGCAATATAGCTTTGAGCTTTTCGTTCAGTTGCACATCGGCCACCAGCAAAGTGCGCAAGATACCACGCTTTACGCGGCCACTTTCATCCACGATTTGCGGCAATTCTTGTGCAATCTGCTTTGTCGCTACATGTTCTGGGTCTTGATGAATTTGCCGCGCCACCAAATCAGCATCCAAAACCGGTACACCAAGACTGGTAAATTGGCTGGCGACTGAAGTTTTGCCTGTACCCATGCCACCTGTGAGCAAAACGACTGCGGGTCTAACAAGATATTTCCCACCAGAATTGACCATAGTTTGCATGATATTTCATAAAACCTTTTTATCTAAATATTTGGTCGAACAACCAATATTTAAAGCTTAAGCCACCACTCTGCAAAGAGCAAGAATTATTTGGTTATATAACCAAATTAAATAAAAAAGGCATATCAAAAAGAAATTAATTATCGAAAAGAAATCGATTTGGCCCTTTTATTATTAAATAATCACTATTTATGTACCCGTGCCAACCAACAAAATCGATTTAGCTGTTTTTTAGCTCTTGAAAAGCCCTCCTCTCGCCCATATACTTAGCACTCGTTGGGAGAGAGTGCTAACAAGTCTTTCCCCAGCTTAATTGAATTCCAATAGTAATTACTCGCAAATTTAAAGGAGCTTGTATGAACCTTCGTCCCCTGCACGATCGCCTGATCGTGAAACGCCTGGATCAAGAAACAAAGACTGCATCCGGTATCGTTCTGCCTGACGCTGCTGCTGAAAAGCCAGATCAAGGTGAAGTGCTGGCTGTTGGTCCTGGCAAATTGCTGGACAACGGTACAGTTCGCGCCCTGGACGTAAAAGTTGGCGACCGCGTTTTGTTCGGTAAATATTCTGGTCAGGCTGTCAAAGTTGACGGCAACGAAGTTCTGGTGATGCGTGAAGAAGATATCTTCGCGGTCGTACAGAAGTAAACGACATCCACGATATCAATTAAAGAATTCGGAGAATTAATATGGCAGCTAAACAAGTAATTTTTGGTGATGACGCACGCGCGAAAATCGTCAATGGCGTCAACATCCTGGCGAACGCAGTTAAAGTCACCTTGGGTCCTAAAGGCCGTAACGTCGTTCTGGAACGCTCTTTCGGCGCACCTACGGTAACTAAAGACGGTGTCTCTGTCGCCAAAGAAATCGAACTGAAAGACAAGCTGGAAAACATGGGTGCACAACTGGTGAAAGAAGTGGCTTCCCGCACTTCTGACAACGCTGGTGACGGCACAACGACAGCGACAGTTCTGGCACAAGCCATCGTTCGCGAAGGTTTCAAATATGTTGCAGCTGGCTTCAACCCAACTGACTTGAAACGCGGTATCGACAAAGCGGTTACAGCCATCGTTGCTGAAATCAAAACGCTGTCCAAGCCAACAACAACCAACAAAGAAATCGCTCAAGTTGGTTCCATCTCTGCTAACTCCGATGCAAACATCGGCGACATCATTGCCAAGGCAATGGACAAAGTCGGCAAAGAAGGCGTGATCACTGTTGAAGACGGCAAATCCCTGGACAACGAACTCGACATCGTTGAAGGTATGCAGTTTGACCGTGGCTATCTGTCACCCTACTTCATCAACAATCCAGAAAAACAATCCGTTATCCTGGAAAACCCGTTCATCCTGTTGTTCGACAAAAAAATCTCGAACATCCGTGACCTGCTGCCGGTACTGGAACAAGTGGCAAAATCCGGTCGCCCACTGCTGATCATCGCTGAAGATGTCGATGGCGAAGCGCTGGCAACTCTGGTGGTGAACAACATCCGTGGCATCCTGAAAACTGCAGCTGTTAAAGCGCCAGGCTTCGGTGACCGTCGCAAAGCCATGTTGGAAGACATCGCTATCCTGACCGGCGGTCAAGTGATTGCTGAAGAAGTTGGTCTGACACTGGAAAAAGCGACTCTGGCTGATCTGGGCCAAGCTAAACGTATCGAAATCGGTAAAGAAAACACGACCGTTATCGATGGCGCTGGCCAGGCTGTCGGTATCGAAGCACGCGTTAAACAAATCCGCGCGCAAATCGAAGAAGCAACTTCTGACTACGACCGTGAAAAACTGCAAGAACGCGTTGCCAAACTGGCAGGCGGTGTTGCTGTGATCAAGGTTGGTGCTGCAACTGAAGTTGAAATGAAAGAGAAAAAAGCCCGCGTTGAAGATGCTCTGCATGCAACTCGCGCTGCTGTTGAAGAAGGCGTTGTTCCTGGCGGTGGCGTTGCCCTGTTGCGTGCACGTCAAGCTGCAGGCGACATCAAAGGCGACAATCCAGATCAAGAAGCAGGTATCAAACTGGTGTTGAAAGCAATCGAAGCACCACTGCGTGAAATCGTTGCGAACGCTGGTGGCGAACCTAGCGTTGTTGTTAACGCCATCATCAATGGCAAAGGCAACTACGGCTTCAATGCTGCCAATGACACCTACGGTGACATGATAGAAATGGGTATTCTGGATCCAGCTAAAGTAACGCGCTCTGCATTGCAAAATGCAGCGTCTGTTGCTGGCCTGATCCTGACGACTGATGCGCTGGTTGCTGAATTGCCTGACGACAAAGCAGGCGGCGGCATGGGTGGTGATATGGGTGGCATGGGCGGTATGGGTGGTATGGGCGGCATGATGTAATAGCTGCTAGCGACTCTTATAGAGTCGCATTGCTCAAAGCCCCGCAACGAAAGTTGCGGGGCTTTTTAGTTGCAGTCACAATCTATTCAATGACATCCAATTCATTCAGCGCAGTAACCATCCACTGCACACCGAACTGGTCAGTCAGCTTACCAAAATAATCCCCCCGGATTTGCACAGCCAGCGGTGTGGTGACATTTGCGCCCCGATTCATCAGTGCAAACAGTTGATCGGTTTGCTCACGGTTATCCATCATCAGTATGTCGGCAGAACCGCGCATAGGTTCTACATCATCATTGTCTGAAGCATAAAATAGCAACCCGGCCCTTCAAATTTGGCATGCATGATCTTGCCGCGCATGGTCTCGTTCTTTAGCGACATCCCTCTCTCACCATGACGCAGGATATCGACCACATTACCGAGGCCGCACTGCGTATAGAAACTTAGGGCCTGCTCGCACTGCGTAGTGAAAAACAGATAATTTGATTGCTGCATTGTGCTTACTCCCGAATCGGTTTGCGCAATCGGTTTTCTCCAGTTGAATCCTTGTTGCACAGCCTCACCCATCTCTGCATTGGAATAGGCTTTGCCCGCGATACCCCAGGTGCCTTCAACTGCATACGTGACGTTGACATAAGTCCTTTCCCGCGGATGCTGCCCTGTCTTTAGCCTGTCTTTAGCCTGTCTATGATGTCCGTGACCTCGCTGACAAAAGCCTGCTTGACTTCAACATTGGGGAACGTGACTGAGGGAACCTTCACTTCGACAACAGCCAGTGAATGGTGCTGTCCACCAACATAGCTCTGCGCCTCCGGGCTCACGACCAGGTGGCCAACTACGTTAGGCGTCATGAACTTGTTGCCAGTCAAGCCATGGACGCGTAACAACGCGTCCGCGACGAGAGGCAGTACTTCACGCTCCCCGGCTGGAGTGAGAAGGCAGGGGTGACTTGGACTGATACAGGAGCGAATCACATGCCAGTTTCGCTATAAATCAAATAGAACGACAGCTAAAAGCTTTTTTTCAACAAGCACGCTTGACAGAAAACATCTGTCGCTTGGATACTGCCGCACCTGAAAGAAAATTTTCATATTTCCGGCTTTGTGTTTCATATTTGCAATGATCTTGCGTATGTATCAACAAGCTGGACATCATCATCAAGCAAGACAACCGCTTTGGAGAAAATATGGCGCTGCAACAATTAAGCGATGAGCAAATACGAACGTGGACCCGTGCCCAAAAGGACGAGTGGTGGTTCGCCAATATTTACCGTGGCGATATGGCACAACTGACCATACGCTCGGCATTCACTGGTTTTTTGCTTGGCGGCATATTGTCTGCAACTGCTTTATATATCGGTGCCAAAACCGGCATCACCATCGGTGTCGGCCTGACATCCGTCATCCTGGCATTTGCGATTTTCAAAATACTTGCCAACCTGGGTATCGCCAAGGATTTCACCATCCTTGAAAACAACTGCACGCAATCCATCGCGACAGCTGCTGGCTACATGACCATGCCACTCAATACCGTGCTGTCAGCGTATATGCTGATCAGCGGTACCGTGGTCACCTGGTGGCACCTGGTGGTGTGGATGAGCGTCTGCTCCATATTGGGTGTGCTGGTTGCCTTCCCGATGAAGCGCCGCTTTATCAATGAAGACCAGTTGCCCTTCCCAGAAGGCCGTGCCTGCGGCGTGGTGCTGGATGCGGTATATACCGGCGAAGCCGCCAGCGGCATGTACAAGGCGCGCCTGATGGCCTTTACCGCCATGTGGACAGCCATTTATCAAATGATTACCAGCGATGGCTGGATGAAGCTGATACAGTTCAAAATCCTGCGCATGGATAAGTGGACCAGCATGACCGAAGCCTGGCATTTCCAGGAACGCGTCGATCATTACTATTACACCGCCGCCGTCAAATACGATCTGCTGATCCCCAAAATCCTCGGCACAGATTTCCGTGCACTGGGCCTGCGTTTCACCCTTGATGCTGCGATGCTGGGCGTTGGTGGCCTGATGGGCATACGTGTTGCCAGCAGCGTTTTGATAGGTGCCATCATCAACTTCGTTTTCCTGGCACCGTGGATGATACAACGCGGCGACATCATCGAACGCATCGCCCCAAGTGGCAAGGTCGTACCTATCTCGCGCACCGAAATCGTCAATCAATGGGGCCTGTGGTGGGCAGTTTCGATGATGGTGGTGGCGTCCTTCATCAGCCTGGCGGCCAAGCCTGAATTGTTCACCAGCATCTTCAAAAAAGCAGACAAGACTAAAGTTGCCGACAAGGGCAGCAATATCCTGGATCATATCGAAGTGCCGCTGATGATTTCCTACATCGGCATCCCCATCTTCAGCATATTGGCAGCCTGGACCACACATGCCTTCTTTGGTGTGCCATGGATCATGTCCATCATCACCCTGCCGCTGGTGTTTATCCTGACCATCATCTGCGCCAATGCCATGGCACTGACCTCCTGGACACCTACCAGCACCCTGTCAAAAATCACCCAATTCAGCATGGGTGCGATTGACAGTGCCAATCCGGCCAACAACCTCATCCCTGCCGGCATGACTGCTGAAGTGGCATCGAATGCATCCAACCTGCTGTCAGACATCAAACCTGGCTACATGCTGGGTGCCAAACCAAGGCAGCAGGCGATAGGCCATATCATCGGCATCTTCTCTGGTGCGCTGGCTTGCGTACCACTGTACTTCCTGCTGTTTTTGCCGCCTGATGCCAATGGTGTACGCTCCACTGCCACCATCGTGTCCGACAAGTTTGCCTTCCCTGGTGCGATGCAATGGAAAGGCGTGGCAGAACTGATTGCCAAAGGCTTCAGCAGCCTCCCATCTTCCGCCATTACCGCCATTATCGTGGCAGCAGTCGCCGCCAGCCTGATTGAAGGCGCACGTATCTTCACCAAGGGCCGCTTCCCGTTGTCTGCCGTCTCCATCGGTCTGGGCGTCATCCTGCCGCCAGAATCCTGCCTGGCAATGTGGATAGGCGCAGCAATATTCTGGTGGATGGGTAAGCGCAACAGCACACCTGGCAGCAAAGGCTATGATTTCTGGGTAGAGGGTTGCGAACCTATTTGCGCCGGCCTGATCTCTGGTGCTGCGTTGATCGGTATCGGCAATGCGATTATCAATGTGCTGATCTGATCCTGCATAGATGCGCATCGATACGCATCAATACGCATCAATACTAAGGGCCCCGCTTTTGCGGGGCTTTTTTGCAGCTGTGAATTTTGCCTGAAGATAGCAACGCGAACGAATCGCGAACAAATACCAGGAACCAACATGAATATGCCGGGTCAAGGTAGATTGATGGTTTTGCTCAATCAAGCGTCAGGCAAGCAGATACCTGCCAAGGTATCGACAAATATGTCATTCTTTATGTCACTCCGTCTTTGATCTTTAAAAAGCCGCACTCAATCAGGAACCCAACGCCATGTCCATTGTGACCCTTTTCATCGCCGCTACCTTTTACGCAGGCCCTGGCAGCAATCAAACCACCGCAGATGCTGCCACCATTGCCGCCATCGAGGCCACTTGCTACGACTATATTGACGGCCAACTGGAGGCGGATCCCAAACGGGTAGCCCGGTCACTGCATCCCGATCTGGCCAAGCGTGCAGTGATAGGCGACACGCCGGATGAGCGCCTCGGCCTGCGGCGCATGTCCAAAGAAGAACTGGTCAACCTGACCAAAGCAGGCGCACTTAAAACACCGAAGGCAGAATGGAGCCGTAGCTGTACTGTCCTGGACGTAACAGACAAAGCAGCCTCAGTACGCCTGGAAACACCGTGGTTTGTCGATTACTTCCATATGGGCAAATTTGAAGACCGCTGGATTATTGTGAATGCGCTTTGGTATAGCAAACCCAAGAAAAATAGTTAAATCACCAATGGACAAGATTTTCATTAGAGGATTTGCTAATTAAGACAATAGAAAGATAAGGACTGGGCTACGTTCGGTAGGGTGCGCCATACGCACCGTTTCTATCTTAATTACTCAACCACCTCTACATACCAAGCTCGCTAACTACTGTGTCAATAAAACTCTTCAGCTTGGGAGTCTGCCTGCGGTCAGGATGGTAGATAAGATGCACGGGCCGTGATGGTGTTTCATAGTCAGGCAAAATCTTAACGAGACGACCGGTGCGCAAATCTTCACGCGCAAGGTCCTCTGCAACATAAGCCACGCCTATTCCATTCAAGGCTGCAACCAGCAATGCTTTTGCATCATTGAGTTGCAAGCGGTGCCTGACCTCCGCCTGGTATTTTTCTTCTCCGCGCATAAAGCGCCATTCGCTGGCAGTGGGGCCTGTGCTGGATGCATAAGCCAGACACTCGTGTTGTTCGAGGTCAAGCGGCGTGGCGGGCACGCCTCTTTCTTTGAGATAGTCTGGTGATGCACAGGCGACCAGGCGAAACGGCGCAAGCTCGCGCGCAATGAAGCTGGAATCACTCAAACGGCCTATACGAAACACGGCCTCAAATTCTTCATCCACCAGATCAACATAACGGTCACTCAGCACCAGATCAATTTCTATCTGCGGATACTGTCGCAAATAGCGGCCAATGACAGGCGTCAGCGCGTAAGTGCCAAATGACACCGGTGCATTGATACGCAAGCGCCCTTTCGGCGCACCTTTCACCTCGTCGGCGAGCGAATCAGCCCAATCTGCATCGGCCAGCACCGTCTTGCAACGATCGTAATAAGCCTTGCCTATGTCGGTCAGGCTCTGTCGCCGGGTAGTCCGGTTGATCAGGCGCGTGCCCAGACGAGTTTCCAGCCAACTGACATGCTTGGCGATCATTTGAGGCGACATGTCCAGTGCGCTGGCGGCTGCAGCAAAGGACCCGGCTTCCACCGTTTTGACAAAAGCCGCCATGCTTGCAAGCCTGTCCATTCCACACTCCCAGTTGTTACACACATACAAAAACCCTTATTTATGTGTGATTCTGAAAGGAATAATATCACCCTCTCTGCCCCAGGGGCAGCTTAAACAAGGAAAGAAATCATGCGTAAAATCGGCATTATTGGCTCGGGCAATATCGGTGGCACACTGACACGTTTATTCACCAAGGCAGGACACAATGTAGCGGTGGCCAACTCACGCGGCCCATCTTCGTTAGCTGATCTGGCAAATGAAACGGGGGCCCATCCGGTGACGGTCTCACAAGCAGTGCAGGGCAGTGAGATCGTGGTTGTCACTATCCCCATGACAGCTGTCGCCAGCTTGCCCAAAGACCTGTTCCGCAACGCGCCTGCGGACTTGATTGTCATTGACACCAGCAACTATTATCCGCAGCAACGCGATGGCCTGATTGCAGAAGTCGAAGCAGGCATGACAGAAAGCGCCTGGGTTGAACAGCAGATCGGACGCCCGGTTATCAAAGTATTCAATAGCATACTGGCTGAACACCTGCTCAACAAGGGTACGGCTGATAAGCGCGCCGAGCGGGTTGCGCTGGCAGTCGCTGGTGATAATACACAAGCTAAAGCAAGCGTCATGCAGCTTGTCGAAGAGATAGGATTTGCAGCCGTCGATGCTGGCACGATCGCGCAATCATGGCGCCAACAACCTGGCTCACCGGGATATCTGAAGGATTACAATGCGGCGGGTGTTAGCAAGGCACTTTCTGATGCTACACAAGAACGCACACCGGCATGGCGTGCGACACCGGATAGTCCAGGAACATTTGAATCACCGGCTTGATAATTATTCAAAGGCCAGCAAAAATATCCGCTCACCGCGTCGCTTACGCTCGTGGTAAGAATTGAGCAAAGTAAAACATGGGTGAATAAGACATATGTGCGGCGGTGGAAGATATTTTTGGAGTCTTCCACTGCTTGCTGTCATCAGCTCGGAAGTTCAGATAATGACTTCAGGCTTAAGGGCATGAACCAAGATCAAATTCGCCTTAGTTATTCAAAACTATCAACCCCATCTGCTGCCCCACAAACCCATCAAAAGCTTGTAACAGCAGCTGATATTTTCCCTCATCCTGCTCCAGTTGCATCAATGCATAACAAGCCGCCTCCAGTGTCGATAACTGATCTGGGGCATGCGCCTTGCGTATGCGGTAGTGTGAGGCTGGCATGTCTTGCAGGCTCAGGCGGGGTAGTTGTTGCAGCGGCGGGTTCAGATACAGCATCTTGCGGCTTTTGCGCCAAGTTGCATCGATGATTACCAGGCGTATGTTCGTCAATGCATGGTCTTGCGCAACAAATTCTGATGCTTCGTATTGCAGGTCTCGCGCATCATTTTGCGTAGTTGCAGGATAGAGCAAGACAGCCTGTTTGCCACCAGCTTGCAGCAAGCCAGTCAATAATTGTTGATCAAACTGTTCGCCTTCCACCATGCGTGAATCTTGCAGGCACAAGTCCAGCAGGCGTGCGCTGCCCTTGGCATTGTTGACTTCCAGGGGATGTTGCAACAGTAATACTTCGGGAGCATTGGCAATGCTGCAAACCCAGTTGCATATGCAGGCTGTGGATGGGCGCAGGCATTGCGGGCAGGATTTTCTTTTGGGCTTGGGTTCTGACATGCCAACATTGTGAAGGATTGTTATTTAAGCGGCAAGCTTGAAATGGTTTCAGGCAAAGTCGCAAAGGCATCGTCTATCATGAACAGAACCTTTGACACTTTATTCCTAGTCTTATGAAACTCCCAACTATCCTTGCAGCAAGCCTGCTTGTGGCCACCAGCGCCTGCGGTGGTGGTGGCGGTGGCTCGACTGCAGCGACAACTACCGGCACCACGACTACAGGTACCACAACTGGCACGACAGGAACAACTACTGGCACAACCACGGGTACAGGCACCGGAACTACTACAGGCACAACGACTGGTACCGGAACCACCACTGGTACAGGTACGGGTACTACGACGGGCACAGGCACTGGCACGACGGTCGTCACGCTGGAGAAAAAAGCCGCAGCACTGGCAGCCAAGCTCGGCAAGCCTACGCGTTTTCTGGTGGGTCTGGGCAGTGCCGATCTGGCGGATGTACAAAAGCAAAACATGACACCGGATATCTATGATCAATACCTGGTCGGCGTCGGTGCTGGCTCATGGCCAACCTGGAACAGCCCTTCTGGTGCTTATGTCCAGATCGTTGCGCAAAATGCCGACAAGCTGGGTGCCATCCCCATGTTCACTTTGTACCAGATGGCCAGTAATGGCGACGGTAATCTGAGCGGCCTGACCAATACGACGTTCATGAAAGGCTATTGGGACAATGTACGTCTGATGTTCCAGCAGATCAAAACCTATGGCAAACCGGTGCTGGTCAATTTTGAGCCAGACTTTTGGGGTTATACGCAAAGGATATCCAATAACGCCGACCCGGCCACTGTACCAGCGCAGGTCAACAATAATCCTGACTGCGCGAACCAGCCGAATAGCGTCGCTGGTATCAGCCAGTGCCTGATGCAGATGGCGCGCGCCATTGCGCCGAATGCCTACGTTGGCTTCCCCCCTGCCCTGTTTGAAGACCTGCACTCGACCGCCATGTCTTATATGCTGAAGCTGGGTGCCGACAAGGCAGATTTCATCGTTATGCAAACCCTGGACAGGGATGCAGGCTGTTTTGAAACCGTGCCCCAAGTGTCTTACTGTTCACGTACAGGCACAGGCTGGTATTGGGATGAATCGAATCTGACTTCGCCTAATTTCAAGGACCATTTTGCGTTGGCTAAAACCTATTATCAGGGCTTGCAATTGCCTGTCCTGTGGTGGCAAACCCCGCTCGGTGTGCCATCGACTCAGATAGGCGGCTCGTCAGGTAAATACCGCGACAACAAGGTCCGTTACTTCTTAACGCATGCATCTGAAATGGTTGCAGTGGGGGGGATAGGCGCGGTGTTCAGCACCGGTGAAGTCAACCAGACTTCCATCAATACCGACGGCGGGCAGTTCAAGACTTTTTCGACCAGCTATCTGGCAAAGCCTGCGACCTTGCCTTAAATTAAAAAGTCAGTTGACGACAAGTAGCTGGCTTTTTTCTACGTCCGCAACGACAGTATGCACTTTTGCGTTCTCCGGTTTTTATTGTCTAAATTTGCGCCTGCTGACTTTTCCTTATGGTTTCCACACTGGTTCTGAACAATCCCGCCAGATTTGCATCTTTGTTTGTATCAATTACTGCCTGCATGATTTTGCTGGCAGGAACAGGGCAAAAAATGACTATCGGCGCGCCTGCAGTAGTCATGACAAAGATACGTTGTTGATCATTATCAATCACGGCCCATTTCAAACCTGTCTCTTGTATCAGGGCATCAGCAAATACTAATTCCAATGCCTGCACTTCATGCGGTGGTCGCGCCTCTACCGGCTTTTGCTGCAAGATCACCTCAATGATTTTGAGCTTGCCTTCTATCGTATCAAACCGGGTTCTTGCTTCTGGCAGGTATTGCTGTCTGACCCAATCTCTTAATGATTCTGCCTTGAGGATATCGGCAGTAGAAAAGTATTGCAGGTTCTGCGCCGCGTTTGCTGGTAACGGTAGAGAAGATTGATGCAGCCCCAGCTTCTTGCACTCAATATAGGCCCAAGCAGCGCCAACCAGTAAACCCATGGTGTGCGCCCAGTTTGCGATAGGGCCAAGCAAGCCCGTCCAGCACAATACAAACCAGGCAAGCATCATATTCACCGTGGCTTTGCGCATGATACCGTTGAAGGTGGGGTCATAGCGGCCACGTATCCAGACATAGGAAAATAACCCATATATAACGCCCGACATACCGCCGAAATAAGGATTATCTGTGAGCAGGTATTGCGCTATATTTGAAATAACTGCAGTGACCAGAAAGAAGCCCAGATAAAAACGAGGGCCTTTTCTGTTTTCAATGACGATGCCCAGATCCCATACCCACAGTAAATTAAAGATCAGATGCATAGGACCGAAATGGATGAAGGCAGGCGTCAGCAAGCGCCAGACCTGGCCCGATAAAACATCGGCGAACCCGGCATGATCCGGGTCGGTGATGAAAAGAATGCGCAGGTTCTCTATCGTCCCGCCAAAGCTGGACGTGAGTGCAACCAGAGCACTGAGCGCAATCAACACGATGGAAACGCTGGAATAGTTTTTAAATTTTGTCATGAGTGATGATTAATTTACCTGGCCCGGCATGGAATCATAAAAATCCAGCTGGCAGAATGCTTCACACAACTAACGCAGTTCTTCGATCAATCTCAGATTGTCGTCAAAATTCCAGATACGGCGTATTTCTATGACGTCATACTGAGCTGCGATATTCGGCGGGAAGGCAGCGTATTTGGCATTCACGCGGACGATACGGCGCACTGCTTCATCGATGTCGGCACGTCCGCTGGAACGCAAGATAGTGATTTCTTCGACGCTACCGTCACTGCGTATGGAAACCACCACGACAGGGTCACCACGCGCCCTGTCTTTGGAAATTTGCGAATAATTCAGATTACCATTGCGTTCGATTTTTTGTTTCCAGCTATCGATATACAGACGCAAGGGAACATCCTTATCCTGGCTACCAAACAGGCTGCGGCGACGTGGTTTTTCTTCTGCGTCATTGCGTGGCAAAGGCGGCGTACCACGCAGGACATCGAGCCCGCGTGCCTGGTCCCTGGCCCGGCTTGCAAGGTCACCACCGGTGATATTTTTAGGCAGGCTGAACGGGTCAGATTTATTCCCCTGATTGCTGCCATTGCCCGGCGTGGTGGCAGCGCCATTGTTTTGCTGCCCGGTGTTTGCACCAGGATTGATGCCTGAGTTTGCAGACTGGTTATTGGCGGCGACCTGGGCAGCAGCTTTGGCAGCGGCAGCAGCTTGTGCTTGTGCTTGTGCTTGTGCTTGTGCTTGTGCTTGTGCTTGTGCTTGTGCTTGTGCTTGTGCTTGTGCTTGTGCTTGTGCTTGTGCTTGTGCTTGTGCTTGTGCTTGTGCTTGTGCTTGTGCTTGGGCTTGTGCTTGTGCTTGTGCTTGTGCTTGTGCTTGGGCACGCTGCTCGTCTGCTTTTTGTTTTGCAGCCAGCTCTTCGGCTTTTTGTTTCGCTAATTGTTCATCCTGCTTTTGTCTGGCGACTTGCTCTTCTTGTTGTTTTTGACGTACCGCAGCTTGCTGGCGCTGTTCTTCCTGTTTGCGTTTTTCCGCTTCCAGCGCGATTTGCTGCTCTTTTTCTTTTAGTTGTTGTTCTTTTGTTTGCTGCTGTTCTTTCTGTGCCTGTGCCAGTTGCTGGGATTTTTGCTGTCTTTCTTCTTCTTGGCGCTTATTGTCATCCTGGCGTTTTTGCTCTGCCAGTTTACCTTCTTCAGCCTGGGCTGCTTCGCGTTGGGCGCGGCGGTTTTGTTCTTCTGCTTCCAGTTGTTTTTGCAGGGCCAGTGCTGCTGCCGCCTTGCGGCTGGCTTCATCGGCGAGTTTGCGGTTTTCTTCGTCGAATTGTTTGCTCAATTGCTGGAGTTCTGCCTTGCCATTGGCATCGCTTTGCTGCGCGAGTTCCTCGGCTTGCTTGCGCATCTGTTCTTCACGCTTTTTGCGTTTTTGTTCTCTTGCCTGTTCTTTGGCAGCTTTTTCTTGCGGTGTTTCCTGCTCCACACCTTCTTGCGCTACGTTGTCATATTGCTTCTTAGGGTCGGGTTCTGCATCGGCTTTTTTGGGCAGATCATCTGGATTAGGGACAGCCATGGCAAAGCTCTCTTCACGGGCTATATCCTGGGTGATTACACGGGCCACATCTGGCGCCATGACTTTGCGCTGTTGGGCCAAAGGTGGTGCCGTGTTGGCTTTGGTTTTTTGGGGAGCGCGCGGCTTGCTGGCAACTTTGGTCTGTACCGGTGCGGGAGCAGGTGCCGCTTTTTGCGGTGCAACCAGGTGTATCCCAGAAGTGGCAGCCTTGCTCTCGGTTTTTGCAGTTGCGCCACTTTCTTTAACGCTGACTGCGACAGTAGTGGATGCGGGTGCAGGATCAGACTTGAGGGTGACAGGTGTTATTGGTGTCAGTGGTGTCATGGGCGCTACTGGTGCCGACGACTCAGCCGCAGCGCTGGCAGCAACTGGCTTGTCATTATTAGCTAGTGTTGAATTGGCAATCTGTACCGTAATTTGTGGGGACTCGGCCCTGCGTTTGTTCCACGGCGCTTCCACGCCGGGCATACCCAGGCCAGGCAAGCCAAACTGCAAACACAAAATAAATATATGCACGGCGAGAGAAATGAGCAAACCGCCAATCAGGCGCTGCTTGATCTCTTTGGGCATGGCATTTTCAGTGTGGGCTGGATACAGATTCATGCAACAGGTTCAATTTTCTCTCATGGCTGAAGATTATCGCATGGTCAAAATGCGAAACGTACTTTACCATCTGTATGCATCAAAAAAGTGCTTCAGCGTCAGAAATTCACGACTTGAATTTGATGATCCACCAAACAGGAGCGACACATGAACTCTCACTTGCGCATTTTTACCACCTCTGCACTGCTCTGCCTGAGTGCTCCAGCGCTGGCAGATGTTATCAATGTCAGTAGCAACGGTTTCCAGATACGTCATGAAGTGCTGTTGAATATACCACCTGAAGAAGCCTACGAGTTGCTGGTCAACGTCAGCAACTGGTGGAATCCGTCACACACCTATACCCATAACACCAAGAACCTGAGCATAGACGCCAGGCCTGGTGGCTGCTTCT
The DNA here is from genome assembly GCF_049340405.1 of Undibacterium sp. Ji42W. Taxonomy (NCBI): domain Bacteria; kingdom Pseudomonadati; phylum Pseudomonadota; class Betaproteobacteria; order Burkholderiales; family Oxalobacteraceae; genus Undibacterium; species Undibacterium sp. Ji42W. The sequence goes on from NZ_JBMPOV010000008.1 coordinate 234,086, forward strand.
GTGAAAAATACCCGAATGGTGGTGGCGTACAGCATTTGAGCGTGGTACATGCTGCGCCTGGCAAAGCCTTGCGCATGTCTGGCGCACTCGGCCCTCTACAGGCCCATGGCCTGGCTGGCAGCATGAGTTGGGATCTCATCCCGCAAAAACCTGCTGAAAAAAGCCAGACGCTGAGTAAATTGGTCCTGACCTACAGCGTAGGTGGATATATGCTGGGCGGTTTTGAAAAAATTGCACCAATGGCAGACAATATGCTGGGCGAGCAAATCACGCGTTACAAAAATTTTGCCAATACCGGCAAGGTGGATTAGCAAATCTGCACTCTGGGTGCGGGATCATATTACCAACATGGCTATGCTGATTTCGTCGTACGTCTGCTGAATTTGTGTCAAGACAGGTGCAGCGTTTTTACCTAAGCTGACGTCGATCATCATTTCCTCATGAATCAGGTTTGCTTGTGCATGGAAACCCTGATTCAGCAAACTCATCCCATACTGGCAAAAAAACATGAAAAAAATCTCAGTCATTGATTCGCATACTGGTGGTGAACCTACCCGGATTATTGTTGATGGCGGCCCGGACCTGGGCACAGGTGACCTGGCGACCCGCCTACAATTATTTCGTGATAAATTTGATCACTATCGCTCTGCCACAGTCTGTGAACCGCGTGGCTCGGATGTGATCGTCGGCGCGCTGGCGTGTGCACCGCACGACCCGTCTTGCACGGCTGGGGTGATATTTTTCAATAACGTTGGTTATCTGGGTATGTGCGGCCACGGCATGATAGGCTTCATCGTCACCCTGGCCTATCAGGGCAAGATCAAGGCAGGCAAGCACAGGATAGAAACACCGGTCGGTATCGTTGAGGCAGAGCTGCATACAGACAACACCGTAACCGTGCACAATGTGCCTGCCTACCGCTACCGCCATGCAGTACAAATCGATGTGGCCGGACATGGGCAGATCAGCGGTGACATTGCCTGGGGCGGCAACTGGTTCTTTTTGATCAACCAACACGGGCAAGACCTGCGTCTGTCGAATGTAGAACAATTGACAGACTTTAGCTGGCGCGTCAGGCAGTCACTGGAAAACCAGGGCATCACCGGTGAAAACGGCGCACTGATCGATCATGTGGAATTATTTGGCCCACCACTTTCAAGGGACAACCATAGCCAGAACTTTGTACTCTGCCCCGGTAAAGCCTATGACAGATCACCCTGCGGCACTGGCACCAGTGCCAAGCTGGCCTGTCTGGCAGCGGATGAAAAACTCAAAGAAGGCCAGGTCTGGCGACAAGAGAGCATACTGGGCAGCGTGTTTGAAGCCAGCTATCGTCATGCGGCAGATGGCAAGGTTTTGCCCAGCTTGCGCGGCAGCGCTTTTGTGAATGCAGAAGCACAGTTACTACTGGATGAACGCGACCCCTTTGTCTGGGGTATACGTTAATAAATGTATTTGCAAATGTATATGCAGCCTGATTTCGGAAAATACCCGGATCAGGCTGCTATATCATGCAATGCAAAACATTAACGCAAAAACCGCCCGTCTTTGGATACGACCGTCAGCTCTGCATAATCAGAGCCCTGGTGGTTATTCTTACCAAAGTTGACGATAAAGCCATCAAAGTCAGTACGTCCCATACCCTCTAATGCTGTGATCAGGCGCTCACTGTTGACATCCTTGCCGGCACGCTTGATAGCCTCGACAAACACCTTGGCATCCAGAAAACCTTCTATACCCAAATAAGAATATTCCTTGACGTTCATCTTGCCCATGACCTTCTGATATTCACGCACCAGGGCTGTCGTGGCAGAGTAAGGGAAAGGCAATACCTGAGAAATGATGACGCCCACGCCATCCTTGCCCAGTGCTGTAATACCAGCCTGTGACGCCAGTACCGACAGCGCAAAATACTGCATGCCCTTGACCTTCTTATTGAAGGCCTGGATAAAATCACTGGATGGCTTGCCTGCGGTGATCAGGATAATGGTCTGTACATCGGCCGCCTCCATGGCGCTGACAGCCTTGTCAAGGTCAGAAGAATCGCTGTTGATACTGACTGTTGCCGTCAGCTTCAACTGATGTTTGGCGATCGCCTGTTCTATCCCAGCGAGGCCTTCCTTGCCAAAGGCATTGTTCTGTACCACCACACCTATCTTCTTGATGCCACGTACGTTCAGATGGTCAATGATTTTTTCTGTCTCTGTCGTGTAACCCGCGCGGATATTGAAGATGCGGCGGTTAAATGGCTTGCGTACCACGTCAGCGCCGGTCACCGGGGCAAAGCTCAAGATATTGGCTTCTTCCAGCACTGGCAGCAAGGCGGTATTGGCGGGTGTGCCCAGCATGCCGAACAGAGCTACGGCTTTTTCTTTTTCTATCAACTGTTTTGCGTTGGCAAGAGACTTTTTGGCGTCATATGCATCATCCAGGGTAATCAGGCGTATCTTGCGGCCATTCACGCCACCCTGTGAATTCACATAATCAAAGTAGGCTTTGGCACCGGTGGAATGCGCAACCCCCAGTTCAGCCAGGATGCCGGTCAATGCAGTTGATTGACCGATGACGATGTCATTCCCATCTGCATAGGCAGTTACACTACAGCACAACATCAAATTGACAAGCAAAAGCCTAGCCATCGCTTTGCAGCGATTTAATTTTACGAACATATTGTCTCCAGTGTTTTCTTTCCCTTTGTGCTGGATGCCAAAGGGTGATTTGGTTAATGCTCAACAAAATTTCCGAAAAGCATTGCCCAAAGAATAAAACACATCTTTGTCAAAGATTGTCATTTGGATGACTATTCAATTACCCAAAGGAAATATTTGTCCGCATTTAGCTACGCACTACTACGTCGCGGTATTCACTCGGCGTCATGCCAACTGTTGCCTTAAAGATACGCGAAAACGCGCTGTGGTCCTGGTAGCCACAGGCAACAGCGATATCAGTAATGCTTAATTGTGATTCGGCCAGCAAGGATGAGGCGGCATCGAGGCGTATCTTGACCATCATCTGCCTCGGTGTCAGGGAAAATATCTTGTGAAAATTGCGCTCCAGTTGCGCCACCGACAAACCTGTCAGCTTGACCAAGTCTGCCATGGCAATAGTTTGTGTATAGTTTTGATGCAGGTGTTTTACCGCAGCAGCAATCTTGGCATACACGGGATGACGCTGGTCAGGCATGGCCAGGTCGCGTGAGATGCCTGTCATGCCTATGATGTTGTGGCGGGTATCACGCAAGGGGATTTTTTGTGTCAGGCACCAGCCCGGCGAGCGGTTCGGGTACAGATGCAGCTCCAACTGGTCATGGATTTCTTTTTTGCCACTCAGCACCAACGTGTCCTGTGTTGCATAGCTGGCTGCCAGTGAGGATGGGAACACCTCTTCTGCCTTCTTGCCTATCAGGGCATCCTTGTCCCTGACACCACAACGCCTGACCAGCGTGTGATTAACCACCAGATAACGCCCCTCATTGTCCTTCACAAAAAACACGATGTCGGGCATGGCATCGAACAGGCTTTCAGCAAAAAAAACATTCGCCATCTGGCTGGCCATTTGCTGACGTTTTTCCTGTGCTGGAAAGGGGATTGCGGGCAGCGTCAATTGATCAACTCCATCAAGGTAGGGTAGAAAAAATAAGGGGCCAAAATAAGAGGCAGGAAGCATCGATAAGAAAAAAGAATATGTTGCAATTAAATTAATTTATAAATATATTTAAATTATATTTGAAATGTGCAGCTTAAACCATAATTCAGTCTAGAATCTACTCCTGTGCCGATTTCTGCGTAAATCACCAGCAAATAAGGATAGTCCATGGCAAAATTGAAGGCAGGAATATATTGCCATATGTCAAAAAAGTGCAAAAGTTTTATAAAAACGCGCAGAATTTGATAATACTGGCTTTTTACAAGGTAAAATTCGTACTCGAATAGGTAAAATCCATACAAAATACAGAACATGGATATCTGATGCTTGCTACTCCTGAAAAAATACCCGCTTTCGCTCCCAAATTACGCGCAGCCGATGTTGCCTATGACGCGATAGAAAGCATGATCGTCACGTTGCAGTTAAAACCTGGCTCACCGGTAGTTGAGTCTGAACTGGTAGAAAGGACCGGCCTGGGCCGCACCCCGCTGCGCGAAGCCCTGATGCGCATGTCATCAAACGGCCTGATACAGCAAATGCCCAGGCGCGGCCTGATCATCAGCGACATCGAAGCCGCCGAACACATGACGCTGATAGAAACCCGCCGCGTCATCGAACGCCTGATCGGCGCCAGCGCCGCCCGCCGCGCTACGCCGCAACACCGCAAAGACATCGTAGAATGCGCCGACAAAATGCTGGTCGCCGCCAAGCGCAATGACCTCAACGACTATATGGCAGCCGACCAGGCCTTGGACCATGTCGTTCACGAAGCCTGCCGCAACCCTTCCGCCGTCGCTGCAGTGATCCCGTTGATCATCAAATGCCGCCGCTTCTGGTACGCCTTCCAGCACGAAGGCGACATAGAAGAAGGTGCCCGCTGCCACATGCTGGTCGCCAAGGCGATTGCCAAAGGCAATGAAGAACAGGCAGCCAAGGCGGCGGATGGTTTGATGGATTACCTCGAGTCGTTTGCGCGTAAGGTGATTGGGTAGGCTTGGTGTTTGGGGCTTAAAAAGTCTCATTGTGCTACGAGCCAGAGAATATTCTCCAAGGCAGCAGTGACGTTGGGGTTGCTCTTGACGTTGGGGTTGCTCTTGACGTTGGGGTTGCTCTTGACGTTGGGGTTGCTTTTGACTTTTGCAGTTCCCATGTATCGGCGCCGTTTGTGCTGTACAGAAAATGGATTAAGAAGAGCCGCTGTCTGAGCCGCAGGCGAGTTTCGGATCTTCCTATTTTTTGTATTGCACAAACGGGTACCCCCTTTAGTGGGCGACGATACCTGGGTCGCCTTTTTGGCGTTCTTTGGCGACGCAAAGAACGTATTTCGGCTGCCGGGCCTAGACCCGGCTTGTATCCACGAAGGGCAATTTAATTTCAAGCTACGGTATACAAAGAACGCCACTGGATTCCTGCCAAAAGCACGCAGGAATGACGTTAAAGAGATTACGGCTCAATGGCAGCAAACCATGCTATTCAAGAATGGCATAAAACACGCTCAATTGTGCCCAATTCTTCAGCAGCTAAGAGTATAATCTTGCCCCTATGGCATTCCACCCTTTTATTTCCAAACCCAACACCCAGGCGATCGCTGTCTCGACCGTTGTGTATGGTCTGCTGTATTTCGTATTTATTGCGCTGCTGAAGGCTTCGATGGCACCAGCAACACTGGTGAATACGGATACGGGCTTATGGGGAAACCAGTTGTTCATGGCCATTTTTGGCTTTGCACAGTATGTGGTGCCAGGCTTGCTGGTGGGGTATCTGGCTGAAAAATCGCCTATGATGCATGGCTATCTGCTGGGAATTGCCACTACAGCGCTGGTCTATACCTATGCCAGTTTTGCCTATGGCGACAACCCTGCTCAACTGCCCACTTCATATACGGTCTTGTATACCTGCTTTGTAGCTGGTGTCTGGTGTTCACTTGGTGCGGTGATTGCTGACCATCTCAGGTCGAAAGAACCAGAACAATAATCAAGACCAGTCAGGCCTGCGTTTTTCCAAAAAAGCCTGCACACCTTCTTGCGCAGTATCATCCAGCATATTGCAAGCCATGGTTTGTCCGGCCAGTTGATAGGCTGCTTCCACACCCATTTCCAGCTGCTTGTAGAATAACTGCTTGCCCATGCGGATCGCCAACGCGGGCTTGGCGATGATGCTGGCGGCCAGTTCAGCAACGCAAGCATCAAGCTCCTCGGTGCTGACGACACGATTGATCAACCCGCGCTGCATCGCCGTCTGGGCATCAATAAAATCACCCGTCAACAGCATTTCCATGGCTTGTTTACGTGCGACATTGCGTGACAAGGCGACTGCGGGTGTAGAACAGAACAGGCCGACATTGACGCCTGACACGGCAAAACTGGCATTGTCGCTGGCCACAGCCAGGTCACACATGCCCACCAACTGACAACCCGCTGCGGTCGCCAGACCATGCACACGGGCGATCACGGGTTGAGGTAGTTTCTGGATAGCCAGCATGAGCTTGCTACACTGCTGGAACAGGTTCTTGTAATAATCTTCTGAGGGATGGGCCTGCATTTGCTTAAGGTCATGTCCAGCGCAAAATGCCTTGCCAGCAGCAGCCAAAACCACAACACGCGCACTGTCATCAAGCGCAATGGCCTTGAATTCAGCTTGCAAGGCAGTCAGCATTTCTTCTGACAGAGGGTTGAAACGCTCGCCACGGTTCAGTGTCAGGGTGGTGATGCCTGCGGCATCAGCGCGCAATACAAAAGGTGATGCTGCGGCGATACTCATTCGGCCTCTTCCTGCTCTGGCTCCATGCCAGTCTGCACGCTCTTGCCCTGCCCCAGCAAAATCGGTGGCACATAAGTCGCCAGTAAATGTTCGCGGCTGGCCGGGGTTTCCAGGCTCACACGTCCCAATGCACCACTACGGTAATCAAGCAACAGGGTGTGGGAAGCTTTTTCATAATCCCAGTCGCCACCTTTGAGCTTATAGCCACGTTTTTTGGCCACGCCCTCAATGACAGAAACGGCATCAATACCTTCTACAGAAAAGCCGTAGCGCGCAGTGATGAATTTTGGATAATGAATCAGCAATTGCTCTGCCAGAAAGGTCGCGATTTCTTCCTCGATCAGCGCGTTCACGCCGACTGCATGGCTGGCTGCCAGCATCAGGCCGTCAGTAGGATGTTCTATCTTGGGCCACAGCATGCCGGGAGTGTCGGTCAAGATCATGTTCTTGCCCAGGTACAGGCGCTGCTGGGTCTTGGTCACGGCCGGCTCATCACCGACATTGGCGACACGTTTTTTGAGCAAGGCATTCATCAAGGTCGATTTACCGACATTGGGTATGCCCATGATCATCATGCGTAGCGGCTTGGTCGGCACGCCGCGATGCGGGGCCAGCTTCAAAGCCAGGCCAGGTACTTTGGCAACATCAGACGGTTTTTTGCAACTCAGGGCGACGGCGAACACACCTTTTTGGGCGTTATAAAAATCCAGCCATGCCTTGGTAGCATTAGGATCAGCCAGGTCAGACTTGTTCAAGATCTTCAGGCAGGGGCGCTGGCGAAAGGTACGCAGCGACTCTACCATGGGGTTGCAAGAGGCTTGTGGAATGCGGGCATCCTGCACTTCTATCACCAGATCGGTGTTTTCCATGGTTTCCGCCGCCTTCTTGCGGGCGGCGTTCATGTGGCCGGGGAACCATTGTATGGACATGCTTATTCTTCTTTTTAGCAAAAACAAAGCGATATTGTACGGAACTCTGCCCCGCTTGCGCCGGATTTTCCTTGCGACACCAGTAAAGCCAGCTATTTATATACGCACGATGAAATTCATGAGTATATAAAAAGACAATAATGTTTAATAAATTGACCAGAATTGTAAATTTTGTTGATTATTTTATACTTGGATGCTATTTTTTCAATCTATCATTTATTGTGTTTTTATTAGTACAAAACATTTCTGTCGAGCTAACTTCCAGTATATTTTTTGTCGAGAACTCAGTCGTTTCTTATATCAAGACAAACTCGTGCAATGAAATCAATGAGTGACGATTCAAGTGACGAATCAAAGTGCAGAACAGGCTGCGATACGGGAATACAGTAGCATTTGGAATTTTATTGTTTCATAGGTGCCATAACCATAGGTAGATGAGCGATGAAGGTAATTTCCTGGAATCTCAGAAATGTCAGTCTCAACAAATTAACCAAAGGCAATACCTTCCAGCCTTTGTTTCAAACCTATGGCATGGGTAACACCGTTCTTGATTTCGTTACCAATGTCGTCATGGGGGCCGAACAATGGGAAGGCGTAGTGTCCTCCGCACCGGTTGACCTGTTTGTTGTCATTGAGCTCAAAACCGGCGGCACCAGAAAGGGCGGGCCAGTGTCAGGCAATTGCCTGCCCACTCTGGTCGCCTTGCGCGATGCCATGAATCTCGCAGTCCCCGCGATGAACCATAATCCCCAAGAATATACCTACGATTATCTGGTACCCGTTGTCACCGGGCGACATGAGACGGTAGGCTTCATCTATAACACCAGGGAATTGACCCCGGCGGCTGTGAATGCGATTGCCATAGAACGCGATACCATCACCAATGCCTATCTGCCAGGCAGAACGCCTCTGGTTGCTACCTTCAACCTGGTATCGCAACCAGCTACTTCGATACGTTTTTCCGGCATTCATGACCCGCCGCCGCGTGGCGGAGCAGCAGTAAGAATGCGCCCTCCCATTGATTTTTGCAGGCAACTTGTGAACACGCCGTCGGCGGCAGTGCAGAATACCTTTTTCCTGGGGGATTTCAATTGCCAGCCAAGCGACAGCTATATGAACGGGAATGGCGTTACCGTCAGGCCATTTAGTAATCTGCCCAATTTTGGTACCGACCTGCCCAACAATTCACTCTCCAGCGTCAGGCGACGCCTTGATACCACGCAGGCGGGGCAAGCCGCTTATCTGAATGCGGCTTACGACAACAATATTTTCTGGGCGATACCGCAGCTTGTTGTAGGCGATGAGGAAGTCGCCGACCTGATAGGTGAAGCCAAGGACAGTACCTTTGACCCACCGAATGACTTGTATCCGGCCAGAGGGCGGGCAGTGTTGAATGCATTTAACGCGGTATCGGATCACTTGCCAGTCATCATCGAATTCAACGTCATATAAATTAAATATTGGCAGGGGCATATCTCATGGCTTACTGGAAATTTACCGATGTCTATGGCAGCACTTATCCGGCACTGAGTAACTCTATACTCAGTGTGCTGGTATTTGACGTACCGTCCGGCTCACGGATCACCGGCACGAATTTCAGTGCCAATCTGGATTTGCAGGCGACCGGCAAATCCATGTCCGTGTTGTCAAAAATGCTGGGTATGACTACGGTACCGATGACGGGCACAGTCACGACGACCAACAATGTGCTCAACATTGATCTGACGTCGAGCAATAATGCCGCAATACTGAGCGCACTGGCAGCCTGCATTCCCGTCATTGGTGGCCAGCTCATGCAGGCAGCCAACCTAGCCATCAAGAACACCACGCCACAATCCGCCACCGTCGATGACGATCCGACAACCGACCAGTTCAATCTGAATACCACCGTCAAGATAGGTCGTGGCAGCGGCAACGTGAGTACGCAGATACCAATGAGCAATGGCCTGTTCACCATGAGTGCCACGTTCAGCAATTTTGGAATCGGCTTGGATGACCTGGATTTCCTGGTGCCGGGCGCACAGTTTTCCAGCATGTTCCCGACCACACTCCCAACTAATTACTATAACCCGGCCAGCACGACCTTAAATCTCTTGTCGCTGGAATTGTCACTCTATGTGAAGACTACGCCTTCGCTGAGTATCAGTGTCAATAATGTCTCGGCCTCGATAGGCATAGTCAACATACCCCTATATCCAAACGCGTTGTTCCTGAACCCGCTGGCAATCTGGATCAGTGTCAGCGATCCACTCAGCAAGCCGACACCGACCTGGGGACTGAACGGTACTATCGCGCTCTACCCCTACGACAAACAAACCAGCCCGCCCAGTGTGCCGCCGGATTTTAGCTATGATCTGGCGATGCAGATGCCGACCAGATCCGACCCCACTTTTTCTGTGACTGGCACTCTTGAAAATCCGCAAAACCTGCCGGTATCGCAAATCATCTGCGACCTTATGAGTGACGGCAGCTTCAACACTGGCATATCCAATCAACTGGCACTTGAAACATTTGATTTTGCCACCGTGGCAGATACTTCCACAGGCACGATCAGCGAATTTTCTGTCGAAATAGCGATGAATGCCACTGCTAACGGTGGCTCTTATCTGGGCTTGTTCAGCGACAGTTTTGGTGTAAAGGATTTCAGTATCGCCGTTGCTTACGTCAAGTAAGTCGCAAATGAATGTAGAACCATCCTCTCTTGAAAACGAAGGTGCGCGGACCATGGGTACAACGATCAATTTTAAAACCACGCTGGTCATAGGCGAACAGGATGTACCGCTGGCTTCAGAAATTGTACTGGGCCAGAGCGATTCGCAGGAAGGTGCCAGCAATGGCTTTTTATTCAAACTTGACCGTGAACCCTTTGATCCGCCTGTGACCATTTATCTTGGTGATGTCATCAACTTCATTAATCTGAAACTAGGTGGTGGAGACGTATCCAGCAATCCAGGCATGGCATTGATCAGTCAGGCGTTTCCGGGCATGCATCCAGCCAATTTCAATTCCAGCAATCAGACGCTGGTGAATATATACGAGTTCAGTCTTAATTCGACCACGAAAGAATTCCTGTTTTCTTTCAATCTTGATGTAGAAGGCTCTAATCCTGACGTTGGCCTGATTGCGCTGCCGCCTGTCTTGTCGAGCTGGCTCAAGATAGAAAGCCTGGCGATTTCGTTCACCGCCACCAGCCAATCCTGATCAATCATGAACAATCCAAACTTCGCGCCGCCATGTCCAACACAGCCATAGACCTTACCCTCGGCCTGAACCTGCAAATCGGTTCGGTTCCTGTTTCCCTGAGCGCAGAAGTGGAAAGCAACTCGACCGGGTCTGTCTACACCTTCAGTGGTTCGGTGCAGGATGCCACCATCGATATAGGCAAGTTCATGAGCTATATCGGCCAGCAGTTTCGTGTCGATGTGCAATTCCCGCCTGAACTGAATCTGGAAGCCGTCATCGACTATGTCGCCGGGCAGATTACCTATACCAAGCCGCTCACTGGTGCGACAAAGACAGAAATGGGCATGGCAGCCAAGTTTGAACTGATCTATCAGAATGGCAGCAGCACCGAGAAATTTGGTTTCAGCTTTTATGCCGATACTATCCTGACCAGTGGTTCCACCACCAGCAACTACGTGGTCGGTGCTTCGATAGACACCAACCTGGCATTCAAAGATTTGCCCCTGGTTGGCAGCATACCGGTATTCAATGAATTCATACTCCAGCATCTCGGCTTCAGCTATACCAATGCGGACCCGGCACAAAATAATGGCAAGCCTGTCAGCTTCAATATCCCCCAGGTGTCGCAGAGCAGCAATCCTTTAAAGCCAGCAGGTTCACCGCCCTCGCGTGAAAGCAATACCTATGCAATAGATACGACAGGCGACCAGACTACATTCAGTCTCAATAAAAAGGGTTTTGCTTTCACCGCAGGCCTGATGCGTCAAAACAGTAATGCTGCTGTCAGCAACTTCTCCTTGCCCATGGCCTTGCCTGCTGCCCCGGCATCGACAGCACCGGCTACCTATTACCAAGGCGCGGGTGCGGTGAATGCCAGCCCGGCAGCCAGCCCTATCAACTGGATCAATATCAACAAGACTTTTGGCCCGGTTGACCTGCAAAAAATCGGCCTGAATTATAAAAGTGGTGAAGCAACGTTTGGCCTGTCTGCGGGGTTTTCGATGGGCGGTTTTTCGCTGGACTTGCAAGGCCTGTCCATCACCTTCCCACTACCCTTGCCTGGCATGCCCGCAGGTAACACGGTCAGTTTTGACCTGGATGGCCTCGCTATGGATTTCCAGCGTGGCAATCTGAGGCTGGGTGGCGCTTTCCTGAAAGTCAAACAGAACGCTATCACGAATTATTTTGGTGAAGTCGTCGTGCAGGTTGCCAGCTATGGTTTCAAGGCTATAGGCGGCTATGCCCCGGCGCAGAATAATAATCCGGCCTCCTTCTTTATTTATGCCAATCTGCAAGTGCCTTTGGGTGGCCCGCCGTTCCTGTATGTATCAGGCCTGGCCTTTGGTTTTGGTGTCAACTATGCGTTGAACCTGCCTACCATCGCAACCCTGCCGGGTTATTTGCTGTTGCCAGGCAAGGCTCCAGCACAACCATCGACTGCGGGTGCAGCCTTTAGCAGCGTGCTGACACAACTGGCTGGTGGCACCAATCCTGTTGTGACCAACCAGCCTGGCCAATACTGGGTGGCAGCAGGCATACAGTTCACGTCTTTCAATATGGTGTCGGCCTTTGCCCTGGTCACGGTGTCGTTTGGCGTCAGCACGCAGATAGGTTTGCTGGGTTCCTGCTCCATCACCTTACCCAAGGGAGCCAGCAGCCCGCTCGCGTATATAGAAATCGATATCGTCGCCTCGTTCACGCCAGACAGTGGTGCACTGTCCGTGGCTGGCGTGGTCACTCCTGCGTCTTACCTGTATGGCGACTTCGTCAAGATCAGCGGTGGCTTTGCCTTCAATATCTGGTTCAGCGGTGCCCACAAGGGCGATTTTGTGGTGACACTGGGCGGCTATAACAGTGCCTACAGCAAACCAGCCTGGTACCCAGCCGTACCCCGTATGCAAATGGGTTTTGCGCTCGGGCCTTTTCAGGCATCGGGCTCATCCTACCTGGCACTGACACCGGCCATGTTCATGGCGGGCATGCAGTTTTCTGCCAGCTTTTCGCTCGGTTCCATCAAGGCCTGGTTCAATTGCGGGATGGACTTTTTAATCGCCTGGGCACCCTTTGTCTATAGAGCAGATGCCTACGTCAATGTCGGTTGTTCGGTTGATCTTGGCCTGTTCACGATACGTGTCAGTGTAGGTGCGAATCTGCAGATATGGGGGCCTTCATTTGGTGGCCGTGCCGAGGTCGATCTCGACATCGTCAGCTTTACGATCAGCTTCGGTTCTTCTGCACCCAACCCTGCTCCTGTCAGCTGGCAGAATGTGGCAGACAACTTCTTGCCTGGCAGTGGCTCAACCTCATCCAACTCTGTCAAGTCTGTCTCTGCACGCAGCATGGGCATGCTGAACATGCAGCAAGCGGCCCGCACACAAAAACTGGCAGCAAGCAGTAACGGTAGCAATGCCAGCACAGACACCAATGCATCTGCATCCGTCGCCGTAGGCTTGCTGCAACAGGACATCGTTGATGCTCAAGGCCGCACCTGGAACTGGATCATCGATCCAAATCAGTTCCAGTTGATGACTGCATCAACCATACCGTCGAATGTCGCACGCTGGAGCACGGGTAGCAGCACGACAACCACGATACCCAATCTCTTGCCTATTGCCAGTACCACAGCCTTGCCACATCTGGTGGCAGCCAGTGAGTCTTACTCCAGCACACAGATATGGAATACGGCGATCAGCGTCAAGCCCATGAAGCTGTCGGGTGTGCAGACCATTCATACCATCACGCTGACCAAGGCAGACAATAACGGCAACTTCACTGACTACATCAATGAAGTGCAGATTCAGCCTGTGCTGGGTAATTCGAATACCGCGTTGTGGGGTGACCCGAATGCCAGCAAGGATGCCAATACTGCGGCCCTGCTGCCACATACACTGATGGGTTTCAATATCACGGCCCTGCCGCGCAATCCATTGACGGTCAACAATGTGCCATTGATACAGCTGATTTTTACGGCCGGCAACCAGACCACGTTCAGCTATACCTCGCAACAGTCTGACCAGAGTTACACGGTGACCTCGACCATCACCAGCCCGGCGGAGGACTTGCAGATCAATGTCACAGGCGCCAGCACGCAAGCGCTGACGAACCAGAATTATGTACTCAGCTCGCTGACGAATAGCTGGGTCAGCAGCCAGCGCAATACCGTGCTGGATGATCTGACGGCTAACGGCTTTGCTACCTATACCCCCTCACAACTGAACCTGGCAGCCATGGCAACGACAGAAGCCCTGACTGACTGGCCACTGGTGGGTGTACTGGGAGAGGCGATAGCAGCCTAGCAATTGCGATCTGGATGTAATAGCGCAACAAATAATGCATAGATGAATATTTTTTTCTGAAGGTGTGGATCAACATGGCTGTCAATGACGATGAAACCTATTTGCTGAATCAACAGGTATCCTTTATCCAGCATTTTTTACCCGGGCTGGATGCTGGCGGTTACCAGCTAAAGGTCAGGCAAAACATACTTGATAGCGCTGCCAATGCTGTCAGCGCTGCTGACTATAGCAATAGCTATACTTTTGCGGTAACGGCAGACCGCTTTGCGATTTCGCAGCCTGGCAATGTGATCAGCTCCGTTTTCCCTTCGGACAATGCTTCGGGCGAATTCAGTAATGTCTTGCCGCATGTGGTGTTTTCACAAAAAACCTTCCCCTGGGTACGTTACCCGACCAATCAACTGCCATACTCGCCGCCAGAGGCAGGTACGGATACCGATGCCGACGTACCAACCTGGCTGTGGGTCATGTTGCTGGATGAAGATGATGTCGATGCCTGCACCGCTCAAGGTGTGAGCCTGGGCCTGGCTGCGGCGACCCGCAGTGTGGCCGACCTGTTCCCGCAAGCTGCGCTACCGTCTGGCACGAACAGCAGCCTGGGTAGCAACTACTCCTACTTCAATGGTGCAACAGGCATACTGGGGCTGGAACCCGGCGAGACACTGAAAGACGCCATCCAGACTATCGATGTCCCTTTGAGCCTGTTCTGGAAAATTGCACCGAGTGTCGATGACTTGAAGCAGATGGCGCATGGCCGTGTAGTCAGCCTGATCAACCAGCCGACTACCACCAATACGCCAGACCCGGGGGAGCCTACCGGTTCATTCTCCGTCGTATTTGGCAACCGCCTGCCTGCTACCGGCAAGAAGACCGTCGCATTCCTGGTATCGCTTGAAGAATTGCAAAACTTTTTACCGAGCACCAGCAGTGGCGGCGCACCAGCGGGCAACACTTACAATGGCAATCTGTCGTTGAGACTGGCGGTACTCAGCACCTGGACTTTCTTCAGCACAGGCCAGCCAGCGACCTTTGTCCACCAGTTACTGAGGCTGAATGACCGCGTCATTGATGACCCGAAAAAGCAACCTCCACCAGCCGCCGCCAATACCAATCTGCGTCTCGCCTATCAGGGCAGCAATGCGGTCGTGCGCGGTGCATTGACTATGGGCTATGTGCCGCTCAATGAAACACTGCGTACTTCCGGCCAGACCGTGTCATGGTATCGTGGCCCGCTGACACCTTATCAGGTTACGCAATCATGGTTGCAGGTGCCAATAGCTTCGCCGGATGCGGCCACCATCTTTGACCCGACTACGGGTTTGCTGGATACCTCTTATGCTGCCGCCTGGACCATAGGCCGCATGGTGGCCTTGCAGGATACTTCTTTCTCAACCGCCTATTACACCTGGAAGCGCGACCTGGAAATGCAGGTACAGCAATCCGTCGAAGACCAGATGCTGGAACAAAGCTTGGGTGTCTCGCTGGACCTGGCACCGCAAGCCAAGCAAATGAAACTCGTGGTCGGCGCGCCAGCACCGCATGGTTCTCACTCGCTGCTGAAGCGCACCATCATGTCACTCAACCCCGAGGCTTAATATGAAATCCGTCTATAAGCGCTCATCGCTGATCAGCAACCTGCAGACTGCGTATTCCAGTCCCGCCAATGTGCAGGCCAATCTGGCCAATCCTGCCATGCCACAAGTACTGGTGGATTGGCTGGCCAACCTGGCACTGCTGCATGGTGTGCCCTTTAATTACCTGGTGCCAGATGAAAACATGTTGCCACCAGAATCCCTGCGCTTTTTTTATCTCGACAGTAACTGGGTTTCTGCACTGACGGATGGTGCCATGAGCATAGGCCGCAATTTGACTACCAAGGTTGATACGCCAGAAATGAATTTGCAATCAGCCGTCTTGCCGGAGGTGACCAGCCAGGTCAAGGGTACGGCTTCGCAAGTCAGGGCCAAGGCTTTTGGTACTACGGCCAAACTCAGCGAGAGCAATTCCACGGTCATCAGCGGCTTTGTCCTGCGCTCATCTTTGGTACTTGATTACCCGAGCATGGGTGTGAATGTCTATCCTCTCGGTGGCACACCAAAAGACGTGCCACCTGTCATGCTGCAAATCTTGCGACTGGAGCAACTGGGACCCCAATCAGACACCTTAATCTGTCTGGTTGCAGGTGACGCCTACCGTGTTGATATACATGAAGCACCCCAGGCGCTGCATTACGGTATTGATTGCTTCCAGAATGGCTGTACCGTCAGAGGCCAGGCAGCCACTGCGGTCAAGAACCTGTATACCTTTGGCAATGCTACGGCCAATAGCAATGGCACTACGACGAATAGCGTCACCATGAGCCAGACGGTGACGCCGACTGACATCAGCTCATGTTTCCGCAGTATATCGCCGCGCGTGCTGGGCATGGACAGTTTGTCCAAACTGATCCTGCAAGCCAACCGCTCTGTCGCACCACCACCGGGTACCACTGCCCCCAGCAGTATCGATTCTGCCGAGATGGGCTTTGAGATGACCGAGGGTGTGGGCATGGTCAGTTTTTATAAATCAAATTAATTAAGCCAGCGACTGAAAATCATGATGAACGCCATCGTTCCACTCAATATTGCGGCACTGCGCGTCAATAACAATGATGCCACCAATGTCGTCGGCGGCTTGCAGGGCAAGACAGCCAATTTTAACTCCATGCCCTGGTACAACCCGAATGGTGGCTCGCCACCGCCTGCGGCCAGCACTGGCGACAAGATTTATGCGCCGCTGGGCAGTACAAGTGGCGGGACCCCACTCAACAGCCCGGCCAACCCGCTCGGCGTAGGTGTGCATTTGCAATGGGAGCTGCCTGATTATTTTCGCAAGGGGACACAACCTGCCGAAGGGGGCAACCTGGTTTTCCCGGCTTCACCAAACCGCTGGCTGGTGACGCGTTTCCTGAGTTTCTATAATTCGCAAACCCAGGCTTATGGCAGCATCAGCAGCAAAAGCTGGGTAGTCGAGAGCGATTACCTGTCATCATCACTGCAAGCCGACTCGGCTGGCATTATCCGGCCCGTTATTTCTGTCCCTATTCCTGCCCAACCAGGTTTCCAGCAGCAGCCTTTCATGTACATGGGACGAGTGGTCGATGCAGCAGGCTGGAACCCGGCGAATACACCGGCATCGAATTACCTGCCGAATTACAAGGCCACCGATGGCAACTCGCTGTACCTGACATCAATCGGTTTTGTCGGTGCTTATTTTGGGTCCTACTACCCTGAATGCTGCAGTGTGTTTGGCTTTTGGGATAATTTTTCTGATGTACCTTATGCTGGCTACAAGTCTTTGTATGAAGCTCTGAAGGCGAATGCGACGATACAGTTCCGCACCAGTTATCAGATCACGGGCTGGCTCAATGAAAGCTTGTCTGATCCGCTGGCCAATATTGATGCCCATATTACCGACGACTATAACCAGTACCTGACTGACTGCAATAACAACCATGTCGCCCCTGAACTGACACCCAATGATTTTTTCCAGCAGATCACTGCTGGAAAAATGAAGTGGACCTTCAATCTGGCCGATGTGGGTTATGAACTCAATGATAATCACACGATAGCTTCACTCAACTATCCAGAAGAAACCCTGTCTGCCGGCACCAGCCAGGAAGTGGTCTGGAACATGCTCAGCAATCCCGGCACGACTTACTTTTTGCAGTCGAATAATGCAGGCAATGTTTCTGTCTGGGATACCCAGGTTGAGATTGCCATCGGCAATTCAACTGAAGAAGCCGTGGCTGCCATGCTCAAGACTGACATGGGCCAGCAGACCAACGACCCGAATGTGCTGAGCAATTATGAATACCTGCTCGATGCCCTGCAACTGGGTTTGCTGGCAGATCTCGAAAAAACACCGAACAAACTGATCACCCTCGAAGAAGCACTGCACAGCAATGCCTTCTCTACCGACCCGGGTGGTTATCTGTGGATCATCGGCAGCCAGGAAGTCAATGGTGACACCCCGGTCAATCCTGATATTGAAGTCACCCTGCCACTGGACCTGGCCGAACAGTTGTACCTACTAAACCAGGCGCAAAAAAACTACGACATGGGCCGCGCTGCGCTCTCCACCATGCGCAAGCAATTGTTCATGGACTGGACCCATTATGTGAAGCTCTACACGGGTGAAATCACTGACCCGAATATCAGCATCAACAATATGGCAAATTTCATCAACACTGCCAGCGGTGGTGAATTGAATACCGTCATTGCCAAGGGCACGGCAGTCGGTATATTGTCGTATATCACGGACGAAGAATCAGGTGCAGTCACCGGTGTCAGCCAGCCAGCCAGCGGCGTGTCTATCTCCAGTCTGGCCTACAAGGTCTGGGACAATTATCAGGTGGTGCAAAATGCCCTGGCGGCTTACCCGGCCTGGCAAGTGCAATGCACGAAAAGTGACGCTTTCTATCTGCCGAATGAGCCCCTGGTGCTAATGCAGGGAGACATGATGGAACCCGCGCGCAGGAATGGCAAAAATCCACTGACCTTTGTGCGTCTGAGCCAGGAGATACTGGGCCAGCTCAATATCTGCTACAACAGCACTGAATTCCAGGTTGCCGCCAGCAGCACAGGTATTACACCAGCCATCAACAGCAATATCCCCATGGGAGCGGATGTGAGCTCCCTGCTCGGCGAAGCCTGCCTGATCATACCCATGCTGGCAACGGCAGTGACCTCAGCACTTGCAGCAAAAGGAGGGGCGAATAATCCGGCGGTTGCTTCAGCCGCTGCTTTCACTATCAGCCTGATGTATGCGCAAGGCGGCCTGAGCCCGTTAGATATAGCACCGAACGCAGGTGGTGTGCCGACGCCACCCACTTCGCCTGAGTCCAGTTTGTTTACTACTGTGGCGAGCGACAACTATCAACCAACAGCCAATTCTGTTATCGCCGTCAGCGCACCGCAATCGCTGAACATCACTTTCAGCAATGCCGCAAGCAATGGCTGGGCACCAAATACCATAGGCTGGAACACCCAGGCGACACCAGCCGGTTTCCCAGTCAGCCAGGTCAACCCCTTCCTGCCTGTATTCATGGTCTGGAATGTCAGGCTCAATCCTTTGTTGTGGGAAGCCAAGGACAATAATGGCAATGCGATTTACTCACCATCCAATCTCACCGACTTCTTTACCCTGGACACGGATGCGGTCGATTATGTCTATAAAATGAATGGCAGTCAGGCCGTGAATTTCACCTCGCCTGACCCCATTACCTATGGCAATTCATCGACCATGAGTGCCAATTCCACCGGGGTGCTGGTGTATCAGATCAATTCTTACATCGCTGGCCACCCTGGCGATCCGGACAATCCTACCCTGCAAAGCATAGCCGACGCGTATGCGGGCAAGAATTTCCTGGCGCAATCGATCAGCGGTTTCAATATCCAGCAGATATTGACTGCTGATGTCGCCAAGGTAGCAGTCGAGGACTTGACCAAGGGTAGCCGCGACAGCGTAACTACCGCCGTTGCCAACGCCGCCAAACAGAATGCCTGGGACAACTGGTATGACTTTGGCTTCAACAGCCAGCAACCCATCACCACAGGTTTGCTGGCCCAGGGCAATTTTGGCCCCCTGCGTTCTGGCTTCCTGGAGATCATGAGTATAGAAATCGTCGATGCCTTTGGTCAGCGCATGGACCTGGCGACAGCAGCGACCAATACAGACGGCTCACTGGAAGTGATTACCGCTTACTCCATGACGCCGCCAGCCGAAGATACAGCGAACCAGGGTAAGATTTACCTGCCACCAAGGTTACTGGCATCAAGCCGTTTGTGGTTCCAGTGGTTGTCAGCCTCGTATGATACCAACATAGCCGGTATCACCGGGGACTTTGAAGAGATGAGCCACCACCCCGCCACCTCACCCATATGCGGCTGGATTATGCCGAACCACCTCGACAATAACCTGTTCTTCTACAATGCCGATGGTAGCCCTATAGGGACGTTTGGCATAGAACATCAGAGCACCAGTCCTGCCCTGGTCTATCGTACCCGCGCCGGCAATCTGGCCAACGCCACCAGCAGCCTGGACTATGACATTGGTGAACCAGGCTCGCCCAAGGTGAACGCCAACCTGGCCAATTACATGTGGTACATCAATAGCCAGAACGCCAGTTATCTGCAAGACCTGATGAAGGTAATACTGGATTCTGCCGACTATATCAACCCGGCCAATTACGCCAGGGATGCGAGTCTGTCTGTATTGTTGGGCAATCCACTGGCACTGGTCAGGGCCTCGGTTGGCCTGGAGACTGCAGGCAACCTGCTGCCCCTGAGCCAGGGAGGTAGCGGGCCCGGCGCGCCATTCCCGCAGGACGTTAACAACAACCGTGTCAATTACACAGACCGCATGGCTTACAGTAGCGCCAACCTGCAAAATCTCAACTTTCCGCTACGCCTGGGCGACCTCGCCAATCTGGATGACGGGCTGGTTGGTTACCTGATGGATGGCACTGGCGACAATCCCTACACCGGTGCAGTATTTTATGCACCTGCGGCTGATCCTGGCATGCAAGGTGGTGTCAGGTTGCCGACTGAGACCACGGTACAACTGACTTTGAATGCAGCATCGCGCCACCTGACCATGCTGGTTGATCCGCGTGCGGCAGTGCATGCGACGACAGGCGTATTGCCTGTCAATGAGCTGAGCATACCGCCAGACCAGTATTCAACCGCAATGAACAGCCTGCAAGTCAATTTCGTCACTAGACCCATGTTGAAAATGAGTCAGGGCCTGGTCGTGCCTTTGCCCGCGGAGGCTGGTTATGTGTGGTCGTGGATTACACCAGGCAGTGCCGACGAAACAGCATTGTCTGCCAATGCTGCCAACGAGACCCCGGTCTATGGTTACTCACCACAGACCTTGCAAGAGGGTTGGCTGGAACTCACCCCGGATAGTAATGAATGAACCATGCATACAAGCAGTAACAACCAAGCCAGCACTACTGAACATTGATTATTTTGATCAACCCTAACAGACAGAAAAAATTATGAGCTCAGTAATAATGACCATGAACAACCCTGCGGTACCGGGCACGCCCGCTACCCTTTATACTGGGGTTACAGCCAGCCTGAATATCGCGCTCACCAATGATACCGGGGCTGATATCAATCTCACTAACGCTGCCAGCCTGGAAGTGTTTATGCCGCTGTATTTCACGGCGCCACAGCTGGAGCAAATGACGATAAGCAATATCGCACCGGCAGGCTGGGCTTTCAGCTACAACAGCACTGACATGGCCCTGCAACTGAAATGGACAGGCGGCAATGCCCCATGGTCCAGCAATGGCGCAGTCACTTTCAGCATCAACAATATACTGACATCAAACACGCCTACCTCTGACGTCGTGCAGATCAACTTCAATGACATCAGCGGTACCAACGTGCCTAGCCAGGTATCGTCAACACTGGCGCTGGTCGCGCAACCGGCACCGGGCAACCTGAACTTGCATGACGTACTCAGCGTCGCGCCTGAATTTGGCGGCGCAGTCTACGTATCCGCGGTCAGCAACCCGCTGACCAATACCCTGTACCTGAATCTCAAGAATATCGGCAACACACCTCTGTTCAATGGCAATAATATGTGGACGGGTTCGCCCAAGGTATCGGTCAGTTTTGTGTATGGCACGACCAGTGGCTCACTGGCACCGGACGACAAGCAGCAATCTACCCAACTGGGTTCAGCCTGGGCTATCAGTGCGGGTGTCTATGTAGATCAGACTGGTGGCTGGAGTGTACAAAACCCCTCTGTCACCGGCCAGGCAAATTCGCCAACCTGGACATTGACGCCCAACAATACCAACAAACAGATCATAGGTACCGGTGATCAGTCAAATGTGACGTTCTCTTTCGCCAATATCATTTCGATGACGCCGACTGGCCCCACGCAGATGTATGTACAGTTTTCCGGCTTCATGGCGAACGATGGTACACACTACAACGATACGGTATTTGTCGTCCCCATCAGCAAGCAGATTCCACCAAATCCTGGTGCCATCGGCATCTACAGCCTGGCAGAAACCATCCATGTCAGCAGTTCCACTGAACTAGTTTCTATACCGCTTACATGGAGCATGTTTGGTGTAGGCAGCGTCAAGCTGAGCTTCTATATCCCAGGCATGACCATACCAGAACAAAAAT
Source organism: Undibacterium sp. Ji42W (assembly GCF_049340405.1). Taxonomy (NCBI): domain Bacteria; kingdom Pseudomonadati; phylum Pseudomonadota; class Betaproteobacteria; order Burkholderiales; family Oxalobacteraceae; genus Undibacterium; species Undibacterium sp. Ji42W. The sequence continues at coordinate 256,091 of NZ_JBMPOV010000008.1, forward strand.
ACACCTACGGTACTACGGCGCATCCCGCGCTCAATTATGACAGCGAGCATCCGCAGATCACCGGCATTACCAAGACCCAGACCCTCACTGTGTATTGCTGGGCTTACTCTGACAGCAACTGGCAGAACCTGTTGAACAAGATACAGTGCACGGTGCCCCTGATCTTCCCCCCCGTGATCAACAGTTTCACGATACAGACTACCACTATCGTGCCACCAGCGAGTTATGCCTTCCAGCTGAACTGGAATATCGAGGGACAGAACAGTTTTGAAATCATTGCCAACGATGGCTTAAGTAGCGGGGTCACATTAGCGATTCCGCAAACTGCGACGTCTTATATCGTCAACCCGACCTCGCCACAGACCACCTATACACTGAATGTGTATGGCAATACCACGAATAACTGACCGGAGTATCTCATGCCAAATCCAAGCGCAACAGCCACGACTTCAGCCACCATACAGATGCCTGTCGGCACCATCGTCAGTTATGCCAGCAGTGCACCACCTAATGGTTGGCTGCTATGTGACGGAGCAGCTATTGATCAGGGCACCCATCCCAACTTGTATGCCTTGATCGGGGCCAATGTACCAGATTTGCGCAGCCGTTTCATCATTGGGGCAGGACAGGGTAACGCACTCTCATATCGTGAATTCAACACCATTGGCGGCGAAGAGAATCACGTACTCAGCGTCAATGAAATGCCATCGCACAATCATTCTTATGGCGTCGGCGGCGGCGAGGGTGGCGATAATAATGGTACAGGTGATTCGGAAGGCTGGTCAACCACCACCACGCATTATACGACCTGGACTGGCAACACAGGTAGCACCTGGGGACATAACAATATGCCGCCGTTTCATGCACTGACCTACATCATCAAATACTAGGACTAAAGGTTCAGGACATCTTTATCTGGATGCCAGTACAAGATTCGTCACTGGCATGATTCATTTCTTTTTTGAGAAAATACCATGAGCACATTAGCTAATGCAGTTCCTGCCCAATCTGCCGACACAGTAGCAATCAACCCTTTACCTGTTGGCTCCATTATTTCTTTTGGCGGCAGCGATGCACCAAACGGCTGGCTGCTTTGCGTCGGGCAGACTATCAGCCAATCGACCTACCCCAACCTGTTCGCCGTCATAGGCGGCACGGTACCCGATTTACGCAGCCGTTTTGTGATCGGCACCGGGCAAGGTAATGGCCTCAGCAACTACCCACTCAAAAGCACAGGCGGCGTTGAAACCGTGACCCTCAATGTCAATCAGATACCCAGCCACCAGCATTATGGTTTTGGAGAATCGACCTCAACCTGGCCCATGGGTACTCAGAGCAGCAATCAAATGGGTAGCAAAGGTGGGATTGATTACGACAATTATTACTATGGTACGACTAGCACAGGCGGTAGCCAGGCACATGAAAACCGTCCACCCTATTTTGCGCTGGCTTATATCATCAAGTATTGAGAGTACTTAGGTCAGGCTGACACAGTAAGCGGATTCATTTTTTCTGCGCTTGTTCAGCCTGTTTTTCAGTCAATTTCTTCACGCCATCAGCCAGATAATCGGTCAGCTCATTTGGCACAGTCAGCGACAACTGATAGTGCCTGATTTCAAAACCCCTGGCTGTTTGCTCTATCACACCCGTAGCCTGGCAGATACCCATCTGGGTTTGTAACTGCTCATCAAACCAGATAAATTTGTGGTTTGCCGACATGCTGATATGACGGTTGAAGGACTTGAAAGCCCAGGCAGATGGCCGTTCAAAAAACCGTTTGGCCCAGGCTTTGAATTCATCGCGCGTCCAGCGTTCGGTCTTGTCGGTACCGATATACACGCCATCTTTTGCCATCTTGTCGAAATATTGCAGGCGTGCATGGGCGGCGTCGTCATGCCATTCATCAATGAACTGGGCAACTTTGCTCGTGACGCTTGCAATATCATCTGCGGCATGAACCAATGTAGTCTGCATCGCCCATGCAGCCAATAAAGCACTTAGTGTCTTTTTCATTTTCACATCCTGGTTTTCATAGCCTGATTTTCGTCGCCTGATCGGGGTATCAGTTTTGTTGGCTCAGGTAATCGGCACGGGTGATGCGGTAAATCAGGCTGGTGGCTTCACCTGGCACATCGTCCACTTCTGAGTACAACTGCATGCCGATTTTTTCCAGGGTGCGGCGCGAAGGAATGTTGGCAGGCCTGACCAGGCCATAGACAGCATCCTCAGCCAGCACGACAAAAGCAGCATGCAAGGCTGCCATCGCCATTTCCGTTGCATAGCCCTTGCCCCAGGTGTGCGCAGCAAAACGGAAATAGATATTCAAGCCACTGAAGTCTGCGATTTGCTTGCGCATGACGCCACCAAAACCCAATACCTGGCCTGGCTCGTCTATAGAACAGACTGTCCAGTAACCAAAATGCTGACTATCCCACGCACCTGCCCAGTCATCCAGCAATATCCTGGTAGTTTCGCGTGATCTGGGGCCAGTGGGGTTATGAATATTGGTGGCAGGGTCACCATGGATGATGGCGGCACTGTCTATATCGCTGCGTTCCATCTTGCGCAAGAGGAGACGTTCCGTCTTGAACGGACTCAGGCTACCGTAATTAATCATGGATCAATCCAGGTCTGCGAGGACTTTAAGATGCGCCACCACGCTGCGACCGAGGGCAGACAGGTTATAACCACCTTCAAGACAGCTAACGATGCGCTTATTCGAAAACTCCTGGGCTATCTTCATGATTTCTTTGGTGATCCAGGCATAGTCGGCCTCGACCAGGCCCATCTGCCCCATGTCATCTTCTCGGTGGGCATCAAAACCGGCAGAGATAAAAATCATTTCTGGCGCAAACTCGCGCAAGGCTGGTAACCACTGTTCAGTAATCAACTGGCGCACCACATCGCCATAGCTATGCGCCGGGACCGGGATATTCACCATATTGCTGGCCGGATGCTCAGTGCCGGTATATGGATAATAAGGATGCTGAAAAAAACTGACCATCAGCACGCGCTCATCATCCCTGAAAGCTTCTTCGGTGCCATTGCCGTGATGAACATCGAAATCGACGATCGCGATCCGTTTCAAACCACGTACTTCCAGTGCATGCTTGACAGCGACAGCGACGTTATTGAACATGCAAAAACCCATGGCTTCACTGGGCGTAGCGTGGTGGCCAGGCGGGCGTATGGCACAAAATGCATTTTCAACATCGCCATCAATTACCGCATCAGTCGCAGCTACTGCGGCACCGGCTGCACGCAAAGAGGCACGCCAGGTATAGGCATTCAATGAGGTGTCGGCATCCAGCGGGAAATGGGTGTACTCCGATCGTTCCGAGGGGCAGTTTTCCCTTATTCTGTAAATGGCGTCGGCAGTATGCACGCGCGCCAGATGCGCTTCGGTGGCCTGCGGTGCCTCCCGGTGATCCAGCAAGCTGCTGATGCGGCTGGCGATCAATTGATCATCTATGGCTTGCAGGCGGTCTGGTGATTCGGGGTGCCATGAGCCCATTTCATGGCGTTTGCAGTCAGCATGGGTGTAATACGCAGTTGTCATGTCTCTGTGCCAGAACTGCCACAAAACCAGTCCGGCACATGCATGCCAGCGCAGTATGAGTGATATTTGTTCTGCTTATCTTATCTGTCTTATCATCAGTGTCACCCTATTTGCATGATTTTGCAAATCCGTCTGTCTGAATCTTTTCACTATGGGCAACAGTTTTTGACATTTCGGTTTACACTGTGGGCACAGAAATTTGACAATTCATGACGACAAAGGCCGCAGTTTGGGTATGTCTATCATGTTTTTCAGGCAACAATAAACATATCCAGGCAAGGAAAAACATGTTTTCCAAAGTACATAAAGTAGCAAAACAGGTCAACAGCGTCATCATAGGCAAGGAACAGCAAATCAGGCAGGCGCTGGTCTGTTTGCTGGCGGGCGGGCATTTGCTGATAGAAGACTTACCTGGCGTAGGCAAGACCACGCTGGCGCATGCGCTGGCGATTTCCTTGGGTCTGAAGTTCAATCGCCTGCAGTTTACCAGCGACCTGCTGCCGGCCGACGTGGTTGGCATCTCGATTTTTGACCGGGAAAAATCACAATTTGTTTTTCATCCTGGTCCTGTGTTTGCCCAGGTATTGCTGGCAGATGAAATCAACCGTGCTACCCCCAAAACCCAATCCTCCTTGCTGGAAGCCATGGAAGAAAGGCAAGTCTCGGTAGAAGGCCAGACACGCAACCTGCCCTCGCCCTTCTTTGTCATCGCCACCCAGAATCCTGCCCATCAGGTAGGTACTTTTGCCCTGCCTGAGTCACAACTCGACAGGTTTCTGATGTGCCTTTCACTTGGTTACCCGGATGCAGCGGCGGAACGCGCTCTTTTGCTGGGCGAGGACAGGCGCAGCCTGCTGGCACAACTGCCCGCAGTGATGCAGCCAGAAGAATTGATGGAAGCGCAGCAGCAGCTCAAGAAAATCCATACTTCAACAGCGCTGATCGACTATGTGCAATCGCTGGCCCACGCAACACGCCAGGGTGATTTATTTGCCGAGGGCATGAGCCCGCGTGCCTCTATCGCCCTGTTGCAGGCCGCCCGTGCCTGGGCTGCCATGGAAGGCCGTGACCATGTCCTGCCTGAAGATGTACAGGCAGTATTGATACCTGTCATTGCGCACAGGCTGCGCCCCTTGAAGTCGATGACGGGCAAAGTCAGTGCCAGCAGCGAATTACTGTCGCAATTGATGAAGCGCGTCAGCGTCTGAATTTTTCAGCCATAGATCAATCACGGCATGTTCACATCGATAAAAAAAAGACTGCGCAAGATCGTTTTTCTGGAAAACAAGCCAGAAAACGGTGAAGTGTTCCTGAATCAGCGACGGGTATTCACCTTGCCCAGCAAACCTGGGCTGGTCTATGTCGTCCTTTTGCTACTGATGTTTTTGGCCGCCACCAATTACAGCCTGAACCTGGGCTTTGGCCTGACTTATGTCCTGGGTGGTGTTGCGCTGGTCAATGTATTTTATGGCTTTCGCAACCTCGCCTACCTGCACTTGCTGCCAGGTTCGGCCCGGGCTGTCTTTGCGGGCGAAGAAACCGAATATACCGTTTATCTGATCAACCGCCGCACTCATCCGCGCTATGCCATCAGCGTGGGTTTTGCTGAAAAAGGCCATCCGGAAAAATTTGTTGATATCGCCGCCGACAGCCGCGTAGCCGTGCAACTCAGCTACCCCACGACGAACCGGGGTTTGCAAGCGATACCCCGAATCCGTTTGCAGACCGCCTACCCGCTGGGCCTGTTACGCGCCTGGAGTACCTGGCTGCCAGATGCCAATGCGCTGGTCTATCCGCAACCAGAGGCAAATCCGCCACCCTTGCCGATGTCAGGCGCTGGGCAAAAGACTGAAGCACCTGGCCATGCCGGTGATGAAGATTTCGCCGGTGTGCGCGCATATCAGCCTGGCGACCCCATGAAACACCTGGCCTGGAAACAGATTGCCAAAGTCGATACTGCACTGGGTGGCTCACTGGTGACCAAGCAATTCGCCGGAGGTTCGGGCAGCGATGTCATGCTGGACTTTGCCGCGCTGCCGCGTAGCCTGGATACCGAATTAAAGCTGTCGCGCCTGACCAGTTGGGTGTTGGAGGCTGATCAGCGCGGCCTGACTTATGGTTTCAGGCTGGCGCAAACACAGTATCCGGCAACCACAGGGCCAGAGCACTGTGAGGCCTGCCTGCGCGCACTGGCGCTCTACGAGATCCACGCACCATGAAATTGCCCGTCTTCCGCACCATATTGTCACGCGACAAGGCAGATACTCTGCTGCTGATCTTTGCCTGCGCCTTCGTACTATTACCACATGCCGACCACGTCAGATGGTGGGTAAATGCTTCTTGCGCCCTGCTATTGACCTGGCGTGGCTGGCTGACCCTGAGCGGCCGCCGTTTGCCTGCTGCCTGGCTGCTGTTGCCGGTTGCCATGATGATGATGGCTGGGGTCTATCTGACGCACAGGACTTTTTTTGGCCGCGAGGCAGGCGTCACCATGCTGGTTTTGTTATTGACCTGCAAGCTGCTGGAAATGCATGCCAAGAGAGATTTGTTCGTGGTTATTTTTCTCGGCTTTTTCCTGTTACTGACGAGTTTCTTTTATCAGCAAAGTATCTTCGCCGCCATGCTGACGTTAACAGGACTATGCCTGTTGCTGACAGCGCAGTTATCCTTCCATTACACAGGTGTAGTACCGCCTTTACTGCAAAGGCTCAAGCTTGGCGCCAGCATACTGGCGCTGGCAATTCCGCTGACCATTATCGCTTTTGTGCTGTTCCCACGCATACAGGGGCCATTGTGGGGCTTGCCAGGCGATGCACAATCTGGCCGCAGCGGTCTGTCGAACTCGATGTCGCCAGGGAATATCAGCGAATTGGCACAATCTGAAGAAATTGCCTTTCGCGTCAAGTTCGATAAATTCATCCCGGCCAAACCCCAACTTTACTGGCGCGGCATCGTTATGAATAAATTCGATGGGCGCAGCTGGTCACAGGAAGAGAAAAGGTCTTCCTACAAAACGGATCAGGACAAAAACTGGATTAAATATGGCGGCCAGGCCATCCGTCAGGAAATCACGCTGGAAGCAAATGGACAAAACTGGCTGTTTGCGCTAGACATGCCCGCAGGCAAACCTGCGCTAGAAACCAACACTGGCAACATTGCCATCATCAACAGATTGATGGAAACCCGGCGCGAACAAGTCACCAATGAAAGACTCAAATACACGATAGAGTCTTATACCAGCTATTCCCTGGAAGCCAGCAGCACCCACGAGATGGTGGCGGACTCGCTGAAACTGCCAGAAGGCTACAATCCGCGCACCCTGGCTTTTGCTGCGGCGCTAAGGCAACAATATCCGGATGATATGCGGTTGATCTGGGCCATCCTTAATTATTTTCGCCGTGAAGCTTATTCCTACACGCTGGAGCCGCCACGCCTGGGCAGGAATAGTGCCGATGAATTCCTGTTTGATACCAAGGCTGGTTTTTGCGAACACTATGCCAGTGCCTTTGTCCTGCTGATGCGCGCCGCCAATATTCCGGCACGGGTAATTGCCGGCTACCAGGGCGGTAACCTGAATTCTGTGGATGGCTATCTCGAAATACGCCAGTCCGATGCCCATGCGTGGGCTGAAGTCTGGCTGGAAAACAAAGGCTGGATCAGGATAGACCCGACCGCAGCCGTAGCACCAGAAAGAGTACAGCGCTCACTCAATTATGCCGTGCCACGCCAGGGCCTGGCGGGCCTCATCAACCTGAGCCCGGATGGAATTTCCTTTTTCAACCAGGTGCGCATGCAATGGAGTGCGGTCAATAACTCCTGGAATCAATGGGTATTGAACTATAACCAGAATACCCAAAGAAGCCTGCTCAATTCCATGGGCCTCATGAAAGTGGACTGGGCGCAACTGACCATGCTGTTTTTTGTTGCGACCAGCGTGATACTCGGCCTGATATCCCTGCCCTTAATTCGCAACCGGCCACGTATCACAGCGCTTGATAAGGTATACTTTTCTTTCTGTCGCAAGATGGAAAAAAAGACCGCAGCACGCGCTTTGCATGAGGGGCCAAAAACCTATCTGGAAAGATTGCGCAGCAGCCTGCCCGCAGCTGATTTTGAGAATGCCGAGCGTTTTCTGACACTGTACGCAAGTGCCCGCTACGGCAAAGACCCAGGTCCGGAAAGCACGCTGATCCGGCGTTTGAAAACCTTGCTGGCAGCATGCCGCTAATTTTTTATAGACGTATTTTGATCTCTCTGACATCCCACGCAACAAACCAGCCTGGCATCTTGCTGAACGGCATTTATTCACTCATCATCGCGACCGCCCTGCTCACCACAGGCGCAGCGCATGCGACAGAAAAAAGACATGTAAAAAAAACTGCATCCAGTACTGTTGCGGCGGCCAAGACAAAAAAAGATGAAGGCCATTTTGAGCAATGGAAGGAAGTATCCGGCTTCATTTCTGACATGGTCAGCAAGCATGGCTATACCGAAGCAGAATTAAAAGCCATCTTCAAGCAAGCCAGATACATAGAAACCGCCAGGCAACTGATGCGACCCGCTCCGGCAGGCAAACCCAAGAACTGGAAAGCCTACCGAGCACGCTTTGTCGAACCTTACCGTATCGAAGCTGGCGTTGCCTTCTGGGATAAATATGCCGATGCACTCGCCAAAGCCGAGCAGGAATATGGCGTGCCACCAGAAATCATCGTTGGCCTGATTGGTGTAGAAACCATCTTTGGCAAGCAGACTGGCGGCTTTCGTGTCATGGATGTGCTGACTACGCTGGCCTTTGACTACCCTGACACGCCGACCCGCGATGCACGCATGCAATTCTTCCGCGGCGAACTGGAAAACATGTTGCTGATGTCCAGAGAGGCCTCGCTCGATCCGTTTGTTTTTAAAGGCTCCTACGCAGGCGCGATAGGCTGGCCGCAATTCATGCCAGGCAGCATTAGAAAATACGCAGTGGACTTTGATGGTGATGGCAAGATCAACCTGACAGATTCACCGGTGGATGCGATAGGCAGCGTTGCCCACTATCTGGCAGTGCATGGCTGGAAGCGCAATTTACCTGTCGCATTCCCTGCAACTCTGGTACTGCATGAGAAAAGTGAGCTACTCAGCACGGCCCTGGGCAAAGGTTTGCAGGCTAGCTATCAGTTGCAGGATTTAAAAGCCATCGCGACAACAGCTAGTAGCGAAGCGCCAACAAATATCTCGTATGGGCTTGTCGATCTGCAAAATGGCAATGACGCAACAGAGTACTGGCTTGCAACAGAAAATTTTTACGCGATTACCTTGTATAACCGCAGTTATTTTTATGCAATGTCGGTCTATGATCTCGGCCGCGTCATCGCTGCGGCCAGACAAAAATAATTCTCACTTAATGCGTTTAACGCCGCATCACAGAGTGATGGGGGATGAAGCTCGCAATTTAACAGATTTTAATAAACCAAATAAAATTGTTAATTTATGTTATTCTAGTAACTAATTACTGGAATAAACATTGCCATTCAGTATTTTCTAAACTAAAGTGCTGTCATCTAGTTGACACATTTACTTCTTAACTAAGCAAAGTGTCAAGAGATTTAACAATGGTTTGCTATTTTTCTGACAAGCAAATTATATTTTAAAGATACAATATTACCGTTTGATTAATTTTTTATTGAAGCAACTAATTAAGCGTCAATAAACTACACAGCGAGGTAATTATGGCAAATTTGACCCAGCTTGAATCCGATGAAATCGACTATGATCCAAACAATCTGTTGGATACTCTGATCAAGCAATTGCATTTGAAAAATGATGCAGCACTCTCCAGAGCATTGGAAGTGGCACCACCAGTAATCAGTAAAATCAGGCATCGTCGCCTGCCGGTCGGCGCATCACTGCTGATCCGCATGCATGAAATCAGCGATGTCAGTATCAAAGAATTGCGCGAATTGATGGGCGACCGTCGTGCGAAATTCCGTATCAGCGACAAGCAATTCAAACCAAAAGACGCAGCATAAGTCTTTCATTTGATCAATGCTTGCTGGCCTGCCTGACCTTCGGGTTATCAGGAAAACTGCTACATTGAAAAATACCGAAAACGCGCCACAAGCGTGATTTCGGTATTTTTTTTCTTGTTTTTATTGTGCGCCGAATTTATGACAGCTTGATGTAAAGCTGCTGGAGAAGTGCAAAAAAATTGAGCCGCCTGGAGATCTTCATGGCAGAGTGCCTCAGCTAATGTGCCCATAATGGCAGGGGCTGGTACCGCTCACCTTAGTCAGCTATCCCCAAACTACTCTCATGACGTGGCTCCAGAATTTAGCTTTATGAGTTAGCTTTATGAGTTAGCTATAAGACTTGGCTCTATGCCTCAGCCCTGTCACTTGCATCTGCAAGAGTTACCCGCTATCGACTCACGCATACCTGCAATTACGTCAGCAAGCCACGTTTTGAGCGCAATCGGCGAGCGCGGGTTGCACTTACTATGGCACGGATGCTCAGGCTGGAAACACGCCTGTCGATAAATACCGGTCACCACGGTCACAGACAATAAAGACTATCGTAGCGTTTTCTACCGTCTGGGCAATCCGCAAAGCGATTTCGCATGCGCCTGCGGCAGAAATACCACAAAATATACCTTCTTCCACCGCCATCCTGCGCGCCATTTGTTCAGCATCTGCCTGTGTGACTGACTCCACCTGATCGACCCTGGCCTTGTCATAAATCTTCGGCAGATAAGCTTCTGGCCATTTGCGTATGCCAGGTATTTGCGAGCCTTCTTCTGGCTGCGCGCCGATAATGTGGATATTCGGGTTTTGCTCTTTCAGATAAGCAGATACACCCATGATGGTGCCAGTAGTACCCATGGCACTGATAAAGTGGGTGATCCTGCCCTTGGTATCGCGCCAGATTTCTGGTCCTGTTGCTTCATAATGCGCCAGCGGATTATCTGGATTGGCGAACTGGTCGAGAATCACGCCCTGCCCTTCGGCCTGCATTTGCTCCGCCAGATCACGCGCATATTCCATACCGCCAGTCTTGGGGGTCAGCATAATTTGTGCGCCATAGGCAGCCATACTTTGGCGGCGTTCTACGCTCAGGTTTTCTGGCATCAGTAAGATCATTTTATATCCACGCATGGCGGCTGCCATGGCAAGGGCAATACCGGTATTGCCGCTGGTCGCCTCGATCAAGGTATCACCCGGCTTGATGCGGCCACGTTCTTCTGCCCTTTTGATCATGGACAAGGCTGGCCTGTCCTTGACGGAACCGGCAGGATTATTCCCTTCCAGTTTGCCTAGGATGACATTATTACGCCGCTGGTTTTCTTCGCCGGGTATGCGCTGCAATCTAACGAGCGGTGTATTGCCTATGGTGTCTTCGATGGTCAGATAGGTCATGGTAAGCAGCTTAAAAAGACAAACTCTTATTCTAAACGCAGTTACCCTTAGACGCTTGCCGCATAAGCAAGCGGCTTGTTTGAAAAAGCACCTCCAACTCTGGAAAAAATCAGCTTCTCATAGACAAATCAAGCGTTTGCAGCCCACTGGAATACACTAATCAGGCTTATACAGAATTTAAATAAGCTAATAAAAAACCCCGGAATCACTTCCGGGGTTTTGTCTGCCTGTCAGTTCAACAAAAACGGAAGCGTCAGGCTTATTTTGCGCTGGCCTTGGAAGCTGCCGATGCGGCGGAAGCCTTGGACGCTGCTGAAGCTGCCGATGCCGCACTTGCAGCTGATGCATTGGATGCAGCCGATGCCGCAGCAGAAGCTTTTGGTGCCGCAGTTGCAGATGCTGCGGATGCTGCTTTCTCTGCTTTGGCGGCAGCTTTATCAGCCTTTTCACCTTTGGCAGGCGCTGCGCTGGCCGCTGGTTTTGCTGCTGCACCAGGTTTAGCCTGGCCATTGACAGTCAAACCAGCTTCAGACAATTTAGTAGCGCTTTTTTCGCCGATGCCTTTGACGCGGCTTTCAAAATCAGACCAATCCTTGAAGGCCCCGTTCTTGGTACGTTCTTCGATAATAGCCTTGGATTTGGCTGGGCCTATGCCCTTGATACCATCGAGTGCAGCCTGGTCACCTTTATTGACATCGACATCAGCAAATGCAAAACCGGTAGCAGCCAACAAGGCCATCAGGCCAAATATAATTTTCTTCAACATGCGAATACTCCCTCAATAATTGAACATTTTTTTAAGCGAATCTTTAAATGACATAGCCTGTTTTTTATCGCTGGCTATGTAGCTATCAACGGCACTGGATTAATTCCGTTGACAAGTATTCCACAATTTAATGTCAATATGACTAATCGCTTAGCCTCTCTATCAAAAAATCGATAAAACACCGCAACTTGGGCGGCATCTGGCGGCGGCTGGCATAGACGGCGTACAGATTGCCGGTAAAACCCGGCTCATTACCTGCCACCAGTTGCAAGCGGCCAGAAGCAAGATCATCGCCTACCAGCCACTCGGGTAGAAATGCGGCACCCATGCCAGCCAGTACGCAGTGATAAGTGAGCGTGGTGTCACCGCATTTCATGATCGCATCCAGCTTTAAAGGTGCCCACTCTGTTTGTACCGGCAAGTGAAACCTTTCAAGCTGCACATAATTGGGCAATATCATTGCCACGTCGATGGCGTCGTCTTTGTTGCCAGCTTGCAGATTTTTCACAAAAGCCGGTGTGGCAACCAGGCGGAACTCGACTTTGCACAAAGACCTGGCAATCAAGGCTGGTGATGGCTCATCGGTCGCTCGCAGTGCCAGATCAAAGCCATCTGCCACCAGATCCACCATGTGGTTATCAAGATGCAGGTTCAGCCTGACCAGAGGATAATGTTGATGAAAATCTGCCAGCACCGTCGCAAAGCCAGGATTCGCACACCAGACCGGGGCGCTGATTTTCAATTCACCGCGTGGTGGCCCGCTTTCTTGCGCAACCGAGGCGATGGCAGCATCAAGAATATCCAGCGCCTGCCTGCCCTGCGCAAAAAAATCCTTACCCGCCTCAGTCAAACTCATGCTGCGGCTGCTGCGGTTGAGCAGCCTCGCCCCCAGCTTGCGCTCCAGTCTGGCGATATGCTTGCTGACCATGGGCGCAGCCATACCCAGCCTGTCAGCTGCCGCGGTAAAGCTGCCTGACTCGACAATCTCGCGAAATACCCTGATGCCACTGATATCTAGTTCATCCATATCTTCATCCTCAGCTATCCATGGGCCATAGTTGCACTTTTTGGAAACAATACAATTACTTTACCACCATCGATTTCCATATGAGGAAACATTATGATGATTTATATGGGCTTCATGGAATTAATTGAAAAAACAAGCCCCGGCACCAAATGACCTGTGGAGGATACTCATATGAAATTGCCTACCTATTTTATTTCACACGGCGGCGGCCCCTGGCCTTACATGGAAGACATGCGCAAGACCATGCATGTGCTGGAAGCATCACTGGTCGATATGCCACGGCAACTGCCGCACAAGCCCAAGGCCATCTTGATGATCTCGGCGCACTGGGAAGAAAGTTCTTTCAAGGTCATGACAAATCCATGGCCGGGGATGCTGTATGACTACGGCGGCTTTCCTGAGCATACCTACAAGGTACATTACTCTGCCCCGGGTTCGCCTGAACTGGCAGAACAGGTAATGGAATCGATCAGAAATGCAGGCTTGCCAGCACAGGCTGACGCGCAGCGTGGCTTTGATCACGGCGCATTTGCCCCACTAGCGGTGATGTACCCTGAGGCAGATATGCCAGTCGTGCAATTATCATTGCGCAAAGGACTTGACCCCGCAGAACACCTGGCGCTGGGACGTGCGCTTGCCCCACTACGCGATGAAGGTGTGCTCATCATAGGTAGCGGCCTCAGCTACCATAACCTGCGCCGCTTTGGCCCGCTGGCGAAAGAACCCTCATCGAGTTTTGATGACTGGTTGCAGGATACCCTGGTCGCCAGCAGCACGACTGAGAGAGTCGCCCGCCTGATCCATTGGGAAGATGCACCAGCAGCACGGGTGGCGCATCCAAGAGAAGAGCATTTATTGCCGCTGATGGTGGCAGTCGGTGCCGCAGAGGGAGAAGTTGCCAGTTGTGTTTATCATGAAGAAAACGTCTTTGGCGGCGTGGTGGCATCAAGCTTTCGTTTTGGGGCGATTTCCTGAAGCATTTCCAGGGATTCTTATCAGCTATTTCGTTACCAGCATAGTTTTGTAATCCACTCCTGCGGACCAGCGGCTTTCCCATTGGCGAAGAAATGACTTCGCCAATTCTGGGTTACGCCAAAAAACGATGACATTTTCGCTGTTCGCTTCGGCGGCATCCCGTGTGTAATTGAAGCTGCCGTTCTGGACAGTTTGCTCATCCGCTACTATGTATTTGTCATGATGAATCGCATATACAGCAATAGTTCGCGTAGCTATGCCTGCACCGACAAGACGGTTCAAGGCTGCCCAATTAGGCTTTTTCTGGTTGCGACCATAATCGACCAGCACCATGACATTGACACCGCGCTTTTTTGCATCAAGTAGCGCCTTGACCACGGTGGGTGAACTAAATGAGTAGGCAGCCAATCTGATGCTGGAGGTGGATGTGTTGATGACCTTGAGCACCAATTCCTCTGCTTTGGCATCGGGAGAAAAGGCGTTCTCAATCTGCGCAGACGATGCGTCCAGGATCGTCCCTGCAGGTTTATCTTCCGGGGAAGATGCGTGGCAAGATGGCGCGATCAGCAAAGCAACGCTTGCTACAAGAATGAGACGTTTGATACTCAAGGCAGACATACTGATCCTCTTCGCTTGTATGTTTAAGAGTGCGGTTTGAAGTTCGCCTCATCTGCATCAAGTCGATCCATGACCCCGCATTCAAGGTCATCGGATATCACTTATTGCACAGTCTCAGGAAACAGCTCTTCCCGTGTCACAGTCGCCGTACCCAGCTTGCCAACCACGATCCCGCCAGCACGGTTGGCAATCACTACCGCCTCTTGCATGGACTTGCCTTGCGCCAGCATGACGGCCATGGTGGCGATGACGGTATCACCGGCACCAGAGACATCAAATACCTCACGCGCCATGGCTGGCACATGGGTCACACCATCAGCCGTGAACAGGGTCATACCTTCTTCAGAACGGGTCAGCAGCAAGGCATCGATTTGTAAATCTGTACGCAATCGCTGGGCCCTGGATGTCAGTTCTTCTTCATTTGGCCAGTCGCCGATGATTTGCTTTAATTCTGACTTGTTCGGTGTCAGCAGGCTGGCACCAGCATAGCGCTTGAAGTCACTACCCTTGGGATCAACCAGCACGATCTTTCCTGCTGCCTTTGCAGCAGCGATCATAGCACTGACATTCACCAGGCTGCCCTTGGCATAGTCGGACAGGACGACGACATCATAACCAGTCAGCAAAGAGTTGAAGCGATTCAGTTTGTCGCGCAAGACATGTTCGGTCGGGCGTTCTTCAAAATCAATGCGCAACAATTGTTGCTGCCTGCCGATGACGCGCAATTTGATGATGGTAGAGATTTGCTGGTCACGACTGAGGTAAGCCTCGATGCCTGAAGTCTTCAGCAAACGCTCCATGCTATTGCCGGCATCATCGTCACCAATGACACCCATCAAGGCAGCCTGCACGCCCAAGGCAACGGCATTGCGAGCCACATTGGCGGCGCCGCCAAGGCGCTCTTCACTTTTTTCCACACGCACGATAGGTACCGGCGCTTCTGGTGAAATGCGGTTGACTTCGCCAAACCAGTATCTGTCGAGCATGACATCGCCAGCGACGAGAATACGTTTCACCGTTACATCTTTCTTTGCATCCATATTTTGCATTATTTGTTCGTCAATACGGAGCGGCCTATGCCGTGGTATTCAATACCCAGTTCGGTCATGACCGTGGGCTCAAACAGATTACGGCCGTCGAACACGACAGGCTGCTTCAGGCGTGCCTTGACTTCATCAAAGTCAGGGCTGCGGAAGGCCTTCCATTCAGTGACGATCGCCAATGCGTCGGCTTCGACGAGCGCATCCATGGGGTTAGCTGCATAACGTATTGAGGCCAGCAATTCAGGCGCATCATAGAAATCCAGTTCCAGCACGCGCTTGGCTTCTTGCATGGAGACCGGGTCATACACTGCCACAGTCGCACCTGCGCGCAATAATTCGCCTAGCAAGACACGGGATGACGCAGCCCGCATATCATCGGTGTTCGGCTTGAATGCCAAACCCCAGATGGCGAAATGACGGCCACTGAGATTTTCACCAAAGCGCTGCTGTATCTTCTTGCCGAGTACCTGTTTTTGACGTGCATTGACGGCTTCTACCGCCTGCAGGATCAACAGATTCAAACCGTAATCCTGGGCAGTACGTTCCAGCGCCTGCACATCTTTAGGGAAGCAGGAACCACCATAACCACAACCAGCATACAAAAAGCTGTGTCCTATGCGCGGATCAGAGCCTATACCGTGACGCACGGCTTCAATATCGGCACCAACATGGTCAGCCAGGTTGGCCAGCTCATTCATGAAAGAGATGCGAGTCGCCAGCATGGCGTTCGCTGCATACTTGGTGAACTCTGCCGAGCGCACGTCCATCCAGTAAGTGCGTTCATGGTTGCGGTTGAAAGGCGCATACAACTTCTTCATCTGGCTGCGCGCTTTTTCACCTTGCGGCGTCTGGTCGCAACCAATAACAATGCGATCAGGACGCATGAAGTCTTCTACTGCTGCGCCTTCTTTCAGGAATTCCGGATTCGACACCACAGAGAATTCGGCTGTCACCGACCGTGCCGCCAGCTCAGCTGCGATGGCAGCGCTGACGCGGTCTGCTGTACCTACAGGCACGGTAGATTTATCAACGACGACCTTGAAGTTCGTCATGTACTTGCCAATATTTTTTGCCGCAGCCACGACGTATTGCAAATCAGCAGAACCGTCTTCATCCGGAGGTGTACCGACAGCGATGAACTGCACGTCACCATGCTTCACACTTGCTTCAACGTCGGTAGAAAACTGAATGCGGCCGGCAGCACGGTTGCGCGCGACGATTTCTTCCAGGCCCGGTTCATGGATAGGGATGCCGCCATGATTGAGGATATCAATCTTGCGCTGATCGACGTCCAGGCAAAACACATCGTTACCCAATTCCGCCAGGCAGGCACCTGTGACCAGGCCGACATAACCTGTACCAATAATTGTGATTTTCATTTTTTGATCACCAAATAAAAATAAGTCATTTTGCACATCTGAGTATCCAGTCATTCACATAGAATTTCAGATCACAGCCCTTATTCAAGATTCTTTACACTTAACGACTATCCCTGAGGCCTTACGCAAATCAGTCTGCGCTCAAGCATGACAGGAATCATTAATTCATGACGTTCAGCTCTTCCGTACGGCGTGGAGGGTAAGTTTCCCACTTGCTGCAGCCAGGGCAATGCCAATAAAATTGCCTGGCCTTGAAACCGCAATTGGAGCACTGATAACGCGCCAGTTTTTGTGCATAGCCGTGCACCAGATTCTTGATGATGGCCAGTTCCGGTCTAACTTCAGGCGGCACCACCATAATGCGGCCATCCAGCAACTTGTCCAGCCCCAGCAGGGTTGGGGTGCGGCGCAATTCTTCACTGACAAGACTATTGACGGCTTCTATACCTTCCAGCTCCAGCGTGGCCTTGAAGGCGACTTCCAGCAAATCTATCGAAGGTGCTTCAGCCAGGAAGTTCTTCAAAAGATTCAAACCTTCTTGTGCTTTGTCGAGCTTGCGATAACCGTCCATCAGGCGTTGCGCCACTAGCGCCACATGCGGCACGCTTTGCTGCTCCACCCTCCGCCAGGTCGCCAGGGCTATTTCAGTGTCGCCATTGGCCATGTACACATCGCCCATGAGAATGATGGCGCGTACATTGTTGCGGTCTGCTGCCAGTGCTTTTTCCAGATTGGCCAGGGCCGCTTCTGTATTGGTATGCACCAGTTCATCCTGGGCAATTTCGCAGTAAAACTGGGCGATTTCTTTTTGACGGCCACCGGCACCACATTCTTGCAAGGCATTCGCCGCTTCTATGGCGCGCGCCCACTCTTTTTCACGCTGGTAAATTTCCAGCAAGGCGCGCCTGGCCTGGGCTTCAAACGGGCTGTTGACGAGCAGGTTGTAGGTTTCTTCGGCACGGTCGAGCAAACCGGCTTTCAGGTAATCCTGGCCCAGTTCATACATGGCCTGGGTTTTTTGCTCGGTAGGCAGGTCTGGCCTGGCCAGCAGGTTTTGATGGACGCGGATGGCGCGTTCAGTTTCACCACGGCGGCGGAACAGGTTACCAAGGGCGAAATGCAGGTCCACTGCTTCCGGGTCGAGTCTGACGATGTCGATGAAAGCATCAATTGCCTTGTCTGGCTGGTCGTTCAGCAAGAAATTCAAGCCCTTGAAATAGCCGCGCGGCAAGCTGCGGGATTCCGAGATCAACTGGCGTATATCGATACGTGCCGCGCTCCAGCCCAGGGTGAAGAATAAGGGTATGCCTAGCAACCACCAAATTTCAAATTCCATGTGTATTTCTTCTTATTGTTGAGAACAATGTCAGTTCAGACGCAAAGCCTGAATTGCTGATATGTCTTTAGCCAATCTTTGTTCGCAGGTCTGAATGTGCTGAAAGCTGCGCCCACCAGTGTCAGATATTGCGAATGCTATCAGGCTGGGGTGCTTGTGTGCTGGCCCTTTGCGCGGCTTCACGTTCTTTTTCAATTTCTGCCAGGGTCTTTTTATGCTTGTGCAGGTCGCGTCTGTGGCGAAACACCATCGGCACCATGGCAAGCGCGCCCAGCGTAGCACCGCCAGCAAAAAAAGCCAGCAGCATGATGACCAGCGGCGCAGATTGCTGATAGCCAAAAAAATATTGCAGCGTGACAATCTGGTCGTTTTTCAAGGCAAAGCCAAAGAACAGGACAAACAGCACGATGGCGAAAAATCTTGAAATATATTTCATGTATGCATCCTTGATGGATAAGCAGGGAAATCGTCAATGAAGCAATTAATCCCGAAAAGAGCATTGTACTGAAAAAAAACGGCATATCGGAAAACCGATATGCCGTTTTTATTTTTACATCGCTGTCGAAGCCCGATCTTTGACCAGTCAGCCTGACTTAGTCATCGTGTATCGGTTGCCCCACCATGGCATCAACACGTTCGCGCAATTCCTTGCCTGGCTTGAAATGCGGCACCCGTTTTTCAGGGACCATCACCTTGTCACCGGACTTGGGGTTACGACCTATCCGTGGTGGACGACTGTTCAGTGCAAAGCTGCCAAAGCCACGGATTTCTATGCGTTGCCCTGTTGCCAGGGCATCCGACATTGCATCCAGTATAGTTTTAACAGCAATATCCACATCTTTAGCTACCAGTTGCGGATATCGCTCTGCCAGACGAGCTATCAGCTCCGACTTAGTCATAGTGAAAACCTTATGACGTAAGCTTAGTTTTTATTGTCGAGCTTGGCTTTCAACAAAGCGCCCAGGCTGGTTGTGCCGGATGCTGCGTTGGAATCAGTAACGGACATTTTTTGCATGGCTTCTTGTGTTTCAACGCTATCTTTAGCTTTGATAGACAATTGGATACCACGGGCTTTGCGGTCGATGTTCAATACCAGGGCTTCAACACTGTCGCCGACTTTCAGGTGTGTACCAGCATCTTCCACGCGGTCGCGGGAGATTTCGGATGCACGCAGGTAGCCTTCAACGTCGTCTGCCAACTGGATTACTGCGCCTTTGGCTTCAACAGATTTAACTGTACCAACGACAACTGCACCTTTGTCATTCATTGCGCAGTAGTTGTTGAATGGGTCGCCTTCCAGCTGTTTAACGCCCAGGGAAACGCGCTCACGCTCAACATCAATAGCCAGAACGATGGCTTCCAGTTCGTCACCTTTCTTGAAGCGGCGTACTGCTTCTTCGCCTGTTTCGTTCCAGGACAGATCAGACAAATGTACCAGACCGTCGATATTGCCAGACAAACCGATAAATACGCCGAAGTCAGTAATGGACTTGATCGCGCCGCGAACTTTGTCACCTTTCTTGTGGTTGATTGCGAAATCATCCCAAGGATTGGCTTTGCACTGTTTCATACCCAGGCTGATACGACGACGTTCTTCGTCGATTTCCAAAACCATGACTTCAACTTCGTCGCCCAATTGAACAACTTTGTTTGGTGCAACGTTTTTGTTCGTCCAGTCCATTTCGGAAACGTGAACCAGGCCTTCAATACCTTGCTCGACTTCAACGAACGCGCCGTAGTCGGTCAGGTTCGTTACTTTACCGAACAGACGTGTATTCGCTGGGTAACGACGGGACAAACCTGTCCATGGGTCATCGCCCAATTGTTTTACGCCCAGGGAAACACGGTTTTTCTCTTGGTCGAATTTCAATACTTTTGCAGTGATTTCCTGACCAACTGTCAACACCTCGGAAGGGTGACGTACACGACGCCATGCCAGATCAGTGATATGCAACAAGCCATCGATGCCACCCAGATCAACGAACGCGCCGTAGTCAGTGATATTTTTAACAATACCAGTAACCACTGTGCCTTCTTTCAGGGTTTCCATCAGTTTTTGACGCTCTTCGCCCATAGACGCTTCAACAACAGCGCGGCGGGACAGCACGACGTTGTTACGTTTGCGGTCGAGCTTGATAACCTTGAATTCCATGGTTTTGCCTTCGTAAGGAGTTGTATCCTTAACTGGGCGTGTATCAACCAAAGAACCTGGCAAGAAAGCGCGGATGCCGTTCGTCAGAACAGTCAAGCCACCTTTGACTTTGCCATTTACTGTACCAGTAACGATCTCGCCAGACTCCAGCGCTTTTTCCAGCGCGAGCCAGGAGGCCAGACGTTTAGCTTTGTCACGGGACAAAATTGTGTCGCCGAAACCGTTTTCCAGCGAATCAATCGCTACGGAAACGAAATCGCCGATATTAACTTCCAGGTCGCCCTGGTCGTTTTTGAATTCTTCAACAGGGATAAAGGCTTCAGACTTCAAGCCAGCGTTAACGATCACGAAGTTGTGGTCGATACGGACGACTTCAGCAGAAATCACTTCACCGGAACGCATATCCTGACGTGACAGGGATTCTTCGAACAAAGCTGCGAAGCTATCTGCACCGGTTGCGAAATCTTGGGACATGAAAACAGTAGACATAGTATTTACAAGTTAGCCGGAACGGTGCAAAAGACACTATTTACCGGGTTAGGTTGAACATCCCCTTATTAACCTTGCGTCAATAAAGGCACTTGAAACGACACATGCAGACTTCACCAGCTACTTATTACCTAAGCTACCTATACGGCGTTGTTTGTCTGTGTTTGCGCATACCAGACCAACACTTTATTGACAGCTTCTTCAGCGGTTAATTCAGATGTATCCAGGATGATCGCGTCTGGCGCGGGCTTGAGCGGCGCTGTGGTGCGGGCACTATCTCTCGCATCACGTTCCATCAAATCTTTTACCAAGTTTTCCATATTAGCAGAAATTCCCTTTTCAATCAATTGCTTATATCGACGGCTTGCGCGCGCTTCAGCACTTGCTGTTAAGAAAACTTTTAAGCTGGCATCGGGAAAGATGACTGTCCCCATATCGCGCCCATCTGCCACCAGACCAGGCGTATAGCGAAAAGCCACCTGCAAATCGACCAGCGCCTGGCGTACTACTGGCAAAACAGCAATGCGGGAAGCTGCCACGCCGACTTCTTCTGCCCGCACGGCATCGGTAACATCAGCATCCTCAAGAAAAACGTGGCCGTGGACAAAACGACAAGGCAGGGTTCTTGCCATGCTGGCAATGGCAGTTTCATCTTCCAGCGCGATGCCATGGCGGGTAGCCATCAAGGCAGTCAGGCGGTACAGAGCGCCAGAATCGAGGTAATGAAAACCCAGATGTTTGGCCACCCTGTGTGCTACCGTGCCCTTACCGGATGCGGTAGGGCCGTCTATCGTGATAACAGGACTTGGGACAGTCATAGAGAACTATAAAAACCTTTAAAACAAATCTTGGTGATTAATCTTGGCAAAGACTTCAAAATAATCAGGAAAAGTCTTGGCCACGCATTTTGGATCATTGATGCGCATAGTAGCACCCCTGCGGGCCCGGCCATCGAGACTGGCCAAAGAGAAGCACATGGCCATGCGGTGATCGTCATAGGTATCAATGGTCGCTGGCAAGATATGCTCGGGTGGCGTCACCGCCATATAGTCTGCGCCCTCTTCTACTATGGCACCGAGTTTGCGCAATTCTGTTGCCATGGCAGACAGGCGATCAGTTTCTTTGACGCGCCAGCTGGCTATATTGCGCAGGGTCGTGGTGCCATTGGCATACAGTGCCGCTACTGCTATCGTCATGGCAGCGTCGGGGATATGGTTGAAGTCCATGTCTATGGCTTGCAAGACGCCATTCGACGTGGCTTCTATCCAGTTATCACCACGGGTGATGGTTGCGCCCATTTTCTCCAGCGCCTCGGCAAAACGTACATCGCCCTGTATGCTGGACTTGCCTACACCTTCTACCCGGATAGGGCCACCAGCAATAGCACCGGCTGCCAGGAAGTAAGAGGCAGAAGAAGCATCCCCTTCGACATGAATGACGCCAGGCGACACATAATACTGACCCTTGGTGACCGTAAATGCCTGCCAGCCATCACGTTCTACCGTCACGCCAAATTTTTGCATGAGGTTCAGGGTGATTTCTATATAGGGCTTGGAAATCAGCTCACCGATCACTTCTATCGTTACATCATGCTCACGCGCCATCAAAGGTGCGGCCATTAGCAAGGCTGTCAAGAACTGGCTGGAAACATTGCCTTTGACCTGCAAACGCTGGGCATGGATATGGCCACGGCGTATGTGCAAGGGCGGGTAACCCGGATTGCCGGTGTACTCAATCTGCGCACCAGCTTCGTTGAGTGCATCAACCAGGTCACCGATAGGACGTTCATGCATGCGGTGCACGCCGTGGATAGTATAGTCACCACCCAATACGGCCAATGCGCCAACCAGCGGGCGTATCGCAGTACCGGCATTGCCCATGAACAGATCGGCCTGGTGTTTTGGGAAATGTCCCTTGACACCCTCTACCGTGTAATTCTGGCTATCGCCATCCTGCTCCCAGTGCACGCCTAACTGCGTCAAGGCGTTCAGCATGACCATGGTGTCATCGGATGCCAGCAAATCCATGATCCGGGTCTTGCCTTCTGCCAGCGCCGCCAGTAAAAGGGTGCGGTTGGAAATACTTTTGGAGCCCGGCAATTTGACTGTGCCCTGCACCTGCATGACAGGTTGCAGATCAAGGTAATGCGGATAATGTTTGCTTGCTTGTGTCATGGTCTTATTCAATGTTGGGTTTGTCGATGTGGAGACGAGCGTAGCCCTGTCAATCCCCACCTTCACGCTGCTGTTTCTCGGCTGCCTCAATGGCGCTGATCCAGTTATGGCGCGCACGCTGGGCATTGGCGTAAATACCTTCTATACCGTCGCTATCAGCATCCACCAGGTGCTGCCGCAAGATGGACAGGCGGGCGGTGTAGGAATCCAGTTCCTGCAGCATCGCAGCGCGGTTCGCCAGGCTGATGTCACGCCACATTTCCGGTGATGAACCAGCGATGCGGGTAAAGTCGCGAAAACCGCTGGCCGCATACTGAAACAAGGTATCCGCATGCGGCTTGCGCGCAATATCATCAACCAGGGCATACGCCAGCAAATGCGGCAAATGGCTGACTGCGGCAAATACTGCATCATGCGATGCCGGGTCCAGATGATGGATGATGGCACCACATTGCTGCCACGCCCATGCCACCCTGGCCACGTCTGCATCGCTATTTTCTGCCAAACGGGTGATGACGGCTTTTTTGCCGACATACAAATCCACCAGTGCTGCTTCTGGCCCATTCAGTTCGCGTCCGGCTATCGGATGTGCTGGCACAAATTGTGCTATCTTTTCACCCAGACTGGCGCGTGCGGCAGCCACCACATCGGCCTTGGTACTACCCGCATCCGTGACTATCGTACCCGCTTGCAGATGAGGATAAATCGCTTTCAATATCGCGCCGGTTTGTGCCACCGGCGCTGCAATCAGCACCAGGTCACAATTACGCAATGCCTGATCGGCATTCAAAGCTATTTCATCGATGATGCCGAGTTGCTGCGCTTTTTGCAGCGAAGCCTGGCTGCGCCCCACCCCGACCACCTGTTCAACTGCACCTGCCTTTTTCAAAGCCAGGGCAAACGAGCCACCAATCAAACCTACGCCAAATATCGCTATGCGTTGAAAAGCTTTTTGCATCAGGCACTCACACTGTACAAGGGTAAGAACCCAGCACCTTGAAGAAGGCTGCCTTGTCATTCAATTCAGCCATGGCAGCTTCAACCTTGGCATCCATCACATGGCCTTCTACATCAACGTAGAAATAGTATTCCCAATTGCCAGTACGCGCAGGACGTGACTCAAAACGGGTCATCGAGACACCATGTTTTTCCAGAGGAGCCAGCAGGTTATACACAGCACCAGCCTTGTTCGGCGTCGCCAGCACGATGGAAGTCTGGTCCTTGCCGCTAGGCGTAGTACGCAAACGGCCAATAACAGCAAAACGGGTGCGGTTATGCGGATCATCCTGGATATGGGCAGAAACGATGCCCAGGTTGTACTGGTGACCGGCAATTTCACTGGCAATCGCCGCCACGGTGTAGTCACCGCTGGCCATCCGTGCTGCCTCTGCGTTTGACGCCACTGCATGTCTTTCCACATGCGGGAAATGCTGATTCAGCCAGGCCTGGCATTGTGCTAACGCTTGTGAGTGGGCACAGATGCGGCTGACGCCTTCCATATTGCCAGACTTGCTCATCAGACTATGCTGCACCGGTATCGCCAGCTCACCACTGATGGCCAGACTGGTTTGCAAGAGTAGATCAAGGGTGCGATTGATCGCGCCTTCAGATGAATTCTCGATAGGCACGACACCAAAATCTGCCGTACCTGCTTCAGTCGCACGAAAAACTTCATCGATGGACACGCAAGGCAGTGGCTGGATAGCATGACCAAACTGTTTGTAGACAGCCTGCTCACTAAAGGTGCCAACCGGCCCCAGGAAAGCCACGACCACGCGGCGCTCCAGCGCCCGACAGGCCGACATGATTTCGCGGAAGATCAGTTGTATGTCGTCACTCAGCAAGGGGCCGGGATTGCGTTCAGCCACGCCACGCAAGACTTGCGCTTCGCGTTCAGGGCGAAACACGGGCGCATTGGTTTCTGCCTTGACATGGCCAACTTCTTCCGCCACGCGGGCGCGCTGGTTCAGCAAATCCAGGATTTGTGCATCAATGGCATCGATCTTGATGCGCAAGGGAAGTAATTTATTGTCGCTCATAATGACCTAAAAACCGTGTTTGATAGGGTGTGGCAGGCAGCAATACTGTAGCGCAAGGCTGCCATACCGGATATGCTTTTTTCGCCAGGCTTTTGACCTGGTTCATCAGCGCCACGGTTTCCAGGTGATGGTGAGTACCATGCTCAGAAAGGGCTGACGATGAAAATAATTAGCGGCGTCTGTCTATATGGTGTAATCAAAACAGACGCCATGTGCTCAAGCCAATGGCTCGGGTATTTACGTATGTTTGCGGGCAAACTCTTGCATAAAGCTGATCAAAGCCTGCACGCCTTCCATAGGCATGGCGTTATAAATCGAAGCACGCATGCCGCCTACTGATTTATGGCCTTTCAATTGCAACAGGCCATTCGCCTTGGCTTCTGTCAGGAACGCCGCATTCAGGCTTTCATCTTTCAGGTAAAAAGGCACATTCATACGTGAACGGCTGCCTTTCTCTACCCGGTTTGCATAAAAATCTGTGGAATCCAGGTAGTCATACAACAGGCTGGACTTGGCAATATTTTTTTGCTCCATCGCCGTCACACCGCCGTGCTGCTTGAGCCACTGGAACACCAGGCCAGCGATATAAATCGCATAGGTTGGTGGAGTGTTGTACATGGAATCATTGTCAGCAACGATTTTCCAGTCAAAGGCAGAGGGGCAGATGGGCAAAGCATGGCCAAGCAAATCTTCGCGCACGATGACGATGGTCAGACCTGCCGGGCCGATATTTTTTTGCGCACCGCCAAAGATGACACCATATTTGGCGACATCAATCACGCGAGAGAGGATATGCGAAGACATGTCAGCAACGATAGGCGCGTCACCCGTTTCTGCTGACACATCAGGGGCAAACTGGTATTCAACACCATCAATGGTTTCATTGGTGCACAGATGCACATAAGCAGCATCCGGCGTCAATTTCCAGCTATCGCGTGCAGGCACAGTGGTGTAGCCGCTGGCTTCACCAGAAGCTGCGATATTGACGTTACCGTATTTTTTCGCTTCCTTGATGGACTTGCCTGTCCAGGAACCAGTATGCACAAAATCTGCCGTTGCAAGCTGTGGCTTACGCCCCATGAGGTTCATGGGGACGATGGCGTTTTCACCCAGACCACCGCCTTGCAGGAAGAGGATTTTATAATTGTCCGGCACCGCCAGCAGCTCGCGCAAATCACTTTGCGCGGCAGCGAGGATGGACATGAATTCTGGCCCGCGGTGGCTCATTTCCATGACGGACATGCCACTGCCCTGCCAGTCCAGCATTTCGGCAGCGGCTTGCTGCAATACCTCTTTCGGCAATACTGCCGGGCCTGCAGAGAAATTGTAGATCGTCGTCATGTTATGTTTTACTCCGCTGCGTCGGCTTCTGGTGCGCCGCCTTCCGCTTCATTTGCGCCAGTATCAGCAGCGACATCACCAACTTCGCCTGCTTCCAGTACAGCATCTACATCAGCATCTGTTTCAACAATACGTTGCAGGCCAGACAGTTTGGTACCGTCTTCCACTGCAATCAGGGTCACGCCCTGAGTTGCACGACCCATTTCACGAATTTCAGAAACACGCGTACGTATCAGAATGCCGCCGGTAGTGATCAGCATGATCTCATCCGTTGTTTCTACCAGCGTAGCCGCCACAACCTTGCCGTTACGCTCGGAAGTCTGGATAGCGATCATGCCCTTGGTACCACGGCCATGACGGGTATATTCAGTGATAGGCGTACGTTTGCCGTAACCGTTTTCAGTCGCAGTCAACACAGATTGCTGTTCATTTTCAGCCACCAGCAATGCAATGACTTGCTGACCTTCATCCAGATTCATACCACGTACGCCACGGGCGGTACGGCCCATAGGACGTACATCGTTTTCATCAAAGCGTACTGCCTTGCCGGAATCAGAGAACAGCATGACGTCATGTTTGCCATCGGTCAGTGCAGCGCCGATGAGGAAATCACCTTCATCCAGATCGACCGCAATAATGCCGGCTTTACGTGGATTGCTGAAGTCAGTCAAAGGTGTTTTCTTGACCGTGCCCAGGCTGGTGGACATAAAGACATAATGGTCTTCAGGGAAGGTGCGGTTAACGCCAGACAAAGGCAGGATAACAGTGATTTTTTCACCTTCCTGCAATGGGAACATGTTGACAATTGGCTTGCCGCGTGAAGTACGTGAGCCTTGTGGCACTTCCCAGACCTTCAGCCAGTACATGCGGCCACGGTTGCTGAAGCACAGGATGTAATCATGGGTATTGGCCACGAACAGTTGCTCGATCCAGTCATCATCCTTGGTTGCTGTCGCCTGCTTGCCACGGCCACCGCGTTTTTGCGCGCGGTATTCAGACAAGGGTTGCGACTTCATATAACCGGTATGCGACAGGGTCACGACCATGTCTTGCGGCGTGATAAGGTCTTCGGTACCGAGATCTGTAGCGTTATGGGTAATTTCTGAACGGCGTACGTCTTTATTGCCTTCGCCATATTCATTGCGGGCCAGGGTCAGTTCATCAGTGATGATGACGGTAACGCGTTCTGGTTTGGACAAGATGTCCAGCAAATCGGCGATTTCTGCCATGACGTCTTTGTATTCATTGACGATCTTGTCTTGTTCCAGACCAGTCAGGCGTTGCAAACGCATTTGCAGGATTTCTTGCGCCTGGTCATCAGACAATTTATACAGACCATCTGGCTGTATGCCGTAATGTTTAGGCAAATTCTCAGGGCGGAAAGCATCAATACCCGCTAAATTGTCAGCCGCAGTACGTGTCAACATCTCGCGCACCATGGAACTGTCCCAGGCACGGGTCATCAATTCCTGTTTCGCGATCGGTGGCGTCGGTGCAGCGCGAATGATGGCGATAAAGTCATCAATATTCGCCAGCGCAACTGCCAGACCTTCCAGCACATGGCCACGTTCACGCGCCTTGCGCAGTTCAAACAGGGTGCGGCGTGTCACTACCTCACGGCGGTGTGACAAGAAGCAGGACAGCATTTCTTTCAGGTTCAGCAATTTAGGCTGGCCATTTACCAGCGCCACCATGTTCATGCCGAAGGTGTCTTGCAACTGCGTTTGCTTGTACAGATTGTTCAGCACCACATCAGGCACTTCACCGCGCTTGAGTTCGATGACCACGCGCATACCCGATTTATCGGATTCATCGCGGATATCAGAAATACCATCGAGCTTTTTGTCACGTACCAGTTCAGCGATACGTTCCAGCAGGGATTTTTTATTGACCTGGTAAGGCAGCTCGTCAACGATCAGTGCCGTGCGGTTTTCTTTGCCAAACTCTTCAAAGTGCGTCTTGGCGCGCATGACCACGCGGCCACGGCCAGTACGGTAACCATCGCGCACACCAGACACGCCATAGATAATGCCGCCGGTAGGAAAATCAGGTGCAGGGATGATCTCGATCAGTTCATCGATCGTACAGTCACTATTGCGCAAGAAATGCAAGGCACCGTTGATGATCTCGGTAATATTATGCGGCGGAATATTCGTCGCCATACCTACCGCAATACCGGATGCGCCGTTGATCAGCAGATTCGGGATACGGGTAGGCAGAACTGAAGGTTCTCTTTCCTTGCCGTCATAGTTGGGGACGAAATCGACAGTTTCTTTTTCGATATCCGCCAGAATTTCATTGGCGATTTTGTCGAGCCGGCACTCGGTATAACGCATCGCCGCAGCATTGTCGCCGTCGATGGAGCCGAAGTTACCCTGGCCATCGACCAGGGTATAACGCAGGGAAAAGTCTTGCGCCATACGCACCAGCGTGTCGTAAATGGAGGCATCGCCATGAGGATGGTACTTACCCATGACTTCACCCACCACACGCGCACATTTGACGAAGGGGCGGTTATAGACGTTGTTCATTTCGTGCATCGCGAACAATACGCGACGATGCACAGGCTTTAAGCCATCACGCACATCCGGCAAAGCGCGACCTACGATAACGCTCATTGCGTAATCGAGATAGCTTTTGCGCATTTCTTCTTCAAGGGAAATCGGGAGTGTTTCTTTTGCGAATTGATCCATTGGCGGCCGGCGAATTAGAGCTTGGTTAATTAATAACGTCTTTAATAACGTCTCATTAAGACTGCTAAAGAGACTGCTAAAGACTGACGTTTAACTCTTGATTCTAACATGCCTCCTACGCTGAATTCCATTTATAGCAATTAAGTCGGGCAAACGCGGTGATTTACCCGCCAATAGTCCACTAAAGCCTACTAACCGCCTGATACCTACCTCCCAATAAGCTATCAAATAGTCAACATCGCTGGCAACACTGTCATTCAAATGACAGCCTCAGCGCAAATTTATATGATTAAATCAAAAGCATAATAAAAACATCTCATAAAATAACTAACATCCCGACGGAGACAATCATGTTAAAAAAATTGACAGTACTTTGCGTGCTCGCAGCATTCGCCCTGCCCGCTGTGTCAGTGCTTGCCCAAGCCAGCGCTCCAGCATCGGCAGCGCAAAGTGCAGAAGCGCCACCTCCAGCTGCCATACCAATGACACCTCCAGCGCCAACCACAGCCCCCGTCCCAGCAACACCGCCCAAGCGCTGCGATTTTGCCATCACATTACAAAGTGATGATATTTTTGAACACAAGAAATCTCTACAAGTATCTTCACTCAATAACAAGGGCAAAGAACAAATCGACAATGAAGTCATACCCAAACTGGCAAATTGCACCAAAGTTGAGCTGATCGTCGTGAGTGGTCACACCGACCTGACAGGCAGCCATGCGCAAGCACAGAAATTATCTGAAAAGAATGCTGATGCCGTGGTCGCCTACCTCGGCAGCAAGGGCCTGAATGCCCCTATGGACACCATGGGCATGGGTAAAACACAACAAATTAAGTCTTGCGATGACAAATTACCCAAGGCAAAATTGGCAGAATGTCTTGCACCAAACAGACGCATCGTCGTTGAAGGACGCGGTCTCGCCAAATAATTCCAGTGCAGAAACCCGTCTATTCCATGATCAAAAACAAAACAATTTTGCTCTAAAACCAGTATTAGCTTGCCAAAGCGTGTATTTCGTTGTCAAAATACGACATATTTAACTAACTGTAACTTTGTCGATTTAACAATTTTCGTCTTTATATTGATGATTATGGCAAAATAGTGCGAATGTTGATTTACGGCTGACATGACGTTTGACGAAATAGTAATGTCATCATCGCCGTGGTACTATCTGTTTTTATGCAGTAATTTGCGCAGTTCATCTGCGGTAATAATCTCACCCGAGAGGAGAAATATGAAAAATTTAGTCAAGCTCGTTATCGCAGCGTCCGCAGTAGCATCCTTTTCTGCTTCCGCACAGCAAGACATTATGGCTAACAAGCCACACAGCGCCTATGTACAAGATGGTCGCGGTGTAATCGCACGCGACCCATTTGGTCTGTGCTGGCGTACTGGCTACTGGACACCTGCTGACGCAGTTCCAGGTTGCGATGCACCTTTAGTACAACCAGCTCCACCAGCACCACCAGCACCAGCACCAGCTGTTGTTCCTGTTGAAGCACCAAAACCGGTTGTTCCACCTGCACCTACTTCTGAAAAAGTAACGTTTGCAGCTGACGCATTCTTTGATTTTGACAAAGCTGTTCTGAAACCAGAAGCTAAAGTCAAACTCGACGACATGGCATCCAAACTGAAAGCAATCAATCTGGAAGTCGTGATCGCTGTTGGTCACACTGACTCTGTAGGCTCTGACGAATACAACCAAAAATTGTCTATCCGTCGCGCTGAAGCAGTCAAAGCTTACCTGGTAAGCAAAGGCATTGAAGCCAACCGTGTTTACACCGAAGGCAAAGGCGAAAAACAACCAGTAGCTGACAATAAAACAGCTGAAGGTCGCGCCAAAAACCGTCGCGTTGAAATCGAAGTTGTTGGTACACGCAACGTCAAGTAATTCAGTAGTTGAAGCCTGGCTTCTAAAAAACCCGCTTCGGCGGGTTTTTTTATTTGTGCTTGCGCTAACTTATTTCATTCTCCTCATTTCACCCACGTTCCATCCTCGTTTCAAAACAACTTCAAAACCATTTTTCCCATGTTTGTTTTTCGCCAATGCGATATCAGCCTGAATCGCCTACAATAGCGGTTTCGCAGCTCACGCCCTGACCCGGCCCTTCAGACCACATCATGTCGACCTTGAACGCTGATCCCGCAGAAATCCAGAAATTTAGTGAACTTGCCCATCGCTGGTGGGACCCCACCTCCGAATTCAAACCACTGCATGAAATTAATCCCCTGCGTCTGGAATGGATCAACCAGCGTGCGCCATTGGCAGGCAAGCAAGTCATCGACGTTGGTTGCGGCGGCGGCATCCTGGCTGAATCCATGGCAAAAAAAGGCGCGACCGTCACCGGCATAGACCTGTCTGACAAGGCCCTCAAAGTCGCCGACCTGCATGGTCTGGAATCGGGCGTCAACGTCCGCTATAAAAAAATCGCCGCCGAAGACATGGCAGAAGCAGAGGCGGGCCAGTTTGACGTTGTCACCTGCATGGAAATGCTGGAACACGTACCCGACCCCGCATCCATCATCAAAGCCTGTGCAAAAATGGTCAAACCAGGTGGACATATTTTCTTCTCCACCCTGAACCGCAATGCCAAGGCCTACCTGTTTGCCGTCATCGGTGCAGAATACCTGCTGCAAATGCTGCCCAAGGGCACACATGATTATGCCAAGTTCATCACCCCGGCAGAATTGTCACAAGACATACGCAATGCCGGCCTCGAATTACATGCCATGAAGGGTTTGAGTTATAACCCCCTTACCCAAATCTATTCACTGAATGCCGATACCAGCGTCAACTACATGGTCGCCTGTACGCGCCCGCTGTGAATTTGACGAATTAATGCATGGCACAAGGTCATCAAACCTCCAGCCACGCTTTTGATTTTTTTGAATTTTTACTATGCAAACTCCACAAGCAATCCTGTTTGACCTGGACGGCACCCTGGCAGACACCGCCCCCGACCTGGCAGCAGCAGTCAATGTCATGCGCGCAAACCGTCAACTGGCTCCCGTTCATTATCAAAGTTTGCGCCCCCATGCATCAGCTGGCGCACGCGGCCTACTCGGCGCTGGTTTTGGCATCAAGCCAGAACACCCTGATTACGAAGCCATGCGCATTGAATTCCTGAACCAGTATGAATCCGCCATTGCTGTTTACAGCACCCTGTTCAAGCAAGTGCCAGACCTGCTGCGCGGTCTAGATGTCATGGGCGTAGCCTGGGGCATCGTCACCAACAAAGCCATGCGCTTTACCCGCCCGCTAATGCCGCTACTGGATTTGCAGGAAGCACGCTGCGTCATCTCCGGCGACACCACCCCGCATTCCAAGCCCCACCCTGCCCCCTTGCTGGAAGCGGCAAGGCAACTGGGCATACGTTCAGAAAATTGCTGGTACGTCGGCGACGACCTGCGCGACATACAAGCCGCCGAAGCCGCCGGCATGACCAGCATCGCCGCCGCCTGGGGCTATTGTGGTGCCACCGAACCCAAACACTGGAAAGCCGACGCCATCATCGACAGCCCGCTGGAACTGCTGGAACTGGTACGCGCCAAACATTTACAGGCCATGGCCTCTTGAATACTGCAGGATTACCCCTAAATGGAGTATACTGATCAAGCTTTGGGGACGACCAGGTTTCGACGGGGGTTGCAAAGCAGCGCAGGGCATACCGAGGCCAGACTACCTCGTAAATACAATCTGAACTATATAACTGCAAACGATAACTCGTACGCATTAGCCGCTTAATACCGGCTAACCTTGCACCACTTCGTCCATAGGGTGGGCTGGCAACAGCAGTAAGGACATTCATATGGAATCGTCTTGAGCCGGGTTACTTGACTCTCGATTAAATAATAGGTAACTCGTCCTGCCGCAGCGTGTGCGTCCGCGTCGTCAGGATTAAATCAAATGGCAGCACTAAGTATGTAGAACTGTCTGTAGAGTGCTTTCGGACGCGGGTTCGATTCCCGCCGTCTCCACCAAAATAGAAAAGCCACCCGGCATTAACGGGTGGCTTTTGTATTTTGACGATCTCCGTGAATTGAATCTGCGGGATGCGGGGCGAACAGGGGTTTCGAGCTGTATGCAGCGAGCCTGTGAGCGACATATCGCTTGCAAGCGATATGTCTGGCCAGGATGGCCGATTCCCGCCGCCTCCACCAAAAATACAAAACCACCCCAGCTTCATAGGGTGGTTTTGTATTTTTGCTGATTTGATGGAAATTCAAATCGCGATTTAAGGGTATTGTTGCCGCGAGTGAAGGACGTTAAGAATTTCTACGGCAGAGACTGTAACGCGAAACACCAAAATATAATTAGGATGCACAACAACTTCGCGAGTACCGGCAACACGTCCTGAACGGAACAGCAAAGGGTGCTCACCCAGCATGTCTGCACACTGGAAATATTGTCATTGATATTGTTGGCTGCTTTAGGAGAGCGCTGGGCAATGTAAGTGGTAATTACAGCCAGATCTTCCAGCGCTTCATCAAGCCAAATTACCGGAAGCACTGTCTTCAGCCGCTTTTATGATTTTTTGCATACGCTGCCTTACTTCGTCAGTACTGTAGCACTTTGGGTTGGTGCTATCCAGCGATGCTTGTACCTTCGCACGAAACCAAACGTCATAAGACGCAGATTCTTCAGAAGTGGCGAATTCAGATTCTATGGGAGAAAGCATCGTTGTCATAAGACGAGGTTAGCACAATTTTCGTTATGTGTCATCGCAATTAGTTAATAAATTATCATGTTAAATGCACTATATCTTACCCTTGATACATTCTTCAGATGTCATCAGACTGAAGCACTCGCCAGATAGTTTTTTTTAAATGGATATAAGTAGGGTCTGGTCGCTCCCAGTCAGGTAGGTGATATAAGTTATCCTTGGTGGTCTCAGTTCATACATGTCAAAGCTTGACGCCGCGCCTATAATATTGACAACATCCATGAGAATTCAATGTAATATTTTTCTTAAACTAGCACTCGAAATCGCGCGAATGTAAAAATGAAAAAAATCATCTTTTTGACACTTCTCAGTTGCAAGATTGCGATTGCACAGAATTTCTCAGTATCAATCTCCGCGCATTCCGATTTTCAAATAACACGAGATGAAGGCGGGTAAAAATCGTGCGGAGCACGATCCATGATCGTCTACAAGGATCCACTGCAAAAAACTAGCGATAGAGCAATTGATTTCTCTTTGGTAATTTACTCTACCTTTATAACGGCAATCAAATTTGGCGTTTTGGATGTAAATAATATCAATGGGCAAGTAACTCCAATAAAAAGACAAGAAATGCTGCACAACCATGGCCGTACCCTTTTCTTGTGTATCTGAAATCTCATGCAAATGAGTGATGAAGACAATGTCTGCTCAGAGTGCAGCGACAGCCTTACCTGGTTTGAGCAAGGCTTGGCCGCAGGTTGGCGAGGTCATAAATGTGCGTGCACTTCGTAATACGCTGGAACCAAAAGGTATTTCACTTCGAACAGAACCAGTATTTCCCTCGTGATTCAAACCCGATCACAAAGTCATAGCGAATGAATCCCGAATACAATTATCCATGACCCCAGAACTCAAATTTTACCTCGCGGCCTGGATCAGCTACTGCATTTTTTGCATCTGGCTATACATGTCTGAGCGCGCCTCCTTTCCTCTGCAAGCGTACAAATCATTTCTGTACGTGCCCTGGAAGCTGATTACGTTCAGCATCGCTGCAATTGGGATTACTGTCGTCGCACCTTACACCGCTGACCCGACCTGGGATTATTTTGATGCGGCCATGATGTCTGTACTCACATTCTTGACTGCACCTTGGGCAACGGGAATGCTCTACCTGGGAATAAGAGGCAAAGCCAGACTCAGGCATGTGCTGGTCGCAATTGGGGTTTGGATGTTCTCAGCAAGCTGGTGTTATGACTTGTACCTGTTGATCAGAGATGGCCAATATCCGATTACCTGGGAGGCAAATATTTATGCATCCTCGGTGCTTTATTTTAGCGCGGGCTTGCTATGGAATCTAGAATATAGAGCTGGCCGGGGCGTGACATTTTCTTTTCTTGAACCGGGATTTCCAGCCCGCCCACAGCAAACAGGTTTTGCCAGGATCGCCTTGTTTGGTCTGCCTTTCATGATATTGGCTATCTGTTGCATAGGATATTTTCTTATCTAAAGACAAGAAAATCACACGCAAAAAATTCACAACTCTATGCAACTTGCAGGTCTTCAAGCGTTCAGGAAAATCAATCCCTGATCCATCCCACATCAATCTCTGTCCGGCGCCCCAAGCGGAAATAGCTGACGATAAGGCCGCGCCTCTTCCATTGCCCTGGCGAATGATGGGCGGGCCAGCAGGCGGCTGCGGTAAGCGCGCAGTCGTGGATATTTTTCTGTGATCTGCTGGGTCCAGTCAGCATAGAAAAGTGAAGGTGCTGCGGCGCAGTCTGCCAATGTGAAATTTTCGCCGCTGGCCCATGCGTCGCCTTTGAGGTGATTTTCCAGCCATGCATAGGCGAGGTCGAGTTTGCTTGCGGCGTGGGTCAGTCCTTCCTGTCTTTTTACGGTATCGCCTGTGAGTGCTGCGCCAACCGCATGTTGGACTGGGGTCATGACATGCAGGTCAAAGTAGCGGTCAAGAAAGCGCACGTCCAGTGCCTGCATAGTATCTGCGGGCAGCAGGCGCACTGGCCCAGGGTGAACCATTTGCAGGTACTCAATAATGATGCTGGTCTCGACGACATTGCGCTCACCATCGACCAGCAAGGGAAATTTGCCCAGCGGCCAGCGTTGTAGCCACTCTGTGGTGTATGCAGGCGTGTCTGGCCCTATGCAGCGAAATTCAAAAGGCGTGTCATTCTCGTACAGCGCGATAAGCACTTTCTGGGTGTAGGACGAGAATGGGTGACCGTATAGAGTAAGTGACATGACAGACGCCTTTAGAAATGGGGGGTTACAGTGTTACAGCCGGATATTCTGTTCAGAAATTTATTTTGCATTGTAGCCGTACAGACTGCTGCTACCAGCACTATCAGTATGAATTGTAGCTACCAGGCGTTGTATTCAGCACATGAACAAGCATCGCGCCCGAGCGCTCCTTCAGCAATAAAACATCTGCCCACCTCCGCACTATGTCTAAATTGCAACCACTTGTAAATTTAGAATGACAGAGAAATAACTTGTTATATAACGAGGCATGGCGGCACATAAAGGGCATGGAAAGTCCATGTCGGTCGTCAGTATCTTTATTTCATCAGCGCCAACCCGGTTCAAGACTGGTCATCAGCGCCAACAATGAATCCATGCTTCATTTTCATGAAAAGAAAGTGAGTAAAAACCATGTATCTGCAAACGCATATCAAGAAGTTTTTTAACATCACACCCATCTTTTGTTCCTGCCTGCCGGTGCTCGTCTTGACGGTTTGCAGCGCAGGTGCAAATGCTGCCGACGCTGCAAATGCTACCAACGCAGCCAAAGGTAGCGACAAAAACCGGGCAAAACTGGCCATACAGGCACCGCCGGCTGGTCTCAACGTTGTGGCAAGCTATGATGGCAATGTCTATAAGGCTAGGTTCAATCAAACCTGCACACCCAATCAGGTGGCTGATTTTATTTCCAACCTACCCCAGCTTTATGGAAATGTGTATCCTGAAGATTGTGGCATTTCAAAAACCAGGGCGCCCATATTACAATGGCCAGAGGGTTATCTGCCGGTAAATACCGACATTGCGGAACCCTGGAGTGTCACTATCCTCAAGGATGGACAGCCATATCTGTCGGCCACGAGCAAGTATCCGCAATATCAATTTCCCAGTACTTTGCCTGTCGGCAGTTATGAATGGAGGGTCAGCTACAAGAGCAAGAACGGTACGGTGCAGCAGAGCCAGACAAGACGCTTTTATGTCGATACTACTGCGATTGATGTTGCCAGTTATAACCCCACACAAATCATCAACGCCGCCAAATCAGCGACCAGACCGCGCATGTTTCCCAGGGGTTTAAGCAAAGACACTATGCTGGCCAATATCACGCAAAATGCCAGTGCGCCATTTGCAGTGTTGAAAGCAAAAGCCAAAACCATCATGGACAAGGCCATTGATGCAGAACCACAAAAACGGCCTGTCAATACACCGAACCCGACTGACTATTCTATCTGGCTGATTTCCCTGAACAGCATGGCATCAGCGGCGGCCAGTGACATGAATTATCTTGGTTATGTCTCAAAGCTGACCAACGACACCAGCATGGCTAGCGCTGGCAAGGCACGCCTGCTGGCACTGGCAGACTGGGACCCGGTCAATGGTGTCAGCAACTATACGTTCCAGGATCAGGCGGCCCGCCAGGTGCTGCTGGCGCTGGCGAAGGGCTATGATTATTTCTATGATGATCTGAGCGCAGCAGAAAAAAGCAAGGTCATCAGTGTCATCAAAATCAGAACCGAACAAATGATGCCACTGATCGCCAGTCATCACTGGCATAAAAAAGATTCGCACGGTGTGACCAATGTGGGCTTTTTGCTGAATGTATTATTGCTGCTGGCAGGTGACCAGAACTTCCCGGAAGCGGAACAATATCTGCGTGATACCTATACAACCTTCCTGGTCAGCAGTACTGCTCATGGTGGTGATGACGGTGCGTTCCAGAATGGTATGGGTTATGGCTGGTATGTCGCTACCTTACTTGAAACCATGATCAGCATCAAATCTGTCACTGGCTACGATATCAGCAAACATCCCTACTATGCCAAGTATGTGGATTATCTGATGGCATTCACCGCGCCTTTGTACAGACAGTTGATGACACCATTTGGCGATGATCACATCTACACCTATGATTACCAGGCCTATTCATTCGACACCTTGCAGCCATTTGCTTTGCTGACGCAGAATGCCACGCATGAATGGTACTTCCGTGCGAACAAGGACAATCTCACCAATCAAAACATCCGTCCCGTCTATTATTTCAATTTAGTGGCCATGGGTGCCAAACCAGTCACGCCGGTTGTGCCAGCGCAGGACAACTGGTTCTTCCCGAATGCAGGGCTGGCCTCTCTGACCAGCAAGTTCACGGATGCAAACAGGTCCAGCATTGCCTTCCGCTCCAGTGAATGGGGCGCTTATAACCATTCCTATGCAGACCAGAACAGTTTTACCCTGGTGTCCAAAGGCAAGGACATGCTGATCAGTAGTGGTTATTATTATGTTTATGATTCAGAACACCACAGGCAAACCCGCTCAACCAGGTCACAAAATGCCCTGACTTTTGATGGTGGGATAGGCCAATCAGAATCTCCTTCTACGGTGTCGCCACCCAAACCCACCGTCCCCGTATATACATCTGATGCCGCAGGCCAGTTGTATAACGGTGGTGAAAGCAATGGCATAGCCATCGTCACTGGCGACGCCAGCAAAGCCTATCGCCGCCAGACTGCCGGTGGCACACCGGCCACCTGGGTGCCTTTGCTTGATAATGCAATACGGTCGATGGCCTATTTCAAGGAAGAGCGCATTGCGGTGATCTATGACTGGGCAAACAGTGCGACTGCACGCAGCTGGGAACTGAACTTCCATGCCTTGCAACCGTTCAGCCTCGATACTGTCGGCACGGCCAAGGTCATTAATAGCCCGTCATCGATTTGCATCACACACCATAACTTCCCTTCGGTAATGACGACGACTGACCAGGTGGACATTCAGCCAGACAAACCTTCAGCGCCTCAGTATCACTTAAGATCCACGGCAACAGCCCCAAGCAAGGAAATCACCGCTGTGACCGTCATACGCGAAGATTGCGCCACGACGCCAGTCGAGGTCAGTGTGAGGGGTACGGAAGCAGTCATCATGATAGGTAGCAAGGGTGTGGACTTTAACAAAAAGGTTGTTTCCATTCTCACGAAATAGATGAGCTATCTGGCATAGTGCGCGCCCGTTTGGGATTAAGACAAACGGCGGCACTATGTATGCAGAACTGTCTGTAGTTTGCTTTTTGGACGCGGGGATAAGTGTGGCAGATAAAAGCATCTCAGTGCGTTCATCTGCCTGAGGACGCTCAACAGCTTGCAAGTTGCAAAGTGAAGATAAGAAGTGTCGGGCTGCAAGCAGCGAACCCCTGAGCGAGATATCGCATACAAGTGCCATGATTGAGCAGGATGGTCGCTTCCATTTGACGCATTACAATATGGGACATCAATTCATCAATAACAATTCTTCACTGCGCAATTAACGTACGCCCTTGCTTTTCGCCAGGTCAAGCAATTCCTTCTGCTGCGCCTCCAGCTCACGTATGCGCTGCTCATTTGCCTTGAGTGTATTTTCTTCTGATGAATTTTTCCGCATTTTCCCCACGCCTTTGGCCGTAATCCAATGCTTATCTATGGCTGCTGAGTCAAACGCATTGACTATATCTACATAGGCTTGAATTGGTGAATTTTTATCGGTGCTGATGAAGGCATAGATACCGGTATTTGATTTTTTTGCCTGCTCAATGGCCTGAACCAGATCCCCTATCTTTTCGTGCCCGTAAGTCACATTCTTGCCTTTGAGTTTTCCGTCGCTACCAGTCAGTTGCAGTGCATAGTCACCATCCGCAGAAATTTGGACTGTAAGGTATGCGGTATTATTGGCTGGCATATCCAGGGGTATTTGTACGGTGCACGAGCCTGCTTCTGTCGTCACTGTAAATTTGCTCAAGGTTTGCCTGACCATTGTGATACGACATCAACCAGATACTGGAAGTTAACATCCTTACCTGTTTTGATGTTGAGGACGACATCGCTTGCTCCATTTTTCATCTCATGCAAATTTTTTTCCAGTGCATCGACAGCAGACAGAGCACCTAACTTGCCTGTTTTTTTTAGTGCTTTTATCCTGATCTGAGCAGATGACATAGTCCCCCCTGGCAGTCAATGTGAAGGTTAAAGAGCTGGTTTTGACTGCAGCGCTTGCGGTAGCAGGTAATACAATATTTTTACCGGCCGCGCTTGATGTGTGAGCGTAAGAAGCAAATACAGATGCGATCATCAGGCTGATGAAAGGGGTTTGTCTCATGCTATGCCAGATATAGGCAAATTAATGAAGCGGCAGAAAATCAAACATACACGATGTCTGACTCAACACACCCCGAACGATAGCCATTTGGTCTGCGCTTGTCAAAACAGGTTGGCGAGAACGATCGCAAGTCTTCATCAAACCAATACATAAGCTTATTAAATGTCGGAGGTAAAAATAATTCGTTTTCATTATGAAAATTTTCATTGCAAATTCGGAAAATAATTGGCCTTTTATTTAAGTTAATCAATAAACCTTTCTTAAAAGCACTGCATCTCACTGCGACAACCTGATGCATCAGGTGCGCGCACCCTTGCCACTCTCAGTGACGTTGTTAAAAATACACATCCATCTCGACTTGTGCAGCAAGCCTGTAAAAAAGACTTAAAATATGGACATGCAAAAAAAACAATCTTAAATATAAAAAAACTCAAACACAGCCATAAAACCCCCGCCTTTATTCAGCCAGGAAAAATCATGAAACTTCCGAAAATAAAATTCAAAATATGGCATGGCTTCTTGCTGCTGATTTTGCTGTTCATCATCCCGCCCCT
Organism: Undibacterium sp. Ji42W; assembly: GCF_049340405.1. Classification (NCBI taxonomy): domain Bacteria; kingdom Pseudomonadati; phylum Pseudomonadota; class Betaproteobacteria; order Burkholderiales; family Oxalobacteraceae; genus Undibacterium; species Undibacterium sp. Ji42W. The sequence continues at coordinate 296,676 of NZ_JBMPOV010000008.1, forward strand.
GATCATCACTTTGTCGCAGAGATGGGAAGTGTCGGACAATGATCCTGACCGAGGTGCGGTAGCGGTAAAGCAGGATGTATTTGGTGACAGCGCAAGCAAGATTGTTTATTTGCAACAGAACTGGAAGCCTGAGCAGAGCCTGTGGTTTTACACGACAACACAAGGTTCAAATTTGCTGCCTTATGATTTTTTCCTGGTGCTGGAACAGGCTGACAAGCCAGAGTTGTTTCGCAGTGATGAAAATATCAACCGCTACCGTTACCTGCCACAGAAAAAAACCTCGAGCAATCCTGATGCCTTGCCAGTAGGCTTTGTCAAAGACAATTACCTGAGCAAGAATTACATGGGCTTTACCTGTGCGGCGTGCCATACCGGGCAAATCAATTACAAGGGTACCGGCATGCGCATAGATGGCGGCCCGGCCAGTGCAGACATGGCGGGGTTTCTCAAAGGCCTGACAGAAGCGATGATCGCCGTCAGGGATAAGCCTGAGGTGCAAAAACGTTTTGTGAAGGCCATCATGCAATTGGGCACATATGACAGTGAAGCGGAAGTGATTGCCGACATCAAAACCTATACTCTGCGCCTGACCAGCTATAACATCATCAACCACAGCCCTGTCGATTATGGTTATGCACGGCTGGATGCGTTTGGCCGTATCTACAATCGCACGCTTGAACATTTGTTGAACCGCCAGCAAATTGAAGAAGTGCTAAACAAAGTACTGACTGAAGATGAGGTGCGCGCAGCACTGGCGGGTATAGGGCCAGACATCAGCTCTGCCGACCGCGACAAGATCGTGGAAAGAGTGGCGACTTCGGCCAAGAATATCGTCAAGCTCAGACAGGAATTATTCATCAAGGCGGATGCACCTGTCAGTTACCCCTTCTTATGGGATATCGCCCAGCATGATTATGTGCAGTGGAACGGCCTGGGTGGCAATGGCGGCCTGGGGCCACTGGGTCGTAATACTGGTGAAGTCATTGGTGTGTTTGGCTCGCTGGACTGGCATGAGGGCAAGCGCTTCTCCATCACCTCATTGCTGACTGGCCAGGGCTGGACCAAGAAGGTGGTCGAGTATGACAGCTCTATCAATACCCAGAACCTGCGCCGTATAGAAAACCAGCTTACCGAGCTGCAGTCCCCAAAATGGCCGCAAGATATTCTGGGCAAGCTGGACCAGAGCCGTATCAAGCGTGGTGAAAAATTGTTTGCCAATTATTGTGTCAGTTGCCATGCGGAGATAGACCGTAGCTCACCACAACGCCGAGTAGTAGCACATATGTCCAAGCTGGAAGAAGTGGGCACTGATCCGACCATGGCTGACAACAGCATCAAATACGATGGTTACTCAGGCATCTTGCGCAATCAGTATGTAGGTGCGGGTGTAGGTGATGTGCTGCTGGATAAAAAAGCCCCTATTGCGGCCCTGTTGACCAAGGCGACACTGGGGGTGGTGACTACACCCGATGCCGACAAGGGCTTCATACGCCGATGGTCTGAATGGTTGCACAATATTATCCAGGCCTTGTTTGGTAATGAAATCCATGATTCAAACAAGCATGGCAACTACATCCCTGATACGACGATGAACCCCTACTCTTCACTACAAGCCTACAAAGGCCGCTCACTGAATGGTATCTGGGCGACCGCGCCCTATCTGCATAACGGTTCTGTGCCTACTTTGTATGACTTATTGTTGCCAGCGACCTGCCCTGCAGATCAAAAAGATGCAGAGTGCCGCCCTGAAAAGTTCCTCGTCGGTTCGCGTGAATTTGATGCAGAAAAAGTCGGTATGAAGAGTACGGGTTATGAAGGTTTTACCTTCGATACCAGACTGAATGGCAACCGTAACTTTGGTCATGACTATGGTACCAAGGCAGCCAAAGAAACTGGTGACTTGCCTATGCTGACGAAGGAACAAAGGCTGGATTTGCTGGAGTATTTGAAGGATCAGTGATGATCTTGACTGCATTTAAAGTGGGCCGGTGGTTGATCCCGCGATCAACACCGGCTGCCATAGGACCTGCAAGTCTGCTGCGGGTGTGCCATTCATCAGCGACAACAGCATTTCGCTCATCTTGGTACCTGCTGCTCTTGGGTCAGGTTGATCTATGGTGGTGACCTGGTCGCCAATCAGGGTGTCTTCCATACTACCCCAGACGATGACGGAGATGTCACGGCCTATGGCGATGCCAGCATCCATCAAAGCGCGCATGGCACCGACACCGGAAAGATGATTATCAACGATGATGGCAGTGGGCCTGGGCGAACAGTTCAATAGATGCTGCACTGCCAGGTAACCGCTGCGCCTGTCGAGGGCATCCTGTATCAGGTAGCGGGTATCAATGTCAAGGCCAGCGCCGCTCATGGCTTCAACAAAACTGGTGCGACGCTGGCGCGCGAAATTCAATTCCAAAGGTGCGCTGATGAGGCTGATGCGCTGGTGGCCGAGTTCCAGCAAGTGTTGTACAGCCAACCGTATGCCGTTTTCGTTGTCATAGTCAAACCAGGCATAAGGTTTGTCAGTCTGGGTGCGGCCGTGGGCAATGAAGGGAAAGCCCTGCCTGGACAAATAAGCGATACGCGGGTCTTGCACCATGGTGCGGCTGACGATGAGACCATCGACACGGCGGCCCTTGACCATTTGCTCATAGGAGGGCAATTCATTGCCGGGTGAGACGGGCGCGATCATGAGGTTCATCTTGCGCGCTTCCAGCGCCCCTGCCATGCCACCGACGACGCCAAGGAACATGGGATCGCCCAGGTCAGACGGTAGCAAGGGGTAGATCAGGCCAAACACATTGGTTCGACCCACGGCCAGGCTGCGCGCCATGGGGTTGGCTTCATAACCATGCTGCTCTGCTGCTGCCAATACTTTTTTGCGCGTCTGCTCACCGACTTCAGGGTAGCCGTTCAAGGCACGGCTGACCGTGGTCTTGGACATACCCAGGCTGGCGGCAAGCTCCTTTAAAGTAATCGACATAGGGCAAATGATAAAGATGGAATTAAGGTTGAATTAAGCTGGGATTATATACTTGTACACTGTGGCTAAGTTCATCCATGAACATATCAGTCCAGCCGCTCAATCGCACGCTTGAAGAAAAACAGCGTCAGCAAAATGACACTCAAGGGCAACAGAGACAGATAAAACGCCGTTTGCCCATTCATCGCACCAAACACATAACCGGTAATCATGGAACCGCTGGTACCACCCAGGGCAGAAAACAAGACCAGCAAACCCGTCATGGCGGCATGCTGATTGGTTGGCAAAGAGCTCAGCATGACAGAATTAATGCCAGGATAAATCGGTGCCATGAACAAGCCTATCAAGGGGAAGATGAAGGCCGCCAGCGGCGCATTACTCCAGCGCAGATCAGGGTTGGCGACGATGTTATGCGTCAATGGCAGCGTCAACAAGACCAGCGCCGCCATGCTGATCAGGCAGATGTTCAATACCAGATACCAGTTCAACTTTCGCATGACAGCACCAGCCCCCAGCCTGCCTATCGCCAGGCAAGCCGCAAAGATGCTGGTGGCTTGTACGCTCATGTCTACTGGCATTTTGAGGATTTCATTATTAAAGGTCGGCAGCCAGGTGCCTATGCCCTGTTCAAGCAGTACGTATAAAAACGCCGAGATGATGTAAACACAGACGAGGGGACGCGCCATCAGTTTAAGCATATCGGCAAAATCGGCGAGCAGGCTGCTGTGACTGACTGTCAGCTTTGCTTCAAATTCGGTGAAGCTGGTGGTCGCGACCAGCAAGAAAGTCAACGCACATAAGGCTGCCAGCAGCCAGTAAACGTGCAGCCAGACTGGAGAAGCCGGATCGTTGGCATCAATGAAATAGCCAAATATCCAGTAACCACTGAGCACACCGACCATGAAAAAACCTTCCAGCGTATTCATCAGGCTGGCGTGCTGCTTGCGGTCTGTACTGACCAGGCCTATGGTCGCATAGACGGATACCTTGATAAGCGCAAAGGCAACACCCACGCTGAGGAACAAAAGTTTGGTCATCAAAAACCCGGGCAACAAGGGCATGGTTGCTGTGCTGAGCGTGACGATGGCCATGCCTGTCAGCATCGCATATTTATAACCGAGGCGCGGCAAAAAAGACGCCACGCAAAACGACACTATGCTGATAGGAATATCCTTGAACGCCTCCAGCACACTGGCAGCCGATTTGCTGACGCCATAAGTCTTGATGACTTGCAGTATCACCGTGCCCACGCTATTGAGCAGGATGGCAAATACAAAATACAGCAGGAATAGCGCAAGAATAATGCGCCGCCTGCTGGCTGGCTGCGGGTATTGCTGGGTCATGTTGTCTCCTACCTTTTTTTATTTTTACTTCTTATTTTTGCTTCTTATTTTTTGCTTCTTATTTTTATGAATTACTTTTTACTACTTCACTGCTTTTTACTTCAAATAATCCTGCAAACTGAAGTCATGCAAACCTGCGATGACGACATCAGCTTCCGTCAATACTGCCGGGCTGCCTATGCCTAACGCAAACATGTTGGCAGATTTGATGGCGCGTATGCCTGCGATGGAATCTTCTAGGCCAAAACATTTATCTGAAGTCAAGCCCAGCCTTGCTGCTGCGGTCAGGAAAATTTCAGGATCAGGTTTGCTGTTGATTATTTTTGCAGCATCGACGACGACATCAAACTGATCTGCGATACCCAATCTCTCGATGACCGCCTGAGCATTTTTGCTGACAGATGCCAAAGCTGTTTTTAAACCTGTCGCGCGTATCTGTTGCAAGGACTCAGCCGCCCCGGGCAATAAATCAGCGGGGCTCAACTGCGCAATCAGGCTTTGGTAATGCAAGTTTTTTTGATCTGCCAGTGCCAGTTTATCTGCTTCGCTGAAGTCTTTGCCGGATGCGGCCAGGATCAGGTTCAGCGAACCCATTCTATCCACACCTTTTAGCTGCTCATTGAAGGCTGCGTCAAAACTCGCACCGACACTCTCCGCCAATTTTTTCCATGCCAGATAGTGATAATGTGCAGTGTCTGTCAGCACGCCATCCAGATCAAAAATCACTCCACGATAATCATATTTACGCATGAGACAGCTCCGCTTGATGCAAAGGCACACGGCATATGGTTTGTTGATCAGTCACTTGCAGGCTTTGTCCTCTATGCCGGAATTGCAATGCCTCACCGCGCATGAGACGGTAATCGACGTGAGTTTGACTCACGGTGATTTCCAATAGTTGCCCCTGGAAATGCACGCGGAACTGGTAATCTTGCCATTGCCTGGGCAAGACCGGTGCAAAACTCAGTTGCCCCTGGTTGACGCGCATGCCTGCAAAGCCATAGGCAATACCGAGCCAGGTGCCGCCCATGGCGGCAGTATGCACACCGTAATGGGTGTTGCCGTGAGTATTATCCAGGTCAAGCCTGGCGGTTTGCATGAAGTAGTCGTAAGCCTTGTCCTGATAGCCGACTTCTGCGGCGATGATACTGAAGATGCAAGTGGACAGGGATGAATCATGCGTCGTGACTTTTTCATAGAAATCAAAGTCACGGCGCTTGTCATCGAGGCTGAACTGGTCACTGAGCAAGAGCAAGGCCAGTACCACATCTGCCTGTTTGCAAACCTGATGACGGTAGATGACCAGCGGATGGTAATGCAACAGCAGGGGATAATTTTCTTTAGGAGTATTGGCAAAGTCCCAGACCTTTTTATTGAGGAAGCTGTCGTCCTGTTCATGGATGCCGCGCTCTTTGTTGTAGGGTAAAGTCATGAGATCAGCGGCACGTTGCCATGCATTTGCTTCATCTTCTTGTAGATGGATTTTTGCTGCAAGTTCAGCAAATTTTTCTGCGTGTTCAAGTTGTAATTGCTTGACGATATCAGCAGCAAAACGCAAATGCATTTGCGCCATGGCATTGGTGTAATAGTTATTGTTGACTTGCGCCGTGTATTCATCAGGGCCAGTCACTTCATTGATGCAAAACGATTCCTCGTTGTGACCAGGCAAGCGGGTGGAATGGCCCAGGCCCATCCACAGGCGTGCAGTTTCCAGCACGATTTCTGCCCCCTGCGTCAGCAAGAAATTCATGTCTGCCGTGGCTTCCATATACAGCTTGATGGAATAGGCGATATCAGCATTGATATGGTATTGCGCCGTGCCTGCGGGGAAGTAGGCTGAGCATTCTTCACCATCAATGGTGCGCCATGGGTAGAGTGCGCCGCTGGCATGCGACATCTGACGCGCACGTTCCCTGGCTTGCGGCAGGTATTGAAAGCGGTATTCGAGCAGTTTTCTGGCGATCTCTGGTTTGTTGTAGAGGAAGAAGGGGAAGATATAAATTTCTGTATCCCAGAAATAATGGCCCTCATAGCCTTCACCTGTCAGGCCCTTGGCAGCGATATTGGTCTTGCCATCACGCCCGGCTGACTGTAGCAAGTGAAACATATTGAAACGTATGCCCTGCTGCAACGCAGCGTCGCCGCTGATATGCACATCAGCCTGCGCCCAGAAATCATCAAGATATGCTTGCTGGCTCGCGGACAGTTGTGCAAAACCTTGTTCACGCACCTTGCCCAGTGCCTGCTGGCTGAGCGAAAGCAAAGACGCAGCAGGATAATCGCGTGATGAAAAATAGCTACAAAATTTATCCAGCTTTATTGCCTGACCTTGTACTGCCTGGATGGTGAATTGCTGTTCCAGTTTGTCATCAAACTGCTGCAAGCTGCTGGTGTAGGCACTCTCAGTTTGCATGTCATTTTGCATCGCAGTTACCAGGCTCAGGCCGCTATTGTGGGTGCGGTGCAGGAAGGCAGAGAAATCATCGTTCTGCATCACTTCAAGTTTGTGCAGCACAGGGCCACTGATGGCAGAACCTACACGCGGATCATCACCCGCCGCAATATTTTTTACTGCGGCATCAATAGCAGAAACCAGTTTGATCTCGCCAGAAAAATTCAGTGGCGTGACTTCATACGACATTGCATACACATGCTTGTTATCAAAACTTACGAGGCGCTGGCTATGCAGGCGTATGCTGCGGCCATGGTCAGATGTCCATTGCAGGGTGCGCGTCAGCAAGCCGGTACGAAAATCCAGTTGACGCTGGTAGCTGTCTAGCCTGCCTTGCTGCAAATCAAAAGTTTCGTCTTCCAGCATCAATGTCAGGCATTTGGCATTGGGCACATTCAACATGAATTGATTGATGCGCGCCAGGCCATAAGCGTTTTCCGGATACTGTATGGCTTCGGATTCATAAAAGCCGTTGAGGTAACTGCCGTTCAGCGAGTCTGCCGCAGTTCTTTGATTGCCCTCTTCTGCTGTGCCGCGCAAGCCTATGTAGCCATTCCCGAGGGCGAACAGGGTTTCGCTAAGCAGGTGATGTCCGTCATCGATGTGATTTTCTGTAATCCCCCAGCCTTCCAGCGGAAACTGATGTTGCAAGGCATCGCTTGTTTGCACGTTGTCGTCCTTCATTTTTATTCTTGATCTCTTGAATATTGCGATTCATTTTTATGGATTTGGTATTGTGAAACCAATTCAAACCGGTTTGAAATATAAATTAATTCTATTTAAACCGGTTTTAAAAGTCAACAAACTAAATTATTATTTTAGAAGAAGGCCAACATGGATTAAGAATTACTAGGACGAGTGCTGCCGCAAGGAAATAAATTCAGGTTCATCAGCAATCCGTTTTATCACTCTAAAACGAAGCTTTCAAAGAGAGCACTCCCCCTGTTACGGTGGGCAAAACACGATTTGCTCCCAACATTTGCCCCTAGCATTTTTAGGTTATTTATTAAATAACTCACAAATGATAACGATTCTCATTTATAATGATTTCACTTTAGCAATTTCACACCCTCTCAAGCGCCAGCCCCAGCTACACACGTAAGCCAGCATCCCTACGTGGGCAAGTGAAAAAACCATGCGTTACATTCGCGGGGAAATCATGTCCATCGTCATTTCATATTCGTACTCATATCGATCAATCGTCGCCCCTTCGCTGAAAAATATTCTCATGGTGCAGTACTACGACTGTCCTGGCTAATCGCCGACCCATAGAAATTCTCATTTCACATCACGCAGCAAGATGTGATTGCCCCGGCAATCACAAAGGATTTGCTCGCGCTCATTTTTTTGGAAAAACAATATGGACAGCAACAATCAAATTCCAGCGACTGGCAATAACTCATTTTATGCAGCAGCAGCCGAACGCACGCTATGTCAGTTCATAGACGCCTTCTGGTTTGAAGGCGCGTTGGATGGACATCTGGAAAGGCAAGCTGATGGCAAAGCTGATCTGTACTTGCGGGGAATGGATGAGCAAGGTCGACAGCTTGAATACCGGATAGCCGCACATCCGGCCAACAACTTTGGGCGCAACCGTTTGCACGGCCCTGTATGCGAAGTGGGCAGTGGCATAAGCACTACTGATATTGCCTCCGTTGCAGGCAATTTGCTGAGGTCACACGCGGCGCAGAATGGCCCACGCTTCATTAATGAATTAATTCATACCGCAGCCAAACAGGCCTGCTCATTGCAAGCCAGGGCACTTGCGGCAAAGGGCCGTACTGCACTTGACTTGCCTTATGCCTGGCAGGAAGCACAATTGGGTGATGGCCATCTGTACCACCCTTGCTATCGTTCGCGCATAGGTTTTAACCTGGCGGACCATCAGCGTTATGGGCCAGAATTTGCGCAGGCTTTTGGCCTGGTCTGGCTGGCACTCGATAAACGGCTGGCTGATATTCATAGCTTGCCTGGTGGTGACTACACACAATTTTTGCAAACGGAAATCGGTGCAGCAGAAGTGCTGCGTTTGCAGCAAGCCATCAGGCTCACAGGCAAGGAGGCAAACAATTATTATTTGCTGCCCGCCCATCCCTGGCACTGGCATCAGAGCCTGCAAATCCAGTACGCTGACTGGCTGGCAGATGGCCGCCTGCTCTATCTTGGTACGGGTGAAACGACCTGGCTGGCACAGCAATCGATACGTTCACTGACATCTCTTGCCAGCCATAACAATCACAACCTCAAACTGCCGCTGGCCATCGCCAACAGTTCGGCAGACCGCATCCTGTCTGACCATCATGTTCATAATTCGCCGCTGATATCGCAATGGCTGGACAAGCTGTACAGCGAAGATATTTTTTTACAGCAGCACTGCAGACTGGCAGTTCTGGCAGAACCCATGGGTATCACCCTGACACCTGCGGCATCGCGCCAGGACAGATATGGCTTACTGGGCGCGATCTGGCGACAATCACCGACATCCATACTCAGGCAAGGCGAGCAGATATTCCCCTGCACTGCCTTGACTACACTTGATGATCAGCAACAATTGAATATCTCACCCTGGTTACAACAACATGGCACCGAAACCTGGGTTAACACGCTATTGCAAGCCATGCTGCCACCGTTTATCCATCTGATGCTGGCGCATGGTGTCTTGCTGGAAGCGCACGCACAAAATACCTTGCTCATCGTCAGGGATGGCTTGCCTGCCGGTGTTGTCATTCGGGACTTGCCCGGCGGCCTGCACTTTATCGCCGGGCAAACCACCAACGAAGCTCACTTGCAGCATTTACGTCAGGCGCCGGCACACCGCAATGCAGCCAATGCCAGCAACGGTTTTGCCATGGACACGACAGACGAAGCCAGGGATTATCTGCTTGAAGTGCTCTTGTTTATCCACCTTTCTGAACTGGCACACAGGCTGGATAGGCATCACGGTTTTGAGGAAAACCACTTCTGGCAACTCGCTGCGCAAACCGTGCTTGATTATCAGGCGCAAGTGCCGCAATTGTCTGCACGCTTCCAGCAATTCAATTTATTTGCACCAGAATTGCAAATGGAAAAACTGGCCAGCAGGCGTCTTTCTGCCGCCAGCGCACAAGCATTTCATACAGTCCCCAACCCCTTGCATCAATTCATGCAGTCTCAGGGCACGTAATGCGGCAAACCATTTTCATCACGGTACTGGGGCATTTTGGCGCCGCCTTTGCTGCACTGTGCATGCCGCCATTTTATGCGCACATACTGCAGCAGAATTTTTCGAGCCAGGCCCTGGTCATGGCTGGCTGGTACTTTACCCTGCCAACCTTGGCGGCCGCGATCTCCAACCCCTTGTGGGGAAAGCTGGCTGACCGTATAGGCATACGTGCTTCACTGATACGGGCGCACTGGGGTTTGTGCCTGAGTTTTATCATCACAGGCATGGCGCACACCCCCTGGGAATTTGCCTTTGGCCTGACTTTGCAAGGTTTGCTGGGCGGCACCTTTGCGGCATCGAATGCTTTTCTGGCTTCTTTCCTGCCTGGTAAGCGCCTTGCTACATTACTGAGTGTCATGCAAGGCTCGGCCCGTACCGCGCTGTTCGCAGGGCCTGCCATCATAGGCCTGTTCAGCGACGGACAAAATCTGCTACATATCTTTTTTTATTTGGCTATATTCCCTGGTCTGGCGGGGTTGATACTCTCTCTGTTGCCTGCCAAAACCAGTACCCCTGCCGCGCATACAGTGGCGGACAACACTGGCACAGCACCTGCCGAGGCTGGCACAATCAGTGCCGGCAGTCTGTACCGCTACCAGGCGCTATTCACCATAGGTACGGTACTGACCTATCCGTATTTTGTCATTGACCTGGCACAACGCCTGAATATGTCCGCGGCCTGGGCCGGTGCCCTGTTTGGCTTGCCGCATGCACTGTTTCTGGTGCTGGCCTGGCCTATCGGCCGCCATGTCAATTTTTCCAATGCACAGACTGCACTGGCGCGCTTTTCCGCGCTGACCTGCGCAGGCTTGTTATTGCAGGTACTGGCCAATAATCTGCCCCTCCTGGCTACGGGCCGGATACTCATGGGCGCAGGGATGACTGGCGCTTATCTGGCCATCAATGCCCTGGCGGCATCCACGACCAGAAAAGCCAGTGCCGGCCAGCATTTTGGCAAGCTGGAAGGCGCCAATAAATGGGGTGCTGTCATGGCAGGAATTCTCGCAAGCGGTCTGGCTACTTCAATGAACTATACCGCACCCATCTGGTTGGCTTGTGCGCTGTTGGCCGGCCTCTCCATTTTTTTAGAAAGTAAACGCCTATGAACGCTAGCTTACCGCGGTTCACCTCGAACCACGCACCTGACACTTTGCACTTCCTCCATCTGCCGTCTTTGCAACATGCTTTGCCACATGCTTTGCCGCATGCCAGACAGGCTGCCAACAATGCGGTCCCTGTCAATGCCAGCGAATACGCCCAGGTGCAACATGCTCGCGTCCTGCTGAACTGCTATGCGCGGGAGGTCGCCATGCAGGAACATAAGCTGGCAGTCCGTTCGATCGCTCATACCAGATTGCCGCCTGCAGCACTGCGACAGTATCAGGGCCAGGTGCTGGACATACAGTTACCCCGCATGCAAAGCCGTTTTTGCGTGGGGGTACAGCATGTCTCAGTCACCGGCAATTACGATTACATCACCGACATCTATCTGCAAGACCATCAACAGAGCTGGTCAGTAGCCAGTTGGCGCGACATTGCCCAACTCATCATCGCCGACCTGTCGCTGCGCGAAGGCACTGAGTTTAATGCCGACCTGCTGCAACAAATCGAGGAAAGCATCGCTACCATGCAGCATTTGCTGGAGGCGCAGCAAGGCAAATTATGTTCTCTCCACACAGACTCAGCTTTACAGCAATACATACGCAGTGAACAGCATTTGCTGACGGGTCATCCTTTCCATCCTACGCCCAAGAGCCGTTCAGGCTGGACAAAAGAAGAAGAAAAAAACTATTCACCTGAGCATGGCGCGCAACTGCAGTTGCGCTACTTCCAGCTTCCATGTAGCTGGATCCTCAGCGATAGTCTGGATGAGCAAGACTTGTGCAACCGCTTGCAGCAACTGACTGGGCATGAACTGCAAGCCGATAGCAAGCACATCATCGTGCCCTTGCACCCCTGGCAAGCTGACTGGCTCGTGCAACAGCCTCGCATTCAAGCCGCCATGGCCGCTGGTGAAATACGCGATCTTGGTTGTAGTGGTAAACAGTTTTATCCCACGGCATCCATACGTACCATGCTGTCTGAAGATGGCAGTGCTTTCTTAAAGCTGTCGCTGAACCTGCGCATCACTAATTGCATACGCAATAATGCCAGACACGAACTGACTGCCGCATTGACTGCAAGCCGCCTGTACCGACCTATGAAGGCAGATATGCAGGCACTGTTCCCACATTTTCATGCACTGGAAGAACAGGCTTACCTGAGTGTAGCCTTCCCGGAAAACCAGCAGCAGAGTGACCGGCAACATAAGGAAATCGAAGACGGCTTTGGGCTGGTCTTGCGCGAAGGTCTGGCAACGCATATGGTGCAAGGTATCACGCCCATGATATGTGCCGCGCTGTTTGGCAACGGCCAGGCAGGTCGCCTGCAGGTGGCTGCATTGATAGAACGGTTTTCCCACAGACACAGTCTGTCCCTGCGCCAGGGCATGCGCCTGTGGTTCAGCCGTTATGCCGAGCTGGCAATTTATCCCGTGTTCTACCTGTTGTTTGAAAAAGGCATCGCCTTTGAACCACATATGCAAAACAGCATCGTCGGACTTACAGAGGATGGCACTCCAGTGCGCTTTATCGTCCGCGACCTGGAGCTGACCAGGCTCACACCCAGAGCCCACGAACTGATCAGTTCCATGCAACTCGATGAACATACACGCAAAGAGATTTGCTGTAGTGATGAAGCCGGCTGGACTCGCATAGGCTACTGCCTGCTGGTCAATAATATCTGCGAAGTCATCGCCACGCTGGCGAATGGTAATCATGAGCTATACCTGGAATTGTGGGCTTGTCTGCGCAATACACTGCAAAGTTACCTTGCCAACTTCCCCAACCCGGAAGCAGCGCGTCGCATACAGGGCTTGCTGTCCGGCGAACCCTTGCCAGTCAAGGGTAATTTGCTGATCCGTTTTTTAAAGCAGGCTGACCGCAAGGCTGCTTACCTGCCGCTATATCACCCGCTGGGCGTGGTGAATGAACCTTAATGAACCTCGATGCGCCTTGCTCTGTATCCGTTTTTTTCAACTCCAAAATGATGCACTAATTATGTACGCAAAATCTTTTTCAATGATACTCCCGGCCTTGCTTTGTCAGGCTCATAGCCACACAGTGATGGCACAAAGCACGACACAAAATGACTTGCCATTAATTGAAGTCAAGGCACAGTCACGGCAAGGCGCCACCAGAGTAAGTGGTGCCAGCAAAACCAATGGGACTTTGCTGGAAACCCCGCAATCAATTTCTGTCGTCAACAATGAAGACTTGCGCGACCGTGCAGCCAATAGTAGCAAGGATGCACTGGCTTACACGCCTGGCATCATCGCCGGGCAAGGGGAAGGCCGCCGTGATGAATTTTATATACGCGGTTTTTACTCTCCACGGGAAACCCTGCTGGATGGCATGCGTGACGATAGCCTGTACTTTCGCGATCTTTCCACCACCGACAAACTCGAAGTCATCAAGGGCGCGACAGCCGCCTTGTATGGCCGTGGCGCAGCCGGAGGCTTGATCAACCGCATTACCAAAAAACCGCAGGCAAAACAGGATAGTGAAATTTCACTGGCCCTGGGTTCGAACAGCCAGCGCAGACTCAGTGTCGATGCAGGTGGAGCCCTGAGCAATGAGATCAATGCGCGCCTGATTGCTGCCTATGATGCGGGTGACAGTTACCGCAATATTGTTGATCATAAGCGCACGATACTGGCACCATCGCTGTCATGGAATATCAGCCCACAAACCAGCTTGCTGCTGCAGACTGAAATACAGCGCGAAGACCACACGCCTGACCGTGGCATACCGTCGGTGAATGGACGTGCCTTGGTAGTTGATGCCAGCACTTTTTATGGTGAAAAATTTGACTTCACCAAAACCAATAGCGATCTTTTTAAAGTCAGGCTGGAACACAAGTTCAATCAGCAGTTAAACCTGGTCAACAACCTGCAATACAGCCAGACTGATCTCGATGGTGTGAACACACGCAACCGGCGTGTGAATGCTGACAATACCGTATCACGCCAGATTACCTATTTCCCCATACAGCAAAAGAACTTGCTCAACCAGACTGAACTGACGTACGCCATCGGTAACCACCTGGTGCTGGCTGGCCTGGAATTATCCCAGCAAAAGCGCGATTCCCTGGTCAGGCAAACCGGCACGGCTTACCCTGTGAATTTATACCGCCCCCAGCAATTGCTGGCCGCTCCTGACTTCAGGGCTTTGCCTGTGGCCATAGACAGCCGCTTCGATGCCGATACCACGGCCCTGTACCTGCAGGATCAGATTGCCTTGACGAATGATTGGGACATGCTGCTCGGTGGCCGTTTTGACCAGTTCAAGCAAAAGCAAACCAACAGGCTGCTCAACAATGCCATCAGTGAACGTACGGATAATCTGTTCTCACCACGCATGGGGCTGGTGTATAAAATCACGCCGCAGCAGTCGGCCTATGCCACGATCAGTCGCTCGCATCAGCCTGCCGGTGGTGACTTGCTGTACACCGGCAGCAATCCGCTGAGCCAGGTCCCCCCCCTGAAAACTGACTTGCAAGAAATCGGTTTGAAGCAAGAGTGGCTGGATAGACGCCTGTACACCAGTATCGCCTTGTTCAGGGTAGAGCAAAGCAATCAATTGACTGCTGACCCTGCTGACCTGACAGGTTTGCGTCAGTTGCAAATTGGCCGTCAGCGCAACCAGGGGCTGGAGCTTGAACTGCAGGGACAACTGTTGAGCGCTACACAGGTCAATGCCAGCTACACCTATAACGATGCCAAGATCGTCGCATCGAATGATATACGCATAGGTAACCGCGCAGAAATGACACCTTCCCACAATGCCAGTCTGTGGTTAAAGCAAGGTTTCAACACGAACTGGAGTGCAGGTGCAGGCATCATTGCCCATAGCGAGCAATATGCCCTGACTGACAATATGGTACGTCTGCCAGGTTATGCCCGCATCGACCTGGCCCTGACTTATCTGCAAGCGCGCTATGACATTACCTTGAAACTCAATAACCTTGCAAATACCCGCTACATGGAGTCAGCCAATAACAATGTGCAGATACAACCGGGTGCACCGTTTAACGCCTACCTGGTGCTAAATACCCGGTTTTAAGCAGTGATAACTTAAGCGCTACTGCGGGAGAGGCTAGCCGGATGCGGACAACATCCGGCTTGTGTGAATTGAAAATCCGGCACGGCATCGCCGCTACGAAAACATCAGGTTTGCCTGACCACCAGCATGGTCTGCAAGACCTCAGACTCCACGGCTTCTTCATTGATGAGGCCAAGGATTTTCTTGGCAAGCAGGATCCCGCCGTCTCGCAGGTATTGGTGCACGCTGGTGAGTGCAGGGATAAAGCTGGCAGCACCTGGGGTGTCGTCGTAGCCGATGACGGATACCTGGCCAGGCACGCTCATCTCTGCTTCGGTAATTGCACGTATCGCGCCCATCGCCAACAAGTCGCTGGCGGCGAAGACGGCGTCGAAGGCTTTGTCTTTTTTATCCAGGTAGGCAGACATGCAGTCAAAACCTGCTTCAAAGGTAAACGCTTTGGGGCGCAGGATGGTGACTGCGTGTTGCTGATCACCCAGCGCTTCCATGAAACCGGCGCAACGTTCCTGCACTTCGGCATGGTCGATGTCACCGATGAACAAGAGCTTGCGCCGTCCTTGCTGGATGAAGCGCTCGGCCACGCTGGCACCGCCCTTGCGGTTATCGCTGCCGACAACGATGCCAGGTTGGTTCGCATCCGGTGCACCCCAGATCACCAGCGGCAAGCCAGAGCGTTGCAAGCGGTGTACCGCTTCACCGTGAGAGCCCTGCCCTAGCAAGATCATGCCATCTGCCCCCTGCACTGGCGGCGTGTCTATAAGTTGCATGGAAGTCAGCACTACACTATAGCCAGCGGTGGTCAACTCCTGGGTGATGCCACCCAATAATTCAAGCGGGTAGGGGTCGGACATGGGTCTGTCATTGGCGGGTGTCATCTCAACCACCACAGCGACAGAATGGCTGCGGCCCAAGCGCAAATTGCGGGCGCTGACGTTGAAGCGGTAGCCCTGCTCTTCTGCAATCTTGCGGATTTTTTCCCGCGTATCGACTGTCACCAGGGGGCTATTACGCAAGGCACGCGACACCGTAATGGTGGATACCCCGGCAATGGCTGCCAGATGTTCCATCGTTACCCCGGATTCAGGGTTGGGTGTGCTGCGCTTTTTTGCTGTCATGCAAAGACCTTGTTGTAGGTTGCCCAATGATTGATATTCAGATCCAGCAATTTCAGATTCTGGCAAATAGCAGTAATGTCTCCTGCCTCGCAGACTCTGAGGTGATTTTGCTTTATTTCCCGCGCATTATGACAGAGCTTGTTTGCGGGCGATATATCCCAGGCCTCAGGTCACACAAAGTAGACACCAAGTTACAGCGGATGCCAGGGCATACCTGTGAAAACCAGGCAAAAATGCGCCGGATATTGGATCAATCTCATGCGAACATCGGCCTTCATCAAGCCGATGGCATGTCCATTTCCGCACAGAAATTATATACTTTTAAACATCTCAATAATTTGTGTCGAATAAATGACATCGATAACATTTCAATTGACATCGATAACATTTATTGTTTCAATGAGTTTGTTTTTACATCTCGTCACTTGAGTACCAGGGAAACAGGCCGCATAAAAAACCAGGCCGGACTCATTTAGGAAGTGGCAAGAGGCAACAATGCGTATCATGAAAAATGGACGTATTGCCCTTGAACGGATGTTAGGGACGACAAACTTTAATAATATTCAGGAGCACAACATGAACTGCAACAAGCCTTTCCGCTTGTCGGCGATTACGATCGCCATGATGACATTATTGAGCCAGGCGCAAGCCCAGGTCGCCAGCAATCCAGAAACCAACACAGCGGCAACTGCCAATACTGCGAATGCCACTGCGCCAACCAAGGCAGATGAAGTCCAGCAAATCGTCGTGACAGGTAATGCCCGCAACGGTGGCCAACGCAAGATCGATGCGTCTTATTCCATCACTACCGCGAATGAAGAACAACTGAAACAGGCAGCTCCCAGCAGTACTGCTGATCTGCTGAAAATCGTGCCAGGTATTTATGCCGAATCCAGCGGTGGCAATGCCGGTGCCAATATCGGCGTGCGTGGTTTCCCTATCGATGGTGATGCGCCGTTTGTGACGATACAAATGAATGGTTCACCATTATTCCCGCCGCCGACCCTGTCATTCCTCGAAGGTTCATCGCTGTTCCGTATTGATGACACGATAGAACGGGTGGAAGTATTACGCGGCGGCCCCAGCCCTATCTTCTCGAATGGCCAGCCTGGTGCGACGATGAACTTCCTGCTCAAGAAAGGCCGTGATGTGGCAGAGGGCAGTTTGCGAGCTACGGTAGGCACGGGCAATCTGCGTCGCATCGATGGCTATTATGGTGGCAAGATTGCCGATGGCTGGTATGGAACCATAGGTGGTTTTTACCGCGTGGCACAGGGAGTGCGCGACGGGCAATACCCCGCAGACGATGGCGGGCAAATCACTGCCAGCGTCACCAGAAAACTAGACCAGGGCGAGCTGACTTTTTATGCGCGTACCGTCAATGACAAAAACACTTTCTATACTGGCGTGCCGCTGATCTCTGCCAGCTCTGCTGGCGGCAAGCCAACGGCTTTCCCTGGTTTTGATCCTTTGACCGGTTCGCTGTACAGCAATGAATTGCGCAATGTCGCCTTGGAAGTCGGCCCTGGCCAGGTCATCAATAAAGACCTGGCAAATGGCCGTGGCTTGCAAGCCAATCTGTTTGGTGTGGACTTTTCGCAAACCATCAACGGCTGGAATATCAGTAACAAGCTCAATCATTTCTCCGGCAATGCACCTACCCTGGCGATCTTTACGGGCAACAGCCCTGTGAGCATGTCCAGTTATATCAATAGTGCTATCCAGTCCGCCAATGGCCAGGCCAATGTGGTGGCTGCGGCAGGTGGCAAGCAGGCAGTCTCGGGTACGGCAACTTATCTGAATGGCGGCGCTGCAGTGGCAGGTGACCAGCAAGTAATGTCTGCCGGTATCTGGTCGGTAGAAAAGAAGCTGAGTTCTTTCACTGATGAACTGCGCATCAGCAAAGAGATCATCAAAGACCATACCTTTACCGCTGGTCTGTATTACGCTGACTATTCATCCAAGGACATGTGGTATCTGGGTAATAGCGTGCTGATGACAGCAACACCAAATGCCCGCCCTATCAATGTACAGTTGAATAATGGCGTGATAGTCAGCGGCAATGGCCATGATGGCGCATCCTTCTATACCTTGAATGAAAATTTCTCGGCACAGAACACGGCGTTTTATCTGGCCGATGAATGGAAGATCAACGACCGCATCCGCGTTGATGCTGGTGTACGCACCGAGAACCGTCGTTTGAATGGCGTTATCTCGAATCCAAAGTCAGTCGATCTGGATAATAACCCGCTGACCCTGTACAACAACAGCGCATCAGTACTGAGCGGCAGCAACACTTCGGTTGACCGCTCAGACAATGAAGTGTCTTATACCCTCGGTGGCAATTACAAGGTGTCAGAAAATTTCAGTGTATTTGCACGCCTGAACTCTGGCTTCGCCCTGCCACAGTTCGATACCATACGCGACAATGGGGTGAATGCGCCTGTGACCAAGGTCAAGCAATATGAAATAGGTTTGAAGAGTGTGTCGGAATATTTCAGCGCCTACCTGACCTTCTTCCACAATACTTTCACAGGCCTGCCCTTCCAGCAATTCTTGGCAGATGGCCGCAATGTGAATGCGATTGGTGGCTCCAGCGGTTCTGGCCTGGAATTTGAAGTGGCTGCGCGCCCGATCAAGAATTTCCAGATTTCACTCAGTGGTGCCTACCAGCAATCGAAGTATGAAAACTATGGCACCAATACTGGCAATGAGGTGAAGCGCCAGCCTAAATTACAATTCCGCATGTCACCAAGCTACCGCATCCCGCTCGACAATGGTGATATCAAACTGTATGGCACGTACACCCATGTCGATGCACGCTTTGCCGATGCAGAAAACCAGCAATCCCTGCCCAAGTATTACACGCTGGATGCTGGCATTCTGGTTGGCCTGGGTGAGAATCTGGAATTTCGCCTGGCTGGCACCAACCTGACCAATCAACTCGGGCTGACCGAGGGTAATTCGCGCGTCATCGGCAGTGGCAGCAGCGTAGTCTTTGCCCGCCCTATCTTTGGCCGTGCGATTGAGGCGTCTGTGCTGTATCGCTTCTAATACTGATCTTGATTGACTGCTAAGCGTGGCCCTGGCATTCAGGGCCACGTTTTTTTATTTCAGGCGATCAGGTGTTGCACTTTGTCGACTTCATCAAACAGGAAGAAATGCCCGCCTGCAAATGTATGTATTTCAGGTGCATGCACAAAACACTCTGCCCAGGCCAGACCATCGGCCAGCGCTATCCTGTCATCTTGCCCCAACAGCACCCGCACAGGTACATCGTGCTGACGCTGTCTTCCATCAACATAGGCTTCTGCTGCGCCTATGTCGGCTCGCAGGATGGGCTCAAACAATTCCATCAATTGCGGCTCTGCAAGCACTTCTGCCGAGATGCCACCCATGTTTGCTACCCATTCCAGAAATTCCTTATGCGGGAGTTCTGCATGATGTTGTAACGAGCGGCTGTGCGGAGCGGCGGCACCAGACAATACCAGTCTTTGCGGCAGGCTGGCACCCAGTTCCACCAGCCTGTCGAGCATCGCCAATGCTATATAAGCGCCCATGCTGTGACCAAACAGTACATAAGCGTTACCGGCACTTGCGCGCAGCGTGGGCTCCAGTAAGGCTGAGACCATCTCAGGAATGCTATGCATCAGGGGTTGACGCATATTGCTGCCATGTCCAGGCGGGTCGGGCACCTGCCATTCATGCGCGTGTTCGCGCGACAGTTTTGCATAGCTATAGCTACTGCCACCGGCAAATGGGTAGGCGATGATTTTCAATATACTATTCCTTTATCAGGGTTCTCAATATAATGCGGCACGGATGAATATAACCTGTCTATGACTACTCACACAAAGAATATGTACGCGAACCCGGCTGCAGAAATATGGATAGCCAGGCTCGACTACCTGCGCACATACAGAACCGGCTTGCAAACCCTGCTAACGGGTGTAGAACAAAAACGTGCTCAGCGCTATCTGCAACAGGACGACAGGGACAGGTATCTGGGTGGCCGTGTATTGAGCAAACTGGCAGTAGCAAAGATGTGCGGCATCCCGCCTGAAGAAATATCGGTCGTCACCGCCACTTCAGGCAAACCCTTTGTCAGCTTCATCAAAGAAAATATTGTGGCTCCTGCCATCAGTATTTCTCATGCAGGAGACCTGGTTGTAGTGGCATTACAATTTGGCGCTGATATCGGCGTGGACGTGGAATTATTTAACCACGATGTCACTCTGGATGATTTGATGGGCGTGGTATGCAGTAAAGAAGAAATTGCAGAAATCAATCTGCCCGGCACGAAGAACAAAGCGCAGAAATTTTATGAATTCTGGGTATTGAAAGAGGCTTACCTGAAAGTTACTGGCGATGGTTTGTCGGCAGATGCGCGGAAACTGGTATTCAGCGTAGATACGACGTCAAAGGTCAGCTTGCTCAATGGCCTTGATAGTAGCAATGCCGGAGACTGGGATTTTTTACTTAGAAAGTATGATGAACTGCATGTTATTGCATTGGCTAGCAGAAGAAATGGCTCCCGGGAAGGCGGCATCTGCGAACGTGAATTTGCACAACACATACCCACTTTCATGGATGCATTGTCTTTGTTCAGAGATTATTACCCAGGAAAAACATTTTGATTGATGTGCTGTCTGAGGGTCTGCGACAGACATCAGGCACATAGCCCGGATGAGCCATGTGCTCTACTCTACTAGCGGGGAATTACTTCTTGATACTCAGAACGATAGAGCCTGTCCAGTTTGCACCGCCGTTTTCAACGAGGATGCTCAGTACATTGGTGATCTCTGTCCATTCCATAGAAACTTTTGCGCCACCAATATCTACGCCGTCAGATTTCAAAGTGCCGTTTGGGTCAGACAGCAGTTTGGTACGGTATGCAGGATCTTGTGCGGATTTTGCAATTGCAGTTGCCAGTTGGTCATATAAATGTGCCATTTTTCTTACCCCTAGTTTACGTGGTTCAACGAAAATAATATCGGAATGAAACGAAACTCTATGCCACCCGTTTCAGCTCAAAATTTAGGCAGCGAAGGCAATGGTACACGCGCACAGAAATGATGTCTAGTTTTTAACAAAGCTCAAAAAAATATTATTATTTTTGCGTTGTTAAAAGTACGATTTGCATCGAAATTACGTCTAGAATAAGCAACATTTAGCTCACAAACTTTCCTGTCAGGATCAATATGCCGACTATAAAAACATTTACGCCTGCTGGCCGCCTGGACAGCAATAATTCTGCGGCATTTGAGAAAGAAATTCTCACTGCCATCGAAGCCGGCGAAGTGCACATACTCATCGATTTCTCTGACCTCGCCTATATCAGCAGCGCGGGACTGCGTGTCATCTTGCTGACAGCCAAGAAAACCAAAGCAGCCAGCGGCAAACTAGTCTTGTGCAGCCTGAATGATTCAATCAATGAAGTATTTTTGGTCAGTGGCTTTAATGCTATCCTGGATATACAGGCGAACAAGGATGCGGCACTGGCACGTTTTTGAATTCATCAAGCCGTCATAAGAAGCCCACGCTTTTTTGCGCGGGCTTTTTACTTTTTGCCGTCCTATTTGATCATTAAGCGTCTGCCGCTTCCAGGATGGCCTGCGTCCACTCTGCCGCTCTTTCATAGGCCGTTGTCGTCACCGCCTCTTTCAGTTTAGGATCAGCATCCATCAACTCCATGAATTGCTGGCGGTCCAGGCTGATGCAGGTGCTGTCCACGACGGCACGCACGGACCAGATACGCGGTACCGGGCGTATCAACGCCATTTCACCAAAGTAGTCACCGTCATCCAGCATGCCTAGCGGTGTTTCTTTATCACCTTCAAGCTTCACATAGTTTTCTAGCTTGCCGCGAGCGACTATGTAGAACTTGCTGCCTGGTTCCCCCTCCTCGAACACCGGCTTGCCTGCAGCAAAGGATTCTGACACCAGCGACTTCGAGAGTTTTTGCAAGACTTCGTCCGGGCATTCTGACAAGAAAGGGATACCCCTGAGTCGTTCCACGGAGACGCTGGCCTTGCCATCATCAGTAATCGTGAAGCCGCTTTGCTTGCGCCACAGCATGGCGTAGCGACCATCCTTGGCCAGCAACTCTTCATGCGTGCCCGACTCCACCACCTGGCCTTTTTCCATGACGATGATGAGGTCGTAATTGGTGATATGGGTGAACCGGTGCGTGACAGATACTACGGTCCAGTCAGCAGAGATGGCGTCAAGGGTCGCGCCTATCTCGGCTTCGGTATGGGCATCGAGTGCCGAAGTGGCTTCATCAAGAAAGAGTATACGTGGATTGCGCAACAGGGCACGGGCAATGGCGATACGCTGGCGCTGGCCGCCCGACAGGCTGCCGCCCTGGCTACCAACCACGCTTTGATAACCATTCGGGAAAGTCTCTATCAAATCATGGATGCCAGCATCCCTGGCAGCAGCGACAATTTCTTCATCTGTTGCGTCCAGTCTGCCCATACGTATGTTTTCTGCGATGCTGGTATCGAACAAGGCGGTGTTTTGCAAGACCACACTGGTTTGTGCGCGCAAGGATGCCTCTGTGCCATCGCGCAAATCCACATTGTCGAGCAGTATCTTGCCCTTGTTGGGATCATACAAACGCATCAACAATGACAGTACCGTGGATTTGCCGGAACCGGAGCCACCGACAATCGCCACCGTCTTTCCTGCCGGGATTTCTATATCAACGCCACGCAAGATAGGATGATCAGGCTGATAGGCAAATTCCACACCTTGCAGTTTCAGGTTCTCCTGTATTGCTGGCAATGCCGTAGCTGTTGGGCTATCCGGCAAAGCTGGCTGCGCGCTCAGCAGTTTTTGTATGCGCGAGTAACTGTTCATGCCCTGTACCAGCAAAGGGATGGCCTGGGTCAAGTTATCGGTGGCACCACCGATATTGAGCAACAAACCTATGAAAGCAATCAGCAAACCCGTCGTCAAAAAACCCATGACGGCCAGGATGGCACCGACACCGAGTACACCTATCTGCAAAAAACCGGCAGCAACATTGGTGGAGCGGCCTATCATGGAGGTAAAGAAATTCGCCCTGAAATCATCTTCCTGCAAGCGCGTCAACCTGTCGCCAAATTGCTGTTCGCGGTATTTGCTAAGGTTGAAGGTGCGTATGGTCAGGTGGTTCAGCAGGTTCTCTTGCACCAGGCCAGCATTGCCGGATTGCAGATCGTCACGCGAGCGGCCAAATTTGCGCGCACGCGGGCCAAAGGGCTTGGGGGCGAAGGCAATCATGGGCATGAGTATCAGCGCCACCATCGCCAATCGCCATTCAATGACAAACAACAGTATCAAGCTGGTGACGATGGTGACCAGGCGCATGCAAAAGCTGGGCAAGCCGCGCACCAGGGCAGTTTCTATCGCCATCACATCAGGACCAAAGCAAGCAACGATGTCGCCTTGCGGTGTCTTGCTGAAAAAATCGGTGGATTGCTTTTGCAGGTTGGCGAACATCCTTTCCTGCAAACTCTTGGAGATACGTGAACCTATCGTGGCAGTACCAAAGTCCTGCATCAGCCCAGCAGCGGCATTGAGCAGGAAACCGACTGCCAGCACACCCAACAAAATCGCCAGCAAGCCCATGTCCTTGTTGACGATAGCCTTGTCGAAAATGTAGCGGTAACTCAGGGGCATCAGCAGATTAAAACCAATCTGCACCAGCAAGGCCAACGCCACCAGGCTGGCCAACAAGCGGTAAGTAAAGGCCAGGCCCAGCGCCTGACCGATGAATCCCCAGAAACTGACTTTATGTTCGCCATCTGCTGCATTGGCAGCTTCGTTTTTGGGTGCTGCCTTTTGATCGCTCATGCTTGCTCCGGTTTAATTTACCCATGCCAGTTGGCATAAAGCATTCATTTCATTATCTGCTATGCCTCAGCTCTGTCATCCTTTTACCAGTGTTGCGACGTATTCACTTAAAAGATGTATCGTCGGATAATCCCAAACGATGGTCGATTCAATTTCTATACCCAGCAAATCATCGATTTCAACAATCAAGTCCATGACATTGATGGAATCGAGGCCCAGGCTGTTGAATGGCATGTCAGGATCGATATCGTCGGCCGGTTGCTCCAATAGTTGCGCCACCCTGTTGATGAGCCAGTCTTCCAGCTGTTCTGCATTCCAGTTTTTTGCTGCCAGCTTTTCTGTCATTATCTGTTCCCGGATTGATTGATTAATCTTTATTGCGGAATTCTGCCGATGCGGTGCGTGATCTGATGCTTTCTGACAACTCAGCAAAAGCCTTGCGGTTTTGCCCATAACTGGTCTTGCCACTGGTGGTCTTGCTGATGCCCATGGGGCCGACAAAGCGCAGATGGGTAATCGCGATTTCTGCCGGTGCCACTGCAAGCCTGATCTGATTGGCGAGTTTTTCGAGTTCTGCACTCAGCGTCTGTTCAGGGGTGTCTGCAAACCAGCTTCGCGCAGTGCGTGCCAACTCGCAGATGACAATAATGCTTTCATTTTTTGCGCTTGCATCATCATAAGAAAAAACAGCGACGTCCTCAATCCCGGTGACGGCATTCTGTATCAATGCTTCCACATCATGTGGATATATATTGCGGCCATTAAGTATCATTAACTCTTTGCTGCGTCCGGTCACATACAATTGCCCGTCAACAATGGCACCTATGTCCCCTGTCACCAGATAGCGCGACAGAGGTTGCTCAGCGAGTTGAGCATGGAAAGTCAGCTGGCTTTGCTCAGGATTATTGATATAAGTCTCTGGCACACTGGGGCCGGTGATCCAGATTTCGCCTATCTTGCCATCCGCCAGCCTTACCTTGCTGACCGGGTCGGCAATGACCATGCGTTCAGGGTCGGCATAACCACTGGCAACCAGTTGGCGACTATCTTCTTTATTGAGTGCTACGCCTATGTTGCCCTGCTCCAGGCCCAGTACCGATACCGTCCGTATGACCGGGTCATGGTTACCGGTAGCAAACAGCGTGGTCTCTGCCAGACCATAGCAGGTCAGCATATTCGTGTTCGAATAGCCTGCCGGGGCAAAGCGTTGTTCAAATTTTTTCAGGGTGATGGCGCGTATCGGCTCTGCCCCGTTGTAGGCAGTTTTCCATGCTTGCAGACGCAAGCATGCTATATCCGCATCTGCGACCCGATCAGCACATAGCTGATAGGAAAAATTGGGGCCGCCGGACATCACTTTGCGGCCATCCTCCTGTGCCGATATCAGTTGCAACCAGCGCACCGGACGTTTGATGAAAGCCGATGGTGCCATGCTGACGCAAGGTATGCCACCATAGACAGGTGTCAGCAAACCGCCGATCAAACCCATGTCATGATAATGCGGCAGCCAGTTGACCATGACAAATTCAGGATCAACTCTGAAGTCTTTCTGTATCAGCGCCAGATTGGCTGCCAGATTGCTATGACTGACCAGCACCCCTTTTGGCAAGCTGCTGGAACCAGAGGTGTATTGGATGAAGGAATAGTCCTGCGCCTTGCGCCCTGACATATCCCTGCCTTCACCCAATACTTTTAACTGTATGGTGCTGAGTATGTACATGCTCTCCAGCACCGGGCTGGAGGCAAACACATCCTGCAGGCGCAGCACTTCTGGCTCGCTGGTCAATGTCATCGTCGCACCGCAATTGCGGATGATCGCTTCGAGTATATGTGCCTCGCGGCCGCGTCTGGGCATGGCGATGGGGATGGCAATCACACCTGCAATTTGGCAAGCCAGAAAGGCCAGTATGAAATCCAGCCCTGGTGTGAACGCCAGGATCATCATGCGAGGATGATCATCCGGCCAGCTCAGTTGCAACAGGCCATGGGCTATGCCTTCGCTGGCGACATACAGTTCCTGACGGCTCAGATGCTCTGCCAGGTCTTGCGAGCGCTCTGGCACCCAGGACATGGCAGGAGCATCAACATCCATGTCCATGTATGCTCGGTATTGATCCATTAATGTCAAAGGACTGGCCCTCAAGTCTGTCATGTCTGCAAATCCGTTTGCAATTCAAATAACTCAGCAAGTGCCACTATAGCTGCGCGCTTGCGCTCTTCCAGATGCCACATGTGATAGATGATAATGCTGTCAGCAGCATAGCGCTCCTGTATCGCCAGTAGTTGGTCGCGACAGGATGCTGGCGTGCCACAGATATTGACGCGCATGGTGCTGCCTATCCAGCTTTCTATCTGCTGCTTTTGAGCTTGGGCAATTTCTTCGGTATCAGCACAGATGCAACTCAGGGCGATGGCGATTTTTGCTTTGTCTGTGTTGCCCTGATATTCACCATACTGGCGTTGATAGGCACTGGTGATGGCGGCATCCTGCGTACTGGCCCTGTGAAACATTGAGTAGGCATAACTGGCTGCCGACTTCGCGGCCAGTTCTGCCGTGCCAAAGCCTGAACCCATGATCCACAGTGGCGGTCTTTCAGCAAAGCATGGTGTCGCAGCATGGGCAAAGCGATGTCCTTCAGGGAAATCACCATCGAGGTAACACAGCAAGGCTGCCAGTTTATCGACAAACTGTTTGGTGATGACACCGGGTGGTTCATCGGTACCCGTCAACGCAGCCAGGGCGACCGGATCAGCAGGCACGCCGCCGCAAACGCCCAGCACTATCCGCCCGCCTGACAATGCAGACAGGCCACGATAATTTTCAGCAACAGCCAGCGGACTGTACAAGGGCAGCAATACCGCTGCTGAACCCAGACCTATACGCTGCGTAGCATGTGCAAGAGCAGCCAGCATCATTTCCGGCGCAGCCCAAGAGAAATGGGTTTCGTGGTGTTCGGCCAGCCAAAGGCGCTCATAACCTAGTTGATCAGCCAGCTTCGCCATCCTGAATGTTTGCGCCAATACTTCTGCACCATTCTGGCCGGGGGCAATAATGCCCAGATCAAGCAGGGATAAGCTCAAGCTACTCATGCTGCGGCCTTTGCACAAATGGTGGATGGATCAGGATCAACCGCGCTATAGGTATTCCAGAACAGCACGCGCCGCCCTTGCAGGGTGGACTTGCGGAACATCGCCAGAGTCTTGGAGATATAAGTGGTCTCAGTGCGGAAGTTACTGACCTCTGCCACTTCTTTCGCTGCTTCGTCGGCATCGGCATTGCTTTGCCCATAACCTGGTGCAGCGAATTCATCGACCCAGAGTATGTCGCCAAACTGTGGCTCTTTGGTATAGCCAGCCTGACGCAACAAGGCCAGGGTTTTCATTGCCAGTTTTTTCATCTTGGCAGGACCAGTAATCATCATCGGTACCATTCGCACCGCCACCACACGGATAGGCAAACCAGCCATCGCCAGGCCCAGCCAGACGCCGGATGCAGTAGCACAAGTACCTGTCGGGATGACGATGTCGTCTATCATAGGCAATTCACCGCTTTTGATGGCTGCCGCAATTTCCAAAGCGCCTTCAATAACGCCCAGGACGCCTATGGGGTGATGCGAGCCTGGTGGTATCCAGTAAGGTCTTTGCCCCTGATGGCGGGTATAACGTATGCGCAGGAAAGCCATGGGCACGTCGAGGAAGCGCTCACAGCGCAGGAATTCCATCCCCAATGCTGGTAGCAGGCGCTTGTTCAACCCGGCTTCATGCACATTTGGCTGCGGCGTCAGCAAGGCCCGTGCATGCAGGCCGTGGATACGGGCGAAGGTGGCTGTCGCCAATACCTGATGGCTGCCAAGTGGCCCCATGGTGGCGACACAGGTTGCACCTTTGGCTATCGCGTCACCAAAGAAATATTCGAGGTTCCTGACCTTACTGCCGCCATAAATTGGTGAGCTGAGATCATCGCGCTTTACCCATAGCTCTTGCAAATTCCAGCGTGCTGCCAGCACAGTTTCATGGCTGATGGGGGTCGGCCTTTGTACCAGGTCGACTGGCTTATACATCGCATCCAGGCCGGGCACCATGGCGGTAAGTAGTCGCTCTGTCATCATGCGTGCGCCGCAGGGTTGAGCATGTCCGGACTAAGGTACTGAAACTCTTCAGCCAATGCACTGAAACAGCTGACCTCGCTACGATCCAGATAAGCTTGCAGGCGTGGCTCCAGATCAGGATAGGTACGCAGTTTTTGCAAGAGCGCAGGCACGACTCTTTGCAGACAGGCCAGCATGAGCAAGGATGGGTTACGGTATTCCGCCTCCACATCGGCGACCGGCCCCAGCATGAAGTGGCGCACCGTTTTACTGAGGTCAGCAAAGGCCACCATCAGCATTTCCATGAATGCAGCATCGCTCTTGACTTCTGCCATGCGGATGATGGAAGCCAGATCGACAAAGCCGCCATCAATGACGGCATTTTGCATTTCCAGACAATGACCTATGCCTATGTGCTCTGTGCGGCCAGGCAAGAAGCCCAGTGCCAGCATGCGGGCGACCAGGTCTATCCAGCGGTCCACCACTTGTTCCGGCGTCAGGCCATAATCCGCAGTCAGGATACTCAGCCTTTGCAGCCAGGGTGTATTACCGGGCTTTTTCAATTCCACAGGTAAATGCGCAACCCGCAAAGGCAGGCTGGGGTAGTAATAAATAATAGCGGCCAGGCCATCTGCTGATGAAGTTTCTACTATGCGCATCGCACGTTCTGATAGCAGGCTGCGCAAGGCAGCAAGATGACTATCGCGTGCCGACGCAGGCCACTGTATCACCAGCAAAGGTGTCGGGATGCAGGCAAGATTTCCAAAACGTTTTAAATGCGCCTGCTGCAACATGCAGGCAGCCTTCGCATCTTCCACCGCTTCAAAAGCACTGATGGCCAGCGGGATTTTTTGTTCGACCAGGGCAAAATGCTCAGCCGCGGAAAAAAGAGATTTGCCGCGTATGGGATAATCAATGCGGAATTGTGCAAGAACAGCCAGATGCTGGTCACGGTCATGCGCATACACTTCCGTCCCTTTATGCGCCAGCACACCTGCACCCGTATCCTGGTAAAAAGCCCGCAGATGGCGATAAGGTCGCTGGTATGCACCAGACTGGAAAGGATTGATGCCATGCGCACAAGGCAGTTCCTGGCGCAATGCCGCCAGCCGCGTATCAAGATCCGGTAAAATCGCTGACAGAGCTGCATGCAGCTCAGCCGCTTCTGTCGTCACATCCCACAAAACCCGTTCCACTTTATGGGCAGTCATGCTTGCTTGCTCCGTCATTGCATCTTTCATGATCGTGTTACTCATGTTGTTGCCCCAGGCTTGCGCAAGTCTTTCAGTCTTTGCAAGCCACTCTTACGCAAATCACGTTTTGCCGCTTCCTGGCGTTCTGCACCATCGAGTGATAACATGCTCGCCAGGCTGGCATAGCTGATGCTGGCGTCGGCGGCGACCTGACCCAGCACGGCAATAAATTCTCGTTGTATGCTTTGTGCAGTTGCTACGGTAAATAATTCAGTGCTGAATTCCAGTGTGGCACGCAATTGTGGCTCATCAATGACAGTCAGCAGCAAATCATATTTTGCCGTGTCAGTATGCAAATCGACTGCCTGTATCTGAAAGTGCTTGTTATCCAGTTGCGCCAGCGGTGCATTTTGCAGGACGAACTTGTGCTGGAACAGCGGCATGCCACCGGCATCGCGTGGCGGGTTCAGTTCTTGCACCAGCAAGTCAAATGGCAGGTGCTGGTTGAAATAGGCTTGCAGGCTGGTTTGCCTGACCTTGCCCAGCATATCGGCAAAGCTATTGCAATCAGAAAAATTGCTGCGCAAGACCAGTTGATTGACAAAGAAGCCCTGTACTTTTTCTGCCAGCGGATGATCCCTGCCTGCGATATCGCTGCCAATGACGATCTCATCCTGGCCAGACCTGTGGCGCAGGACGACATAAAAAGCCGTCAGCAAGAGCATGAACAAGGTAGCTGAATGCTGCCGCGCGACACGGCGTAAATCATCGGACAATTTGGCATCAAGCTCAAAACTGATACGCGCACCAGCATGGCTGCTGTTTGCCGGACGCGGCAAATCTGTGGGCAAGTTCAAGCGTGGCAAGGCAGCCAGTTGCTGCTTCCAATATTGCATTTCCTTGTTAAGGTATTGCCCTTGTACCTGCTGTTCCCACCAGTGACTGAAGTCAGCATATTGTAGTGTGGGTTCTGCAAATGCCTGGGTATTGCTTACTTCAGCGGCATAGGCCTGCAAGAGTTCTTGCGCAAACAGGGCAATCGCCCAGCCATCGGTAGCGATGTGGTGTATCAGTATCAACACATAGGCTTGCCGCTCGCCATTGAGCAGGAGGCTCAGGCGTACCGGTCTTTCATTTTCCAGATCAAAGGGCTGGCTGGCCAGTTGTTTGAGCCTGGCATTGATCTGTGTTTCATCCAGGTTTTTCGTATTGATATCTTCCAGATGAATTGCCAGATCAGCGTCGTTGGCCATGGCCTGCATGACTGCACCCTGCCCTTGTTTTTGTATGCACAGGTTAAGGATTTCATGACGTGCCACCACTTGTTGTACCGCGTGCTGGAAAGCAGCCTGGTCCAGATTGCCATCCAACCGTGCCGCCAGTGCGACATTGTAGTTGGCACTGCGTGGTTCCATCTGGTGCAAAAACCACAGGCGCGATTGCGCGCGTGACAAGGGCAAACCCTCATCGCGATTCAATGCGGGTAAAGCCAGCACCTGTACTTGCGCATGGCCACTCAGTAATTCGCGCACTGCTGCTGCCAAGGACTGCAAGCTTGGGTATTCAAATATCAGGCGCAAAGGCAGGTCCACCGAGAAAGCCGCACGCAGCCTTGCCATGACGGCGGTTGCCCGCAATGAATGCCCGCCCAGGGCAAAGAAATCATCTGTGGCATGCACGCCTGGCACAGACAATACTTCGGACCATGCTGCTGCGATGATGTCTTGCACAGCATCAGCACCAGCCTGCTGCGTCGCGTGCGCATTGCCCTTGCGCTCAGGCAGTGGCAGGTTTTTCCTGTCCACCTTGCCATTCACCGACACAGGCACGCTATCAAGCTGCAAGAAATGTGATGGCAGCATGCTGGCTGGCAGTTGCGCTTGCAAATGCAGGCGCAATTCCTCGGCCCCCAGGTTCTGGCCGGTATGCAGCACGTAGTAAGCAAGCAATTCCTTGTCGGATGTACCCGATGCCGGGTTGCCATCATTATGGTCATGCACTATGCAGATCGCATCACGTATCGCTGCATGCCTGCCCATGGCGATTTCTATTTCACCCAGCTCTATGCGAAAGCCGCGTATCTTGACCTGGTTATCGAGACGGCCCAGAAATTCCATGACACCATCAGCATAAAAACGGGCACGGTCGCCCGTTTTATACATGCGTGCATCCTGCACATCCGATCTTGCATGGGGATCATGCATGAAGCGCTCTGCCGTCAATTCAGGCTGGCCCACGTAGCCTTCGGCCAGGCAATCACCACCGATATAGAGATCACCAGGCAGGCCCACAGGTAGAGGCTGCAAGTCGGCATCTAGGATGTAGTAACGCGCATTTTGTATAGGCCGGCCATAAGGGACGCTGACCCAGTCTGGCTGCGGTTCTCTCACGATATGATAATTCGACCAGATCGTCGCCTCAGTCGCACCTCCGAGGGCAACGACGCAGACGCCGGGGAAAGCGGCTTTCATGCGGTCTGGCAGGGCCAGCGGTATCCAGTCACCACTGACGAAGATCAAGCGCAGCCTGGCAGTGACCGCAGAACCTTGTGGCAATAATGATTCCAGTTGCCACAAGGCCGCCGGGGCAGAATCCCAGAAGCTGATATTTTCTGTCTCTATAATTTTCAGCAAGCGTTCAGGATCAGCAATCTCGGCCTCACTGGCGATCCTGACGACGCCGCCTGCGGCCAATATGCCAAAGATGTCATATACCGACAGATCAAATGCGGGTGAAGTGACGAACAGGAGCTTATCCTGCGCGCCTATGTCAAATGTGTGGTTCACCCACTCTATAAGGTTGATGGCTTTTTGATGCAAGACCAGCACACCCTTGGGCTTGCCAGTGGAACCGGATGTAAAGATCACATAAGCCGGGTCTTGCGGACGCGCCCGATTTTGCAAGGCTACGACTGGCAAGACTGTCGTCTGATCAACACAGACGACTTGCAATTGCCGTTCATTTGCCAGGGCCTGCGTGCTATCCATCAAAGTGCCGACCGTCAGTATGCAGCGCACCGGCAGGCTATCAAAAATCGCCATGACGCGGGCGGCAGGCAGTTGCGGTTCAATAGGCACATAATGGTGGCCGCTGGCGACTACGGCCAGCAGGGCAACCAGCATTTCGCGGTCACGCGTGAGCCTGACGGCGACTGGCGAATTCGCGCTCAATCCCAAGGCATTGATGGCATGCACCATCTGGCTGACCCTGTCTCGCAAACTGGCATAGCTCATGCTGCCCTGCGCGTCGATGAGCGCTATCGCATCTGGCGTGCGTGCTGCCTGGTCTATAAAGATGCTCGCCAGCGTGGCGGTGGTGTCATAAGCACAGGCAGTGTTATTCCATTGCTGCAATTGCCGTTCACGCTGCGCTGCTGTCAGCAAATGCAAATTCCTGACCTGTTGCCCACTACTGGCATGTGCCAGTTGCTGTAACAAAAAGCGATATTGGTCCAGCATGGCTTGCGCTGTTGCAGGCTCTATGCGCGCAGTGTCTGCCAGCAGGCGCAAATGCACGCCATTGTCTTTCGGTTCTACGATCAAGGTCAGCGGGTAATTCGATTCTTCCTGCAAATGGTAATCAACGATGAGTGCATCGCCCAGTTGATTGCCCTGCACTGCCAGCGGGTAATTTTCATACACAACGATCGTGTCAAACAGTGCCTGGCCCGAGGGTAGTTCACTCCATTCAGCCACGCGGCTAAGGCTGCTGTGTTCATGTTCACGCGATGCGGCCAGGTGTCTGTGTACATCAGTCAGCAGGCTGGCAATGCTTTGTTCCGCGTTATGTTTGATGCGTAGCGGGATGGTATTGATGAACAGACCAACCATCTGCTCTACCTCATCGAGCTCAGCAGGCCGGCCAGAAGTGGTCACACCAAACAGCACATCCTTGCTGTCTGCATATCTGGACAAGAGCAAACCCCAGCAAACCATGATGGCGCTGACAGTGGTCACGCCGTTTTTTTGCGACAAGGCCGATAATGCAGTGAAGTCATCAGCGGC
The DNA here is from genome assembly GCF_049340405.1 of Undibacterium sp. Ji42W. Taxonomy (NCBI): domain Bacteria; kingdom Pseudomonadati; phylum Pseudomonadota; class Betaproteobacteria; order Burkholderiales; family Oxalobacteraceae; genus Undibacterium; species Undibacterium sp. Ji42W. The sequence continues at coordinate 330,063 of NZ_JBMPOV010000008.1, forward strand.
CAGCAGGTTTTCAAAAGCCACGACTTTTGCAGCCGTTCCTGTGTTGCGTTTCAACACAGGCAAACTGGTTACCTGCTCAATACCGCGGAGGGCATGACGCCAGTAATCTTCTGCCGCCAGGTTATCGCGCTTGCCTATCCATAGCAAAAAATCGATATAGGGCCGTTCTGCTGGCAGGCTGACTGTCTTGCCCTGCAATACATCTGCATACTGTTGTGCTACCGCGGCCAGCACCAGGCCGGATGCCCAGCCATCGAGTATCAAATGATGATGGCTCCAGACCATCTCCCATTCATGTTCAGCCCAGCGTAATAGGCTGACGCGCATCAGCGGTGCATGATCCAACGCAAACCTTTGCTGGCTGTCAGCCTGCAAGAATTGCTGACGCAATGCTTCATGTTCGTGTTTGGGAGACTGGCTGTAATCGACAACTTTGAATGGCAGGACGATTGCAGCCTGTAATTGCTGGAGCGGCTGGTCTCCTGTCCACAGAAAGCGCATGCGCAATGCGCAATGATGGGCGATGACGGTTTCCCAGGCTTGCTGCAATTTTGCCGTATCCAGCTCACCTTGCAGGCGCACCCGCAATTGCTGGAAATAGGCAGCACTGGCTGGTTCACGCAAATGGTGAAACAGCATGCCTTGTTGCATAGGCGTCAGAGGAAAAGCCATGTCCATATTTGTTCCAGCTTTCATAGGTCTTTGCACATCATACTGACAGAAAACAACATACTGATTGCCAACTATAAACCCAGCATAGGCAGCAGTATCTGCCGCCCAAGGCCATGCAAGCGCTCGACTTCCTTCAATTCCTGATCCAGGGCTTCTACTACTGCATTGACCCTCGGTGTTTCCATCATCGACATATGGTCGCCGACGATATCGCGCACTTTGACAAAACAGAGTTTGTCCCAGCCCAGATGTTTTTCTTCCGAGTTGTAATGCACAGCTGCTTCACGTATCGCTTCCGGCAAAGCCTGTGTGGCTTTCATGAGCAAGGTACGGCGTGGCAGAGGGCCTGCGGTATAGCGGCCTATGACAGTCACATTTTTTTCAAACACGTTAAACAAGCGGGCGATTTCTTTTTCATCCGCATGCGGTGGTACATAGTCGGCTTCGCGTGCCAGTTCCAGCAGGCGCTGCAAGGCAGTATCAAATGGCAGGCCAGATAAATCAGGGCAGGCGATCTCTGCCTTGTGGGCTATCAGGCGCGAGATGGAGCGCAACAAACGTTCACGCGGCGGCGCAGATTCAGCCAGTGGCGCAACCTGGCTGTCGATCAGGCACAAGAAGGCAATTTCATAACCGCGTGCCAATGCCTGCCTCGCCATTTCATAAGCGATAATGCCGCCAGAAGACCAGCCTGCCAGCAAATAGCGCTGGTCCTTGACCAGCGAGACTATCTTGTCCAGATACAGGCTGGCCAGTTCTTCCACGCTTTCATAGGTCGCTAGCCCCATGAGACCCGGGTCTTGCAGGGCAATGACTGGCCTGTCTGTCGCCAAACCGCTGGCCAGGTCGCGATAACACAAGACACTGCCGCCGGTAGGATGCACCAGTACAATGGGCGTATGCTGGGGATTGCCGGCACGTATAGGTATCACTATAGGATCAAGCTGCAAACTCTCGTTACGCAAGAGTTCTGCCTGGGCAGCGATGGTGGGTGCAGAGAATAACGAAGTCAGCGGCAACCTGTGGGCAAATTCTTTTTCTATCTCAGCCATCAAGCGCACGGCCAGCAAGGAATGCCCACCCAGGTCAAAGAAATTACTGGTGATGCCAACCTGGGAGACATGCAAGACACTTTCCCAGATACGTTCCAGTCGCATTTCCAATGTGTCACGCGGTGCCTGCGAGATGGCGGTATTTGATGGGCGCAGCTTGAGCAGAGCCTTGTTGTCGACCTTGCCGTTAGGCATGAAGGGGAAGACATCAATCGGTATCAGCCAGTTTGGCAACATATAGTCAGGCAAAGCAGCGGCCAACGTCTCTTTGATGCTGGCAGCGGCCAGACTGGCCCCTGGCTTGAGCGAGTAGAAGCACAGTAACTGGTCTATGTTTGCGGCATCCCTGTCCACTACCACGGCAGCCATCAACACCCCTGCCTGTGCGGCAACAATGACTTCTATCTCGCCCAGTTCTATGCGATAACCACGCAGCTTGACTTGCCTGTCTGCGCGACCAAAGCAATCTAGCTTGCCGTCCATGCGCCAGGCACCAAGATCACCGGTGCGGTACATGCGCTCACCATGCACGAATGGATCGCTGACAAAACGCTCCGCCGTCAAGGCATCACGCTGGTAATAACCTTGCGCCAGGCTGGCACCTGCCACGTACAATTCACCACGCACACCTATGGCTTGCGGCTGTAAATAGTCATCGAGTACATAGATGCGGGTATTGTCTATGGGCTTGCCGATGGCAACCACCGTGTCATCCATGCCGACCTTTTCATAGACGACTTGCACTGTCGCCTCAGTAGGGCCATACAGATTGATGCACTCTGCACCTGTTGGTAAAGCAGTTAGTGCCTGCCGCGCCAGTTCAGCATCCAGCACTTCACCACCACAACACAGACGACGCAGGCGCAGGCATTTGGCAAATTCAGGCTGCTCTACCATCATGCGCAACATGCTGGGCACGAGTTGCAGCACGCTGATATCAAAATCCTGCATAGTTTGCAACAAAGCTTCCGGGTCTCTTTCGACGCCGGGTGCGGCCAGTACCAGTCTGGCACCTGCCATTAAAGGGGTAAATACTTCCCAAACCGATGCATCGAAACTGATGGCAGTTTTTTGCAGGACTGCATCGTCTGCATCCAGCGGTAAATCCCTGAGCATCCATTGCATGTGATTGGCCAGCGCGCCATGCGATACGGCGACAGCCTTGGGTAATCCAGTCGAACCCGAGGTATAAATGAGATATGCCAGGTCATTGGTTCGCAATACAGGAAATTGCGGGGCAGTTGCATCTTCAAGTGCGGGCAAGGTATCAACGGTAATCAGCTTTATCTTTTCCAGCAGTCCTGCAAATGCCACTTGCTGTTTGAATTGGGCAGCAATTACCGCACTGGTCAGCAGTACGCTCACACCGCTGTCTTGCAACATGAAAGCAATACGCTCTTCAGGATATGCAGTATCGAGCGGCAGGTATGCTGCACCAGCCACCTGTATCGCCAGAATGCTGGCTATCATATCGACACTGCGGTCCAGCAATACTGCCACGACCCTGGCTTTGGATTCATCCTGCTGCCTGGCCAGCAATACATGCTGTGCCAACTCCTCAATGCGGTGTGAGCAAGCCTGTCCAGTCAATTGGGTCAACGGGCTTTGTAGGAATATCTGATCAGGATGTTGTGCAAGGCAATCAAGAATATCTTGCACCGGCGCTTGCCAGGGTTCTGCAGACGACACAACCGGCCCGGCAAAGTCTTGCATGATCTGCCGCCGTTCATTGGGGCCTAGCAGTATCAATTGATCTACCTGCGCATCCGGGTTCGCGGCTATGGATGTCAGTAGAGCCAGCAACTCCTCTTCCAGATGATGCATACAGGCAGAGTCGCACACTGCCATGTCGTAATCCAAATACAGTTGCAGTTGGCCTGGCGCACCCGCATAAGCAAACAATACCAGCAGGCATTCATCGATCCAGGCGAAAGGCGCATCTGCTGTTATTAGTTTGCCCGCGCCTGCCTGCTGCCAGCAAAAACCTGCGGCCAGTCCCTGTTTGCTATTCAGCGGCGCAATGTAGTCTTGCAGCGCGCAAACTTCATCAATGACTGCGCTATATGTCATCAGCAAAGCCATGAAGCTGGCTTGCGGGTTTATTACAGTATGCAGCGGGATAAAGCGCGCCATAGGCCCCATAGCCGTCGTCATTTCTTCATAGGCACGGCCATTGGCCTGATATGCCACAGCAGTTGACTGCGGATTTAATCTATAGAGCAATACCGTCCAGGCCAAATAAAGTAAATGCGCGACTGGCAACTGGTTTTTGTCAGCCAGGGCATTCAAGGCGACGGACAAGTCCGCTGATAATGCAAGAGGCTGGCGCTTGACATAGGGTGTGGCCTGGCGTTGCCTGCGCATGAAAGGCCAGTCTGGCAGACTGCCTGTTGCCAGGCTGTTTGTCGCATCCCAGGCTGGCAACTGCACATCCTGAGGCTCTGCCAGCATATCGTGCTGCCATTGCGCAAGGCTGGTGAAAGGCAGGTCTTCCTCCTCTACTTTTATAGTATCGGGCACGGCACACCATGCTGCATCTACCAGTCTTTCTTCGACTTCAGTCAATATAAGCAAAGCAGTTTGTGCATCGGCGCACAGGGAAGACAGGCCAAGACGGTAATGGCTGTCATTCAGTTTTTGCAGGCAGGCGCGTTGGTCTTCATGGATTGCTGCCAGTTGCGGTGGCGCCACCTTTATAGGTTCCATTGTTTCAGCGGGCGCCTGCACAGGTAATTGCATGCCGGGCAAGACACCAAATTCCATGCGCAGAATTTCATGCCTGGCCAATACTTGGTCAAAGGCAAGACACAATAGTGCTTCGTCCACGCCAGCGCTACGAAAGTCAACACTGACAAGATAAGTCTGCTGACCATCTATTTGCGCCAGTTGCCACAGCCTTTGCTGGACTGGTGACAATGGAAAACCGCTTTTCAGTTTGCCGCTCACTTGCATGTCCCTGGTTTGTATGTGCATTGCATTCAGTTTGTCGAACCTGGCAAGACACTGGTCGGGCGCACTTCATCCCCCATGGCCGTTAGTATCTTGCGCTCACCAGTGAACCTGGAACGGCCATGCGCAACCAGCATATTGTCGAGCAAGAGCAGGTCACCTGGCTGCCAGCGAAACTTGATAGTTGCTGCATCATAGGCGGCGCGCAGGTGCGCCACCACCTCGTCAGGAATCACCGTGCCATCACCATAGAAAGTGTTATAGGGCAGGTTTTCCACACCCAGATCACCAGTCAATGAATTACGTACTTCATCCGTCATGCTGGATGGATGCCAAAAAGCGATGTGATTGAACCATAGCTCTTCACCTGTCTGCGGATGGCAGCGTATGCTGGAACGTACTTGTGAAGTGCGCAGCCTGTCGCCTTCCATCCAGGTCCATTTCGTATCCGACTTTTGCATATAGGCTTGGGCTTCTTCCCTGCTCTCTACTGCCAGCGAATGCTGCCAGGATGGCCCTATGCCAGAACCAAAATTGCGTACCAGCATCCAGCCCAGGCGACGGAATTTCTCCTTGACTTCAGTATCTATCGCAGCCAGTACACGGCGTACATCAGCGATAGGGGTCTCACCCTCTGTCTCGGCGGCGACTTCACAAAAGAAAGCGATTCGACCCGGCCACTGGCGTACATACGACAATTCATTATGCAGGGCGATTACATGTTCAGGCGGGAAGATGGTCGATGTATATACCTGCCCATTCACCTGTTTGCGCGGCGTGGCTTTTTCTATGTAATTCATGAGCTGCACGCCAAAGGCATCCAGGCCCGCCTGGAAATCCTGCACACCACGCATGTCAAAATCACGGAACAGCAAGCCACCATATTGCAATAAATCCTGCTGCAATTGCGCCTGGTTATCCCTGATCCAGCCCAACAAATCAACGCCTTTTGCATGAGGGCGCAAGACCAGCGGCAAGCCGGACGCGTTGGCAAAACCTTGCTTGTCCACCAGGCTGCCATCCGACAGGCGCACCGCCGGCCGGCGCAGATTCAGTCCGGGTTTGGGCATCGTGTTCATGTTATTTCTTCCTTCCCATGTTTTGCTTCTGTCGCAGTGTTGCTGCTCAAAATACTGGCGATATAGGCAGCCATTTTTTGCGCGGCGCTGCATATTTCCTGTTCCTGATAGCTGGATGCATGGTATTGCCATAGCAAGTGCAGACAACCATCAAGGATATAAGCTTCTATCGCCAGTTTATGCAAACGTGGCAGATGTCCTCCTCGTTCTGCCCCTCTATCCTGCCGGTCTGGCGACCACGACAAGAGCTTGCAGACATCATCAGGTGGTGGATTGATCTGGCCCATATAGTTCAGGCTGATCTCAGGCATCTGTCCTTGTGCCAATGTGACACGTACTTTGTCTGCACCCAGGTAACGCAATAGTCCATAAGAAAAGCCATGCGCAGGTATGTCCCTGCGCTGTGCTGCAATCTCGCTGGCAGCAGCATCTCCAACTATCTCGGTCAGATCAAACCATGCCGGGTAACGGCTGGTGAACCACCCCACGCTGCGGCTGACATCCAGCTCAGTCTGGTCAAGTTGACGGCCATGGCCTTCCAGCTCCAGATAGGCGACAGTTTCACCCGTCCAGTCGCCCAGGCTCAGGGTCAGGGCTGCGATGAGGATATCTTCCGCTACTGCATCTGGCAGCCCACGTAAAAAGCGGCTGGTGATTTCTGCGGGTACGATGACGCTGATTTGCGCTTCTTCGGCAATGCAGCCATAACCATCACCCTGCCCACTATTCGGCAACTCCGGCGCGGGAATGGAAGTACAAACGGCCCAATACTCAGCTTCTGCAAGCACGGCATCCTGGCTGGCCTGGCGCTTCAGATGTTCTGCCCAGGCTTGCACTGAGGCTGTTTTTCTTCCAAGCGCGGGGGTGCGGCCTGCCTGCAAATCCAGCAGTGCCTGTCGCAAATCTTCCAGCAGGATTTGCATGGAGATACCGTCACTGATGAGATGGTGCACGACGAGCAAGAGTCGGGGCTGTTGCACTTCGCTTGCAGGTGTCCAGGCGGCGGCCAGCAAACTTCCTTGTGCAGCTTGTAATGCAGCCTGTACTTGCTGGTAGTCTTTAGTCAGATGCAAAACTGGTTTATGGGAAAGTTCATTGAAATGTGCAGCTTCTTTATTAAAGCTCAGTCGTAGCGCATCATGTTGCGCTATCAGCGCTTGCAATGCCTGTTCAAGCATGTCAGCGCTGACCCAGTCCGCCATTTCCAGCAAGACAGATAAATTGAAATGATCTGGTATTTCCTTCATCAGTTCTTGCAACCTGAGCTGCGCAGGCAAAAGTCCGCACTCGCCTTCAGGCTTGACATCAGCGCCAGCCATTTCGCCAACAGGCAGAATTTTCCTTGCAAAGTCGGCCACCACGGGCGTTGCATATAAATCCATGGCCTTGGCTTGCCAGCCAGTCTGACGCAAGCGGGCCATCATCTGTATCGCCAAAATGGAATCGCCGCCACTCTGGAAAAAATCTGCCTGAGTACCCAGGTTCTCACGCTGTAAGAGTTCACGCCAGATTGCCAGTACCACCGCTTCTGCTTCTGAGCTGATGGCGTTCTCTACTTCAGGATTATCTTGTTCATCATCCAACTTGGGTAAGGTAGCGCGATCTAGCTTACCGTTCGATGTATAAGGAAGGCTGGCTATGGAAATCACTGCTTTCGGCAGCATATAATCTGGCAAATTCTGCTTCAACTTGGCCAGCAGGATTTGTGTATCCAGTGGTTTTTCGGATTCAGCCGCGACTGCATAGGCCAGCAAATACGGACGGCCAAGTTCAGGCTTATGCAAGATCACCGTTGCATTCGCCACATTGTCTTGCACCATCAGGACAGCGATGATTTCTGCTGGTTCGATACGGTAGCCGCGTATTTTCAGTTGCTCATCCTTGCGGCCCAGTATCTGTATGCGGCCATCAGCATGCATCATTGCAAGGTCGCCAGTGCGGTAGAGGCGCTCGCGCTCGCCAGCAATATCTGCGAACAGGAAAGGGCCAGTCACATCTTCAGGCATGCCCACATAACCCAATGCCAGGCCGGGGCCAGCAAGATAAATCTCACCTGTCTCGCTAAAAGCACATGGCTGCCCTGCGTCATCGAGTATGTGGATACGGTTACTACCCAGAGGCTGGCTAAAGCGCATGCCACTCAAGTCGCCCTGCCATTTTCCAACCATGACGCCGATGGTCGCTTCAGTCGGGCCAAAGTGATTGTAGATGTGGCAGCTTGCTTGAACATCATTGAGTTGTTGCAGAAGTCTGGCGCTGGCGGTTTCGCCGCCGAGTATCAAATGCGACAATGGCAAGACTGCCGCATTGTCCCGCGCTGCAAGCATGGCTTCAAGATGCGAAGGGACAATTTTTAATACATCAACTGGCGCTTGCTGCATCAGTGCAGCAAAACCATCGGCGTCGCGCGCCATGGCATTGCTGATGATGGAGAGGCAACCACCATGGAATAGGCCGGGCAACACTGTGGTTAAACCAAGGTCAGCAGCAAACGTCGATATCACCGCATAGCGCAAGCCGGGCTGCAAATCAAAAGCGGAAATAACCGCATCGAGATAGTGCTCAACCGACCTGTGAGGCACAGCGACCAGCTTGGGCTTGCCAGTTGAGCCGGAAGTGAATAGCTGATAAGCACAGGACTCAGGGTCTAAATCAGGCAAAGCTAGTGGCTGATGATCTTGAACATCGATTTCTGCGAGATTGTTTGGCAATTGCAGGTATGGAATATCCAATTTAGCCAATGCATCACTGATACCAGGATTATCTTGCAAGATAACGCAGCAAGGTTTAGCCTGCTGCATCAATTCCAGCACGCGTCCCTGCGGTAGATTGCTATCTACCGGGAGATAAGCTTTACCAGCCTTCCATGCCGCCAGCATGGCAACGGGGAAAGCCAGACCGCGGCCCAGCAACAAGAATACTGGGCCTGCGCTTCGCTTTATAGTTAAAATATCCAGCGCCAGCTTGTCAGATTGCCTGTCAAGGTGCTGGCGTGTCATGCTTTCCAATGCATCCACACGCAAGGCAATCGCCTGTGGGTCTTGCTCAACTGACTGACGGAATCTTTGCAGCAAACCCGGCTTGGCAGTATCTGGTTCAACTCTGAGGGGCAACCAGACAACCCTGGCGGCAACACGTTCATCAAAATCCTGATCGGTACCTGCCATGCGTTCTATCATGGCGGCAAAACTCTCCAGCAATTCCTGCATGTCAGCAGCATCAAATAACTGGCTATCGAAATCCAGCTCTACCCGCGCGCCATCTTGCCAATCGACCAGATTGCATCCTATGTCAAAGCGCGAATGGCGTATGCGCGAAGAATATGCCTGCACAGTCATGCCCGGCAAGCTGGGCATGGCGGCCAGTTTATCTATATTGAAGGTGATATTCACCAATGGCGGCCTGGCCGGGTCACGCGCCAGGCCCAGGTCATCCACCAGTTGCGACAGCGGGTAATTTGCATGGGTGATGGCATCAAGGAATTGCTGCTTCACTTCTGCCAATACCGTGCTGGTATTTGCCTGTGCCGGAATAGTCAGACGCAAGGGCAAGAGATGGGCACAATAACCAGGCGTGTGCGCCAGCGTTTCGTCACGACCAGAATAGGGGATGCCGAGCACCATATCCCGCCCTGCACCGGCGCGACGTAGGGTAGCTGCAAATGCAGCGATCAACGCCATGCTGAATGACATGCCCAGCTTGCCCGCTTTTTGGTCAAGCTGGCGCAAGATGTTCTTGTCAAGTTCCTGAGTGAGACGCTGGCCTGCAAAACCACGCATGCTGGCCCTGGCATGGGAACATGGCAGCTCTATGCCAAGTGGAGCTTGCTGCAATTTATTTAACCAGTATTGTTTGTGTTCTTGCTCTTCTGGCGATGAACCTGCATCTGCCATGCGTTGCGCCAATAAGGCATAGTCCGATTTGCTGGTGAAAGCCTGGCCATTCGAGAGCGCTGCAAATTCGTCAAACAGTATCTGCATGGATTGCCCGTCGATGAAGACATGATGGGCAGCAAACAGCAGAACAGCATGATGCGTATCAAGCTCAAACAAGTCTATGCGAAAAGCTCCCGCCCGCGTCAGGTCAAAACTGGCTGCAACACTGTTTTGCAAGCCTGCATCTAGCGTGCTGGCAGTGACTTGATGGCGCTGCACTTTTACTTCCACATGAGCTGCGATTTTCTGCACGCCTGCTTCTAACTCTATGGATGCCCGCAGGGCATCATGTCTGGCTACAAGCGTTGCAAATGCACGCGTGATGTCAGCATGATTGATATCACCCTCCAACTCCAGCGCGACGCTGACGACATAAGCTGCTGAACCCTGTTCAGACAAAGCCGCCAGTGTCGCCAATTGTTTTTGTGCCTTGGATAAAGGAAGACGAAGGGGCAGGATTTTTTCCTCTACCTTTGATGCAAGCGAAGTAGTCGCAATAAAACCAGCATTCTTGAGATCGGCTACACTGTCCTTTACCCGGCTGACTATCGCAGCGATGTCATCATCAGTGTGCGCAGTCGACAGGAATAAATTACGCCCCTCCCATACATACAGGCCGCGATACAGCAAATGATAAAAGAAGGGATCAAGGTTTTCGCTGAAGACAAAGCGGAATAGCGAGCCGAAATTCTTCAGGTGTATAGGTGCACCGGCTGCAGCAAACACCTGATCGAGTTCCGCTGTCAGCCTTGCGGTATTGTCGTTCAGTTTTTGATAGACAGCCAGACCGCCCCGCTTGATCTCTGTCAACACAGCGTGTGCGGCTGCCATCACCAGCGGATGCTTGTTGAAAGTACCCGCGAAGAAAGTCGTGTCCGCCGCTGGATAAGATGTATCGCCATATTGCCAGTGCCCGCCATCGATGCCAGCCATGATATCGGCGCGACCGGCAATCACACCCACCGGCAAACCACCGCCGACTATCTTGCCATACGTGACTATATCCGCCTGCACATCAAAATGCGCCTGGGCACCACCGGGGTGTATGCGAAAACCGACCAGCACTTCATCAAACACCAGCAAGTTGCCAGCCGCCCTGGTCATGGCACGCAGGCTGCGCAAGAATTCTTGCGGCTGCAAGCCGGGGTTGCGGCTTTGTACAGGTTCTACCAGCACCGCAGCAAATTCATGCAAGCGGCCACGTAATAATTCCAACGCCTCTGCCGAACCATATTCAAAAAAGGCCAGGTCGCTGACCATGCCTGGCGTAATGCCAGCCACACGCGGCATCACCTTCCACGGATCATCATTGACCTCACCCAGCACGCCATCGAAATGACCGTGATAACTATCGCGGAAGATGGCAATCTTGTTGCGACCAGTAAAAGTCCGGGCCAGACGCAGTGCCGTCATGATGGCTTCAGTGCCTGAGCTGCAAAAGGCGACGCGCTCAACCCCTGTCAATTCACTGATGAGTCTGGCGACTTCACCTGCCATGTCTGATTGCGGCCCTATGCGTATGCCGCGCGATAGGCTTTCTGCCATTGCCTCTTTTAAAAATCCTGGCTCATGCCCAAACAACTGCACACCAAAACCCATGGAAATGTCTACGTATTCATTGCCATCCAGATCCCAGATTTTGGCACCGGCAGCTCGCTGACCCACGATGGGGTAGAGCATTTCCTTGATGGAGAAACGAAAGCCCGCAGATGCGCGGCTATCTGCCAGTACGTGCCGGTATTGCTGGGCCTGTTGTTTGGACAGTGCAGTTTTTTTGCAATAACTGATGCTGAATTCATCCAGGTGCTGGCGCTGTACTTCGCTCAGATTAGTACTCAGCAGGATATTGCTTTTGGGTTTGGCAACAACAGTTGCCATCGATACATCAGCTTTAACTTCTTTTTCGATAAAGACATCAGTCGACACTTTACCAACCTGCTGTTCGGCCAGATAAGCGGCCACTGCTTCAATCGAAGACAAATTCTCAAAAAAAGCACGCACCGGTATCTTGACCGCAAACTCGTTTTCTATGCGGCCTACGGCCTGCATCAGTATCAATGAATCAGCACCAATTTCCAGCAAGGGTGCTGCGGCATCGACCTTGCTGACATCAATCGCCAGCAAGCCAGCGATGATGGCAATGATGCGGCTGCGGATAGCTGCGGGATCAGTGACGACCACGCATGCGTTTGCAGACGCTGGCCTGCCAGTTTCGACAGCTTTGCTTGATGGTACAGCCGCGTTGTCACCATTAAAACTGTTCAAACCCAGGCGCAAGGGAAAGACTTCCTTGGCAAAGGGATACAAGGGCAAGGCATCACCAGCCGCTGCATTTTTTTTGTCAGCGAATTGCAGCTTGCTACCCAACACATGCAGGTGCGCGACTGTTTTCAAGAATGCCAGTCTGTCATCCTGGGCCGCATCCAGGCAAGGCAGGCTCCGTATATTGATACCATTGGTGTTTGTAAAATCATCCAGCATGCCGGACAGCACTGGCACGGCTCCCAGCTCCAGCGCAGTATCAATAGCAGTTTTACTCAGCGCCGCGACGTTGTCAGCAAAACGCACAGCTTCACGCGTATGCGTTAGCCAGTAGGCAGTATCGTAGAGGTGACCAACGGGCAGCAATTCACCGCTCAGATTTGATGTCACAGCTATTTGCAATGGTTGCCATTCGACTTCCTGCAGAGCCTGCTCGAATTCTGCCAGCATGGGTTCCAGCAAGACAGAATGAAAAGCAGTTTTTACCCTCAACATGCGCACTCGTATGCCAACTGCAATCAGCTTTTGACTAAGTATATCCAGTTGATCTATGGCACCGGAAATAGTCACGGATTGCGGACCATTCACGGCAGCAACGCTGATCTCTGTGCCAGCCAGATAGCCCAAGACAGTTTTTTCATCAGCACGCACAGCAGCCATGGCACCATCTGAAGTCAAGGCCTCCATGAGCCCGCCACGCTTTTCAACCAGGCGCAGTGCCTGCACAAAACTCAAAGCACCGGCGATGACAGCCGCAGTATATTCACCCAGGCTATGTCCTGCCAGCACCGTGGGCTTGATGCCGTATTCTGCGAGCAGACGTGCCAGTCCTACCCCCAGCGCCAATAAAGCTGGCTGGGTGTGCGCAGTCTTATCGATATTCTCATCAGAGCTTAATAATAACTCGCTTAGCGACCAGGGCAACACCGCATCCGCTTCTGCGATGGTGGCGCGAAAGCTGGCAAACTGGAATAAACCCTTTGCCATGCCAGGTCGCTGCGAGCCTTGACCGGGGCAGAGGAAAGCCAGTTTGGGTGGTCGTCTGGCCGCGATGTCAGTGACTAACGGCTCAGCATAGCCTTTGTCCAGCCATGCATGCAGATGTCTACTGGCGTCATCTGAACTGCTAGCCACCAGCGCCAACCTGTGACGCAAATGAGCACGGCCATGCTGTGACAAAGAACAAATCGCAGTGAAGTTTTGATGAACATCAGCATGCAGCTCTTTTGCAGTTTGCTGCACCAGCAAACTCAGTGCTTCATTACTGGATGCGGATAAGAGCAAAATATCCGGTTCATCGACTTGTAGATTTTCTGAAGGGGATACAGGAATAAATTCCTCTAGCACGACATGGCAATTTGCACCACCAAAGCCAAAGGCGCTAATAGAAGCGGCCCTTGTAACAGCCTCAGGATTAGCTGGCCATTCTGTCGTTCGCGCTACCACCTGCAAGCGCAATTGCTCAAAATTGATATGTGGATTGGGCTGGGTGTAATGCAGGCTGGCCGGTATCTTTTTATGCTTGAGCGCCAGTATCAGTTTGATGAGGCCAGCAATACCGGCAGCCGCTTCCAGATGGCCGATATTGGTTTTGACTGAGCCTATCAGCAGGGGCATTTGCCGTGGCTGTTGGCCCAGCGTGCGCCCCAAAGCTCGCGTTTCGGTAGGATCGCCTAGCAGCGTACCCGTGCCATGTGCTTCTACATATTGGATCGCTGATGGCGACATGCCGGCATCAGCCATCGCTGCCTGTATCAAATTCTCTTGCGCCAGTCCATTCGGGGCGGTGATACCATTCGAGACACCGTCATGATTAGTGGCAGAACCACGTATCACGGCATGGATGCGGTCACCATCCGTCAGCGCATTTGACAAGCGTTTCAACAAGACGAGGCCAGCACCCTCACCACGGCCATAGCCATTGGCGGAGGCATCAAATGTCTTGCATAGACCATCCGGTGCCAACATGCTGCCCTTGCCCAAGGCAACGCTGCTGTCTGGTCTTAACATCAGGCTGACACCGCCGGCCAGCGCCATGTCGGCATCGCCAGCCTGCAAACTGCGGCAAGCCTGGTGCACTGCCACCAATGAGGATGAACACGCAGTGTCGATAGTCATGCTGGGACCACGCAAGCCCAGCACATGCGAAATACGGTTGGCGATGACGGCATTCGACATACCTATGCCCATGTGGGCCTCCACATCATCGGTATGGGCAAAGCTGCCGAGGAATTCGCCATTGACAGCACCGATGAAAACGCCCAGGCGGCTTTCTTTCAAACTGTCCCCAGCAATGCCCGCATCTTCCAGCGCCCACCAGGCCAGTTGCAAAGTCAGGCGCTGGCGCGGGTCCAGCGCCCATGCTTCCTTGGGGGAGATGCCGAAGAAGGCCGGGTCAAAACAGGCGGCATCATCAATGAAACCAGCATATGGCGCGGCAGAGGCAGGCAAGTCTACCGCATCCCAACGTTCTGGCGGTATGCGCTTAACCGCACATATCTCTTGCTCAAGCAAGGACCAGAACGCCTTTATATTGGCAGTACCAGGAAAAACACATGACATGCCGATGACAGCAATCGCGTGTTCTGTCACCTGAGTCCCAGACTCTGGCGCGGCCTTATCCATATCAATACTCATGATGAACAAGAAATCAAATTATGCCCAACGGCAATGCATTGATTAAAGTAATCTGCATCCAAGCCCAACATCAAAATGAAATCCCTGGTATGCATGCTCATCTCAATCCAGATGGCCTATATAGCGCAATATCGAGGCGTCGATATCGACCAGCGTGTCATGTATCTGGGCGATAACCTTGTGCCCCTCGTCAGAACCATAGTGTTGCACGACCCGTCTTTCCAGCGTAGCAACCTCACCGAGTTCAGCTATGGTATTACCCATGGTAAAAGCATGCAGCCTGACTGGCCCGGCAAAGGTTGCGAAGCAGAACAAGGGGCTGCCAGCAGTGGCAACGCCCAATTGCTGCAGATTTTGCATGAGTTGCCCCATCCGGCCTGGCTGAGCTTGCAGGTTCAGGTAATACAGATAAGGGGGTGGGGTTTCGCGCTCTATCGGGTCTATGCCGTCATTGACACGGTTCAGCACAAAGCTTTCCATCTGCAACACGCATTCCTGGAATTTTTCCAGCAAGGGTGTGCTGTCGGCCCCATACACATCATGCAAAACCTGGTCCAGTGAAGGCATGCGGTCCATGTCGCCCAACTCATCCAGCGGCAGCATGATATAGACATAATTGGCGGGGCCGGCAACGGTGGCATAGGCCATCCAGCGCATGCGGCGGCTGTGCTGCTGGTACGCGAAAGCGACCTTGCCAGCCAGCTCTTTGAACTGCACATAGCGTTCGCGGCGCACAGACAAACGCACGAACAGACAATAAGGGGTAGGAAAAAACCACTGAGCATTCATTGTTTTTTTTCCGGCTGAGACGATGTAAAAAGTTTAACCTATCTGAGAACCAGACCGCAATATGAATGCGGGCAAACAACACTTATTGATGGATAAAATAAATTGTGAAGAAAACACGGAAAATCTGTTAATTTGCGTTAGAAACGCATCGACAAAAAATTCCAGCGCGGGAATAATAGTCCAGTCAGGTGACACCAACTACTGGGCTTAAGCAACATTGTCCCAGCAAGGCTATTACTGAAGGAAACTTCCCTTGTCAGGGAAGTCCGTTACGTCGGCAGGCAACATGTTGCCTGACATACCGATTACACCGTCAGCGACGAAGACCGTACTTTAGTACGCGGTGCCTGGAAGAGGCGCTGCAACGTAGCTGGGTGGTTTTGCGTACATCCTAACTTATTGAAAGCTGTCTATCGAGCAGAAATTCTTCAGACATTTGGCTTTACTGATTTTTATAGAATGGTTTTTTTACAGCAATCAGCATTTAACATTCTTTAACCATGTGCATGTCCAGCTTCTTTATATTGCCTCTCTCCATGTGCAGCGAGAAGTCATTGAAGAACCTGAAAACCAGAATGCGCAGGCAGCACTATCCTCGACTATGCAAACCAAGAGTGTAGCGACATTGAGATATTGTGCTGTTGCTCACCTCTCCAGGTGTGCTATCCGGTGGACAGACTCACTATCGTTGAGGAGGCATAGATGTCGATTGAAGAAGCGGCACCGGGCAAAGCCAGGTTCCATCACATCATCCCCGGGCTGATCGCTGAAATTGAAGCGCTGACCGAAGCCCTGCGTGGCTGGGCTGAGCGCCATGGCATACCTCCACGCACCGCCAACAGCATCGTCCTCATGCTTGATGAATTGCTGACCAATGTCGTCATCCATGGTTATGGCGATGATGCCAGTGGTGAAATTGAAGTCACCGTTCTAACGATAGAGAATTGCGTTGAAGTCATCATCCGCGACAGTGCGCATGCCTTTGATCCCTTCGCTATCGCCGAGCCTGATACCACACTTGATGTCGATGAACGTGATATCGGTGGCCTGGGTGTGCATTTTGTCAGGAAGATGGCTGACAGCTTTGTTTACCGCCGTGACGGCGACATCAATGAAGTGCGTTTTTGCAAGCGCATCCCGTCCTGATCATTTTTCAGAAAACAGACCAAAGAAACCCAGACACCGGACCAGAAAATGCTCAGCACTACGCCGCCAGTCAGCAATAACAATGAAAACAACAATATTAACTTCTTTCGCAACTATAACCGGCTGGTCGGCTTCACCTATATCGCTATCGTCGTGCTCACCATGGGATTCTTCCTGTTCCAGATACGGCAAAAACATACCGAAGAAGTCAAGGTCATACAAGGCCATGTAGACAGGCATGGGCAATTTGTAGAATTCATCTTACGCTCATCGCTCGACAACCTCGAAGCAATGCGGATCTCGGCAGCCAATTTTTACGATAGCGCTCCGCCTGCTTTCAACAAAGCAGAAACCGATACCGGGCATTCCCCCTTATTCAAAAAACTCGAACAGGAAAAGCAAAGTTTTGACCTCGACAAGGCACCAGAAAAAGACGCCACTGGCAATTTGAACGGCCTGGGTAAATTGCAAGGCCGCACACCTGAGTTTTACCTGGATGTGGAAATGGCCCTGAACCTGAATCAGGTCTTCCAGGCGATTGCCTTTAATTTGCCGAATGCCAGCGAAAGCCGTTTCATATCGGTGGACAATTTTTCCAATACCTATCCCTGGATGGATGCGGCCAAACGTCCGCATAGCGACAAGGTATATCAAAACCAGGCCTGGCTCATGGGTACGCCAGAGAAAAACCCTACTGGCGAAAAATACTGGGCACCTGTGTACTACGGTGGCACCGCCAGTGGTTTGCTGGTACCAACTGCGGCACCTATCTACCATGATGACAAATTCCGTGGCGTGGTCTCCATTGATACCAGCCTCGATTACCTGAATCGTATTAATGCTGACTTTGCCTACAAACCCGGTACGGCCTTTTTGGTGGATGCCTATGGCGAGGTTGTCGCCCATCCCGAGGCATATGCCAATGCAATGGAAGTACAAGCCACGCAAAAGCTGGAAAAAATCCTGCCAGCAGGCATACTCACAGACGGCAATCGCCTGACTGACATACCCGCAAATCAGGCAGTCGAAATAGGTGATTACCTGCTGATACGTCACCCCTTTATCTCCGCACCGTGGCAGTTGGTGTATGTCGTTCCCAAGAACCAGCTCTGGAAAAACCTCTTGTGGGAACGTGGCCCCATCATGTTACTGGTGATACTGGGGCTGACGCTGCTAATGGTAGTCACCTATTATGTGACTACGCGAGAATTCATTTCGCCTGCATCCAAGCTGGTGGCACATATCGCAAAAGAAAGCCAGTTCACCCCTGCCCCTATACCGGTGGTACCCGGCACCTGGAAACCCTGGTTTGAAACCATCTCGCAAGCCTTCAAACAAAGCCTGCAACTCGTCAGTATCCGGCAGGAGCTGGATATCGCGGCCAACATGCAGCTGTCGATCTTGCCGCGTCACTGGCCCAATGAAAAAGAATTCTCCCTATGGGGCATCATGCGCTCGGCCAAGGAAGTGGGCGGTGACTTCTATGACCACTTTTCATTAGGCAATGGCAAGATAGGCATAGTCGTGGCCGATGTCAGCGGCAAAGGTGTGCCAGCAGCTTTATTCGGCATGGTATCAAAAACCCTGATACGTGCGACCGCCACCCGCAATGCCAGCGAGCCTGGCGAAATCATAGCCATTGCCAATGACATACTGGCAGAAGACAATGATGAATGCATTTTCGTCACCACCTTTTACGCCGTGCTTGATCCTGCCACAGGCATACTCACCTATGTCAATGGCGGCCACCCCCCGCCTCTGCTGATACATCAGGATGGCACAACAGAATTTTTACCCATGACGGGTGGCAGCGCCCTCGGCATCATGGATGGCATACCCTTCTCACAAAAAACTGTACAGTTACAAGCCGGTGACTATGTGCTGATCTATACCGATGGCGTGACTGAAGCCTTCAACCCGCAAAATGAAGAATACACGCCTGATCGCCTTCCCCCCCTGTTTGAAAACCACCCGATCAGCGATGTCAATGACGCCGTCAACCGCACTGTTGCCGATGTTGACCTGCATGCTAATGGCGCACCGCAATCAGACGATATTACCTGCGTTGCCCTGCATTTTCATTTCGCAAAAAATAGTGTGGCCGATAATAAACCACAAGCAGATCAGCAGGCATCATGATGATATCCAAATCCACCATCTTTAGTCTCGCCTTGTGCTGCATACTTTCAATGCTGAACTGTGTTGCACAAGCGACCAGCCTGGCAGAAATCAAGCAGCGCGGCAAACTCATCGTCGGCGTAAAAAAAGACGTGCTGCTGTGGGGCTATCAGGACAGCAGCGGCAAAATCATAGGTATGGAACCTGACCTGGCGCAAAGCATCGCCACCGATCTGGGTGTGCAACTTGAACTGGTGGGGGTGCTGACTGCTGAACGTATCGATGCAGTCAAATATGGCCAGGTCGATATCCTGATTGCCACTTTGACTGACACACTGGAGAGGCAAAAAGAATTGAACCTCATCCTGCCACATTACTATAGTTCAGGCGTCAACCTGCTGACCCGCAAGAGCGAGAATTTCAAGGAATGGACAGACCTCAAGAACCGCCGCGTTTGCAGCCGTCGCGGCGCTTTTTATAATCGCCGCGTGACGGTCACTTACGGTGCTGACGTTGTCGCCCTTTACTCGAATGACTGGTCAAAACAGGCTCTGCGTGATGGCCGCTGTGCTGCCCTGGTGTATGACGATACGGCTATCGCTGCCATGTTGCGGGCACCAGAATGGGCCAATGATTTTGTCATGCCCATGACCACTATCTTCACTACACCCTGGTCCATCGCAATTGCGCCAACAGAGCACGGTGGCGAGCTGGAAAAATATCTGTCCAGGACCATTATCAACTGGCACAGGAATGGCTATCTGCAGCAAGTAGAGAAATCCTGGTCCATCCCGCCATCACGTTTTCTCGATGACATGCACAAGACCTGGAACAAGAAAAGTGGCGACAAATGGCTATGCGGTGACAGCATCAGCCCCAGCACACCGAAAGAATGCCTGTGAAAGATGATTTGCCAGCGCCTGTCCGTGACAATCATCACATCACTGAGGCGATGACGGATTTGTATGACCGCTATTACACCAGTCATGAATACGAAAAGCGTTATCCAAAACCTAACCAGAGCACTCTGCATTTCTTGTTTGAAAACGGCGCAAAAGAAGCAAAAGACATTCTTGATTTTGGTTGTGGCAATGGCCGCTATGCCCTGCCACTGCTGGAGCAAAGTAATGCCAAACTGACCGCCTATGACATCTCGCATGCGGCTATCGCAGAACTGTCACGCTTTTTGCAAGATCACCCACATGCAGCACGCATACGCCTGTTCGATGGTGAGGCAGAGAAACTCAATGCGCAGGGCGACTATGACATGGTCATGCTGATGTTTGGCGTACTCAGCCATGTCGGTGATCATACCGCCAGGATAGATACACTTAGACAATTGCGCAGCCTGATGCGGCCTGAAGGCAGGCTGGTACTCAGCGTACCCAGCATCTTCCGCCGCCGCCCTTTCGAGCTATTTGCCGCATACTGGCAGCGCATGACGGGCAAAGCCCGCGATACGCAAAAAGAACCAGGTAATATTTTATTCACCCGCAACATAGACAAACAGGCGCATCAGTTTTTTTATCACCTGTATTCAGTTGCGGGGTTGCGTGCAGAATTGCAGGAGGCTGGCTTTGCCATCACAGCCCTGTCGCCAGAAAGCCTGCTGCCAGAATGGATGATTACCCAGCACGATCTTTTGGGCAAGCTCGATGAAGCCCTGCTGCCCTTGCTGCCTGCTGCCCTCGGTTATGGCATCCGTGCGGTGGCGGTACCTGTGTAAAATATGACTCAACCATGATTCAAACATGATGACGTATTCAAGAAAAATAAAATTCTATTGCGCCCTGCTCTTGCTCATGATGCTGTTCATGACTGCAACTCAGGCGCAGACAACGTCCCCCCCTACAGCAAGTGAAAGACTGACGCTGATACGCGAACGTGGTGCCATCATCGTTGGCGTCAAAACCGATTACCCACCGTTTGGCATGCTTGACGCCAATGGAGTACCTGAAGGCTTCGAGCATGACCTGGCTGCCGACATCGCCAAACGTCTTGGCGTGCAATTGCGTAAAGTCAGCGTCACAGGCAGCAACCGCCTGCAAAAATTGCAGGAAGGTGTGATAGACCTGGTGATAGCCACCACCGGTGACACGGCAGAACGCCGCCGGATCGTTACCATGATAGAACCGAATTATTATGCGTCCGGCGTCACCCTGTTCATGCCTCCAACAGCCAACATCAAGGAGTGGGCAGATACCCGTGGCCACCCGGTGTGTGTAACACAAGGCTCCTACTTCAACCGCATCATGCAGCAACGCTACCTGATGGAATTACAGATGTATAACAATGCCAGGGATGCCAAACTGGCCGTCAAGGATGGGCGTTGCATAGGCTATCTGTTCGACAATACCGCCGTCATCAATGATCTCGCCAACCCTGAATGGAAGGGTTATAAGGCACCATTACCGCCGACTCTCAACACTGCCTGGGCGATGGCGATCAGCAAAGATGAAAAAGGAACGGCATTTGAAAAAATGCTGGGCGATATCGTCGCCGACTGGCATCGCAGCGGCTTTTTGCAGGAGCGGGAAAAAGCCTGGGGCATAGCACCATCGAAATTCCTGGCAGATACCCACGCGCTCTGGCAACAGAATGAAGACGACAATACCGCCTTTTGCCACCGTATGGCAGATGGCAACTGGCGGGCAGAATGCCGTAACCAGGTTTTCCTGACATCGACGGATGTAGGCGGCCTGGCACAACTTGGCCTGTGGCTCAATGAAACCACGGGCATCAACCTGACCCTGGTGTATGACAGCGTTGACCGCAGCCAATTCTGTTATGGTTTGCTGGTGACGCTGGCTCTGACGGTCTTGTGCATCACTTTCAGCCTCTTGCTGGGCTGGGCGGGCGCGGTGTTTGCCGAATCAAAGGTATGGCTTTTGTCAGCAACGGCACTTCTGTTGGGCACGGTGGGCCGCATGACGCCGCCGCTGCTCTGCATGTATTTGCTGCTGTTTGGTGTGGGTGCAATACTCAGCGAGTCCGTCGGTATAGCGCTGCCTGCCTTTGGCGTCGTGGTGTTTTGCCTCAGTGTGTATACCGGTGCGGGTGTCATGACGGCTTTGCTTGATGCGGCTACCGCCTACCGTTTGCAACACGGTGAATTCCGCCTGCGTTTCACAAACACTTCCCAAATCGCCAGGCTCGCCAGCGGGTCAGTAACTGCCTCACTCATCAACGTCTCCAAGGCCACAATGATGGCTTCTGCAGTCGCTGTGCCGGAACTGTTGTCAGCCACCACTTCCATCATTAATGAACGCGGCAATGTCGGCGTCATGATGAATGCCCTGCTCTTGACCTTCTTATTGATCATCTTTGCCGTCGTACGTGTCATACGCCAGCTTGAACAAAAAATCCTGGCGAGAGTCGCATGATGGAAACCACAGAAATCTTCCAGCATCTGCTGACCTGGACACCGTATTTACTCGGTGGATTTGCCCTGAATATCTGGATATCCATCGTCGCCATGGTCATAGGGACAGGCATAGGCTGGTTGCTGGCATCCTTGCGTCTATCAAGCCATCCGCGTCGCGTCAAAGTCAGCCTGGTGGCGACTGAGTTTTCGCGCAGCATACCCACTATCGTGTTCCAGTTTTACCTGGCCTTCATGCTGCCATCCGAGATATTGCTGCCTTATTTCAAGACCATCATCAGCTTCCCGGTGTGGATCAAGGCAGCGCTGGCATTGGCGATTGCCGTCATCGGCTTCACCAGTGACAACCTGACCATCGCCATGGATGAATGGAAGAAAGGCAATCATCATGCCGCCTTTCTGTTCATCCCCAGTTGGACCAGCTATGCCCTCATCATCGTCATGGCGTCGAGTACCGCATCCATCATCGGCGTCAGCGAACTCGTCAGCCGCTGCAATACCGTCATCAATGCGACAGGGAATACAGCTTTGATGCTGCCTATTTATTTGTATGCCTGTTTGTTCTTCTTTTGCTTTTGTTATCCGCTGACTTTGTTGATGAAGCGGATTTCGAGGCAGTTGAAGTTGCGGTATGGGATGGAGAGTTGAGGTACAGGTAGGTTGGGCTACGCCTTACCAGCCCAACACTGGGCTTCAACACACGAATACGTTATTCAAGCGCCGAGTGTTGGGCTGGTGAAGCGTAGCCCAACCTACAACGCTCGCCAACCTACGAAGCCGCCCAACAATTTTACCCCATCAACTCCAGCTCAAATCCGTATGCGTCAAAGGCAACTGCCTGACGCGCTTGCCCGTCGCTGCAAAAATCGCATTACACACCGCCGGTGCCACTGGCGGGAAGGCTGGCTCGCCCAAACCCGTCACAGGAAAATCCGTTTTCAGGAAATGTGCTTCAATCTTGGTATAACTGTCCTTGATGCGCAGCAGGGGATATTCATTGAAATTACCCTGCACGACACGGCCACGCTGAATATCGAGCTCAGGGTACATCAGGGTACTGATACCATCCAGCACTGAGCCATATACCTGATGCTCGGCACCGCTGAGATTGACGATCTGCGAACCTATATCGGTCACCACGACCACCCTGTCGACCTTGAGCTCACCCTGTTTGCTGACGGTAACCTCGGCCACCTCGGCAATATAGCCGCGATGGCTGAAATGGAAGGCAATGCCCTGCCCCTGCCCGCGCGGGAATTTCTTTTTACCCCAGCCTGCCTTGGCCGCCACTTCTTGCAAGACACGCTTCATGCGGCCCACATGATAAGGCTGGCCACGCTCCCCTGTGCCTGGCACGATATCTTTATCACCCAGGATATCGAGGCGGAACTGCACAGGGTCACGCCCTGCTGCATGCGCCAGCTCATCAATAAAACTATGGAAGACCCAGGCAAACACATTGCTTCCCGGCGCACGCCATGGGCCCATGGGGATATTGCACTCCATCAGTGTCTGTTCCAACAGACAATTGTCGAGCCAGCGGCCAGGGAATTCATCCCCCGATAAACCAGCACCGCTGCCCGCCTGCAATTGCGGCTTGCCATCCCGCATGACTTTATTGCCAAAACTGACGAAGTGATTGTGCCAGGCGGTGAGCTTGCCCTTGTCATCCACCGCACCGCGCAAGAAGTGAAAGCCGCCTGCGCGGAAATGATCATGGCGCATATCATCTTCGCGTGACCAGGTCAGCTTGACTGGCGCATTAACGCGTTTGGCAATCGCGGCGGCTTCGACGATAAAATCAGAACTCAGGCGGCGGCCAAAGCCACCACCGCTGCGAGTGATGTGCAGCTTGATTTTTTCCTTGGGCATGGCGAGCACATCAGCCACCAGCGCCTGACCAGATTCTGGCAATTGGGTTGGAGCCCATATCTCAAGGCTGCTGTCTTGCGCGTTATACGCAGCCGTGCAATTTTGTGGTTCCATACTCGCATGCGAGATGAAGGCGTAGGTGTAGGCAGCTTCCACCGTTTTGGCGGCTTTACCCATGGCTGCAGCAACATCACCATCCTTGCGCAAAGTGGCGGTGCCTGGCTGTGTTGACAGTTTTTTGGCTTGTTCAGCAAAGCCGGACCAGCTCTCAGTTGCGCCCTTGCCTTCGTCCCACTTCACTTCCAGCAGCTTGCGGGCGCTGAAGGCTGCCCAAGTAGTCTCAGCGATAATGGCAATGCCGGGCATGAGGCCACGCAGATTGTCCGTGCCCTCAATGACAAAAGCATCCTTAATGCCAGGCTGTGCCTTGATATGATCGAGATTGGCACTAACGACCTTGCCACCAAAGACAGGACATTTTTCATAGACTGCGTACAGCATGCCAGGTAATTTCACATCTATGCCAAACAGCGGTTTGCCGGTCACGATGGCGGGATTATCAACCCCGCCTATGCGCGTGCCCAGCAATTTGAATTGCGCCGGGTCTTTGAGTTTGACATCCTTGGCATCTGGCACGGGCAATGTAGCAGCTTTAGCGGCCAGTGCCGCGTACGTCAGTTTGCGCTCGCTGGCAGCATGGTGCACGGTGCTGTCCGCCGCATGGCATTCAGAGACCGGCACGTTCCAGGTTTGCGCAGCAGCACTGACCAGCATGGTGCGTGCAGTAGCACCCAGCCTGTGGAATTCATTGTAATTCGTCGGCGTGGAAGTTGAACCACCAGCGCCCTGGCTGCCATAGGCGGGATTAAGATCACCCTGGATAATGCGCACATCTTTCCAGTTCACTTCCAGCTCTTCGGCTATCACCATGGGCAGCGAAGTCTTGATGCCCTGCCCTATCTCTGGTTGTTTGGATACCAGGGTCACCGTACCGTCACTGCCTATGCGTATCAGGGCATGCGGGACAAAGTCGGCTGATGGCAATGCCGCGGGTTTGCTGATCTGCGCCAGCGCACTGTCGCCAGCCCCCAGGTAAGCCAATATCAGGCCACCGCCAGTCAATGCCGACATGCGCAAAAAGTCACGGCGGGCCGGTGAGCTAACTTCTGCGGGCACTGCGCTGTTTATCTGCTTATTCATTTCGCCACCTTCTTCTTGCCACTCTTGCCACTCTTGCCATTAGCCAGTTCTGCCGCCCTGTGTATGCCTGCCCGTATGCGTATATAGGTCGCGCAGCGGCACAGGTTGCCGCCCATGGCCGCATCGATATCAGCATCAGTAGGATGGGGCTTGTCTTTCAGCAAGGCGGCAGCCGACATGATCTGACCAGCCTGGCAATAGCCGCATTGCGGCACGTCCAGCTCTTGCCACGCGGTTTGCAGCGGGTGCATGGCCTTGGCATCCAGACCTTCTATGGTGGTAACTTTTTGCTTGCCAAGAGCAGATACTGGCACCATGCAGGAACGGGTAGGTACGCCATTGATTTGTACAGTACAAGCGCCGCATTGCCCTACACCACAGCCATACTTGGTACCAACCAGGTTCAGGCTGTCGCGCAGTGCCCATAATAAGGGTGTATCGGGGGCGACATCTACGGCCTGCAATTGACCATTAATATTCAGGTTATGTTTGCTCATGCTGAGTCCGCTAAAGTTGAACAAGTCCAATCAGGCATGCAAGATTGTATGCTTTTTAGGCAAATCAGGTGAGGCAGTTTCAAATCAATACACGATGAGCGATTGTCATGTACAAAGGAATACCAAGCAAAATATTGAATGGGAAGGTCAATCCCAGTGACATGCCCAAATACAGTGCAGGTGAGGCTTCAGGAATAGCAAAGCGCAAAACCGCCGGTACTGCAATATAGGAGGCACTGGCAGCAAGGACCATCAACAGCGCAGCATCCCCTGCAGGCAAGCCGAACAGGGCCGCAAGGATCAGCGCAATTCCGGCATGGGCCAGCGGCGCCAGCAAGGAATAGGCAATCAGCAAGGGCGACTTCCCACGCAATTGTCCCAGGTTGCGTGCAACCTTTAAGCCCATATCAAGCAGAAAAAACGCCAGCATGCCTTTGAACAGGTCGCCAGAAAATGGCTGCATCGATACCTTGCCTGCCTCACCGGAAAGTATGCCTACCAGCATGGCACCCAACAACAGCAACTGTGCACCATCCGTCAAGGACTCGTGCAGTATCTTGCCCAGTGTGGGTAAAGTTCCAGCCTTATCTTGAGCAACAGCGCCAGCCACAGCGTTAGCAACATCGACATTCGCATGGCGCTTGCGCACTGCATTTGCCACGATCACGGCGAACAGTATCGCTGGCGACTCCATCAGCGCCATCGCAGCCGCCATGTGTCCACCGTAATGTAAAGCATGGGTATCCATGTACTGCACCGCCGTAATAAAAGTGACGGCACTGACAGAACCATAAGTCGCCGCCACAGCAACGGCGTCAAGGGCTGGCAGAATTCGCTTCAAGGCCAGATAAGACAATGCGGGAACGATCAGCGCCAATGCAACCGCGCAGCCCAGGCTCGTTACCAGTTGCAGGTTAAGCCCAGAATGCGCCAGCGCAAAACCACCCTTCAGCCCCAGGGCCATGAGTAAATATAAGGAGAGGAATTTGGCAATCTGAGAAGGAATCTCCAGATTTGATTTCATCAAACCAGCCAGGATGCCAAAAATAAAAAAGAGGATGGCGGGGTCAAGTAAGCTCTGCATATCTGCCTTAAGTATATCGATGGCAGGCATGGTAAGCGCAGGTCATCATAAGGTAAAATCAATTTTATTGAATCCAATCATAGATAAAAACCTATGAATATTACCTTTAGACAATTGCAGATCTTCATACGCCTGGCAGAGCTACGCAGCATCAGTGCTGTTGCACGCGCCTGTCATGTGACACAACCCACGGTGTCCATGCAACTGAAAGAAATGACAGACACCATAGGAATCCCCCTGTATGAAGTGATAGGCAAAAAACTCTACCTGACCAAGGCAGGCGAAGAATTAGCGCGCACCGCCCGCAACCTGGCGCATGAATGGGGCAGCTTTGAGCAGCAAATCGCAGCTATGAAAGGATTAACCGAGGGCAGCCTGCGCGTGGCCGTGGTCAGCACCGCAAAATACTTTATCCCGCGCATGCTGGGTGATTTTTGCAGGGAATTCCCGGAAATTGATATCGCGCTCGAAGTGCAAAACCGTGACGGCGTTGTCGACCGCCTGAGAAACAACTTGGACGATATCTATATCATGTCCACTCCTCCCAGGGACATTGACGTTGTCAAACAAATATTCTTGCCAAATCCGCTGGTCGTGGTTGCACCCTTGCAGCATCCTCTGGCGGGGAAAAAACGGCTGCAATTTGCCCAGTTATTAAATGAGCGCTTTATCCTGCGTGAGCGGGGCTCTGGCACCAGGCTGGCATGCGAACACTACTTTAGCGAAAATAAGTTCACACCCCTGGTCAGACTGGAACTCGGTAGCAACGAGGCGATCAAACAAGCGGTTGCTGCCGACATGGGGTTGACCATCCTGTCACGCCATGCGCTAGGCGATCATTTGACAGATCAAAACCTGACCGTTCTTGACGTCCAGGATTTTCCCATCATGTCGAACTGGTATATCGTCCACCTGCAAGGCAAACGCCTGTCCCCCATTGCCAGCAATTTTCTTGGCTACCTGAGCCAACACGCGCAAGACAAGGTTGAGAAATCAGATCAAGGCAAAATCACCAGCCCTGAATGCTGAAAAGAATTTCGGTCACCACGGCGATAACTGCGATAAACATATTTGCCTTCTGCGGTCTTGCTGCACATGGTGCAAGGCGCGGCATGATCAATATCGTCGATACCGATTTGCTGCAAGGCGCGCCTGGCCAATACATTCAGATCTACATGACGGTAACGCGGGTTGATCGCTGTGGCATCTAGATCAGGAAACTGCCGTACAAAATCCGCCGCCAGTTCTTCGCTGACTTCAAAGCAGCATGGGCCTATATGCGCGCCTATGGCAGCCACCCAGTCTTTCGGTTGCTCGCCCTGTGCGGCCAGTTCCTGCCACAAGGTTTGCACCACTCCGCCGACGATGCCACGCCAGCCTGCGTGCGCAGCGGCGATCATTTTGCCGTCTCGCCTGGCCAGCAAGACAGGTACGCAATCAGCAGTGATCACAGTCACAGGTATACCGGGCAGGCGGGTGAAAAAAGCATCGGCATCACCGCACTGCTGGGATTGCTCTATCACTTCCACCACGCGGGTACCATGTACCTGCAGCTTGTTGGGCACGGTATCCCAGTGCCCGCTGAGGCTGGCTGGCACAAAGTCCCTGGCATTACCAAAGCCATATTGTATGCCGGGTATGCTGGCGAGAATGGCACTGTGGTGGTGACTGCGATGCAAGGCTGGCTCCGGTGAATTATCTGAAAGCAAGATTCTAGCGAGTTTTGGACTTTAACGCCCAGCCTGTCTCTGTATATGTTAGGACTTACGCAAAATTGTCCCAGCAAGGCTATCGCTTTAGGAAACCTGTCTGGCAAGAGAGGTTAGTTCCGTCGGCGACGAAGACAGTACTTTAGTACCAAATTTGCTAAATGCGGGAGCTGCAACGCAGCTGTGGCGGTTTTGCGTAAGTCCACTACTGTCGCGCATGCAATTCAGCCAATTCCTTGAACCTGCCTATGACAAACTGCGCCACTGGCGAATGGCTACGCCCGCGCAGCGACACTATGCCCACCTCGGAATGCATATTCGGGATACCCGCAATCACCAGCGGCAACATCAGGCCACGCTGGATTTCATCTGCCACCGCAGCATTGATGGCCGCCAGTATGGTGTCAGACTCCAGGGCCGCGCGCTTCAGCGTCAGCACATCATCGCACTCAAGCGCAATTGGCAAGGCGGCACCCGCTGGCAAACCCAGCAATTGCGCCAAGGCCTTACGTATCGCTTGCGGCAAACGCACAGATGCCAGGCCATAATCGAGGATATCCGCAGGCAGCCTTTCTGCCTTGCTTAATAACGGGTGCCCGGCGCGCACAAAAAAACCGCCATGCTGGCGCGCCAGCAAATCAATATCCAGCTCCTGGTCCGGCGGCAGGTCACGCGTATCTGCCACAAAAAAATCCAGTTCTTCTGCCCGCAGATGCTGGGCCAGGTATTCCCAGTTATTGACTTCTACCCGCAAGCTGACGCTGGCAAAATTCTGCCGCAATTCTGGCATCAGCATGGGCAGCAAGGTCGCCGCAGGAAATGGCCCCACGCCTATCGCCAGCTCACCTATCTGCTTGCTGCGGTATAGCTCAATATCCCTTTGCAGGCAATTGCTGTCAAACACCAGCTTGCGTGCCCTGTCTATAAAAAAGCTGCCTGCCGGGGTGGGCAACACCTCGGTCGTGCCACGGTCAAACAGTTGCACCTGCAACTCAGCCTCGGCCGCCTGTATACTACGGCTGAGGGCTGATTGCGACAGATGCACACGCTTGGCAGCGCGGGCAAAATTCTTTTCATCTGCCAGGGCAACTACATGCTTGAGTCGCTTAAGTTCCATTATGTTCCATGAGATTGACCTGAATAAGACAGCATAAAAACATAGACACATGCGTGCTTGAGCATGGCATTATCATTTAAACACCTCCATGCATGCAGCGCATTAATTTTAGCTTAAGAATGCATTGGACAACTATAACCCGCTGCCCTACGCTCTTCCATAAAATAAATAATGGAGGCTGTCATGCATCACTTGAAGTTAACACCTCTCGCCGCCCGGCTCATTAGCGGCCTCGCTTGTAGCCTCATCCTCAGCGCTTGCGGACAAAAGGCCAGCAACGTACCCATGGGCGACGCCACGGCCACTACCGTCAAAGCCAATGCCGACATGGCACAAGGCCTGGCGCTGGATGACCAGCAAGACTTTGAAGATGCCAGGCGCGGCCTGATCGCCAAACCAGAAGGCAAAATCCTCGGCCCCGCAGGTGACGTGCTCATCGATTTCGATGCCTGGAAATTCATTGATGGCGCAGCCCCCGCCACTGTCAACCCCAGCCTGTGGCGGCATGCCAAACTCAATGCCCAAATTGGCCTGTTCAAAGTCACTGATGGCATTTACCAGTTGCGCGGTTTTGATATCGCCAATATGAGCATCATCGAAGGCAAGACAGGCTGGATTATCGTTGACCCGCTGACCTCCAAAGAAAGCGCCAGTGCCGCCCTTGCCTTTGCCCGCAAACACCTGGGTGACAAAACAGTGACTGCCATCGTCTTCACCCACAGCCATGCCGACCATTTTGGCGGCGCACTTGGCGTCATCACGCCAGAACAAGTGGCAAGCAAAAAAATCCCCGTCATCGCCCCTGATGGTTTCATGGAAGAAGCCACCAGCGAAAACATTCTCGTCGGCACCGCCATGGCCAGGCGCTCTGGCTACCAGTTTGGCAAAGACCTCGAACGCTCACCCAAGGGCCTGGTCGATACCGGTCTCGGCAAAGCGGTCGCCTACGGCAGCGTAGGCGTGCTGGCACCTAACCAGCTCGTCACCAAAGAAACGCAAGAGTTGACGCTGGACGGTGTGAATTTTGTCTTCCACAACGTGCCAGGTGCAGAAGCACCGTCAGAACTCACCTTCAGCATCCCTGATAAAAAAGCCTATGCCGGTGCCGAGATACTCGCGCAAACCATGCACAATCTCTTGCCCGTGCGCGGTGCCAAGGCACGCGATGCACAACGCTGGAGCAGCTACCTCGAACAGGCCCTCGCACAAAGTGCCGATGCCGATGTCTATTTTGGCCAGCACAACTGGCCCATCTGGGGCAAGCCACGCATTGCAGAATTTATCAGCAAGCAACGCGATGTCTATAAATACACCCATGACCAGACTGTGCGCCTCATCAATGCCGGCTACACACCTTACGAAATCGCCGACAAGATCAAACTACCCAAATCACTGGAAAACTATTTCGGCGCACGCGGCTACTACGGCGACCTGCGCCACAATGTCAAAGCCGTGTATCAGTTCTACATAGGTGCATACGATGGCAACCCCGCCAACCTGAACCGCCTGCCACCGCAAGAATATGCCAAACACTATGTCGAGTTGCTCGGCGGCGCAGACAACGCCATCGCCGCTGCACAAAGATCGTTCGACAAGGGAGAATACCGCTGGACAGCCGAGCTGCTAAACCACGTCGTCTTTGCCGACAGCAACAACAAAAACGCCAAAGAACTGCTGGCACGCACCTACGAACAAATGGGCTACGCAGCAGAAGCATCCACCTGGCGCAACAGCTACCTCACCGCCGCCAACGAACTACGCAACGGCCCACCCGCCAAAGGCGTCAACCGCGCCGCCATGATAGACATGCTGAGCCAAACCCCGATAGAACGCTTCCTCGAAGCCATGGCCGCCGGCCTGAACGGCCCCGATGCTGAAGGTAAAGACTACAAGCTCAACCTGGTACTGACCGACACCAAAGAGTCTTACGTCCTATGGATAGAAAACGCGGTACTGCATCACAAGAAAGCTGAGCCCGTAAAAGATGCAAACGCCACGCTGACACTGACCAAACCCATCTTCATCAAGATGATGGCGGGGACAGCGGGTGTCAAGGATACGATGTTCAGTGATGACTTGAAGGTGGATGGCAGCAAGATAGATTTGGTGCGTTTCTTTGGTCTCATCGACAAGGCGCAGGGGACGTTTGGGATTGTGACGAGGTAAACAATTGCCATCTACGTCAATCTTGTACCTTTTTAGATCGACTGAGCAAAAACACGACGGCATTTTTTAAAAACATGCGATATTTCTTCCTTGCACAAAAAGCATACGAGCAAAACTTCCTTTAGAAATCACTTCTTGTCATGTTTTTTTTGATCAAGAGTAAGCATCTTGAGCCAAAGCGGGTCGTTACTTAAAGATAACTGGTCTTTAATTGCCTTCATCCTTGCCGTATATTCACGGTTTGGGTTATATATGTGGCCTGAACTATCTTTGCTTCTCTCAATTAGTCCATCACTCAATAAAATATTGATGATTTGATCGATGATTTTTCTATCAAATGCTTCACCAAATCCACCTTTGTATAGAGAACTTTCCTTACGCCCTCCACCTCGTTGAAAGAAAATCTTCTGGATAATAGACAATAATAGTTTTTGTGACGGGGGTAAATTACTTGATTTAATTCGTGCGGAATTTGATGCGCTTTGCGTTTCCTCAATTTTCCCCCCAACAATCCATTCGGGTCGTGCGGTTTCCGAAGCAAATCCTGTGACCATTGAAATAAACGAATCTTCAATTTTGAATCTAGATGATGAACTAATTTTGCTAGATTCAAAAGATATAACATCAAAAAGACATTCTTTGAACTCAATATTTTTTAACTCAATGTTACCCAATTCCAGAAGTGAAATTTCCGCCCATTTAATTTGTAGCCCCTTAAAGTCTAAAGAGTCGCCATTCAAAAGACTTGCCGCTGCGACCAGTTCCCCAACGGGCTGTGAATTTACTGGGACTCCACTGTGATTTACCATAGCAAGAACCTCAGCTAGCTCACCATAATGCTCAATATACTGAGCAAGAAACTCTATTCCGATTTTCTTTAGACCTTGCTTCCAAAGAGGTTCAGCCAGTATAGAGGTATTTTTATTTGAAACATCTTCAAATAGATTTTCCACAAACAGTAATTGTGCAATGTAGGGATCAACAAATTGTCTGTCAGGGGACTCTGGCTCTATCCTACCCAACGTGCATAACCTACTCAACATGAGTTGACCAGACTCGTCGGGAATTGAGCCTGTGGCTTTTTCATAGGCTTGATTCACGTCTGTTGGAGTCAATCTACCTAAAGCCCGATCACTTGACCTCACAATTGCAGCAAGATTTGTAAGAACATTTCTAACTGTTTCTGGGTCAATAGACGCATTAATTCTTGCTTCACGAGTGCATACAGTATCGAGAAATTGCCCCCAAAATCCAACCTCTCCAATTTCAGCTGATAATATTTCCTGCGCCTTGCCGTTACTTATTTCCGCCAAAATCAAGAATATCAATGGTTTTCTTGGAAGCCACTTTGGAACTGGAGCTTTGATCCCAATATTTCTCAGATAATTTTGCGCTTGCGCTTCGTCAAATTCTACTGCGCACTTAATCAAAACTGATTGGTGACTTCTTAATGATATACCGAGACAATCATACATTTCCTTATTGCTGTCAAAATAATGTGGGCGTCCAGTGACAAGCACCCCTGCCCGGCAATCACCGATTAACTCTCGTATTCCCTTTAAAGCCTCTTTACGAATTGCCTCCCGTTTGAATAAACTATGTCCAAATGTCTGTGAACCAACTTCATCGAACCCATCCAGAATTAACGTGATATGTCCCGCTGTAAGCAATTGCATGGCCCGATCTATTACGTTCGACATGCCAATTCGCTTTAAATGGCCAGCAATAATTTCAATTGCAGAGGAAGCCCCCCAATGATCTCGAAGATTTATTGAAAACACAAAAGAGCTGTTCAAAGTACCTTTTCCAACTAATACCTCAAAAGTCTCTTTAGCACATCTACTTTTCCCAGTACCGTACTCTCCTAAAAGAATTAGCTTTTCACCCTTTAGCAATTTCTCAGCTATTTGCAAGGTAGTAAAACTGTGTTTGCTTAGTTCATCAGTATATTCAACTGGTATGTAGGCATGTTTGTCTGGCTCACCTGTGGTCGGATTAATCGCACTACCAAATACTTGCTTACTCCTAAGATTGACATAGCTTTGGAAGTCAAAAGCCATTTTTGTAAATGACTCAGCAGACAGCACCATAATTTTTGAATCTATCCCTAACTCAGACATACCAGGAGTCGGTTCTTGATTTAAAACAATAAACCCTCGCGTCAAGATTCCTTTGCTCGCAAAATTCAATTTAACCGCTATTATTTTTGCAATATCATCTCTGACCTTGTTTAGCAAGAACTGCTCTGTAATTTCAATCAAGATGATTTCGTCATCAGAAACTTCGATGACTGCATCATAATTCACCCCGCTAATTCGTCGCGCGACAACAGGTCTTGACCAAATGACAGACGCTAATTCACGTATATGTGCTTCAAGTAGTTTCCATGATTTTGTCATAACCAAGACCCTCGTCGATATTGTTGTGCACGCAGCTTGCTACAACATTCAAAATGAATAAGATAATAATCTTTAATCATTAACGAATTAATATGCAAATTTAGCAAATACTTTATATTCACAAAAAGTTAATTGTTGTTAATTTATTATAATTTTGGAACTTTAGTATTCATAAGTACACGCATTCACTAAGCTTATGCCGCGTGCTGAGCACAACTTTTCCACCATGGTAGCCATCATCAGCGCTGTTAGATGCTTTTTAGTTGATGGATTCTATGATTAATGAAATTTAATCGTATATTGCAGTATTAGAAACAACTTAATATTTTCGAGCTAGTAGGTCGCCCATTCGTTCATCAGAAAAACTTCTCTATAATCCACTAATCTCTAGTCGCATGATAATGACTGAAACTCATATCATCTCCCCGGGTAATAAATTACCGAAGCCAACTAACATTTTTCCGCAAAACAATTCCCTCAGACAACAGCCTTGCACACAAGCCTGACTACGTTTATATTGCCGGGTTGCCCGCCCCTATATAGCGCTTTTACAGCGCATAACAACAATTCAGAGTAGCCATGTCCGCAGAACCCAAGATCAAGATTTACCAAGACGATATCACGCCATTTTTGCAGCGCCTGCCTGCGTTTTTGCTGTTTCCTTTCAAGCCTGCACCGCTGATCATGATTGCAGGCTTGTCGGCCCTGAGTGTCGTGACGGTGTTTGCCTTTGGCATGTTTCGCGGCTTGCTGATGCTATTCTTTTTGCGTTATGCGTATGCGGTCATGGAAATGGCATCGATGGGGCAACTGAACCCAAAATGGGATGACATTACTGTCTGGGGTAATAAAGACAAGCGCCCCTATAAGCAGAACCTGGTGTTCCTGCTATATTTTCTCTTGATGGTCGTGGTTGGCACATATGCCATGAAGCCGGATGCGAATGCGCCTGCGATCTCATCCAAAACCAGTGCTGCAAGTGTGCAAATGCCTGCGGCAGCATCGCTGGCGGCAATAGCGGGTAATGAGGCCTCCCCTACACGCAGGCCTGCGCCAACAGATGAAGATGACGACAGTGCCGACCCGGATGAACCCAAAGCCCTCAGCCAGTATGATATGGCTGCGCCCAGGGCCAGCAGCGATGGCAGTGATGAAGCAGCCCGCCGCATTGCCATGCGTGAGGCGGAGCTGACCTATGGTAAGCAAAACGGCGCACAAGACAATAGTGCAGAAGAAAACAGCAACCAGCCGCGCAGCAGGATGGATAAATTCATGGCGCCGGATGTGCATTTCGCCAAATGGTTTTATGTGCTTGCCATCCTGTTTGCCCTGCCCATACCCGCTGCGGTGATGGTGCTGGCGATTGAAGATAATGCCTGGCGTGCTCTCAACCCTGCGACAGCGCTGTTCTTCATACGCGGCATGGGTGCATCCTATTTCGTTGTATGGGCAATCTTTGGTGCAGTTTTGTTGAGCATAGAAGGCTTGCGTCATCTGATACCGGCAACCTGGTCGCCCTTCGTAAGCGTGCCGCTGATGACTTTTTTGAATTTCTACCTGATCCTGGCAACCTATTCGATGATGGGCTATGTGCTGTATCAATACCATCAGCAACTCGGTTTGCCGGTTGCAGTGGATTTTGATACGCACAGGGAGCAGTCCAAGGCGCAGGACAATCCAGCGCCTGCATCTTCTGACCCGTTCATCCAACGTATCGACGCACTCTTGATGAGAGGTGAGCTCGATGCTGCCTTGCGCATACTGGAAGATGAAATGCGCTACGAACGCGGCAGCCTGACCCTGAATGAAAAACTATATCAGTTATTGCTGCGCAAAGGCGATGAAAAACGCATCTGCGAACAGGCACGGCGTTATATGCTGGTACTGGGTAAAGCCGGTTATCACGAAAAAGCCATGCATATGCTGAGCGAACTAAAAAACCGCGACCCGGCTTTTGAAGTGCAACCTGACGATATCCTGCAAGTTGCCAGCAGTGCTTTTGCCACCAATGATTTCAAGGGTGCGATGAATTTGATACAGGGCTTTGACAAAAAGAACCCCAAGCATGCAGATATCCCCGCCGTATACATGCTGGCCGCCCGCCTGTCGGGTGACCATTTCCGCAAATATGCGCAGGCAATTTCCATCGTGAAGGTGATCTTGCAGCGCTACCCTGATGCAGACGTGGCAGCAGAAGCCAGTGTTTATCTGGAGAAAATGCAAAAGCTCATGGCGGCATCACCACCTGCTGCACCAGTAGCATCAAGCTGACAATCTGGCTCTTGCAAGTCAAAGAATAGAGCTCACCTCCGCTGACTCAGTGGAAGGTGACTTAAAAAATATTTAAAAGGGTATAGTAATCATGTCACTCGCTGGAAAAATTCGTGTTTTGGGTTTCTTTTTTTCTGCAATGGGCTTATATGAAGGAGTGGGAGGTTATCTCGAAAACCGCGACTTCGAGCTTCTCGGAAGAAATGCTCAGGTTGAACCACTGGAGAAAATTTCTGGGCCAGCTAGCAATCAAAACGACGTGCGTTTGACACTCGTCACAGAACGAGGCGAAAAGTATACTGTGACGAAAAGCATTGACCAGGCTACCTCGCAAACCCTGCATGGTGGGCGAAGTATGAGGATCATTTATTTAGCGAATGACTATACAAAGAACAGATGGCCATGGGAAAAAAGAGACGTGAAAATGGGACTCGTCATGACGATTTTTGGTTTTCTTATTTTGGCATTTTCTTATATGTACCGGCCTTCAAAATGAAGTCGCCAGGTGGTGCCAAAAACATAGACGATTAGTGAAACGTATTCGCACGCATGTAAGACTTCGAAACAACAAATCTACCAAACATGGTGCGTAGATCAACATGCGTACGATTACGCAAATCTAATCGTATCTACGCAGGGTGATTCGGATTTAATTGGATTTAATTGAATTCCAGGACATGCAATCCAGATTTTTCTGCCAGGCGTAGAACTAGCTCAGCCCGCAGACGGTCGTTAAAATAAAGCACATGGGTGTCGTCCCACGATGCTACGTAGAGGCTATCAAACTCGGGCAAGATGAGGAATTGGAATGGGGTGCTGAGCATTTTCTGCTTGCATTGCATCAGATAGCCAGTCTTGTCGGTATATTGTTTGATGACCAGTTTCTTTTTTTGCGGCCATTGTCCACGGTAACGAACCGTGAACACCTCGGTAGTATCAAATATCGCAGCCCAGTGCGACAGAAATTTTTTATTCCGGTTTTCTTGTTCAGCGACGTCTATGTTATCCAATAGAGAATACTCGCTCTCGCAAGTAATCCAGTGGTCAAACACTGAGGTAGCAACGCGCCCCATATTGCCGTGATCAATATTTTCTTTTATGTTCTGCAAAAATGGGAATTGCAGCTTGATGCTGTTTTCTTTGTCGGTGCTGACTTTGGATAATATTTTTGTTTTGCGCATGTTGTTCAATGATCAGGATTGATCAGGTTTGATCAAACGGCCATGTCGTTCAAACTCCTCCAATATCCTCTCTTCCGACATATGGAAGAATGTATGCGAGCTTGTATTAACGATGTTGGCAATCCGCCTCGCCTCTTCTAATTTTCCGCGTCTAGCGGCAATTACTACAAGGCTTGAGCTCCATGATGTCTCCTCTGGATTTTGATCAACTAGCAGTTTGAATTCCTTTTCCGCCTGATCAAGCAGATTGAGCGTCAACAGCAAGGCTGCTCTACTATATCTGCTGCCACGAGACTCCTCTTTATCATCAACTCCAGCAAGTTGATCCATCATATCAAGCAATTTCTTAACCTTATCCATGGGAACATAAGTACCCCACTGGTCTTGTATGTGATCAATGCCGGGATGCGGAGCCCGGCTCTCGTCAAGCTCTCGCCAGAGTTTGGTTTTCTGTCTGGCGAGAGCCTTGAATTCGGGGCTTTTTATTGCAAGAGGTTTATTAGACATTTATCGCTTTCCGCACCTTCTACCTTGAAATGCTGAAGGAGTATCAACCTCAAGCCAGCAGTGCCGAAATAAAATCCTTCTTGTCACTCTTCGCCACTTCCTTGAATTGCAGCGCTGATTCAACGTGGTGCAAGTGATGGGCCATCAGTTCTACGGCTTTTTCTACGTCCCCTGCTTTTGCGGCCTTGATGAATTCTACGTGTTCGTCCGAAGAGCAACTGGCGTCGCGACTGGACTGGTAGAGCATGGTGATGAGGGAACTGCGGCCAGCGAGTTTCATGAGGATGTCGGTCAGAACCTGGTTGCCTGCGGTTTTGGCGAGCAGGATGTGGAAATCGCTGAGCAGGGTTGAGCGTTCCTGGACGTTGTTGTCGCTGATGGCCTGGCGTTCCTGGAGCAGGTGTTGTTCTATGCGGGCATAATCTTCTGCGGTGGCCTTGGCGATGAATTCGCGTACCAGGGCGGCTTCGAGTATGCGGCGGACAAAAAATATCTCGTGTGCTTCCTGCTCACTGGGCTTGCTGACGAAGGCACCTTTTTCTGGCACGAGGTCAATGAGCTTGTCCTTGGCCAGCATGACCAGGGCCGCACGGATCTTTGTGCGGCTGACGGAATACATGCGCGCCAGTGCCTCTTCCCTGAGCTTGGTGCCGGGCGGCAGCCTTTGCTCGGCGATGGCCGTGGTGATGTCTAGGGCGATGGCTTCTGAGCTGTCTGCCTGATCTGTATTCGTGGTGGCGGTCATATTATTTACCTGTGGAGCTAGCGTGCTGCATGATGAGCTAAGGCGAAATTGTAACCTGATAAACTTAACGCCCAAAGATTTCCATCCTTGGGCGTTATTTTTGTCACATGCTGACAGCTTTCACTCCATCAATTCATCCAGCCGCCAATTCGGTCTTGCTGTTCGCCAGATCATAGCTGGCAATCGCAGCAGTATCGCCATTCAAGACCGCATGGGCGCGGGTTCTGTCTATGTCTTTCTCCCATGCGGCGACAACCACAGTAGCAACGCAGTTACCGATCAGGTTACCCAGGGCACGGGCGATGCCGATGAACCAATCGACGGACAGCACCAGCACCAGGCCCACTACCGGTATCGCCGGTATGGCAGACAAAGTGGCAGCCAGGATGACGATCGCCGAGCCAGGCACGCCATGTGCGCCTTTGGAGGTCACCAGGGCAATCGCCAGTATCGCCAGCAAATCAGAAAATGCCAGCGGAGTATTGGTGGCCTGGGCGATGAATACGGCTGCCAGTGTCAGGTAGATAGAAAAGGCGTCAAGGTTGAATGAATAACCGGTGGGTATCACCAGTCCAACGGTGGTGTCCTTGATGCCCATGTATTCGAGCTTTTTCATCACCTGTGGCAAGACTGAGTCAGACGATGCCGTTGCCAGTACCACCAGCAACTCTTCACGCAGGTATTTGATGAATTTAAAGATATTGAAGCCAGCGACTTTCAATATCGTACCCAAAATGCCAAACACAAAAATGATGACGGCAGCGTAAA
This sequence comes from Undibacterium sp. Ji42W, assembly GCF_049340405.1. NCBI lineage: Bacteria > Pseudomonadati > Pseudomonadota > Betaproteobacteria > Burkholderiales > Oxalobacteraceae > Undibacterium > Undibacterium sp. Ji42W. The sequence continues at coordinate 369,600 of NZ_JBMPOV010000008.1, forward strand.
ACAAGATCACCAGCAAACCCAGTTGTTTCAATGAACCCACCCCATATTTGCCGACAGTGAAGGCAATGGCACCAAACACGCCCAAGGGCGCAAGCTTGATGATGAAGGACATACACTTGAAAAATACTTCAGACAGGCTGCTGATCATATTGGCGATAGGGCGGGCTTTTTCACCTACCAATGACAGGGCGCAACCAAAGATCAGCGAAAACAGCAAGACCTGCAACACGTCACCCGAGGTAAAGGCGCTGACCACGGTGGTGGGGATGATCTTCATGACAAATTCGGCAAAGCCTGCGCTTTTTACCTTGTTGGCATTATCAACATAGGTGCCCAGGGCGCTGGCATCAAGCGAGGCCGGGACAATGTTCATGCCTTCACCGGGATGGAACAGAAAAGCCAGCGCCAGGCCCAATACCAGTGCAATCGTGGTCACCACTTCAAAGTAAATCAGCGCCTTGAGGCCGACGCGCCCTACTTTCTTGAGTTCGCCTGCACCATAAATGCCATGGACAACCACACAAAAAACGATCATGGGGATGATCATCTTGATCAGTTTGATAAAGCCATCGCCTATGGGTTTGAGGCTGACGCCAAAGCTGGGGTACAAGACCCCTATCAGTATCCCGGCTGCCAGGGCGATAAGCACCTGGCCAAAAAGTGATTTGTAGATACGCTGCACGATTACCTCCTGATTGACTGGTTATTATTACTTACTGAAATTCAACTCCAACTCATTGATAAATAGACGAAAATTCTTGCAGACCTCACCATCAAGCCACCTTTTCAGGACGCGATCTGAAATCAAATATACTGCATCCAATTTTTGTATGCAATAAATGAATTCAATAGTAGAATTCAAAAAACAGGCAAAAACAACGACCATCCTGGCAAGCAGATGCAGGCAGTTTCCCACCAGAAACCACGAGAGTCGCCAGTTGCTATGAGGCGCGCAATTAAACGCCCGAAACACCTGACCAGGAGGAGACCAGCATGTCGAGCAAGATGCATTCCTACGCGAGTAGTGCCTCGCAAATCATGAACAGGGCTGACGTATTGGCGCAACATACCGAAACACCGGGCATGTTGACGCGCACTTATCTGACCCCCGAGCACCACAATGCCGCCGCCCAACTGGCTGAATGGATGTGCGCTGCTGGCATGAATGTGCGGCGCGATATGGCTGGCAATGTCATAGGACGCTATGAAGGCCTGGAACCCAATGCCCCCGCCCTGCTGACCGGCTCGCATTTTGATACGGTGCGCAATGCTGGCAAATATGACGGGAACCTAGGCATCTTGCTACCACTGGCTTGTGTAGAGCAATGGCATGCGGCAGGCAAGCGTTTCCCGTTCGCGATAGAGGTCATCGGCTTTGCGGAAGAAGAAGGCGTGCGCTTCAAGGCCACGCTCCTGGGCAGCCGCGCCGCCGCAGGCACCTTCGACATGACTGTGCTGGATAATCTGGATGACAGCGGCGCAAGCATGCGCGAAGTGATGACAGCATCTGGCTTTCATCCAGCCGGGCTGGCCAAAGCCGCCTATGACCAGGCGAGCTTACTGGGCTTTGTCGAAGTCCATATAGAACAAGGGCCGGTCTTGCTCAATGAAGGACTGGCGCTGGGCGTGGTCACGGCCATATCCGGGGCCACCCGCTATATGGTCGAGGTGGAAGGTTTGGCAGGACATGCCGGTACAGCCCCCATGGGCATGCGCCGCGATGCTGCCATGGCAGCAGCAGAAACCGGCCTGTATATAGAACAGCGCTGCCAGGGTATGCCTGGTCTGGTCGGCACGGTGGGGCAATTCAATGTGCCGAATGGCGCCACCAATGTGGTGCCTGGCAAGGCGGTATTTTCGATAGACATACGAGCGGAGCAGGATACTGTGCGCGAACAGGCCGTGGCCGATGTGCTGGCGCAAATCGAGCGCATCGCGGCGCGCCGCAAGGTGCATTTCAATTTGCGCAGAACCCATGAGGCTGCAAGCGTGCCTTGTGCGCCATGGTTGCAGCAACAACTGGCAGACTCCATCATTGCTTGCGATGTCTCACTACGCCACCTGCCCTCTGGCGCAGGACATGATGCGATGGCAATGGCCGCCATCTGCGATGTCGCCATGCTGTTTGTACGTTGCGGCAATGGCGGTATCAGCCATCATCCAGATGAAATCATGACAGCAGAAGATGCTGCACTCGCAGCGCAAGCGTTTACCCATTTTGTTGAACACTTTCAATCGAGGCGTCAAACATAAGACGCCCACTCACACTCACAATGAAAGCTCTCCACATGAATAACTACGAACAACTCGATGCCTGGGTAGACAATCACTTTGACGAGCAAGTCAAATTCCTGCAAGAACTGGTGCGCGTACCAACTGATACCCCACCCGGCAATAACACCCCGCATGCAGAGCGTACCGCCGACCTGCTGCAAGACATGGGGATCACAGCAGAAAAACATGCAGTACCTGATAGCGAAGTCAAAGAAGCAGGCCTGCAAAGTATCACCAACCTGCTGGTACGCCGCCAGTATGGCCCGGGCAAGACCGTGCTGCTGAATGCTCACGGTGATGTCGTACCACCGGGCGAAGGCTGGACCAAGAACCCCTACGGTGGTGAAATAGAAAACGGCAATATCTATGGCCGCGCTACGGCTGTGAGCAAATGTGATTTCTCGACTTATACTTTTGCCCTGCGTGCACTCGAAGCCGTTGTAAAACCAACAGCGGGTACACTGGAATTGCTATTCACTTACGATGAAGAATTTGGTGGCGAAGTCGGCCCCGGCTGGATGCTCAAGCATAATCTGATCAAGCCTGACCTGATGA